>JAGIBJ010000076.1 GCA_017744415.1 Solirubrobacteraceae bacterium
CAGCAACCTCGTGCACACCGCGCCCGCGCTCCAGCTCGCCGAACGACTCGCGACGCACTCGCTGGGCGACGGCTCGAAGGTCTTCCTCTGCAACTCGGGCGCCGAGGCAATCGAGGGCGCGATCAAGCTCGCGCGCCGCGCGAAGAGCGCCGGTGAGATCGTCGTCGTCCGCGAGGGCTTCCACGGCCGCACCTTCGGCGCGCTCTCCGCGACGCCGCAGGAGGCCAAGCAGGCCCCGTTCGCGCCGCTCGTCCCCGGCTTCATCGTCGCCGAGCCCACGATCGACGGCATCACCTCGGCGGTGCACGAGGGCACGGCCGCCGTGCTGCTCGAGCCGATCCGCGGCGAGAGCGGCGTGTGGCCGGTGCCGGACGACGTGCTCGTCGCGGCCCGCGAGGCCTGCGATCGGGTCGGCGCCGCGCTGATCTTCGACGAGATCCAGACCGGCCTCGGACGCACCGGCACCTTCTGGCGCTTCGAGGGCACGCCCGTCGTGCCCGACGTGATGACGAGCGCCAAGGCGCTCGGCGGCGGCCTGCCGATCGGCGCGATCATCGCGAATGCCAAATACGCCGGTGTGCTCCAGCGCGGCGACCACGGTTCCACGTTCGCCGGCTCGCCGGTGATCGCGGCCGCGGCCCTCGCCACGCTCGACGTGCTCGAGGATGAGGCGCTGCTCAGCCATGTGAACCGTGTCGGCGAGAGGCTTCGCACCGGCATCGCGAGCCTGCCGCGCGTGAAGGATGTCCGTGGCTACGGCCTGATGGTCGGCTTCGACGTCGAAGGCGGCGGCGCCCCAACGCTGGTCGAGACGGCCATCACCGAGCACCGCATGCTCCTCAATGCCACCGGCCCGGAGACGCTGCGCCTCCTGCCGCCGCTGATCATCCAGGACTCCGAGATCGACGACGCCCTCACGCGCCTCGCGGCGCTGCTGGGGTAGAGGCCTCAGGCCCGTAGGTAGGCCAGCACCGCGAGCACCCGCCGGTTGCTTGCGCCGTCCTGCTGGAGCTCGAGCTTGCTGAAGATCGAGCTCACCAGGGGCTCGACGGTCTTGATGCTGAGGTGAAGCTCGGCGGCGATGGCCTGATTCGAGAGACCGCGGGCCATGAGGTCGAGCACGTCGCGCTCGCGGGCAGTGAGGTCTTCGAGGTGGCCGGCAGCACGCTCCCGTTCGATCACGCCGGCGAGATCGAGGTGGGCGAGGACGAGGCTGGCCTGAGCGGCGAGATCGTCGAGCAGACGCTCCTCGGTCCGGCTCAGGCCGGCACCGGCCCGGTGGGTGACGGTGAGCGCGCCGAGGGTGCGGCCGGCCTGAAGGCCGCTGCTGCCGGCGATGGGCCGGGCCGACATGCCGGGCATGAGGGCGAGCTCGGCGAGGGCTGCGGGCGCGGCCGAACCGTCGCCCGCCGGCCACGAGCCGATCGGGTGCAGGCGCTCCGGGCCGCCCATCCAGAGCGTCGCGCTCGACGCGCCCAGCGCCTGTGCGGCGGCAGCGGTGAGTTCGGCAGGCAAGTCGCCTCGGGTCGCAGGTGCGCGGGTGAGCCAACTCAGCGCGGCGTAGGAAGCCGCGTAGCGACGATCGACGATCGCGACGCCCGCCGCGACCGGTACCAGCACGGCCGCCAGCACGCCGGCGCGCGGCGATCCCGCGACCACCAGTCCGATGAGCAGCGCGCCGACGGAGAGGCCGGCGGCGCCGATGATCCAGCGCAGCTGGCTGCGCACAACTGGGCTCGCGCCGCGCCAGCGCGCGACGACGGCCGCGACCCACAGCACTTGGAACGTCGCGTAGGCCGGGTGCGCGAGGGCATCCCAGAGCGCCTGCGCCGCATCCAGCGGGCTGCCCGCGAACGGGTGGGCGAGGGTGATCGACGTCGACGCGTACTCCACCGGCCACAGCGCCGAGAGCACCGAGCACAGCGCGCCGACGCCGATGACGCCGCGCACCACCCAGCGCCATCCGGGAGCGGGGAGCCGGCCATCCGGGTAGACGATCACCGCAAGCGTGATCAGCGTGAGCGCCACCGCCAGTGGCCATACCCCGAGCCAGGCGAGCCACTCGCTCCCGCGACCCGGAGCGGGGTGGTGGCCGAACTGCCGGCCCGTGAACATCGCCGCCTGTACGACCCCGGTAGCGAGCAGCAGCACGCCGACCCGGTGCCCGGGCCGCTCCCACAGCACGGCCGCGCCGACGCTGGTGCACGCAAGGGCCAGGAGCCCGTTGTGGATGTTCGGGGCCCAGAGGCCTCTCGCCGCGCCGACGGCGACGACCGCGACCACCCCGCTGAGGAGCAGCACGGGCACAACGCCGCGAGACGGCTGCGGGGTGGGGCGGAGCACGGCGCCATGGTCCCACGCGCGCACGGGCCTGCCTACGGGGTTAACCCTGAACCGCCAATTCCAGGGCTTGCCCCGTGGCGCGGGCGCAGCGAGGCGCCCACACTGGCGCCGACCCGACCGCCAGGAGCAACCGATGACCAGCACCACCGCCACCGAGCCCGCGGCCACCGCGACGCCGGGCCTCTCAAGCCCGCAGGAGAGCGTCGCCGCACCGGCGACGCCCACCGACCGCATCCTCGACGCGTCGCTGATCGTCGCGCCGCTGCTCTACCTCGTCGCCGACAGCACCTACGCCGCCCGCGGCTGGGACGACCCGACCGCCGGCGTCTTCCACGTGCTCGGGGCGATCGCCTACGGCTTCGTCGTCGTCCGCGTCCTCACCTGGCTCGCGCCCGACTCGCGCCTTCGAGCCTGGCTGCTCCTCGCCGGCCTGATCGGCATGGCGGGCAACGTGGCCTACGGCTTCGAGGCGATCCACATGAGCCTTGGCGACGTGCAGCTCGTCGATCAGCCCGGCGCCGCCAACCTCATCAAGCCGCTCGGCCTCTTCTTCCCGCTGTCGTTCGTGCTGGTGGCCGCTGCGCTGCGCGGACTCGGCGCGCGCTGGCAGGCCGGGCTCGTCCTGGGCGCGACGATTCTCTGGCCCGTCGCGCACATCGGCAACGTGGCCGCCGTCGCGGTGCCGGTGAACATCGCGCTCACCGTCGCGTTCGGCACGCTCGCGTGGCAGCGCGTGCGCCGAGGCTGAACCGCCCGGCGGGAACGCCGGCCGCGCGTTTGCGGCCGGCGGCTGGCTCAGTTCAGAGCCCGAGCACCCGGTAAGCGAAGTTGCGTGCCTGCTCGTCCATGTCGTCGCCGTACTGGGAGAACGGCACGTGGCCGGCGCCCTGCACGTTGCGCAGGATGGCGATGAGGTTCTTGTCGGTCATCGCCTCAACGTTGGAGGTCGCCCACGAGTACGGGACGACGTTGTCGGCGGTGCCGTGCCAGAACAGGATCGGCGCGTCGCCCTTGCCGAAGATCAGGTTGGTCGGCGAGCCGCCCGAGATCGAGATGGCGGCGTTCACCTTCTGCGGGAAGCCCGGGTTGCCGCTCGCGCCCGCGGAGTTGGGCGTGGCGGCGGTGAGCACCGCGGCGATCGCACCGGCCGACGTGCCTCCGACGATGATCGCGTCCGGATCGATCCGCAGCTCCTCGGCGTGCGCGCGGAAGTAGCGCACGGCCGCCTTGAGATCGTCCGAAGCGGCGAACGCCGCGTTCACGCATACGTCTGGGTAGTTGGCCCCGGCGCAGGTGACGCCCTTCGCGAGCAGCCGGTAGTTGATCGACGCGCTCACGTAACCACGGCGCGCCGCGCGGGTGGCCAGCGTCACCACGTCGCCGGAGGTGCTCGATCCGACCGCGAACGAGCCGCCGTGGGCCCAGATGATCACGGGCCGGTACTTCTCCGTCTCGCCCGTCGGCTGGTAGATGTCCATCGTCAGCGTCTGCTGGGTGCCGTCGGCGAGTGCCGCCTGCCCGTACGTGACGTTCTTCGTGACCGACTCGGTGTAGATCAGGTCGCGGTAGCGCAGCGGCGCGGCACCCTCGGGCGCGGGGACGGTGCAGCCGGCGACGAGCACGGTGGCGGCGACGGCAAGCAGCGCGCCACCCAGACGGGACAGGGCGGGGGACATGCGCCGACCATAACCCACCGATCCACCAGTGCGTGAGACCTCAGGCGCCGAATCCGGCGCCGCGCACGCCGGCGTGGGCAGCGGGCCGCCCAGCGACTACTGCCAGACGAGCTTGGTGCGGGCGAGGTGATCGTGTGCCGCGACGCCGCCCGGGATCGCACCGATCGCGCCGTACGTCAGCGCGATCGCCGACGCCCAAGGGAACAGGAGGCTCACCGGGAACAGGGCCGCATCGTTGCCGTCACCCGCGAACTCCAGAGCGGCAGCGTTGGTGAAGAGCCCTAGGACCGCACCGGTGCCCTGCTGCGTCAAGCCGAGCGCGACCGCGAACAGGCCGAACGCCAGCAGCTCTCGCGTGAGGACGCGCTGCTGCGAGGCAGCCTCGCCATCGCTCGTGACGACCTTGAGCCCGAGGATCGCGCGCCCGGGAGTGCGACCGGACGTGCGCACGGCGAGCACCAGGATGAGGAGTCCGACGAGCAGCGTGACGCCGGTGATCAGCGCCTGCGAACCGAGTTCCGAGTTCGAGGGGAGGCTGGTGACCGCGGCGATCACGAGCCACACGAGCGCGCCGTCGATGAGTCGGGCCGAGAGGCGGACGATGATCGACGGGGTCTTGGAGTCGGGCACGCGCGAGACGATACGAAACGCACCGGGAGATGCCCGTGGCGATGGCCCGGCCGGGCGACGGCGAGAGCTCCGGCCCGTCGGGCACGGCAGAACGCGGCCGGAGGCGCTCGGTCAATACCCTGCAGGCACGCGCGCGGTCCGCACACCGCGCCAGCTCCTGCACCACTGCACGCCCCAAGGACCCGCATGTCCGACGCCCCGATCACCGCGACGCCGCCCACCGCCTCGTACGAGGCCACGCCCGATCAGGTCAACCGGGTGTGCCTGCTGTATTCGGGCGGGCTGGACACGTCGGTGATGCTGAAGTGGATCCAGGACCAGTACGACGCCGAGGTCGTGACCGTCACGGTGAACCTGGGCCAGCCCGGCGAGGACTACACCGTCGTCGAGGACAAGGCCAAGATGCTCGGCGCCGTCGAGACCTACACGATCGATGCGCGCGAGGAGTTCGCCAACGACTACCTGATCCCCGCGATCAAGGCGAACGCGATCTACGGCCTCAACTACCCGCTCTTCACTTCGCTCGGCCGCCCGCTGATCGCGAAGCTCGCCGTCGAGATCGCCCGCAAGACCGGCTGCGACACCATCGCCCACGGCTGCACCGGCAAGGGCAACGACCAGGTGCGCATCGATGGCACCGTCGCCGCGCTCGCGCCCGAGCTGAAGGTCATCGCCCCCGTGCGTGACTGGAAGATGGGCCGCGAGGAGGAGATCGAGTACGCCCGCGCCAATGGCATCCCGATCAAGGGTGGCTCCGAGGGCCCGCCGCCGTATTCGATCGACGACAACCTCTGGGGCCGCAGCTCCGAGGGCCGCTGGATCGAGGACCTCACCGTCGCTCCGCAGGACGACGTGTTCCAGCTCGTCACGCGCCCCGAGGAGGCACCGGACGAGAGCGAGATCATCGAGATCGACTTCGAGCAGGGCGTGCCCGTCGCGCTGAACGGCGAGAAGCTCGGGATCGTCGAGCTCATCGAGACCGTCGCGGAGTACGGCATCAAGCACGGCGTCGGCATCGTCGACCACATCGAGGACCGCATCGTCGGCCTCAAGGTGCGCGACATCTACGAGGTCCCCGCGGCCGCCATCCTGATCCCGGCCCACGCCGAGCTCGAGCGCCTCACGGGCACGATCCACCAGAACCAGTTCAAGGCCGGCCTCGACCGCCAGTGGGCCTACCTCGTGTACGCGGGCCTCTGGTGGGAGCCGCTCCGCCAGAACCTTGACGCCTACATGGATTCGGTCAACCAGTACGTGACCGGCAAGATCGGCGTCAAGCTTTACAAGGGCGTTGCCCGCGTCGTCACCCGCCAGAGCCCGCACGCCGTGTATGACGCCTCGCTCGCGTCGTTCAACGAGTCGGGCGGCCTCTTCAGCCAGCAGGCCTCGCCGGGCTTCATCGAGCTCTTCACGCTGCAGTCGCGCCTCGCGCACCGACTGCACACCGAGCAGTAGATCTCGAGCGGCCCCGGGCGCCGGGCGCTTCGCCCGGGTAGCCCCGGGGCGCGCCGCTCGGAATCCGCTATCGCCGTTGGCGCACCCCTGAATAGGTCACCTGTCCAGTTTCCTGGTTATTGAGCAGGAAACGGGTTTAAGGTTGCCGATATCCGAGTTATCGAATCGGGAACGGTGTGCCATGGATGGGCTGAATCGCACCGGGGGTCAACACAACGCGGCACTTGCCGCTGCACAGAGCGCTGCCAACAGTGCAGCGAACAAAGCGCACATGGAGGCGATCGCGGCCGAGGCGGCCAAGTATCGGCTTCCAGGTATGGCGCTGGGTGAGGGGCCGAGCAAGCCCGGCGAGAAGCCGCAGCCGGTGGCTCCGATGAACCTCGCGCAGCTGCGCTCGTGGATCGAGCACGGCGGTTCGATCGACATCCTCGCCTGAACCTGCTCGGTCGGCGTGCCCGCGGGCGCGCTGGCTTCGGGGCGGCGAATCGGGCGGGCCGCGCTAACGTGCGCCGTATGAGTTCCAAGCAGCCGCTGTACACCGCCCTCGGCTGGGTCACGTGGACCGTCGGCAAGCGTGCGCTGAAGCGCAAGGTCGTGGGCGCCAAGCCCGCTCGGCGCGGCCGCAAGCTGCTGTTCGCGCTCGTGCTGCTCGGCGGTGCGGGCGCCGGCGCGTACGCCGTCACGAACGGCCAGTCGCCCGACGCCTGAGCCCCACTTCAGGTGCGGGCAGCGGGCCCGCGCGCGTTCGTGCCCTGCCCGTGATCGGTACCGTGCCTACCGTGCCGGACCGACCGACGGATAGCGCCGATCTCACGCCCTCGGGCGAGGTCCCGGCGCGCAGCCTCAGCGAGATCCTCACGGAGCTCGCCCAGCTCTCCCAGTCCCAGCAGGGCGATGCCTCCGAGATGCGTAGCGCCGTCTCGGAGCTCAGCCGCTCGCTCGCGCGTCTCTTCGAGATGATCCGCACCGATCGTCACGAGCAGCGCGCTCGCATCGCGCAGCTCGAGCGTGAGCTCACGGCGATGCGCCTGCAGCTCGCCGAACTCGGCGTGGAGCCCGCGCCGGCCCCCGCGCCCAACGACTTCGATCAGCTTCGCGCCGCCGCCGAGCGCCTGCGGCTCCGCACCCAGCAGCTCGTCCAGGATGCCGGCACCCCTCCGGCTGATCCTGAGGCTGAGACGCCAGAGGAAGCCGGCGAGCCGCTCGTCGGGAGCGGGCTCGGCCCGGGGGCGCCGGCGTCGCGTGACGACGGTTCGGCCACCGAGGCGGACGAGACGGTCGACGAACCGGACGAGCCGACCGCCCGAGAGCCGACGCCACTGCCCGAGGTCGGCGTGCCCGTGCTTCGGGTGATCGACGGCGACGTGCCCTCCGCGCCTGCGCCCGTCAAACCCGAGGTCGAGGTCGAGGCGGAGCCGGAGATCGAGGCCGGCTCCGGGGATTCGCCTGAACTCGATGTCGAAACCGATCTGCCGCTCGCCCAGGAGGAAGCGCTCCCGGTGCCGCCGGCTCGCGCCGCGGACCGGGCGCCCGCCGTCGAGGAGGCCGAGGAGGCGAAGCCGCCGGTCGCGGCGTCCGTTCGCCGGCCTGAGCCGGTGCCCGTGGCGCCGCGTCCCGCGACCAAGCGTCGCAAGGGAATGCGCCGCCGCCGGGTCGACGCCCGCAAGCTCACCGGCGTCGAGCCGACGGCCGCGCTCGGCTCGATGCTCGGCGCCGTCAACCAGTTGTGGACGGCCGGCTGCCCGGTCAACCTCGTGATCGCGTTCACCGACGGTGGCGCCGTGAGGATCGTCGGCGGCGACCGCGTGCCGCTGCGGCTCGAAGAGGTCGAGCCGGGCACCTCCGCGCGCTGCACCGTCACCGCCACGCGTCGTCAACTGATCCCGCTGTTCGGCCGGCTCGAGCTCACCGACGAGGACAGCGCCCCGCTGATCCACGGCAGCCGCCGCGACGCCGACCTGCTGGTGGGCTGGTTCGATCGCGCGCAGCGCCTCCCGGTCGCGCCGCTCTGACCCTCGGCGCACCCTGAGGCAGGATCCGGCAAGATGTGGCGCGTGAACGCTCGCCCCGGATCATCCTCCGCGCCGGTCGCCCGTGGGTGGGCGCCCGTCGTCGCTCACGCGGTGGTCGCCGGCGTCACCCAGCTCTACTGGCTCACCTACGCACCGATCGCGACGGATGCGGCCGAGGCCTACGACGTGTCGAAGGACACGATCACGTGGCTCACCAACGTCTACCCGATCCTCTACTTCATCCTCGCGATCCCGATCGGCTGGCTGCTCGACCGCGCACCGCGGCCGACGCTCCTCGCGGGTGCCGTGCTCACGGGCCTCGGCGGCGCCGTGCGCGTGATCGACCCGACCTCGTTCGGGCTCGGCCTGCTCGGGCAGATCCTCGTGTCGCTCGCGCAGCCGGTCCTCCTCAACGGGCTCGTGCTCGTCGCGCACCAGCATCTGCAGCCCGAGCAGCGCCCCGCGGGTATCGCGCTCGGCACCGTCGGCTTCTTCGTGGGCATCTTCGCGGGCTTCCTGATGCCGCTCGCGTTCCTCTCCGGTGACGGCGCAGTCGACCTCGGGCCGCTGCTGAACGTGCAGGCGGCGATCGGCGTCGTGGCTGCGGTGTGGATGGTGTGGACCGCCCGCCACCCGGCGGCCGTGAGTGCTGAGGTGGCCGGCACCCATGGCATCGAGGCGCTGAAGACCGTCTGGCGCAACCGCTCGATGCGCGTGGTGGCGGCGCTGGCGTTCGGTGGTTTCGGCGTGTTCGGCGCGCTGCTCACCGTGCTGCAGCCGCTGCTCGAGCCGCGTGGGGTGGATGCCGAGCGCGCCGACCTCTACGTCGCCGGCCTCGTGCTCAGCGGCCTGGTCGTTGCGGCCTTCGCACCGGCCTGGGCGGCCCGCACCGGCAACGAACGGCGCCTGCTCCTCGGCGGCCTCGCCGCGGCGGCCGTTTCGATGGCGGTCGCCGCCGTCGACCCGCCGCTCGCGCTCGTCGTCGCCGCGCTCTGCGTGGCCGGCGGCTTGTTGGTGCCGGCGCTCCCCGTGCTCCTCGAGATCTCCGAGCGGCTCGAGCCCGAACTCACCGGTACGGCCTCGGCGGTCGTCTGGCTCGCCGGCAACCTCGGCGTGGCGCTCATGACGGTGGTGGCCCAGATCTTCATCGACTCCCCGAGTGCGGCGTTCACGGCGCTCGCGGCGGGCGGCGTCGCCACCGCGGCCTACGGCGTCCGGCGGCTCACGCCGACAGTCATCGCGCGGGCGTCCGACGCCTGACGCTCCTGCCCGGGGGCGACCCCGCGCCGCGCCTACCCGGAGCTGTCGCTGGCGGCGCCGGCGCGGGCGACGTTCGCGTCGATCGCGTCGTGCACGTACTGCGCGAGGCCCTCGGCCCGCTGGTCGTAGTGCTGCGTGAAGCGCTCGTCCTCGATGTAGAGGTCGGCGACGTTCGCGTGCATCGCATGGGTGAGGGGGTAATACGCGTCGGTGATCTGCAGGCGGCTGCGCTCGGCGAGCTCCATCGCCACCTCGCCCGTCGGCGGTTCACCGCTGCGCAACGCGTCGGCGAACGCGGCCTCGATCGCCTCGGCCTCGGCCATCACCCGCTTCCAGTCGTCCTTGGAGTAGTGCTTGATGCGCTCGCGCGAGATCCGGTAGGCCTCGGTGTCGCCCCAGCGCTCGCTGGCCTCGGTGCTGTACTTCGACGGGTCGTTGTCGCCGAACACCTCGAGGCGTTCCTCCGGCGTGAGTCCGATGCTCATGGTGTGAGCCTCCATGGTGGTCGCGACCGCATCGCGGATGCGCTGCAGCCTGGTGATCCGCTCGCCGAGCAGCTCGTGCTGGCGGCGGAGGTGGCCCAGCTCGTCGGCGCCGGGGTCGTCAACGAGCTGGTGGATGCGGTCGAGCGGGAGCTCGAGCTCGCGGTAGAAGAGGATGCGCTGGAGCCTGGCGACGTCGGCCTCGCCGTACGCGCGGTGGCCCGCGGCGCTGCGGCCACTCGGCACGAGCAGCCCGATCTCGTCGTAGTGGTGGAGCGTGCGCACGGTGATGCCGGCGAGCTTTGCGACGGCTCCGACAGTGAGCTCGGTGCGGCCGGCGAGCGCAGCGGCTGCGGCGCGCTCGGCGATGTCGTCGCGCTGGGGCTGCCGTGATCCGGTCATGGGGTGACCGTAGGTCCTCACGTCGCGTGAGGTGCAAGCGGATGGTGAGCGGCGGCGCGCCAGCACAGGCTCGGGCCGAGGGCTCGCGCGCCCGTTTCCCGCAACGAGCGGCATGAAGGCCAGGAAGGAGTCTGAGATCGGGCGGCGACGTCTGGCCGGTCTGCGATCCTCGATACCTGATGAGCGCCCAGCCGTTCGCCCACCTGCACGTGCACTCCGAGTACTCGCTGCTCGATGGCGCCTGCAAGATCAACGACCTCGTCAAGCGCGCCGCCGCGTACGACCAGCCCGCCATCGGTCTTACCGATCATGGCGTGATGAACGGCGCCGTCGAGCTGTTCAAGGCGGCGAAGAAGGAGGGGATCAAGCCGATCGTCGGCTGCGAGATCTACCTCGTCGGCGACCTCGCAGCCGAAAAGAAGCAGAAGCGCACGCACCTCACGCTGATGGCGCAGAACAACGAGGGCTACAAGAACCTCGTGCGCCTCTCGTCCGCCGGCTTCCTGGAGGGCATGAGCAGCGGCAAGCCCGCCGTCGACATGGCCCTGCTCGAGAAATACTCGGAGGGCGTGATCGCGCTCTCGGGGTGCCTGGCCTCCACGTTCGCCAAGGCGCTCGTCAAGGACCGCGCCGACATCGCGCGCAAGCACATCGACGACCTCGTTCAGATCTTCGGTCCTGAAGACGTCTACATCGAGATCCAGAAGAACGGGATCCCAGAGCAGGACATCGTCAACGAGGGCGCCGTGCGGATCGCCCGCGACGCCGGCCTGCCGCTCGTCGGCACCGCCGACGTGCACTACCTGCGCCGCGAGGACTACCACCACCACAGCGCCCTGCTGTGCGTGCAGACGAAGTCGACCCTCCAAAACCCGAAGATGCAGTTCTCGGGCAACGAGTACTATCTCAAGAGCACCGAGGAGATGGTCGCGGCGTTCGCGGAGTGGCCAGAGGCCGTGCCCATGGCCGCGGAGATCGCCGACCGCACCGAGATCGACATCCCGCTCGGCGGCATTCTCCTGCCGCGCTTCCTGCCCGAAGGCGAGGACGAGCACGCCTACCTCCGAGAGCTCGTGTTCGCGGGTCTGCGCGAGCGCTACGGCGATCCGATCCCGGGCGAAGCCGTGGAGCGCGCCGAGATGGAGCTCGGCGTCATCAACAAGATGGGGTACGACGCGTACTTCCTCATCGTCTGGGACTTCATCAAGTACGCGAAGGACAACGGCATCGCGGTGGGCCCGGGCCGTGGCTCGGCCGCCGGCTCGCTCGTTGCCTACACGCTGCGGATCACCGACCTCGATCCGCTCAAGTACGACCTGCTCTTCGAGCGCTTCCTCAACCCCGAGCGCGTGTCGATGCCGGATATCGACATCGATTTCTCGGTCCGCGGCCGCGAGCGCGTGATGCAGTACGTGAAGGAGAAGTACGGCGTCGAGCGCGTCGCGCAGATCGTCACCTTCGGCAAGATGTTCCCGCGCGCCGCCACGCGCGATGCGGCCCGCGTCCTCGGCCACGAGTACGCCATCGGCGACCGTCTCTCCAAGCTCATCCCGGATCCTGAGCAGGGTCGCGCCCCCACGTTCGAGAAGTGCCTCGAAGAGGGCACCGAGCTGCGCAAGGAGTACGACTCCGATCCCGTCGCCCGCGAGATCGTCGATGTCGCGAAGGGCCTCGAGGGCATCGTCCGCAACTCGTCGATCCACGCCGCCGCGGTCGTGATCTCGGATCGCGACCTCACCGACATCGTCCCGTTGCAGCTCTCCGACGACGGCGTCGGCCCAGACGGCAACAAGCAGTACCGCACGGTCACGCAGTTCTCGATGAAACCCGTCGAGGAGCTCGGTCTCCTCAAGATGGATTTCCTGGGGCTGCGCAACCTCGACGTGATCGAGGACGCCCTCGACATCATCGAGCGCTCCACCGGGGTGCGTCCCAACATGTCGACGCTTCCGCTCGACGATCTCAAGACGTACGAGATGCTCCGCGCCGGCGACTCCATCGGCGTGTTCCAGTTTGAGTCCGAGGGCATGCGCAAGGCCCTCAAGGTGGTCGGCCCAACGAAGTTCGACGACCTCGTCGCGCTCGTGTCGCTGTATCGCCCGGGGGCCATGGACTCGATCCCGACGTACGCCCGCGGCAAGCGCGATCCGGACTCGATCAACATCCCCGATCCGCGCCTGAATCACATCATCGGCCCGACGATGGGCGTGATCCTCTACCAGGAACAGGCCATGCTCATCTCCAAGGAGATGGCGGGTTTCTCGGGCGCGCAGGCCGACGACCTCCGCAAGGCGATCGGTAAGAAGAACCGCGAGGCGATGGCCGCGCTGAAGCCGATCTTCTACGAGGGCTGCCGCAAGTCGGGCACCAAGGAAGACGTGATCGAGTGGATCTGGGCGACCAACGAGAAGGCCGCCGACTACTCCTTCAACAAGTCGCACGCCGCCTGTTACGCGCTCGTCTCCTACCGCACCGCCTGGCTGAAGGCGAACTACCCGGCCGAGTACATGGCCGCGCTGATCTCCTCGGTGATGGACACCAAGGACAAGGTGCCGTTCTTCGCCGCGCAGACGGAGCAGATGGGGATCGAGATCCTCCCGCCGGACGTGAACCACTCCGATCACGCGTTCCTCGTGATCGACGGCGCCATCCGCTTCGGCCTCGATGCCGTGAAGGGCGTCGGCTACGCGGCCGTCGAGGCGATCAAGAAGGCCCGCGAGGAAGGCGACTTCCTCGACATCTGGGACTTCTGCGAGCGCGTCGATTCGCGGGCCGTCAACCGCCGCTCGATCGAGGCGCTCATCAAGAGCGGCGCGTTCGGCTCGACCAGCCACACCCGCAAGGGCATGCTCTCGGTGCTCGAGACGGCACAGGCCGCGGGCTCCAAGGTGCAGCAGGATGCGCTGCTCGGGCAGGGGTCGATCTTCGACTTCGGCGACGAGAGCTCGTCCGGCCCGGCGATCACGCAATCGCGGCCGCCCGTGCCGACCGACGAGTTCGACCACGGCGAGCTGCTCGAGATCGAGAAGGAGGCGCTCGGCCTCTTCGTCAGCGAGCATCCGCTCAAGCGCGTGCGCCCGGCGCTGCGCGCCGCCGTCGACACCTCGATCGCCAACCTCCACGAGCACAAGGACGGCGCTTGGATCACGATCGGCGGCATCATCTCGATGGCCCGCAAGATCCGCACGCGCTCGGGCTCGAACATGATGTTCGCGACCATCGACGACCTTGAGGGTGATGTCGAGATCGTGGTGTTCAACCGTCAGCTCGAGAGCTTCGAGCATCTGCTCCAGCCCGATCGCCTCGTGATCGTGCGCGGCAAGCTCGAGCACAAGGACGGCGGCAAGGTGTCGGTCGTCGCCCAGGACGTGCAGGAGTTCGCGCCGAGCGAGGAGGAGGTCGAGGAGGCCAAGGAGCTCGACGTCGTCCGCGAAGTGCGCCGCTCCGCCCAGATTACGCTCCAGCTCCAGCTCGGCCAGCTCACGCGCAGCGGCCTCGATGATCTTCGCGACCTGCTCCAGGACCACGCCGGCGAGACCGGCGTCGTGATCGAGCTGATGGGCGATGGCAACGGCCACGGCGAGGGCATCGTCCGTCGCCTGCTTCTCGGCGACGAGTTCCGCGTGCGTCGCACGCCCGGCCTCGCGATCACGCTCGAGGAGGCGATCCCGGGGCTTCGCGTGGCGGTCGCCGAGCCCGTCGGCGCGCCGGCTTAGGCAACGCGCTTCGCGCCATGGGCCAGGCGACCTGCGTCAGCCCGTCGGTGCGATGGCGTCGGCAGGCGCGACCGGGTCGAAGTCGTGGCGGCGCAGCAGCACGAGCACGATCCCGAACAGTGGGCCGACGGCCGCCGTGGCCAGGCCGGCCTGCGGTGAGACGTGGTCGACAAGGATGCCCGCGAGCGGCGCGCCCGCCATCGCGCCGACGAGGATGCCGGAGAGGCTGATCGCGTAGAGCTCGGCCACGGCCTCGTCGGGGGCGATGCGTCCGAAGCTGCCGTTGAGCGTCGTGAAGAGCGGCGCGACCGCAGCGCCCGCGACGAAGAGCAACGGTGCGGCGATCGGGACATCGGTCGCCAGCAGCAGCGCCAGGCTCCACGCGGAGAGCCAGAGCTGGAGGAAGAGCAAACGGCGCGCAGGATCGGGCGCCGGCGGGATGCGCGTGAGGATGAGCCCGGCGAACATGCTCCCGAGCCCCCAGACGGCGAGCATGATGCCGGCGCCATGCAGCGAGCCGAGGTCGTCGCCGAGCGCGGGCAGCCCGAGCTCGATCGGGCCGAGGTGCAGGCCGAAGGTGAGCGACAGCAGCGCCATCGTGCGGGCGCGCGGGTTGCGCAGCGCGCCGATGAGCTCGGCGCGGCCCTTCGACTCGTCGTCGGTCGGATGCCAGTCGCGGAGCGCCGGAAGCAGCGCGAACCACACGCCGACGACGCCACCCACGGCGCCGGCGGCGACGAGGCCGGCGTCGACCCCGAACGTCGCCGCGATCACGCCGACGAACACCGCGGTCGAGAAGGCGAAGAGCGCCTCGAGCGACGCCGTCTCCAGCGCGTAGCCCACGTGCCGTTCCTCGTCGGTGTGCAGCAGCCGGTCCCAGAGCTCGCGCATCGCGCCGCCGTGCATCGGCTCCGAAGCACCCGTGAACACGGCCAGCACGGCGAACACGAGCAGCGAGGTCTCGGGGTGAAGCATCGCCATGCCGGCGAGCACGACGCCGTTCACCGCGCTCATCCCCGCGAGGACGCGCGACGCGCCGAGCCGGTCGAGCTGCCGCGCCCAGAACGGACCAGCGATCGCGAGGCTCACGGCGATCACGGCGTCGATCGCGCCGGCAGCCGTCCAGCTGTGACCGTCGGCCACCTTCAGCGCCACGAGCGATCCGATCGCCGTTGCCGGCAGGCGCGCGATGAGGCTCAGCGCGAACGTCTTCGCGACGCCGGGGCGCCCCAACACCTTCGGGATCGACGGCCGGGCCGCCGCAGCCTGTGACAGCTCGGCCATCGCATCCACACTACGCACCGGTTCGCCCGCTCGCCGTGTATGTCGTTCCCACTGTCCCCAGCGAACACTCCGCACGACATACACGCCGGGCGGAGCGGACACGCCGCACGACATACACGCCGGGCGGAGCGGACACTCCGCACGACATACCCGCCGGGCGGAGCGGAGCGTTGGGGGCGTCAGCGCGGGGCGAGCGTGCGGCGGCGCAGCCAGACCGAGGCGGCGGCCAGCGCGGGCGGGATGCCGCTGGCGGCGAACGCGGCGGAGGGGGAGACGTGGTCGACGATGAAGCCGGCGGCCGGCGAGCCGATCGTCAGCCCGACCATGATCGCGCCGATCGACCAGGCAAATGCCTCGGTGAGGGTGCCGTCCGGTGCGGCGATGCCCATCGCACCGTTGGCGGTCGCCATCGTCGGCGCGATCGAGGCGCCGGCGACGAAGAGGATGGCGCCCAGCGCGACCGTCGACGACGCCAGCCCCACGGCCGCGTTGGAGGCGGCCATCAGCGCGAGCAGCGTGGCGAGGCGCCGTGCCGGGCGCCGCGTGCCGGGGACCCGCGCGATGGCGAGGCCGCCGAGCAGGCTCCCGATCGACCACACGGCGAGCAGCACGCCGACGAGCCCGAGCGAGCCCTCCGCCCTCGCGTGGGCAGTGGTCGCGAGCTCGATCATCCCGAAGCTGCCGCCGCAACCGAGGGCGACGAGCATCAGCGTGTGCACGCCGCGGCTCTGCAATGGCCCGAACGGATGCGACTCGCGGTGCTCGGACGGCCGCCACGTGCGCGACGGCGGCCGTGACGCGAGGATCAGCGTGCCGAAGGTGGTGAGGGCGGCCGCAACGAGCAGGCCGGCGGACGGCCCGAACGCCGCAGCGACGACGCCGACAAGCACCAATGGGCCGCCCGTGAAGACCATCTCGATCGCGACGGCATCGAGCGAGTAGCCGACGTGCCGCTCGTCCTCGCGGTCGAGCATCTGGTCCCAGAGGGCGCGCATCACGCCACCGAGCGGCGGCTGGAGCGCGCCGTTGACGGCCGAGATGACGAGGAACACGGCGTAGGGACTGCTGGCCGGCAGGAGCGCGAGCAGGAGCGTCGCCGCGCCGCCCGTCACTGCGGTGGTGACGAGCACGCGCGTCTGGCCGCGGCGGTCGACGAGCCGCGAGAGCACCGGAGCGCCGACGGCCACGGCGATCGCGTAGGCGGCGGCCACGAGGCCCGCCTCGCCGTAGGAGTAGCCGGCGTCCGTCATCCGCAGGACGGTGAGCAGGGTCATCGCGCCGTACGGCAGCCGCGCCAGTACCGAGGCGACGAGCGTCGCGGCGACGTGCGGGCGCCGGAGCACCCGAGAGATCGACGGCGTCAGCTCGGACGGATCGAGCGTGGGGGTGGGAGCAGCCACCACGCCCACGCTAGGCGGCGTCGTGGAGGCGGAAGGCGTACGCGATCTCCGTCGCGTCGGTGCCCTTGCCGTCGGGGCCGGGCGTCTCGAGCACGCACGGCAGCCCCTGGAAGCGCGGCTCTTGGAGGAACGCCTGGATGCCGGCCTCGCCGATCTCGCCGTCGCCGAGGTTGGCGTGGCGGTCGCGGTTGGAGCCGAGCGGATATTGCGAGTCGTTCAGGTGCAGGCTGCCGAGACGATCGAGGCCGAGCTCCTTCTCGAGCTCGTCGAGCACGGCCGAGAGCGACTCGGGCGTGCGCACGTCGTAGCCCGAAGCGAGCAGGTGGCAGGAGTCCAGGCACACGCCGAGGCGATCGCTGCCGCCTGCCGCGTCGATCAGCTCGGCGAGTTCCGCGAAGGTGCGGCCGAGCGTGCCGCCGGCGCCGGCCGTGATCTCGAGGTGCAGCGGGCACGACTCGGATTCGGCCAGGCATTCAGCGATCACCTCGCCGGCGCGCGCGATCGCAGGCGGCACCGGGCCCTTCAGCGCCGAGCCGGGGTGGAGCACCACGCCCGCGGAGCCGAGCGCATCGCCCACGCGCAGCGAGGTGGAGAGCGACGCCAGCGACTTCTCACGGATCTCCGGGTCCTCGGAGCCGGGGTTCAGGAGGTAGATCGCGTGAATCAGCACGGCGCCGATATCGCTGTCGGCCTGCGCCTGGTGGAACTTCGCGAGGGCCTCGTCGTCGTACGAGTTCGGCTTCCAGGCCCGCGGGCTCTGGTTGAAGATCTGGATCGCCGTGCAGCCACGCTCGGTGCCGCGCTCGATCGCCTTGTGCGGGCCGCCGGCGGGGGAGACGTGGCATCCGATGAGCATGCGCGCGAGGCTAGCGAGGCGCGGCCGGAGATGCCGCGCGGGAATCGGCCGCAACACCGGCGGCGTGCGCCCGGCTGGGCCGCGGTCTACACCACCGACACGCCGATCAGCAGACCGATCGCGTAGGTGACTCCGGCCGCTGAGAGGCCGATGACGAGCTGCCGCACCGCGGAGAACACCGGTGAGCGGTGGGTGAAGCGCGTGATCAGGCCGCCGATGAGGAGCAGCATCAGACTGGAGAGCGCGAGGCTCGTGAGCACGGCCGCATCCCCCTCGAGGATGGCGAAGGGCAGCACCGGCGGCACCGCGCCGACCACGAACAGCGCGAAAGAAGAGATTGCGGCGACGTACGGCGAGCCGCCGAGATCGTCGGGGTCGATCCCGAGCTCTTCGCGGGCCATCACGTCGAGCGCCTGTGCAGGGTCCTCCATGATCGCGTCGGCCACCTCGACGGCCGTCTCGTGACGCACGCCGCGGCCCTCGTACAGACGGATGAGCTCGGTGCGCTCCTTCTCGGGGTCGTCGCGGATCTCGTCGCGCTCCTCGATGAGCTGACGGCTGTAGAGCTCGCGGCTGCTCGTGACCGACACCCACTCGCCCATGGCCATCGAGCACGCGCCGGCGAGCAGCCCGGCGAGTCCCGTGACGAGGACGTCGTTGCTGTTGAACGCGGCGCCGCTGACGCCCATCACGAGACTGAGAACGGAGACGAGTCCATCGTTGGCTCCGAGCACCGCGGCCCGCAGCGCGTTGGCGCTCCCACCCGAGCCGTGGGCCTCCGTTTCGAACGCGGGCGGAGCGGCGGGCGCTCCGGACGGGGCTCCGGATGCTTCAGGCACGCCAAGAGCGTGCCAGACCCGCCGGGCGGACTCGCGGCGCTGCTCGCCAGCCACCGGCGCCCGGCGGTCAGCTCGTCGCGGGGGCCTGGCCCCAGGCTGGCTCCGGCTGCATCCCTGCCGCGACGCCCACGCGATTCCACGCGTTGATCACCGTCACGGCAACGGCGAGGTGCGAGGCGGCGGCCTCCCCGAAGGCATCGATGGCGCCCGTGAGCGCCGCCGGATCGATCCCGGCCTCGCGCGCCTGGTACGTCATGGCATCGGTGAGCGCGAGCGCGGCACGCTCCTGCGCGTCGAACGCGTCGCTGTCGTCCCAGTCTGCGAGGGCGACGAGCGTCGCCTCGGGAACGCCGAGTTGGCGTGCGTCGTGCGCGTGCATGTGGATGCAGTAGCTGCAGCCGTTCAGGAGCGACGCGCGGTATTTGACGAACTCGAGGATCTCCGGTGCGATTCCGGCGGCCTTGGACGCTGTGGCGCTCGCCTCTGAGAGACGCGACATGGCTGCGAACTCACGCGTGGCGTGGTCGGCGAGCGGGATCGATGCGGCGTAGGTGGCCATGGTGTGGACCTCCACGTTGGGGCTTCGTGCTGGACTTCGATGCTACGCACGGAAGTTGGCTCGAACCAGGACCAGTTCGCCGCCGCCGGGGTGAACCAGTTCAGCTGGTGGCCACCGGCTCGGGGGTCTCGGTCGCCGAGGTCGCCATCGCACAGGCGCCGTCGGTCGCGAAGCCGTGCGACTCCACGCCGAGCGCGTGGTTCACGCGTGCACGGAAGTTCTCCCACCCGATCATGCTGGTGAGCTCGATCAGCTGACGCTCGTCGAAGTGCTCGGCACAGCGGGCCCAGAGCTCGTCGGTGACGGTCGGCGGCGTCATGGTCATCGCGGCGGCGAGATCGAGGGCGGCCACCTCGGCGGGCGTGAACAACCCACTCCCGGCCGGGGCATGCAGGCCGCGGAGCTGCTCAGGCGTGACGCCGTGCTTGCTCACCACCATGTGAGAGCCGATGTCGATGCAGAAGCTGCAGCCGACATCCATCGCCGCCCGCAGCGTCACCAGCTCGAGGATGCGGTGCGGCGTCTTGCGCCGGCGTGAGAGGAAGTAGCGCTCCATGGCGCCACCAGCGCGCAGCATCGCGGGGTCGCGGGCCATGATCGCCGTGCCCTCGATGGGCTTGCCCATGATGCGGCGAACTGCGAGATCCGTCAGGTGAGCGGTCAGACCGAACTTGGAGCGCGGGAGCGGGCTGAGACGGGGCATCGGTACCTCCGGAGCGGGTGGCCGGGCCGGCGAGCGGAGGGGCTCGACGTACGCCGGACCTGGAGCGTACGCTCCGATCCGTGGCCCGGCCAGGACCAGTTGACGGCTCGACGAGCGATCCAGTCGACGCCGGCGGTACCGACCGGCGGCGCGTCGTCGACCTTGGCCTGGCCCTCGATCGCGAGAGCCGACTGCCGCTTCCCGACCAGCTGGAACGGCAGCTCCGCCAGCTGTTGCGCCGTGGCGAGCTCTCCGCGGGCGCCGTTCTTCCGAGTAGTCGTGCGCTCGCCTCCGACCTTGGCGTCTCGCGTGGGATCGTGGTCGAGGCCTACGACCGGCTCCTGCGCCAGGGACTGCTGATCTCCCAGCCGGGCGGCGCGGTGCGCGCCTCGTCGGCGCTCCACAGCACCGAGCCGGCAGCAGCAGGCGACGCCGCGCTGCCCGAGCCGGCCGTCTTCGCGCTCGATCTCCACCCGGCGGGCACCCCCATCGGCACGCTCGACCGCCGAGCGTGGGGTGGCGCGCTGCGCGAGGTGCTGCGCACCGCCACCGAAGCCGAGCTTGCCTCGCTCGATCGCGCCGGCCTGCTGTCGCTCAGGGAGGCGCTGGTCGAGCAGCTCTCGCACTCGCGCGGCGTGGTCGCCGTGCCCGAGCAGGTGGTCGTCACGAGCGGCGTGTCGGATGCCTTGCGCGGCCTGGCGCCGCTGCTCGCACAGCGCGGCGGGCGCGTGGCGGTCGAGGATCCGGGCTTCGGGCTCCACCGCGCGACGCTGATCGGCAGCGGTCTCGACCTCGTGCCGGTGCACGCCGACGCGGGCGGCATCGACGTCGCCGGGCTCGAGGCGCACGACGACCTCGCCGCCGTGCTCGTCACGCCCGCCCATCAGATGCCGCTGGGCGTGCCGCTCACTCCCGCGCGCCGCGCTGCGCTCGTCGACTGGTCTCGCCGCACCGGGGCGTGGATCCTGGAGGACGACTACGACGGCGAGCTCCGGTACGACCGTCAGGGCGTGCGCAGCCTCCATGGCGTCGCCCCGGACCGCGTGATCTACCTCGGGACCACGTCGAAGGTGCTCTCGCCAGCGATCCGCGTCGGCTGGGCGGTGGTGCCGCCCGAGCTCGTCGAGGAGGTGCTCGCCTGGCGGCTGCCGCTCGGCGGCGCGCCGTCCAACCTCGTCCAGGCCGGCCTCGCGGCGTTCCTGCGCAGCGGCGGCTTCGACCGCGGCGTCGCCCGCCTGCGCCGGCGCTGTGCCAGCCACCGCGCCGCCATCGCGGCCGCGCTGACCGATGCGCTGCCGGACCTCGAGCACGTCGGAGTCGAAGCCGGTCTGCAGATCGCGCTGCGCGTCCCCGACATCGAGCCATGGCGGCTGATCATGGCCGGCCTTGAGCGCGGCGTGCAGCTGTTCGCCACCGACGACGGCCCAGATGCCCTGCTCCTCATCGGGTATGGGGCGATCGAGCCCGCAGCCGCGCCGCGGGTCGCGGCCGTCGTCGCGGAGATCGTCGCCGCAGGGCGCGCCTCCACGCGCCCGCACTGACCACAGGCGACCGCCCGCCCGGGATAGCGTCAGGGCATGGCACACGTACGCGAGCCCACCACGAGCGAGACGCAGACGATCTCCGTCAGCATCGAGCGCGAGCCGGCCGAGGTGTACCGCTACCTCATCGACCCGCGCCACCTGCCGGTTTGGGCGGCTGGTCTCGCGCAGTCGGTCGAGCAGCGCGACGGACAGTGGGTCGTCGACAGTGGCGACGGCGAGTGGACCGTCGAGTTCGCGCCGGAGAATTCTTACGGGGTGGCCGATCACGTCGTCACGCGGCCCGACGGCGCCACGCAGCTGAACCCGATGCGCGTGCTTCCGAACGGTCGCGGCAGCGAGGTGACCTTCACGCTCTTCCGCGCGGAAATCGGCGACGACGCCGCCGCGTGGGCGAGCCTCCAAGAAACGATCGCCACCGACCTGCGAGTGCTCCGCGACACGCTCGAGGGCGCTGGCTGAACGAGCACGACGTCGCGCCAGCCCGCCAATCAGCGGCTGGACGCGCGGGAGATTGCCCACTCCGCGTCCGCCCCGGATAGTCTGGCTCCAATGCGCGTCCGCTTTGCCCCTTCACCGACGGGTGCCCTGCACATCGGTGGTGCCCGTGCCGCTCTCTACAACCATCTCGCAGCCCGAGGTGCGACGCGCCGCGGCGATCCCTCCACCTTTGTCCTGCGCATCGAGGACACCGACCGCGAGCGCTCCACGGAGGAGAACGTCGCGCAGATCCTCGACGCGCTCCAGTGGCTCGGCCTCGACTGGGACGAGGGCCCGATCAGCCAGGTGAGCCACGAGCAGCGCCACCGTGAGGTGGTCGAGGACTTCCTCGCGCGGGGTCTGGCCTACCGCACGACGGCCACGGGCGACGACGTGAAGGCGTGGAAGGAGCAGCACGGCCAGGAGAAGGGCTACCGCGGCGAGGACGAGGGCGAGGGCGCCGTACGCCTGCGCGTGCCCGAAGGCGAGACGGTCGTCCACGATCTGATCCGCGGCGACACCACGTTCGCGCACGTTCACATGGACGACCCCGTCATCGCCCGCGCTGACGGCAGCCCGCTCTACAACCTCGCGGTCGCCGTCGACGACATCGACCTCGGCATCACGCACGTCGTGCGCGGCGAGGACCACATCTCCAACACGCCGAAGCAGCTGCTCGTCTACGAGGCCCTCGGCGTCCCGGCACCGATCTACGCCCACCTACCGCTGCTGCACGGCCCCGATGGCAAGAAACTCAGCAAGCGCCACGGTGCCGCATCGGTGCAGGAGCTGCGCGATGCCGGCTACCTGCCCGAAGCCGTCATCAACTACCTGGCCCTGCTCGGCTGGGGCGACAGCGACGACCAGACGATCCTCAGCCGCGACGAGCTCGAGGAGCGCTTCGACCTTGCCCGCGTCACCAAGCATCCCGCGCGCTTCGACGAGACGAAGCTCAAATGGCTCAATGGCAAATACCTCCGCGAGATGAGCGTCGACGACCTCACCGCCCGGCTCGAGGCCCATACCGGCCGCACCGGTCTGCGGGGCGCCGTCGAGATCAGCCAAGAGAAGATCGGCACGCTCGACGACTTCTGGCCGCTCGCCGGCTTCCTCTTCGACGGCCCGAAGACCGACGACGCCAAGGCGCGCGAGCAGTGGCTCGGTGAAGACGGCCAGCGAATCCTCGGCCGTGTGCGCGAGGTCTTGGCCGGGCTTGACCCGTTCGACACCGAGACGGTCGAGGCGGCCCTCCGAGAGCTGCCGCAGACCCTTGAGGCGAAGCCCAAGGCCGTCTTCCAGGCCGTGCGCGTTGCCCTTGCGGGTACGACGATTTCGCCCGGCCTGTTCGAGTCCGTTGCTCTCCTCGGACGCGACGAGACCTTGCGCCGGATCGACCTCGCATCGCAGGGAGTTCCGGCGTGAGTCGTGGAAGGCGTACGCGCCCGACCCGCAGAGTCCTCAACTCCGGGGACGGATGTCCGATAACGGGTAGGAGTCTCCCACTCCCAGAACGCACCACGCATGACGATCCAGGCCCAGGTTGTGAACCAAACTCCACCCGCTGAACCGCGCCCCGGTGGCGCGGACATGCCTGCGCCTCAGAACGAGGGGCACGGCCGCCGGCTGACCGCCGCGTTCGAGGCGCTCGAGGCCTTCCCGGCCCTCGCCGAGTCGCGCAACCGCCTGCTGCGGGTCGTCGCCGAGGAGCCGCTCTCGGTCGGCGCCGTCGTCGCCGCCGTCGAGTCCGACGTCGCGCTCGTCATCTCCGTGATGCGCCTTGCGAACCAGATCGACGGTCGCAGCCGCGGCCGCGTCGACTCGGTGGTCCAGGCCGTCGAGCTGCTCTCGCCGGACGCCGTGCAGGCGCTCGCCACGCAGACTCGCACCTTCGACTTCTTCGAGCGCTCCGTCGTGTGGGAGGGCGCTCCCGAGCGCTTCCGCCTGCACGGCGTCGCCACCCAGCGCGCCGCTGAGCGCATCGCCGTGGAGGTCGGGTACGAGTACCGCGACCGCCTCATGATCACGGCGCTGCTGCACGACATCGGCAAGCTGGTCCTCATGCACGCCTACCCGGGCTACCCGGCCCAGGTGCACGCCGGCGCTCGCACGCCGGAGGAGCGCGTCCAGAAGGAACGCCGCGAACTCGGCGTCGATCACGCTCTCGTCGGTGGCGTCCTCGCCCGTCGCTGGGGTCTCCCCAAGCACGTCGCTTCGATCATCGAGCGTCACCACGCCCCGGACGCCGACGAGGAGGCCGCATTCGTCCGCCTCGCCGACATGCTCGCGCACTACAGCTCCGGCGCCGGCGTCAACCCGAACGAGCTCCTCAAGTGCGCTCGCGCGGTCGGCATCGGGCCGGCGGAGCTCCGTGGCGTGCTCTACGACCTTCCGTACCCGATCCAGGCCAAGCCGCGCCAGGTCGACCCGTGCCCGCTTTCGGGCCGCGAGGTCGACGTGCTCAAGCGCCTTGCCGCGGGCAACGTGTACAAGCAGATCGCGCACGAGCTGGGTCTTTCGACCTCGACCGTCCGCACGCACCTCCACAACATCTACGGCAAGCTCGGCGCCGTGGATCGCGCTCAGGCGGTGCTCATCGCCACCGAGCGCGGCTGGCTCTAAGCCCGCCTGCGCTACGGCGCACCAGCTTCCGTTCTCTCGTCCGCCTCGCTGCTGAATCTTGCAGTGCAGGCGGCGCGGTGAGCTCGCCGTCTTCGTTACGTTGTGCCTGTGATGTCGCCGATCACCGTGCGTGGCTTGCGCCCGCTCCTCCTCACGCTCGCGGCGTTTGCCGTCGTGCCCGGCCTCGCGGCCTGCGGCGGAGACGACGGCCTCTCGCAGAAGGAGATCGAGCAGCAGATCGACTCCGCGTCCGTGGGCGAGGAGAACGCCGGCGCCGGCGACACCGCCAGCGCGCTCGCGAAGAAGCAGCTCGAGAAGCAGGCCGACGAACAGGCAGCTCGCGACGCCGTCAAGCGCCGCAAGGAGCTCGAGAAGATCCAGGCCGACCAGAAGAAGCAGACCGAGGACTTCATGAAGGGCGATGTCGGCGGCGACGCCGACGATGCCGCCGACCTCGAGAAGCAGAAGTTCGAGGCCAAGCTCGCCGGCGTCTGCGATGGCGCCCAGGCCCGGATCACCAAGGTCTCCAAGGCCGCCGAAGCCGCGAGCAAGTCGGATGATCCCTCGAAGCTCCTGAAGGTCGCGACGGACTACAACGACGCGCTCGGCGACTTCGCCACCGCGCTCAAGGCCGTCGACGTTCCCGCCGACCAGGCCGATCTCTACAAACGGTGGCTCGCCACCATCGACGACCTCAGCAACACGATCCGCCTGCAGGTCGTCTCGCTGAACGATCCCACGCAGACGGCCAAGCTCCAGAAGCGCGCCGAGAAGCTCACCGCCCGATTCTTGGATCAGACGTTCCAACTGGGTGTTCGTTGCATCTCGCTCACCGCCTGACCGGTCCGAGCGCTAGCGTGCGTAGCCGTGCTGCTCGTCTCTGACAAGTCCGGCCTCGCCGTCCGCGCTCTCGTGGGTCTGGCCCGCGCCGGCGGTGACCGTGAGGCCGTCGCGATCGCCGAGGTCGCGCGCCGCGCCGACCTCCCGCTCACCCAGCTCGAGCAGATCTTCGTGCAGCTCAAGCGCTCCGGCATCCTGCGCAGCCAGCGCGGCGTCGGCGGCGGTTACCTGCTCACGCGCCCCGTCTCCGAGATCAGCCTGCTGCAGGTGGTCGAGGCCATCGACGGCCCCCTCGGCGCCGATACCGACCCGGCTTTCAACGGCCCGCGCGACGCCCTCCAGGGCGCCCTCTCGCGCCGCACCCTCGAAGAGGTCGTGCGCGAAGAGGAGCAGTCGGCGACGCCGATGTACTGGATCTGAGCGGAGGCCCACCTCGCGGTGGGTGGTCTACGTTGTCGCCGCGATGAGGTGCGAACCGCCGTTTTCGGCGGTGATCGTGGTGGAGGTGCTGAAGCCGGCACCGGTCAGCGCCTCGGTGAGCTCGGCCGGCGTGCGCAACGTGAACACCTCGCTGCTGACGCGTTGCAACACCGACTCGTCGCGGATGCCGATCACGAGCCGACCCGCGGGCGCAAGCACGCGATGGAGTTCGGCGAACGCGGCGTGCAGGTCGGGCCAGAAATAGACCGTGTTCACGGTGAGAATGCGGTCGACCGAGGCGTCCGGCAGCGGCAGGGCCTCGACCTCTCCGAGGTGCACGGTCACCCGTTCGTCGGTGCGATAGCGGGCGGTGGCGGCGTCGACCATGTCGGAGGCTCGATCGACGCCGATGACGGTCGCGCCGGCGTCGAGCAACGCGGGGAAGCTCAGACCGCCGCCGAAGCCGAGGTCGAGCACGCGTGCTCCGGGCTGCAGCTCGAGCGCGTCGATGGCGCGATCGTTGAGTCCGCGGTTGCCACGATTCATCGCCACCGCGATCAGGCGTCCGACCGGACCCGACGGATGAGAGAACTGGCGGGAGATGAACTGGCGGAGGCCGTCGAGCATGTCCAGAACCTAGAGCGCCAACGGGCACGGCGCACGCATCGGTGCGCGCTCGCGGCGTTACGCGGCCGCTCCGTCGCCGCCCGTCGGCGCGAGAGCGGCGTGGGCCGGGTGCCTGCGGTCGGTGAGGCCGACGGCGGCGATCAGGCTGCCGAGGAGCGCGAGTGCGGCGCCGACGCCCATCGTCACGTGGAAGGCGCGCACCGAGGCTGAGGTCTGCGCCGCCTCGACGGCCTGGCGCTCGGCGGCGGTCGGCGCGTCGCTGAACACCTGGAACGGGCGCTCACGGCTCGCGGCGATCTCGGCCTGCGCGGCGGCCGGCGATTCGGCGCGGAGGGTGTCGATGCGGTCGGCGAAGGTGGTGGCCGCGAGCCCGCCGAGGGCGGCGATCGCGAGCAGGCCGGCGACGCGCGAGGCGGCGTTGTTGATGCCCGACGCCGTGCCCGCGCGCTCGGGCGGCGCGGAGGAGAGCACCTTGGCCGTGAGTGGGGCGACGGCCAGCGACAGGCCGAGGCCGAGCACCAGCATGGCCGGGAACACCTGGCTGAAGTAGTCGCCGCGCTCGTCGACGCGCATCAGCAGTGCGAAGGCGATCGCGACGATGAAACTCCCGGCGGCGACGAACCGGTGGGCGCCGATGCGATCGGCGAGGCCACCGAACCGACGCGCCAGCGCGATCACGACGAGCGTGGTGGGGAGGAGCGCGAGGCCGGCGGTGGTCGCCTCGTAGCCCGCCACCTGCTGCAGGAACACCGAGAGCAGGAACGAGGAGGCGCCGAGCGGCGCGTACAGGAAGAGCGTCGTCGCGTTGATCACCGAGAAATTGCGCTCGCGGAAGAGTCCGAGGGGCAGCATCGGCGCGGCGGTACGGGCCTCCCATCCGAGGAAGGCGGCCAGCAGCGCCAGTCCGCCGGCGCCCGGCAGCGCGACGCGCCCAGCGCCCCAGCCGTGCGCCGGCTGCTCGACGAGCGCGAAGATCACGCCGGCGAGCCCGAGCGACACGAGCACCGCACCAGTCACGTCGACCCGTGCCTTCGGCCGCTCGGCATCCGCGGCGATCGAACGCGCCAGCCACATCGTCACGGCGACGAGTGGGACATTGATGCCGAAGATCAGCCGCCAGTCGAGCTGGTCGACGAGGAGGCCCCCGACGAACGGGCCGGCGATCATCGCGACCGAGGTCCACGCCGTCCACGTGCCGATGGCGGCGCCGCGCTCGTCCTCGGCGAACGTGTCGGTGATCAGCGCGAGCGACACGGGCACCAGGATCGCGCCGGCGAGCCCCTGCACGATGCGGGCGGCGACGAGCAGCTCAACCGTCGGCGCAAGGGCGCACAGCAGCGAGGTGACGCCAAAGGCCAGTGTGCCGATTCGCAGGATGCGCCGATGGCCGAGCAGATCCCCGAGCGACCCGCCGAGCAACAGGAACGCCGCGAGCGCCAGCAGGAACCCCTCGACCACCCACTGCTGTGCCGCGAGCCCGCCGCCGAGATCGTCGCGGATCGCCGGCAGCGCGACGTTCACCACGCTGCCGTCGAGGAACACCAGCGCCGAGGCGACGATGCACGCGGCGAGGGTACGTCCGCGATGGGGCTCGGGCGGCATCAGTCGCAGCATAGGCGCGGCACGCACGACATCTCGACCGGGACCGGCACGAGCTCAAACCCGCCGAAGGGCACCGACTTTGGCTCATTCATCCTCTGTGGCCGTTAGAGTCCGGAGCGTGCCGCGCGTGGTGTCCTCCGTCGTCGATCTGGTCGGAGATACGCCCGTGGTCGAGCTCAAGGAGCTTGCTCCCGAGGGCGTGCGGCTGTTCGGCAAGCTCGAGGTGTTCAACCCGGGCGGCTCCGTGAAGGACCGCATCGGCGTGGCGATGCTCGATGCCGCCGAGCGTGACGGCCGCATCGAGCCCGGCAAGACGACGATCGTCGAGGCCACCAGCGGCAACACCGGCATCGCGCTCGCGTTCGCCTGCGCGGCCAAGGGCTACGAGCTCGTGCTCACCCTGCCGCAGGGCATGAGCCGCGAGCGTGAGGTGCTGCTGCGCCTCTACGGCGCCCGGCTCGAGATCATCGAATCGATGGGCGGCATGACCGAGGCCGTCGCCGCGGCGCGCAAGCTCGCCGACTCGGGCGATGCCTACCTGCCCGACCAGTTCTCCAATCCCGCCAACCCCGCTGCCCACGAGGCGACGACCGGCCCCGAGCTCTTCGAGCAGCTCGACGGCAAGATCGACGCGCTCGTCTGCGGCGTCGGTACCGGCGGCACCATCACCGGCACGGGCCGTTACCTCAAGGCCCGCCTCCCGGATCTACAGATCATCGCGGTGGAGCCCGCCAGCTCGCCGGTGCTCTCGGGCGGCAAGGCCGGCCCGCACAGGATTCAGGGCATCGGCGCGGGCTTCGTGCCGCCGGTGCTCGATCGCGACCTCATCGACGAGGTGATCCCGATCACCGACGACGACGCCATCGACACCGCCTGGCTCGCGGCACGCCGCAGTGGCGTGCTCGCTGGCCTCTCGTGCGGCGCCGCGCTCGCCGGGGCGCTGCAGGTGGCCGCCCGCCCGGATGCTGCGGGCAAACGGATCGCCGTCGTGCTGCCGGACTCCGGCGAGCGCTACAGCTCGACGCCGTTCTTCGTGCCGCCCGCGCGGCGCTAACGGCCCGGAGCACCAACGCTCGCGCTGCCCATCGGCGCCGAGAGCGAGCGTCAACGCGCCACGACGCGCCGATCCTGCATCCGCTGAGCGGCGCCACCGTCTCCTCTGGCGACACTACGATCCGAGAGGAACGACCGCCATGCCGATCACCGATACCCTTACCCGCCTTCTGCAGGAGGCGCCTGCCGTCACCGGCGCCGCTGCCCGCGAGCTCGCGCAGGACCCGTGCACGTGCGGCCCGGGCTGCGAGTGCTCCGACTGCGGCTGCGGCTGCGGGAACTGACGCCGATGGACGCGCAGCAGCATGAAGGCACCGACGTGGACTGGGCCGCCCTCGACCGGTCGGTCCGCCGCTGGCTGAGCCGGCGCGCCCCCGCGGGCGCCGTCGACGACCTCACCCAGGAGGCCCTGCTGCGCGTCCACCGTACCCTCACGCCCGAGATCCGCAGCGCGGAGGCCTGGGCGCTGCGGGCGGCGCACTCCGTGCTCGTCGACCATCTCCGCACGGTCGCCCGGCGCATCGACGCCGCGACCGACCCCGACATCCTCGCGGCGCTGGCGCCGCTCACCACCTCGGATGCGAGTGACCGGCCCGATGCTGGCCTCGACGCCAATGCCGACCGCGCCCTCGACGTGGCCATCGCACGCTGCATCGGGCGCAGCGTCGCCGACCTGCCCGCACCGCAGCGCGAGGCGATCGAGCTCGTCGGCGAGCACGGCCTCACGAGCGCGGCGGCCGCCGAGCAGGCCGGCGTCTCCGTCCCCGGGCTCAAGTCGCGCGTGCAGCGTGGGCGGGCCGCCGTGATCGAGCAGACGTCGCAGTGCTGCCGGATCGAGCACGACGCTCGCGGGCGGCCGCTCTCCATCACGCCGCGCGAGGGCGAGGTGTGCGGCTGCGGCTGCGCCGACGCCGGCTGAGCCGGCTCGACCGCCGCGGAGCGATCCGCGCGCCTCAGCCCGCGATGTCGTCGCGCTCGCCGAGACACCAGTCGAGCATCGCCGGCCACGGCCCGTAACCGTCGGCCGGCTCGACGTGCCCCGCCTCACCGATCACGTCGACCGGCAGCCCGAGCGGCTCCGCGATGGCTTCGCGCGCGCCCAGGCCGGGCCACCAATGGTCGGTGGTGCTGAGCACGACGCGCGTGTGGCGCGCAGCGAGCTCGGGACGCGCCGCGGCGACGTCCACGTCCGGGAACGCTTCGCGGTCGGCGCTCTTCGGCAGCCGTGGAGGGACGACCAGCGCAACGCGATCGGCGATCACGGGTGCGGCATGCTCGCGCGTGGCGTGCGCGAGCCAGAGCCGCGTGCCCAGCGAGTGCGCCACCACCACCAGGTCGCCGTCCGGATCACCGTTCTCCTCGAGCACGGCCCGATCCAGGCTGCCCATGCGCGTGAGCCGCTCGTCAAGGGCGCGCTGCCACGCGTCGAGGCGCGGCGCGCTCGGTGCCGGCAGCTTGCGGAGCCGCGCGACGTGGCCGCGAACGCGCAGCTCGGTCGACAGCCAGACGAGCCAGTGATCGGGGCCGACCCCGCCGAATCCGTGAAGCAGCACGAACCGGGCCACGGGCGCCAGTCTACGCACGAGGACCCGGCGGGTTGCCGGTGCGGGCCGCCCCGTTGGCCGGTCCGTTCACGGTGCGCCGGCGACCGGTCATCCGGCCACCGCTGACGGCCCGTCAACGCCACAGTTTGGATCAGTCGGTTTCCGGTGGGTAACCTCGTCGGAATGGCTCGTCCCGACCAGCTGCAGGTGGGAGGTCCGCCCCCGACCTTCGTCCCGGCGCCAGCTGCCAAGCCGAAGCCGAAGCGTCCGGAACGCGGCAAGCTCTGGCACGCGGCCACGCTGATCCCCTTCCTCGCCTTCTCGATCGCGGTGATCGCCGTGCTCACGTCGCTCAAGCCGTACCGGATCATCTCCGGCTCGATGGCACCGACGGCCGACGTGGGCCAGCGCGTGTTCGCCGATCACGTCGGCGGCGGCGACGGGTGGAACCCGAAGGCCGGCGACATCATCGTCTTCAAGGCGCCGGGCGGAGCCCGCGACGACAGCCCCGCCGAATGTGCGCAGGCCCGTCAGCCGCACACCGCATGCCTGGAGGCGCTCCAGGGCCGGACCGACATCTCGTTCGTGAAGCGCGTCGTCGGCCTTCCCGGCGACCGCCTCCGGATCGTGCACGGCCACGTGATCCGCAACGGTCACGTGATCGACGAGCCCTACGCCCGCACCTGCGACGACGAGGCCTGCAACATCGCGGAGTTCTCCGTGCCGCAAGGCCACTACTTCGTCCTCGGCGACAACCGCGGCGACTCGTCGGATTCGCGCTACTGGGGCCCGATCACGCACGACGAGATCGTCGGGCGGATCGTCGCCACCTACTGGCCGCTGAGCCGCATCGGCACCTTCTGAGCCGGGCCCCTAGTGGCGGTGCGCCTGGCCCGCCCGGGCGCGGGTTGCCTGAAGCGGCGTCCGGAAGTCGCTAGCGTCCACTCCATGGCCGTCCAGCTCGTCAGACGCGTCTCGTCCGAGATCCGCCGCGACGTGCAGGCGGCGCAGGAGCGCGACCCCGCCGCGAAGGGCGCGAGCCAGGCGCTCGTGCTGCTCACGTGGCCGGGCGTGCATGCCGTGCTCGCCCACCGCGTCGCGCACGCGCTGCGCGCCGTCGGCGTGCCGGCGCTCCCGCAGATCCTGGCCTTCCTCGCGCGCTCGCGCACCGGCATCGAGATCCATCCGGCCGCGCAGATCGGGCAGGGCTTCTTCATCGACCACGGCTCAGGCGTCGTGATCGGCGAGACGGCGGAGATCGGCGACAACGTGACGATCTACCAGGGCGTCACCCTCGGCGGTACGGGCTTCCAGACGGGCAAGCGCCACCCGACCGTCGGCAGCAACGTCGTGATCGGCAGCGGCGCCAAGCTACTCGGCCCGATCACCGTGGGCGACGGCGCGAAGATCGGCGCCAACACCGTCGTGATCCACGACGTGCCCGCGAACTCGACCGTCGTCGGCAACCCGGGCCATCCCGTGCGGGTGGAGGGCAAGCGGCCGACCGGCCCTGACGCCGACTGGGCCCACCTGCCGGATCCCGTGGCCGACGCCATGGATGCGCTCTCGGCTCGCATCGCGCAGCTCGAGCGCCAGATCGAGGAGCTGGGCGGACTGCCCGCTCCCAGCTCGGAGCCGGCGAGCGTGGCCCGCGCCAACCTGCGCGCCTCGCGCGGCGGGGGTCCGAGCCCTGCCGGGGGCTGAGCGATGACGCTCCCCGGCGCCACCGCGGCGCGGCGAGCCGATGAGTCGGCGGTGCCCTGGGACGAGCGGCTCCCTGCGCTGCGCGCCGATCTCCTCGATCGCTATCTGGACTTCACCGGGGCAGCGCGTCCGGCCGATCCCTCGCTCGCCGCGCTCCGCGACCTGCAGCTCGCGCACCTGCTCGCGATCCGCTTCGAGACGATCTCTCCGATGCTCGACGAGCCGATCCCGCTCGACGAGGATGCGATCGCCGCCAAGCTCCTCTGCGGGCATCGCGGCGGCTACTGCTTCGAGCACAACCTGCTCTTCGGCCGGGCGCTTCGTGCGCTCGGTTTCGACGCAGAGATCCTCGCGGGCCGCGCGATGCTCGACGCCACTGCCGAGGATCCGCGCCCCCGCACCCACATCGCTGTGCGCGTCCGGGTCGACGGTGGCGACTGGCTCGCCGACGTCGGCTTCGGGCGCAGCGCCTTCCGCTCCCCGGTCGACCTGCGGGTGCGCGAGCCGCAGCACACCGGCGGCTACCTGATGCGGATCGACGAGGTCGGCGGCGAGTTCCTCGTCAGCGCCGGGTTGCCCGGTCGCGAGCTCGTCGCTCAATACTTGCTCGATCCACGCCCGGTGCAGCAGATCGACTGCGAGCAGCTCGGCCTGTGGGTGGCGCAAGACCCGCGGTCGATCACGCGACAGAGCCTGATCGTGCTTCGGCCGATGCCCGAGGGCCGGCGGGCGATCGGACGCGGGCGGCTCGTGATCGACGAGCCGGGCCGGCAGATCGACCGTGCGCTCTCGCTCGAGGAGATCGACGACGTGCTCCGGGAGGAGTTCGATCTCCAGCTTCCGGCGCCGCTGCCGGCGCTCGTGCGGCCGACCGGTCGCTGGGACTAATGGCCCGCCGCGCGCCAGCCCAGCGCACGACGCGTGTGCAGATGTTGCCCGCGGTGCGTCGGGCATGTTCGAGCTGCGCGCATCGACCCGGTACCGGTTGCGCAGGCTAGCGTGCGGCCACATGACCGACGTGTCGCCCGACCCGAACATCTACGACACCGGCACCGAGGCGCGGGGCATCCCGGGCTACGACTCGCTGCGGGCGCGCGTCGGTGATGTCGCGGGCAGCCACCGCCTCGGGATGAGCGTGTGGGACCTCGCGCCCGGCTGCGCCGCCTACCCGTTCCACTTCCACTACGTCGAGGAGGAACTGCTCGTGGTCCTCGAGGGCACGCCCATGCTCCGCGGCGCGAGCGGGTGGCGCCGGCTTGCGCGCGGTGCCGTCGTCTCATTCCTGCCAGGGCCCGATGGCGCCCACCAGATCTACAACGACGGCGAAGCGCCGGTGCGGTTCATCGCGATCAGCACAAGTGGGGCGCCGGACATCGTGTCGTACCCCGAGCAGGACAAGATCGGCGTCTTCGAGCGCCCGCCCGGTGACGGCAAACTGTTCAAGCTGTTCCCGGTCGACGCCGAGGTGCACTACGCCGAGGGGATCGAGCCGCCGGTTCCCCCACCCGCAGGCTGACGAGGGACCCGTCGCCAGAAGCGGTCACGTGCGCTCGCTTTTGGCGCAACGCAACTCTCTTCGACTGGTGGTGTCGTAATGGGGGGCGACCGCCAATCGCCATCCCGTCCACCGTCCTGAAGCACACCCGATGCACCAAACCCTCCGACGCACGACCGTTGCCGTTGCCCTTGCGCTGGCTGCGACGATGCCCGCCTCCGCCGGCGCGGCAACACCGACCACCATCTTCTCGGCACCGCAGCCCGGGACCGTGGAGACCGATGGTTCGACCTACCTGCTCACGCAGGCCGGCCCCACCGGCGCCACACTGCTGGTCGGCGAGGTGGGGATGGCGCCGACGGCGCATGCCACGACTGGTCTGCCCACCTGGGCGCGGCCCCACCTCGGTACCAGCGCCGGCGGGCACAGGGTCGTGGTCTACCCGTCGTGCGCGACGAACGCGAGCGGGTGCGACCTGCGCGTGCTCGATCTCTCGGCGAACCGCACGTACAAGTTGAAGGGCGCAGGGACGTCGCGCGAGGAACTCGAGGGCGATCTTGATCGCGGCGCGGCGGCCTGGCTCGTCGCCAGCAAGATCACGTCGAGCCAGAGCATCCCCGGCTACGTCCCCGAGAAGGCCGGCAGCGTCCGCTACCGGCCGGCGAACGGTGCGGCGCGCACGCTTCCGGGCGACGGCGGCATGGAGCTCTCCCTCGACCGTGGCCGCGTGCTGCTCGTGCGCCGCAGCTACCAGGAGGGCCTCGGCGGCGAGGGCGGTGCCGTGATCATCGACATCCTGCGAACGACCGGCGTGCGGACACGCATCACTGCGATGGGCTCAGGCGAGGACTTCCAGCGGATCGAGGGCCCGCGGTTCGTTGCGAAGGATCGCGTCGCCTGGGCAATGGTGTCGGCGTCCGGGAGCTGGTTGAAGACTCGCTCGGTCGCGGCGAGCGCCAAGACGTCGACGGCGCGGATCATCAAGGGCGGCATGAGCGTCGCGCCGCTCAGCACCACCTCCGTACTCGCGCTCCAAGGCGGGCAGTACGCGGACTGGACCGAGGAGGACGGGACGGACGTCCTCTACCCCGAAGGCCCGTTTTCGCTCGTGCGGATCACCGGTCTCACGGCGCAGTAGCGGCGACGCCGGCTAGTAGAACACCGTCCGGTGCCGGTGGCGCGGGTGGGCCTTGTACTCCGGGGCCTGCCCGCGCGACCACAGCGCCATGTCGAGCTCGTAGGGGTGCATGCCTCGGAGCTTGGCGAGCTGTTCGACGGCGGTGACGCCGCAGCCGCGGATCTCGCGCTCCCATGAGCCGAAGGGCAGGAGCTGCTCGGCGTCGATCCTGGCGGTGAGTGCCTCGGAGTATTCCAGCGCGCGGTCGATCCGCAGCACGTGGGGCACGAGGTTGTCGGCGAAGAGCGTGAGGCGGTCGAGATCGTCGAACTCGGCCACGCCGAAGCGCTCGAGCTCGGGCCCGCAGATCTGCGCGCGCTTGTAGAAGCCTCGGTCGGCGAAAAACGGCATCTCGGCGAGCGATTCGGCGAGCCGCTCCGCCGAACGCCCCGCGTCCTTGATCACCGTCACCGCGGGCCGCGTGCCGAGCCAGCGTCCGAGCTGCCGGAGGGCGTCGGCGTAGAGCGCCATGAGCTCGTGGCCGGGCTCCTGGCCGAGCGCCTCGGCGATCTCCTGCGTCGTCACGGTGCGCAGCTCGGCGTTCGTCCACGCGCCGTGCGCGCGGAAACGCTCGGTGAGGCCGGTCGCCATCGTGAAGTAGCCGCTCATGCCGGGGCGCTTCTTGATCGTCGGCCACCACCCGGAGCCGAAGTTGATCGCCGTGAGGCAGAGGACGTACCGGATGGTGTCCTCCTCGCCTGCCTCCACGAGGTGGCGCTCGGCCTCGGGCTCGCCGACGGGCTCCACTTCGATCGCCGCAAGGCGGTCGGGCACGATCCGTACGCTCGTGGCGGAGGCGGCGATGCGCGCGGCGTTGGCGCGCACCTCGTCGGTGAGGCGCATGGCGCCTATTCTGGCGGGCGGCCGAAGCCGCCGCGCGAACGTGGCGTTATGCGACCTCGGGCAGGCGCAGCGTGTGACCGGTGCGCTTGGCCTTGGCGGAGAGGTAGCGCAGGTTGTGCTGGTTGACGAACGTCGTGGTGGGGAGCACCTCACGCACGTCGATCCCGAGCTCGCGGAGCTTCTCCGACTTCTCGGGGTTGTTCGTCAGCAGGTCTACCTCGGTGGCACCCAGGGCCACGAGCATCTCGGCGGCCGCGGTGTAGTCGCGCTGGTCGTCCTCGAAGCCGACGGCGCGGTTCGCGTCGTACGTGTCGAGGCCGGCGTCCTGCATCGCGTAGGCGTCGAGCTTGTTGTAGAGGCCGATGCCGCGGCCCTCCTGGCGGAGGTAGAGCACGAAGCCGCCCACCTCGCTCGCGCGCTCGAGCGCCTCGCGCAGCTGCGGGCCGCAGTCGCAGCGGTTGCTGCCCAGCACGTCGCCCGTGAGGCACTCCGAGTGCGGCCGGACGAGCGGGATCGGGTTGTTCTCGTAGTCACCCATGCCGAGCGCGAGATGCTCGGCGCCGTCGGAGAGGCCGGTGAACGTGAACACATCGGCGACCGTCTCGTAGCCGTCGCCGAGCGTGAGCGGCACGCGCACCTTCGTGCGGATCGCGGGCTGCTCGATCGGGGCGACCGGCGCCTCGCGGCCGACGACGCGGCACGGGCTGAAAGGGGTGGAGCTGGAGTTCGTGGAGTGCATCAAGATGGTGCGTCGCGTCATGCGCAGCCGTGAGGCTAGTCGGAAGATCGTTGCGACTTCAAAAAGTTTACCTGGTTGACTCCGCAAAAGTGGACCCTGGTCCGTTCGTCCAGCCTGGCATGGCTCGGGTCGGCTGCCGGGGCGCGCGGGCCGCCTGCAGCCCGCCGCCGGGCCACCTAGAATGGAACACGTGTTCGCCGACCTCTTCTCGCAGCTGCCAGAAGTCCCCTCCGCGGATGCTCCGCCTACGGACGATGTCGCCGTGGCGATCACCGATGCCGAGCCGACCGCCGGCCGCGCCCCCTCCCTCAAGGAGACTGCTGCACGCCTGAAGGCCGAGCGCGAGGCAGAGGCTGCCGCGTTCGACGACGAGGACGACGACGCGATCGACGCCCCGGCGGGCTACGACGAATCCGAGGAGCTCGAGCTCTGGGAGGAGGCGGAAGACCGCGGCGAGGATGCGCACGTCGACCGCCTCGTGGAGGGGATGAACGATCCCCAGCGCCAGGCCGTGCTCCACGACACCGGCCCGGTGCTCGTGCTGGCCGGCGCCGGATCGGGCAAGACGCGCGTGCTTACCCACCGCATCGCGTACCTCGTCCAGAGCGGCCGCGCCCGCCACGACGAGATCCTCGCGATCACGTTCACCAACAAGGCCGCGCAGGAGATGCGCGACCGCGTGGAGGGCATGCTCGGCGCGCGCATCAAGGGGATGTGGGTCACCACGTTCCACTCGGCCTGCGTGCGGATCCTGCGAAGCGAGGCCGACAAGCTCGGCTACACGAAGAGCTTCACGATCTATGACCAGGCCGATGCCAAGCGCATGGTGAAGCGCTGCCTCGACGAGCTCGGGGTCGATCCCAAGCGCTTCACGCCCGGCTCGGTGCTGCACCAGATCAGCGACGCGAAGAACAAGCTCCGCGACTCCGAGGACTATGGCCGGATGACCGGCAGCTTCTTCGAGCGCACCATCGCCGACGTCTACCGGCTCTACGAGCAGGAGCTGATCAAGGCCAACGCGATGGACTTCGACGACCTGCTCGTGCGCACGGTCAACGTGCTCGAGCTGTTCCCGGAGGTGAAGGAGCGTTACCGCCAGGCGTTCCGGTACGTGCTCGTCGACGAGTACCAAGACACCAACCACGCCCAGTACCGCCTCCTCAACCTGCTCTGCGGTGGCGACCACGACAACCTCATGGTCGTCGGCGACGATGCCCAGTCGATCTACGGCTTCCGCGGCGCCGACATCCGCAACATCCTCGACTTCGAGCGCGATCGTCCTGATGCGGCGGTGATCACCCTCGATCAGAACTACCGCTCGTCGCAGACCATCCTGAGCGCGGCCAACGCCGTGATCGCGGGCAACCGCGAGCAGAAGCAGAAGCACCTCTGGAGCGACCTCGGCGAGGGCGAGAAGATCGTGCTCCGCGAGACCGAGGACGAGCACGCCGAGGCGCGCTACGTGGTCGGCGAGATCGAGCGGCTCGTCGACGACGAGGATGTCGGTCGCAGCGAGATCGCCTGCTTCTACCGCACGAATGCCCAGGCGCGCGTGCTGGAAGACATGCTCATCCGGCGCGACGTCGACTACCAGGTGATCGGCGGCACGCGCTTCTACGAGCGGGCCGAGATCAAGGATGCGCTCGCCTACCTCACGCTGATCGTCAACCCGCGCGATCTCGTCGCCTTCCAGCGCGTGATCAACACCCCCAAGCGCGGCCTCGGTGCGACCTCCGTCGGCCGGGTGCTGCAGCACGCCGATGCGATCGGCGAGAGCCCGCTCACGATGGCGGCGCGCGCCGATCAGGTGCCCAATCTCGGCGCGGCGGCCGTGAAGAACATGAAGGCGTTCGCGTCGCTCATGCGCGAGCTGCGGGCCCGCAACGACGACGGCGTCCGCGTTGCCGAGCTGCTGAAGGTGACGCTCGAGAAGAGCGGCTACCTGGAGTACCTCGAGAACGAGCGCTCGGTCGAGGCCGAGGGACGGATCGACAACCTCGGCGAGCTCGTGAACGTCGCCGCCGAGTACGACGTGAACGACCGCACTACGGCCGGCGTCGATGGGTTCTTGCAGGAGCTCGCACTCGTCGCCGATGCGGATGGCAGAAGCGACGACCAGGGCGTCGTCACGCTGATGAGCCTCCACAACGCGAAGGGGCTCGAATACCCGGTCGTGTTCATCCTCGGCCTGGAGGACGGTGTATTCCCGCACTCGCGCTCCTTCGACGAGGGCACCGTCGAAGAGGAGCGCCGTCTCGCGTACGTCGGCATCACGCGCGCCAAGGAGCGGCTCTATCTCACGTGGGCGCAGCGCCGGCAGACCTTCGGGCAGACCAACTACGCGATCCGGTCGCGCTTCCTCACCGAGATCCCGGAAGAGCTCACCACCGGCTACGAGGCCGCGACGCCGGCCGGCGCCACCTACGGCGGCGGCGCCAGCGGCTACCGCAGCAACGGGCCGCGCGGCGCGACGACGCGCCCGCCGATGGGCGGCGGCGATCCGAAGACCCGCGACGGAGACGTGCTGCGGGTCGGCGACGACGTCGAACACGGCCAGTTCGGTGTCGGGACGATCGTCGGGGCGCAGCCCGGCGGGGTGGTCATCGTGCGCTTCGCCGACGACGGCATCGAGCGCAAGCTGATGGCCGAGTACGCACCGCTGAGCAAGCGCTAGCGGCGCTGGCCCGACCGCGCCGGTGCCCGTAGACTCGCGCCGATGGACCGTCCGTTGCGCGACATCGAGTCGGCGAGCTCGGCTCGTCTGAGCCCACTCGCGTTCGTGCCGACGTTGCTCGGCGCTGGAGCCACTCCGGTCGTCCTCGACGTGTGGCTGATCCGAGTCCCGAACGACGAGTTTGTCGGCTTCTTCTACGCCGTCGATGCGGCGGCCTTCGTGCCGTTCGTCGCGTCGGCGCTCATCGCCGCGGCGGGTGCCGCTCTGGCGCCGTCGCTCCGGTCGGCGTTGTGGTGGCAGCTGGCCATCGCCGCCGCGGCGTTCGTGGTCGCGGCCGTCACCTGCGTCACGACGCCCGCGCTTGGCGCTTGGGGCGTCGGCACCAGCTTCGGGGTGATCGCGGGCAACGCCGCAGTGGTCGCGTTGGCTTCGCTCGTCGCGGCTCGCATCCGCGGCCGCAGCGGTCTCGCGGCGAGCTGACCGGACAACTCGGGCACCCGTCGTCGCAGGCGCGCATGGCCTTCGCTCCGCGCCGATCGGCGTAGGCTGGGCTGATGCCCGCCGATCCCACATCGTTCGCGAAGCCGAGCCGTTCGTCGTCGGCTGAGGGCGGTGCCGCGCCGGTCCTGGTCGCGGTCACCGGCCTCTTCGCGGTGATCGTCGGCGTGCTGCTGCGCGCGGCGGTCGAGAGCCAGGACCGGACGGACTGGAACGGCACCGTCGAAGGCGTGCTCCAGGGTCTGCCGATCGTTTTGATCATCGTCGGCCTCGGGGTGCTGCTCTGGGGTGCCGTGCTCGTCGCGCGGGGCCGCGCGGTGCGGCAAGACGAGCTCAGCCCGCGCGCGCCACGACCGCCCGGGCCGTCGCGAGATTGATGTCGACGGTGTCGGCGAGATCGGGGGCGTAGCCGCCTGCGAGCGCGACCGTCACCACCGAACCCCAGCGCTCGGCACGGTCGAGCACCATCGCGTCGCGCGCGGCGAGGCCAGATTTCGTGAGCGCGAGGCGGCCGAGGCGGTCGCCCTCCCATGGGTCGGCGCCCGCGAGGAAGATCACGAGCTCGGGCGCGGCCCACGCCTCGATCCCCCCGAGCGCCGCTTCGAGGTGTGCGAGGTAGTCATCGTCGCCCGTGCCGGTCGGCAGCTCCACGTCGAGGTCGCTCGTGGCCCGGCGGAACGGGTAGTTCGCACCGCCGTGGAGTGAGAGGGTGAACACGGCCGGATCGGGCTGGAGCAGCTCGGCGGTGCCGTCGCCCTGGTGCACGTCGCAGTCGACCACTGCCACGGGGCCGAGGCCCGGCCGCTCCTCGCGCAGCTGCGTGATGGCGACCGCGATGTCGTTGAACAGGCAGTAGCCGCGGCCCGCCGCCCGGCCGGCGTGGTGGGTGCCGCCGCCGAGGTTCATGCCGTAGCCGGTGGCCATCGCATCGCGGGCGGCTTCGAGCGTGCCCTGGGTGGAGCGGCGCCCGCGCTCGACGAGTTCCGCGCTCCACGGCAACCCGAGCACGCGTTCCTCGCGGTCGCTCAGACGCCCCTCGCGCACGCGATCGAGGTACTGCGCCTGGTGCACCCGGCCGAGCAGGGCCCAATCAGCAGGCTCAGACCGACGGATGTCCTCCGGCCGGGCGAGCCCCTCGCTGATCAGCCGCTCGCGCAGCAGCCGGTACTTGCCGAGCGGGAACTTGTGGCCCTCCGGCAGTGGGAACTCGGCTTGGTCGTGGGCCCAGAAGCGCACCACCAGATGATGCGCCCCAGCCCGGGCACGGGGATCACTCGCCGCCCTGCTTGAATGACGGCGTGACCGCTCTCATCATCGACGGCAAGGCCATCGGCGCTGAGCGCCGCGCGGCACTCAAGGACGAGGTCGCGGCGTTCGTCGCCGAGTTCGGCCGTGCGCCAGGCCTCGCGACGGTGCTCGTCGGCGAGGATCCGGCCTCGCAGGTCTACGTCGCCAGCAAGCACCGCGCGTGCGAGGAGGCCGGCATGAAGAGCGTCGCCCTCACCTTGCCCGCCGACAGCACCCAGGCCGAGGTCGAGGCCGTGATCGACGAGCTCAACGCCGACGACACGATCGACGGCATCCTCTGCCAGCTGCCCGTACCCGAGGGCCTCGACGGCGACGCGATCAGCCAGCGCGTACTCGCCGAGAAGGATGTCGACGGCCTCACCGTCGCCTCGGCCGGCCTCCTTGCGCTCGGCGCCCCCGGCCTGCGGCCCTGCACGCCGCGCGGCTGCATGGTGCTCCTCGAGGAGTCGGGCGTCGAGCTCTCAGGCAAGCACGCGGTTGTCGTCGGCCGCAGCAACCTCTTCGGCAAGCCGATGGCGCAGCTGCTGCTCCAGGCCAACGCCACCGTGACGATCGCGCACTCCCGCACCGCCGATCTCGCCGCCACCTGTCGCACCGCCGACGTGCTCGTCGTCGCCGTCGGTCGCCCCGAGATGGTGCGCGGCGACTGGATCAAGCCGGGCGCGACCGTGATCGACGTCGGCATCAACCGGCTCGAGAGCGGGCTCGTCGGCGACGTCGCCTTCGCCGAGGCGACCGAGGTGGCCTCCGCGATCACGCCCGTGCCCGGCGGCGTGGGCCCGATGACCATCACCATGCTCCTGGCGAACACGCTCGATGCTGCGCGCGCCGCCGAGGCCCGCCGGCAGACCGCCTGAGCGAGATGTCCAGCTCGGCGGCCGGTCAGGCGCCCGGCAACGCCTCAGCCCGCCGCGACAGGTAGCCTCGCGCTCGATGAGCGATCGCTTCCGCATCGGCGAACTCCTCGCGGCCATCGGGGCGGTGGCGCTCACCGTGCTGCTGCTCTTCGGCGCGTGGTTCTCATACGACGTCGCCCTGCCGGACGGGCAGAACGCCGTCAGCGGGGCCGTCGGCGCCCGCCACCTCGGCTGGTTCGCCGTGCTCGTCACCGGCCTGGCGGCGATCGCCGGCCTGGTCTTCCTCTTCCGAGTCGTCACGTCTGAGACGCCCGACCGCCCGGTGCTGCAGGCCCCGGTCGCCTATTTCGCAGCGCTCTTCGCGCTGATCGTCGACCTCGTGCGCGTGTTCATCTTCCCGCCCGGCGAGATCACGATCCGGATCGGCGACCTCGCCCCGAACCTCGGTGTGCCGGACCTGAGGCTCGACACCGATCTCGCGGGCGGCGGCATCCTCGGCCTCGTGGCGCTCCTGCTCCTCGTGGTCGGCACCTGGCTCGCGATGAGCGACGAACGCAAGGGCTCCCCGGCCGCGATCGCCCAGACCGAGGCGCTGCTCAGCCAGTCGCCTGTACGCCCCGCACCGCCGGCAGGCGCCGTCGACGACTCGGATGCCGAAGTCGTCGCGCAGGACCAGACCGGTGACCCGTCCGAACCCGCTACGCCCCCGACCGGAGACTCCGCATGATCGACGCCAAGCAGGTCTTGCATGTTGCGCGCCTCTCGCGCCTCGAGCTCGAGCCCGGCGAGGTGGAGCAGATGGCGACGGAACTCTCGAGCATCCTCGGCCACATCGAGCAGATCAGCAAGCTCGACCTCGACGGCGTCGAGCCGACCATGCACGTCGTCCCGATCGACGGTGGCCTGCGCGACGACGAGCCCGAGCCGTCCCTCCCGATCGAGGTCGCGCTGAGCCAGGCGCCCAAGGCGAACGCCGAGGGCTTCATCGTCCCGAGCCCGCAGGCGTAGGGGAGGGTCCGCATGTCTGATCTCACGTCCATCATCCGCGAGCAGTCCGCGACCGAGCAGATCGCCGCGATCAAGTCGGGCGCGCTCGATGCGCGCGAGCTCTTCGAGGCCTACCGCTCGCGCGCCGCCGCCGACACCTTCAACGCGTTCACGTGGGTCGCCGACGAGGCGCCCGCCGCGCTCCCCGCCGCCGATACGCCGCTCGCTGGCCTGCCGGTGGCCGTGAAAGACCTGTTCAGCACCGAGGGAGTGCCGACCCAGGCTGGCAGCAAGCTGCTCGAGGGCTACCGCCCGCCCTACACGTCGACCGCCGTCGCGAAGCTCGAGGCCGCCGGTGCGTCGATGCACGGCAAGACGAACCAGGACGAGTTCGCCATGGGCAGCTCGAACGAGAACTCCGCGTTCGGCCCGTGCCAGAACCCATGGGATCCCGAGCGCATCCCGGGCGGCTCGTCGGGCGGCAGCGCCGCAGCCGTCGCGGCTGGCCACGCGCCGTGGGCGCTTGGCACCGACACCGGTGGCTCGATCCGCCAGCCCGCTGCGATGTGCGGGCTCGTCGGCCTCAAGCCCACCTACGGCGCCGTCAGCCGCTACGGCATGATCGCGTTCGCCTCGTCGCTCGACCAGGCCGGCCCGATCACCCGCACCGTCGCCGATGCCGCGCTCATGCTCGAGCACCTCCACGGCGCCGACAGCCGCGACATGACGAGCGTCGGGCTGCGCGAGCCGATCGCCGTTCCCAGCCGCGAGTCGCTCGAGGGCCTCGTGATCGGCGTGCCCGCCGAGCTCACCGGCGAGGGTGTCGAGGAGGGCGTCGCCGCGGCGTTCCAGGTGGCGCTCGCAGAGGCTGAGGCGCTCGGCGCCAGCCTCGAGACGATCCACCTCCCGCACGCGGAAGCTGCGCTCAGCGCCTATTACGTGCTCGCCCCGGCCGAGGCCTCCAGCAACCTCTCGCGCTTCGATGGCGTGCGCTACGGCAACCGCGTCGAGGACGCCGACGGCACGCTCCTCGGCATGTACACGCGCACCCGCCACGACGGGTTCGGGCCGGAGGTCAAGCGCCGCATCATGCTCGGTACCTACGCCCTCTCGGCCGGCTACTACGACGCCTACTACGGCACCGCCCAGCGCGTGCGCACCAAGATCGCCGGCGACTTCACCGAGGCCTTCAAGAAGGTCGACGTGATCGCCACGCCCACCAGCCCGACCGTGGCCTGGAAGCTCGGCGAGAAGTCGTCCGACCCACTCGCCATGTACCTCAGCGACATCTGCACGATCCCGATGAGCCTCGCCGGCATCCCGGGCATCAGCATCCCGTGCGGCACGTCGCAGGGCATGCCGGTGGGCCTGCAGCTCGCGGCGCCAGCGTTCGGTGAGAACCTCCTCCTCGGCGTGGCTCACGCCCTCGAGCGAACGCTCGGCTTCGACACCGGAGGGGCGATCCGATGAGTGCCGCTGACTACGAGGTCACCATCGGCCTCGAGATCCACGTCCAGCTCGCGACCCGCACGAAGATGTTCTGCGGCTGCGAGACGAGCTTCGGCGACGATCCCAACACGCACACGTGCCCGCGCTGCCTCGGCCTGCCGGGTTCGCTGCCGCTGCCGAACGCGAAGGCCGTGCACTTCGGCCTGATGATGGGCCTTGCGCTCGGCTCGAAGATCGCGCCGCGGTCGATCTTTCACCGCAAGAACTACTTCTACCCCGACCTGCCGAAGGGGTACCAGATCAGCCAGTTCGACGAACCGCTCTGCGACGGCGGCGAGCTGGGTGGCGTGCGCCTCAACCGCGTGCACCTCGAGGAGGACGCGGCCAAGCTCAACCACGCCGGCGGCACCGGCCGCATCCAGGGCAGCGACGCCAGCGTGGTCGACTTCAACCGCGGCGGCACGCCGCTCGCGGAGATCGTCACCGAGCCCGACATCACGAGCGCCGAGCAGGCCAGCGAGTGGCTGCGGCTGCTGCGCGTCACGATCCGCCAGCTCGGCGTGAGCGACGTGAACATGGAGGAGGGATCGCTGCGCTGCGACGCCAACATCTCCATCCGCCCCAAGGGCCAGGCCGAGCTCGGCACCAAGACCGAGCTCAAGAACATGAACTCGTTCCGGTTCATCGAGCGCGGCATCAAGGCCGAGGTGGCCCGGCAGGTCGCGATCGTCGACGGCGGCGGTCAGGTGACGGGCGAGACGCTCCACTTCGATCCGCGTACCGAGGCGATCACCTCGATGCGCAGCAAGGAAGAGGCGCACGACTACCGCTACTTCCCCGAGCCCGATCTCGTCCCGGTCGTCATCACGCCCGACATGATCGAGGCCGCGAAGGCCGAGCTGCCCGAGCTGCCGCTGCAGCGCGAGGACCGCTTCATCGCGCTCGGCGTCGAGCCGGGCGCGGCCCGCACGCTGAGCTGGCGCCCCGAACTCGGTGATCTCTTCGAGGCCGAGCTCGCCACCGATGGGTCGCAGCCGAAGGCCCTGGCCGCGCTGATCACCAACGAGCTCCTCAAGCGCATCGGCGACGGCGAGGTCACCGACTCCAAGGCGGCCCCCGGCTCGTTGGCGCAGCTGGTCGCGCTCACCGCCGCCGGCACCGTCTCGAGCTCCGGCGCGCGCACCGTGCTCGACACCCTCTTCGCATCCGGTGGAGACCCGGCGGCGATCGTCGAGGCCGAGGGCCTCACGGCCATGGGCGGCGGCGACGAGCTCACGCCGATCATCCAGGCGGCGCTCGACGCCAACCCGGATGTCGCGGAGAAGCTGAGGACCGGCGACATGAAGCCCATCGGCGTCATCGTCGGCTTCGTCATGAAGGAGACGAAGGGGCGCGCGGACGGCAAAGAGGTCACCAAGGTGACCCGCCAGCTCCTCGGCCTCTAGACCAGATACCGGCCGTTTAGCAAGTTCACTGCGAGGTCCGTAGGGTCGCGGCCATGGCCGCACTCCGTTCCGTCGCGGATCTCCCGACGCCGCCCGGCAGTCTGCCGATCGTCGGGAGCATGCGTGATCTCCTCGATTCGACGTCGATGCACCGCACGTACGAGCGGTGGATCGACGAGGTCGGACCGTACTTCCGAGTGGAGATCCCCGGCCAGACGCTGGTGGTCGTCGCCGACCACGCGGTGATGGGGGAGATGATGCGGGCGCGTCCCGACACCTTCCGCCGCTGGCGTCACCAACAGAAGGTGTTCACCGAGATCACGCAGATGGTCGACGGCGTGTTCTTCTCCGAGGGAGAGGAATGGCGCCAGCAGCGCAAGCTGGTCAATGCGGCGCTCAACATGCGTCACCTGCAGCGCTACTTCGATCTGATGCACACCTCGGGATGCCGGCTGCACGCGCGCCTCAACGAGGCCGCCGACGGCGCGAGCTACGACATCACGCGGCTCTTCTACTGCTACACCGTCGACGTCACCTCGGCCATCGCGCTCGGTCACGACCTCAACACGCTCGAGAACGGCGAGGCCCCGATGCAGCGCGGCCTCGAGCTGATGTTCCGCGAGGGGATGAAGCGGATGTTCGCGCCGTTGCCCTACTGGCGGGTGCTGCCCCTGCGGTCCGTGCGGGAGCTCAAGTCGGCCATGGCGGTGCTGGAGGCCGAGCTGGTGCGTTACCTCGAGCGTGGGAAGGCTCGGGTCGCCGCTCGGCCCGAGCTGCTCGACGACCCGGAGAACGCCCTCGACGCGATGCTTGCGGCCCAGCGCCACGACGGCACGTTCACCGACGCGGAGATCCTCAGCAACATCAACGTGCTGCTCACCGCTGGCGAGGACACGACCGCGAACACGCTCGGCTGGACGAGCTGGTTCCTCGCGACCCGGCCCGAGCTCCAGCGCCGCATCGCCGAGGAGGCGGAGGCGGCGTTCGGCGACGATGTGTTTCCGACATCGCTCGAGACCGTTGACCAGCTCGTGTTCACCGAGGCCGTGCTCAAGGAGTCGACGCGACTGCGCAGCGTGACGCCGATGCAGCCGCTCGAGGCGCTCGTCGACACGACCGTCGCCGACATCGCGATCCCCGCCGGCACCGTCGTCCTCACCGCCATGCGCTGGGCCGCCGACGGCCACGGCCCCGACGGCGAGGAGTTCCGCCCCGACCGCTGGCTCGACGACGGCCCGACGCCCCCGAAGACCTACGCCTTCGGCGCCGGCCCGCGCTTCTGCCCCGGCCGCAACCTCGCGTTCACCGAGGCGAAGTCGGCGCTCGCCATGCTCTGCCGCGACTTCGAGTTCACCCTCGACGAGTCCTCACCCGTCAAGGAGGAGCTCCATTTCACGCTCGTCCCGGTCGATCTGCGCATCCACCTGCGGCCGAGGGTGGCCGTCACCGCTTGAGAGCGGTGCGGTGCGGGGCTCGGCAACGCCCCGCTACGATCGGGGCGGATGCTCGCCTACGGTGGTGCCTACGCCTTCTTCGCCGTCTGCTGCGCGATCGGAGCCGGCTACATCGGCAAGACGCGCGGCCAGTCGTTCTGGATCTGGTTCACCGTCGGGCTCGTGCTGCCGCTGCTCGGCAACCTCGCCGCGGCCCTCTCGCGCAACGAGAACGACGAGCCGCGCCGGCTCTGCCCGTACTGCCAGACCGTGTGCATGGCCTACCAGGCGAAGTGCATGAAGTGCGCGACCGAACTCGACTACCCGTCGGAGGACCAGATCCTCCCGTCGGTGAACGAGCTCCGGGCGATGCGCGCCGCCGGGCGCGCCTGACCTCGCCCGCCGCACCTTCGCCCGCAAACGCCGGGCGGGGGCGCTCGCCGCGCCCGCGGGGTGTTGCTACCCTGCGGTGGCGCGCCTTCGGTCGAAGGCACGCGTCCGCGTTCCCGCGGATTCCTCGTACCCGACCACTGATCCGGAAGCACCGCTATGCGAGCCGTCGACGCCATCATGGAATGCCTCAAGGCTGAGGGCGTCGAGGTCGTATTCGGCTACCCCGGCGGCGCCAACCTCCCGACGTACGACGCCTTCGTCGACGCCGGCATCCGCCACGTGCTCGTGCGCCACGAGGCCGGCGGCGGCCACGCCGCCGAGGGCTACGCCAAGTCGACCGGCAAAGTAGCCGTGTGCCTCGGCACCTCCGGCCCCGGAGCCACCAACCTCGTCACGCCGATCATGGACGCGATGATGGACTCGGTCCCGGTGGTGTTCATCACCGGCCAGGTGCGCACCGATCTCCTCGGCACCGACGGCTTCCAGGAGGCCGACATCCTCGGCATCACCATGCCCGCGGTGAAGCACTCCTGGATGATCACCGACCCCGCCGAGATCCCGCAGGCGATCCACGAGGCCTTCCACGTCGCCGCGACCGGCCGCCCCGGCCCCGTCGTCGTCGACATCCCCACCGATCTCTCCCGCGCCGACATCCCGTACACCGTCGGCCAGAACACGCCGATGGACCTTCCCGGCTACCAGCCGAAGTTCGACGGCAACATGAAGCAGATCCGCCAGGCCGCGCGAGCACTCGCCGCCGCCAAGCGGCCCGTGCTCTACGTCGGCGGTGGCGCGGTCGCCGCAGGCGCCCAGGACGAGGTGCGCGAGCTCGCCCGCACCGCCGGGATGCCCGTCACCTGCACCCTCATGGCGCTCGGCACCTTCCCCGCGCCCGACGAGCAGTGGCTCGGCATGCCGGGCATGCACGGCACCCGCACCGCGAACTACTCCCTCGACGAAGCCGACCTGATCTTCTCGATCGGCGCCCGCTTCGACGACCGCATCACCGGCAAGCTCAGCGAGTTCGCCCCCAACGCGAAGTTCATCCACCTCGACATCGACCCGGCCGAGATCGGCAAGAACGTCCCCGCGCACATCCCGATCGTCGGTGATGTGAAGCAGGTGCTCACCAAGCTGATCCCCGAGTACGAGGGCCTCGAGCCCGACCAGTCGCGCCTTGACGCGTGGTGGGAGCGCATCCACGCCTGGCAGGCCCAGTACCCGCTCAGCTACGAGCAGTCGACCGACTCCGAGATCAAGTCGCCGTTCGCGATCGACTCGATCTGGGAGGCCACCGGCGGCAATGCCATCGTCACCAGCGACGTCGGCCAGCACCAGATGTGGGCCGCCCAGCGCTACCACTTCCCCGAACCCCGCCGCTGGATCAACTCCGGCGGCCTGGGCACCATGGGCTTCGGCCTCCCGGCCGCGATCGGCGCCCAGGTCGGCAACCCCGATTCGCTCGTCGTCTGCGTCACCGGCGACGGCTCGATCCAGATGAACATCCAGGAGATGGCCACTGCCACGCAGGAAGGCCTCCCCGTCAAGGTGATCATCCTCAACAACGGCTACCTCGGCATGGTGCGCCAGTGGCAGGAGCTGTTCTGGGACAAGCGCTACAGCCACGTGGATCTCCGGCCCGACTTCGCCCCGGTCCCCGACTGGATGAAGCTCGCCGAGGCCTACGGCTGGACCGGCTTCCACTTCGACAAGAAGGAGACGCTCGTCGAGGATCTGAAGGCCGCCATCGCCACCGATGGCCCCGTCCTGATCGACGTCCGCGTCGCCCGCGAAGAGAACGTGTACCCGATGATCGCGCCCGGCGCCGCCGCCCGCGACATGGTCGGCTAGTCCGACGGATCTGAGGAGAACGATCATGGGTGATCCCGGTACCAAGGCCCCGCTGAGCCTCGAAGAGCTCCAGGCCGCCGCCAACCTGCGCACCGGCCGCAAGCACGTCCTCTCGCTCGTCGTGCAGAACCGCCCCGGCGTGCTCGTCCGCATCGCCGGCCTCTTCGCACGCCGCGGCTACAACATCGAAACGCTCGCCGTCGGCCCCACCGACAACCACGAGCGCTCCCGCGTGACCATCACGATCGACGGTGCGAACCACTCGATCGACCAGGTCACCAAGCAGCTGCACAAGCTGGTCAACGTGATCAAGATCCGCGATCTCGAGCCGACCGAGACGGTCGCCCGCGAGCTCGCGCTCTTCAAGGTCGGCGTCGAGAACGGCTCCGGCCGCGCCGAAGTGCTCCAGATCTGCAACATCTTCCGCGGCAAAGTCGTCGACGTCACCAAGCGCTCGCT
>JAGIBJ010000077.1 GCA_017744415.1 Solirubrobacteraceae bacterium
TGCTTTCGAGGCGTGAGCCGCTCATTTGCCGCATCCCACTCCGGGAAATCGGCGGTTCAGCTAAGCGGGCGGTTGCTTTCGAGGCGTGAGCCGCTGATTTGCCGCGTCCCACTCTGGGAAATCGGCGGCTCAGCGCCTAGTGGACAGGGGACCGGAAAGAAGTCTGGACGGATGTCCAGACTTGGGGTAGGGTGCCCGCATGCACCAGGTCGCTACGCCCCGGGACGCCCGCCAGCGCGAGCTCGCGCTGCTACGTGAGGTGATCGAGGAGCACGCCGCCATCGAGCGCCTCGCCGGTTCGGAAGGTGAACGGCGCTCGGCCATGCTGCTCCACGACCGCCTGCACGAGATCGGCACACCCTCGCGCATCGAGCCCGCCACCTTCCTCGAGGGCTGGGCGCGCACGTTCGCCGAAGCGCTCGCCGTGCCGATCGTCGCGGGCGTGCTCGGTCATCGCCGCACCGGCCGCTGGCGCGTTCCGCTGGCCCTGGCGAGCGCGACTGCCGGCTGGCTCCTCGCCGACGACATCAGCAACGGCCGCCGCCCGCTGCGCCGCGCCCTGCGCCGCCGACGCGACACGCAGAACGTGATCGCCGAGCTCGGCCCCGCCGACGCGCCGATCACGCTCGTCGTCCTCGCGCACCACGACGCCGCGCGCACCGGGCAGATGTTCGACCAAGCCGCCCAGCGCGCGCTCTGGAAGCGGTTCCCGGAGCGCATCGAGTCGATCAAGACCTCGCTGCCGTCGTGGTGGCCCGCGTTCCTCGCCCCGATGGCAGTCGGACTGGGCCTGCTCACCCGCCGCCGCGGGATGCAGCTCGGCGGCGCCGGCTTCTCGGCGGTCGCCGCAGGGCTCCTCGTCGACATCGCCCGCAGCCCAGTCGTCCCCGGCGCCAACGACAACCTCTCCGGCGTCGCCGTGCTCGTCGCACTCGCCGAGCGCTGGAAGCGCGAGCCGATCGAAGGCATCCGTGTGCTCCTCGTCTCGGCCGGCGCGGAGGAAGAGCTCCAAGGCGGCGTCTACGGATTCCTCGAAGACCATGGCGCCGAGCTCGACCCCGCGACGACACGCATCCTGGCCGTCGACACCGTCGGCTCGCCGCAGCTCGTGATGCTCGAGGGCGAAGGCCCGGTGCGGATGATCGACTACGACCGCACCTTCCGCGAGCTCGTCGCCGACGTGGCCGAGGACGCCGGCGTCACGATGCAGCGCGGCTTCCGCTCACGTTTCAGCACCGACGGCATCGTGCCGACCAAACGCCGCATCCCGACCGTGTCGCTGGTGTCGCTCGAGCGCTGGGGCGCCCCGTCGAACTACCACCTCATGACCGACACCCCGGACACCCTCACCTACGAGACGATCCAGGCCACCGTCGACCTCTCCGAGGCGCTGGCGAAGCGCCTGGCCTCCGGAGATCTCGGGGGTCCGCGCTCAGCCCGGTAGCGACGTGCCCGGGGGCGCGTCCCGGTAGCTCAGGAAGAGCCGGTGGAACGCGTCGGCGAGCGGCGCGGGATCGAGCGAGTGGCCGAGCGCGATGCGGCGCAGGCCGTAGCCGTCGGCGAGGGCGACGAAGAGCGGCGCCACCTGCTGCGGGTTTGGCGTGCCGACAGCCTCCAAGGCCTTGATCGCCACGCCCTCGAACGCCTCGAGCACACCGGCGACGACGCCCTGCTCGTCTGGCTCGCGGCGGCTCGCGTCGAGGTACGCCTCGAACTGGGCCACCTCGTGCTGGAGCGGCGCGGCGCAGAGGATCTCGGCGAACGTGCGCGCGATCTGCGCCGGCTCCGAGCCCTGCTCCTTGAGCACGCCCCCGAGCTCCTGCAACTGCTGCACGCGAAGCGTCGTGAAGTGGCGGAGCGCCTCGAGGATCAACTCGTCGATCGAGGCGAAGAAGTACGTGGTCGTCGAGGGCGGCACCTCGGCGCGCTCGGCGATGGCTCGGTGCGTCGCGCCGCCCACGCCGCGCTCGGCGACGATCTCGACGGCGGCGCGCAGCAGCGCCTCGCGGCGGGCGAGCCCACGGGCACGGTGGGATGCGGGGCGTGTCGCCACGCTCCGAATCCTAGATTGCCGCCCCCGGGAGAGGCGGGGACGCGCGCGGTCGACTGAACGGTGCCTCAACGCCGCCGCGCCGCCGGAGGCCTAGAGCCCGTACGTCATCCCGATGATGTCGCGCTGGATCTCGTTCGTCCCGCCGTAGATCGTCGAGGCGATCGTCTGCCGGAGGTAGAACTCCATGTCGTACTCGCTGGCGTAGCCGTAGCCGCCCATCATCTGCACGCCCTCGAGCGCGATCCGCTTGGCCACCTCGCTCACCTTGAGCTTCGCCATCGACGCCTCGCGCGGCAGCAGGCGGTGCGGATCGGCCGCGATGCTCCGGGCGACGTCGTAAACGAGCAGCTCGGCGCAGCGCAGCTCCGTCGCGAGATCGGAGACACGGTGCTTCATCGCCTGGAAGCTGCCGATCTTCTTCCCGAACTGCTCGCGCTCGCGCACGTACGCCAGCGAGTCGTCGAAGGCGCGCCGGGCGATGCCGAGCATGATCGCGCCGATGATCAGCCGCTCGACGTTGAGCCCGGCGACGAGCTGGCCCCAACCACCGCCGACGGTGCCGAGCACCTTGGACGTCGGCACGGTGACGTCGGTGAAGAACACGTCGCACTGCTCGTTGCCGCCCATCGTCTCGATCGGGCGGATGTCGAGCCCGTGCGTGTCGCGCGGGATGAACACCATCGAGAGGCCGTCGTGCTTGCGCTCGGTCTGCTCGGAACGGGCGATCAGGAGAATCTCGTCGGCCTCGCGGGCACACGTGATCCAGGTCTTGTGGCCGTTGACGACGATCTGTTCGCCCTCGACGAGCGCCTTCGTCCGCATGCTCGCCACGTCGCTGCCGGAGCCCGGCTCGCTCATCGCGATCGCGAACGCATCCCCTGCGGCGATCCGGCCGAGGTAGTGCTGCTTCTGCTCCTCGGTGCCGAACCGCTCGACGGCGCCCGCGACGATCATCGTCACACCGGTGGCCGCGATGGGCAGGCGGCCGTACGCGGTCTCCTCGAGGAACACGCACAGGTCGACGATGTCGCCGCCACCGCCGCCGTACTGCTCCGGCAGGCACGCGCCGACGTAGCCGAGCTCTGCGAGCTTGCGGTAGACGGGCTCGTGGTGGAACGTGGTGCCGCCGTCGGTGAGGCGCTCGCGCTGCTCGCGCGTGCCGGCCTCGCCCTGGCAGAAGTCGGCGAGCGTGTCGGCGATCGTCTGCTGGTCTTCGGTGAGCCGTCGGGCGTCGGTGACGCCGGCGAGGTCGCGGGAGGGAGTCGCGGGTGCGGTCATGCGAGAGCTTCCGGGTTCGTGGCCGTGATCCAGGGCGAAGGGAGGGCGTCGTGCTCGCCGGTGCGCGGGGCGGCGGCGGGCTCGGCAAGCGGCGAGCGACTGAAGCGCACGCCAGGGGCGGGGGCGTCGATGGTGCCGCCATCGGTCGTCGGCACGGCGAGCGTCGCCGGCATCGCGCCCTGCTCGGCCGCGGCGCGCGCGGCGGCGAAGGCTTCGGCCGGCGTGAGCACCGCCTCCAGGCAACAGTCGTGCTCGGCCGCGAACGCGGCCCACTCGTGGCGGGTGCGCGTGGCGAAGATCGACTCGATCTCGCGGCCCTCGGGGCTCGCCGGCGACGCGCCGGGGTGGGCGAGGAGGTCGTCGCGGCCGAGGCCGGCGCAGAACGCGCGCCAGAACTTCGGCTCGAGCGCGCCGAGCGTGACGTGCCCGTCGGAGCAGGCGTACGTGCGATAACAGGCGATCGCGGCGCCGCCGAGCGGTGCGGCGCCACGGGCCGCCTCGTGGCCGGCCATCACCGCGGCACCGTCGAGCTGGAAGAGCGCGCGCGACGCGTCGGTCATCGACACGTCGACGTGCTGGCCGAGACCCGAGCCGGGCGCGCCCGGCGCACCATCGCGCTCGCGCAATGCGGCCAGGATCCCGACGACGGCCGGCAGCGCGCCGCCGGCGAGGTCGGCGACCTGCACGCCGAGCGGTAGCGGCGGGCGATCCGGCTCGCCCGAGTGGCCGAGGACGCCGGCGCGGGCGAGGTAGCCGATGTCATGGCCGGCCTGGGCGGCGCTCGGGCCGTGCTGGCCATAGCCGGTGATCGAGCACAGGATCGTCGCCGGGTTGACGGCGTGGATGGCGTCCCAGCCGGCACCGAGTCGGTCGAGCGTGCCGGGACGGAAGCTCTCGAGCACCACGTCGGCCTCGGAGGCGAGGCCGAGGAACCGCTCGACGCCCGCCGGCTCGCGCAGATCGATGGCGACCGAGCGTTTGCCGTGGTTGAGCGCGATGAAGGCGAAGCCCTGGGCATCGTCGACGGGTGCGCCCTCGGTGGTCGTGACCGCGAATGGGGGCGTCATCCGGGTCAGGTCGCCACGGACGACGTCGGGGTGGTCGACGCGCACCACGTCGGCACCGAGGTCGGCGAGGATTCGCGTCGCGGCGGGGCCGGGCAGGAGGCGCGAGGCGTCGAGGATGCGGAGCCCGTGGAGCGGCGGGAGCGCGGTCATGCGCCTCAGCATTGCACGGATTCCTTGAAAACCGAATGATTGTTCTGTTTGTTGTGCGAAAGTCCTCGCGCCGCAACGCCCGCCAGTGTGCCTCACATCAAGGCGCGCGCTCGCGGCGCTGGCCGGAAGTCGTGCCAGTTCTGCGCGGATCGGTAGGTTAGGGCGCTCCCCGATGACTGCCCCGCCCCGACGCACCCAGGACCAGCGCCGCGCCGAGACGCGCCGCCGGCTCCTCGATGCCACCATCGACTGCCTCGCGGAGTACGGCTATTCGGGGGCGACCACCCGCCGCATCGCCGAGCGGGCCGATGTGTCCGTCGGCGCCGTCACGCACCACTTCCAGTACCGCGTCGATCTCGTCGCGGCCGCCGTGGAGGAGTTGGTGCGCCGCCGGCTCGTCGGTCTGCGTCGAGCGCTCGACGAGCTCCCCGAGGATCGTTCGCAGCGCGTCGGCGCTGCGCTCGATCTGATCTGGGGCGACTTCTCGGGCCCGCTCTTCACGGTGATGGTGAAGCTGTGGGTTGCCGCCGGTGACGAGCAGGAACTCTACGCCCGCATGGTGCCGCTCGAGCGTCTCCTCGCGCGTGCCGTGGTGAACATGCAGCCTGAGCTCGGCATCGATCCGGACGACACGCCGCACGGCATGGCCGTCAACGCCCGGTTCGCCGTCGTGGTCGCCACGATCCGCGGACTGGCGCTGTCACGCGCGTTCGAGCCGCGCGCCGGCCACGTGCGCGATCCCTGGCCCGCGCACCGCGCCGAGCTCGAGCGCTACCTGCTCAGCTAGACGGCTGCTGCTGCGACGCCACCGTCGCGACGCTTCAAGTTGCTGCCGTCAACGCGTCGTGAACGGCGGCGCGTCGAGCGCGCCCCGCAGCTCGTCGATCGACGTGTAGACGGCGCTGGCGCCCGATGCTTCGAGCTCCTCGCTCGAGAAGCCTCCGGTGAGCACGGCGACCGATGGCACCTTAACTCGCTCCGCGGCCTTGCAGTCCCAAGTCGAGTCGCCCACCATCACGGCCTCGCCGCCATCGACCTTCGCAAGTGCGGCTTGGATGAGATCCGGAGCGGGCTTCGTCTCCTCGACGTCGTCCGACGTCGTCCAGCCGTCGACGATGCCGCGTGCGTCGAGCAGGTCGAGGTAATGGTCGACCTCGTTCGCCTTCGCGCTGGAGGCGAGCACGATCTGGTGGCCACGATCCCGGAGATCCTCGAGCAGCTCGCGGGCTCCGCGCAGCGGCTCCACCTCCTCGATCATGCTGAGGTAGAGCGCGCCCTCGGCTGCGCGGATCGCGTCGCCATCCCGTGCCTCCGCCTCGTCGCTGAGTAGCGCCGCGACCAGCTTGTCGCCGCCCATGCCGATGTGTCGATGGATCTTCCAGTTCGGGACCACGTGGCCGTGCTGGCGCATCGCACGAAACCAGGCCACGGCATGGTGGTAGTTGGTGTCGACGAGGGTGCCGTCGATGTCGAGGATCACGGCGGGGAGTGCCTTGGCCATCACCGGCGACGCTACGCCTCGCGGGCCGGCAGACCCGCGGCCATCGCCGGGCGCCGCGAGGTCGGTTGCTGCGGCCGAGGCCCTAGCCCGTGTGCACCTTGGTCCAGTCGCCGTACACGTCGAACAGTCCCGGGCCGGCATCGAGCAGGGACTCGCGGATGCTAATCATCACCGAGCCCTTGAATTCGGAGTTGAAGTTGAAGGTCTTGTCGCGCGTCTTGGTGCCGCAGCCCTGCCGGTTGTCGACGTCCTCGTCGCGGTAAGCGACGAAGATGCCCTGGCTGTTTCGGCGTGCGAACACGACGTCAAGGCCGGCGCCGTAGCCGTCGCAGGCGGTGTCGCGGATGGTGCCCTGGATATAGGTGCGGCCGTTCTCGACCCACCACGTGCCCCAGCCCTTCGCCCCGGCGATCCCCGCTGTCGTCCACGGCTTCTCGACGGCCGAGGCCGTGCCGGCGGAACCGAGGGTGAGCATCGCGGTTGCGCCAAGTACGCAGGCGGCGCGAGAGGCGAGACGGGAACCATGATGGGGCATGAGGCAACTCCGGATTCGGAAGGAGTCCCGAACCTAGGTGTGCCGGCCGGCCCGATCCGAATGGCGTTCACGGCCACGTCCCACGACCGGCGGCCGCCGCGTAGCGGTACGCCTCGGACGCATCGCGCGCCCGAGGCGGATCGCTACCGGACCGCGAAGGTCGTCAGCCGCGGACGCAGTCCGCGCCGTGCCCGCATCGTGTGGCGCGGCGCGAGGTCGGCGGCGTGTTCGCGGGCCATCGCAACGAGGTGCTTGGTCCGCGCGAACGGGTCGGCGATCACGGTGTGCTCGTCACGCGAGAGCGCGACGAGCAGCCGGCCGCCGGACCAGACCGTGACGAGCGCGCCCCGCGGGACAGGGGCGCTGTCGAGCTGGGCGAGCGCTGCAATCGCGGCGGCATCTCCCGGAGCCGCCGCGCGAATGGTGATCACGGGCTGTGTGCTGGTCATGCATCCAAGGTCCCAGGACGTGTCCAGTAGGTCCAATGATCTTTGCCTGCGGAGGGTATAAGCTCTACTGATGCTGAACGTGAGCCGGCTGCGTGTGCTGAGAGAGGTGGCCACTCGCGGGTCGTTCTCGGCCGCCGCCGAGGAGCTTGCCTACACGCAGAGCGCCGTCTCGCAACAGATCGCGACGCTCGAGAAGGAGGTCGGTGCGCGGCTCCTCGAGCGCTCGCCGCGCGGAGTCACGCTCACCGAGCCTGGCCGTGTGCTGCTGGGCCACGCCGAAGTGATCCTCGGTCGCCTCGCCGAGGCCGAGGCCGAACTCGACGCGCTCACCGGCCTACGCGCGGGCCGCCTGCGCCTCACCACCTTCGCGACTGCCGGCGCCACGATCATGCCGCGCGCGATCCGCGCCTTCCGCGAGCGCTACCCCGAGATCGAGCTCACCCTCGATCCGGCGGAGCCGCCGGAGGTGCGCGCTGCGCTGCGTGCGGGCGAGGCCGACATCTGCGTCACGATCGATGCCGCCGACGAGCCCTTCGACGACACCGGCGAGTTCGAGCTGGAGCACTTGCTCGACGACCCCATGCTGATCCTGCTCCCGACGGAGCATCGCCTGGCTCAGGTCGACGGCCCGGTCGACCTCCGCGATCTTGCTGACGAGCGCTGGATCCTCGGCTCCGGTGACACGTGCCCGGATCCGCGCATGCACCTGCGTGCCTGCCAGAAGGCGGGCTTCGAGCCGAACGTGAGCTACCAGACCGACGACTACATGGCCGTGCAAGGCTTCGTCGCCAGTGGCTGGGGCGTCGCGTTCGTGCCCGACATGGCGCTCGTCACGGCTCGCGACGATGTCGTCGCCCGCTCGCTCGTCGGCGGCGCGCCCGTCCGCCGCATCCACGCGGCCATGGTCGCCGGTACGTGGGAGTCGCCGTCGCGCCGCGCGATGCTCGACATCCTTCGCGAGGTCGGGGCCGGCTGGGAAGCCGAGCGCGGCGCGGTCGAAGCGGCCCGCGTCTAGCGGCCGTGGGACCGTGGGAACCACTCGACCTGGCGGTCGCGCGCGACGCGATCCGTTGGGGCGGCGACTACACGGAGGTTCCGGTCGCGGCGGTTGCTGCCCTTGAACTCGGTGCGGAAGGCGTTCAACTCGCCGTTCTCGCCGGGATGGAGGGCGCCGGTTGGTCTGAGGTTGTCGTTCAGCTCGATCGGGTGTACGCGTCGGAGCGCGGCGCGCCCAAGCCGGAGGGGCGGCACGCAGCGGAACTCGTCGCGCGCGACTTCGTCCAGCGCGCGGCCGCGGAGGACATCAGCGGCGTGCGCGCGATCGCGCTCGCCGAGGAGCTTTGGATCGCGCTTGGTCATCCCGAAGGCGACATCGCCGATCTCGGGCTGTTCGACGACCATCTGGCACTCGTTCGCCAAGGCGTTGCCGGAGGCACACCCGCGTCGGTGGTCGCGGAGTTCGTCGCTGTCTGCCGGCGCATTGTCGCGGCAGGCGGACCGATTCTCGGCAGCGACAGCGACCTTTCGCCCCGCACCTAGCGCGGCGAGGGCGCCGCACACGCAGAAGCGCCGGCCCGCCGCTGGAGCGGCGAACCGGCGCGTCCGGGGCTGATGCTTGGTGCCGGCTAAGCCGGCGGGAGCTGCGCGAGCGCGGCGCGGAGGGCGTCGGCCTCGGCCGGCTCCATCGCGTACTCGTGCTCGGCCTGCGGGTAGACCTTCGTGCGCACGTCGCTGGCGTAGGCGGCGACGCCGGCGTTCATCTCCTCCTGGAGATCGGCGTAGCGCTGGACGAACTTGCCGCCGCGGCCCTCGCGGATGCCGAGGAGGTCGTGGAATACGAGCACCTGGCCGGCGGTCGACGGGCCGGCGCCGATGCCGATGGTCGGCACGTGGAGCCGCTCGACGGTCGCCTCGGCGACGATCGACGGGATCGCCTCGAGCACGACGGAGAAGCAGCCGGCCTCCTCGAGCGCGACGGCGCCTTCCACGAGCTTGAGCGCGGCGCCGGCGTCCTTGGCCTGCGCGCGGTAGCCGCCGAGCGCCGTGGCCGTCTGCGGGGTGAGGCCGACGTGGCCCATCACCGGGATGCCGGCCTGCACGATGGCGCGGGCGCGAGCGACCGACATCGGGCCGCAGCCCTCGAGCTTGACGGCGTCGCAGCCGGCCTCCTTCACGAACCGGAAGGCGGTGGCCACGGCCTGCTCGTCGCTGATCTCGTAGGAGCCATACGGCAGGTCGCCGACCATGAACGGGTTGCTGAGCCCGCGGCGCACGGCCTTGGCGAGCACGAGCAGCTCTTCGACGGTGACCGCAACGGTCGAGTCGTGGCCGAGTACGGTCATCGCGCCCGAGTCACCGACGAGCACGAGATCCACGGCGGCGGCCTCGGCGGCGCGAGCACTGGGGAAGTCGTAGGCGGTGACCATCACCAGCTTCTCGCCGAGGCGGTGCTTCTCGGCGAGGCGAGGCATCGTCATGGGCAGGCGCATCGCGTCGGCCGGGATGGTGGCCGGCACGCTCAGGCCGGCCAGGGTGTTGGGGTGGCTGGACATCTCAGTCCCTCCTCGTGGGTACCTGGACGCTTCCTGCTGCCTAGGCAGTCAAGAGCGTCGCGACGGCGTCGTCGACGTTGATGATCCGGTTGGTCCGGGCCTCGACGTGGACGACCCTGGGCTCGTACTTCTCGAGCTCAGATTCCTCGTACTGGGCGTACGAGATGACGATGATGGTGTCGCCGTGGTGCACGAGGCGGGCGGCGGCGCCGTTCACCTGCATTGCACCCGAGCCGCGCTCGCCGGCGATGGTGTAGGTCTCGAAGCGGGCGCCGTTGTCGACATCGACCACGTGCACCTGCTCGTGCTCGCGGATGTCGGCGGCCTCGAGGAGGTCGGGGTCGATCGTGATCGACCCGACGTAGTGGAGATCGCTGCCGGTCACGGTGGCCCGGTGGATCTTGCTCTTGAGCATGGTGCGCTGCATGACGGTTCTCCTTGGGAGCGAGGAGGTTCAGGCGACGACGAGCGCCGGCTCGAGCCGGACGTTGTCGATCAGACGGACGTCGCCGACGTGGCAGGCGACCGCAAGGACACAGGGACGGTCGAGCGCGTCGACCGGGCGGAAGGTGGAGGCGTCGACGAGCGAGACGTAGTCGACGGGCAGGTGCTGGACCGCGAGCTCGCCGAGCACCGCGGCCTCGAGGGTGCGGGCGGAGCGCTCGCCGCCGTCGGCCAGGCGCTGCGCGGCGAAGAGGCCGCGGCTGATGGCGAGGGCGCGGCGGCGGCCGGCGCGATCGAGGCGGCGGTTGCGGCTGCTCATCGCCAGGCCGTCGTCCTCGCGGACGGTGTCGACGCCGCGGATCTCGGTCGGGATCGCGAGGTCGCGGGTGATCTGCTCGACGATCGCGAGTTGCTGCGCGTCCTTGCGGCCGAAGTAGGCGACGTCGGCGCGCACGAGACCGAGGAGGCGAGCGACGACGGTGGCCATGCCGTCGAAGTGGCCGGGGCGGTGCTCACCCTCCAGCAGCTCGGCGATCGCGCCGGGGCGGACGGTCGTGGCGAACCCGTCGGGGTAAATCTCGTCGCACGACGGCGCGAAGGCGATGGTGGCGCCGGCCTGGCGGGCGATCTCGAAGTCGAGGGCCTCGGTGCGCGGGTAGTTCTTGAGGTCACTGGCGTCGTTGAACTGCGTCGGGTTGACGAAGATCGACACGACGACGGCGTCGAGGTCGGCGGCGGCCGCCTGGATGAGTGTCGCGTGGCCGGCGTGCAGGGCGCCCATGGTCGGCACGAAGCCGACGCGCTGACCGAGGGCCCGGGCGCTGTCGACGGCGCGGCGTAGCTCGGTCGCCGTGCGGACGACCGTGAGCGTGGAGGACGGGACGAGCATCAGAGGGACTCCGAGGTCGCGTGGTTGGGGGATTGACCGGCATCCGCGAGCGCGGCGCAGGCAGCGGTGGTGGCGTCGAAGAGGGGGAGGAGGTGCGGCGTGCGCGCCTCGATGGCGTCGCGCTGGGCGGCGACGGTGGCCCAGTCGCCGCGGGCGGCCGGCCCCGTGAGGGCGGCGGCGCCAGATTGGCCCACCTGCGCCAGGGCCGCGCGGGCGAGGGGCTGAAGCGCGCTGGCGGGCACGCCGGCAGTGGCGGCGAGCTCGGCGGCAGCGACCTGGAGGGCGACGAGCGCGTTCGAGGCCAGGCTCGCGGCCGCGTGGTAGGCGGTGCGATCCTCCTCGGCGACGTCGATCGGGACCATGCCGAGAGCCTCGGCGAGGCAGCGCAGGAGCTCGGCATCGGCCGGCTCGGTCGCGCGGACCGCGGCGCAGGCGCCTTCGAGCGACGCGTCACCGCTCGGCACGGAGATCAGTGGGTGCAGCATGCCCCGCCGGGCGTGGGGTGCAGTCAGATCGACCGATCCTGCGCCACTCGTGTGCACGACGAGGCGGCCCGGCTCGACCGCCGCGGCGGCTTCGCTGATGGCGCGGTCGGGCACGCACAGCACGACGACGTCGGCCCCTTCGCCGGATGCTCCGCGGCCGAGCGGGGCAGGGCCGGCGTCGACGCCGGCGGCGGTGAGGGCGCGATGGAGTGCGGTACCAAGTCGGCCGGGGCCGACGACCGCGAAACGCGGGAAGGAAGGCTGATGCATTGCCGGTCCAGCTCCTGACGGATGCCGGTCGCGATCTGGTGCGGAAGTCGAAGGACCCTGAGGGAAGGGGAGTTGAGGTGTGAGTCCGGCCCGTTACCGGTGTCGGCTCGGCCAGGACTGTACTCCTCTTCGGAGTCGCGTTCTACTATCGGACGAGTGATCGAGGACACTCCCGCGCCACCTGGCGCGCAGCCCGACGAATTGGGCGCCGTTGCGCGGCGCGAGCGGCTGAAATCGGTCTATCTGACGGCTCGTCAATGCACGGCCTGCCCGCAGCTTCCGGCCGCCCGCACGCAGGTCGTGTTCGGAGGCGGCAACGCCGACGCCGACCTCATGCTCATCGGCGAGGCCCCGGGCGCCCGCGAGGACGAGCAGGGCGTCCCGTTCGTCGGCGCCTCGGGCAAGCTCCTCGACGAACTGCTCACGGATGCCGGCCTCGTGCGCGCAGACGTGTTCATCACGAACATCGTCAAGTGCCGCCCGCCGGGCAACCGCGATCCCACCCCTGGGGAAATCGAGCGCTGCCGCCCGTTCCTCGAGGAGCAGATCGCCCTCGTGCGTCCGCGCGTGATCGCGACGCTCGGCAACTTCGCCACGCGCCTGCTCCGCGGCGAACCCGACGCGATCACCGAGACCCACGGCCGCGCCGAGGTGCGCACCGTCGGCGGGCGCGCCGTGCGCTTGATCCCGCTCTTCCATCCGGCTGCCGCCCTCTATACGCGAGCGCTGCTCGACACCCTCCGCGACGACTTCGCCGGCATCCCCGGGCTGCTCGCGCTTCCGGACCTCCCACAGCCCGAGCGGGCCGTGGCTTCCGACGCAGACGTCGCGTTGACCGCGGCACCCGTGGCCGAGCCTGGGAACGCGCCAATGGCGCCCGATCCAATCATCACGCCCACGCCGGAGCCTGAGGCGCCGGCTCCGGGCCAGCTCGACCTCTTCGACTGAGGGCGCTAGTCCTCGGCGCGCGCGATTTGCAGGGCGCGGATGCCGGCGCTCACGAAGAGCAGAGCCTGATCGAGGACGGCGAGGGCGTCGGCCGCGGAGCCTGCCTCGCGCTCGCCCGCGGCGACCGCCTCGTCCTCGGCTTTGCCGTGCACGTTCATGACGTGGAAGATCGCCAGGGTGGCCGACGACGCCATTCGGGCGACGAGGTCGTCGGGGGAGACGTCGAGATCCGCGGCGACGGCGCGGGCGATCAGGCCGTCGGCGCGGAGCATGTACCGGCGTCCGTAAGCCTCGAGCTCCGGATTGGCGGTGTGCACGCGACGCTGGAGGCGGCCGCGATCCTCGAAGCGCTCCCAGCGAGGCATCTCGGTGCGGATCCAGTCGCGGAGGGCCTCGGCGGTGGTCTCGCCGCGCTCGCGCATCGCCAGACGCGCCTCGAGGCGGTCGAACGTGGCGTCGGCGTCGGGGAAGGCCAGATCTTCCTTTGCCGGGAAGTAGGACGAGACGGTGCGCGGGGAGACATCGGCTGCGCGGGCGATCTCGGGGATCGTCGTCGCCGCGAAGCCCTGTCGATCGAACAGCTCGAGGGCGACGCTCACGATGAGTTCGCGCGTCTGTTGCTTCTTGCGCTCGCGCAGGCCGAGCGGGGCGTCGGGTTCGTGGGGAGCAGGCCGGGCCGCGGTCGTGGAACTCGCGTCGCCCATGCGGGACATGCCCGTCGTCATGCCTTCACTCTATCGCGTGGAGCGACCTTGACGCAGGACTTGCACCTTTGCGCCAATTGCAAAACTGCAAGCTATGCAAATTTGCACCGACTGCGCTAGGGTTGCCCGGCGCTGCCCTGCACGGCAGTGCTGAGACCCTCTGGAAAGCACCCATGTCGTCACGCCTCGCCGCGCTCGCCCGCGCGCTCACTCACCACTGGATCCGAAGCTTGCTCGCGGCGCTCGCGGTGCTGTTCGCGATCGGCACGCTCGCCGCGAACGGCCAGCCCGCGGTTCAGGACTTCTCGATCCCGGGCGCCGATTCCGACAAGGCCTACGAGCTCTTCCAGGCGCATTCGCCGGCGCTCGCCGGCGCGGAGTCGCAGGTGGTGTTCACCGCCAAGCAGGGCAAGATCACCGATCCCCAGGCGAAGGCCGATGTCGCGCGCTCGCTCGCGGCCATCAGCAAGCTCAAGGGTGTCGACTCGGCGCCGAGCCCGTTCGCCGCAGGCGCGGAATCCGTCTCGCCCGATGGCACGATCGCGCAGACGACGGTCCGCTACACGACCGATCCGAACGACCTCGAGAAGGAGGACGGCACGGCGCTCGTGAAGGCGGCCGAGACCGGTAACTCTTCGGCGACCTCGGTTTCGCTGCGCGGGCAGATCGTCGATCTCGGCGATGAGCAGAGCTTTCCGGTGGGTGAGCTCGCCGGCATCGGGATCGCGATCATCCTGCTGACGCTGCTGTTCCGCTCGATCGCCTCGATGCTCGCGGTGCTGTTCGGCGCGATCCTCGGTATCGCGTTCGGGCAGATGCTCATCGCGATCCTGTCGAAGCCGCTCGGGCTTCCCGACTTCGCGGCGCAGATCGCCACCATGCTCGGCCTCGGTGCCGGTATCGACTACGCACTTCTGATCCTCGGGCGCTTCCGGGAGCAGGCGGCGGTGGGCGACTCGATCCGCGATGCCTCGGCCAAGGCTGCGGCCACGTCGGGCGCAGCCGTCGTGACGGCCGGCCTCATCGTGATGGTCGCGATCGCTGGCCTGCTCGTGATCGGCATCCCGCTCATCGGCAAGATGGGCCTTGGTGCCGCGATCGGCGTCGGTGGCGTGGTGATCTCCGCGATCGTCGTGCTCCCGATCATGATCGGCGCGTTCAAGCGCTGGCTGCGGCCCAAGAAGTGGTCGCAGGTGCGGCCCTCGCCCGCGTTCACCCGCTGGGGCGAGCTCGTCACCCGCCGCCCGTGGGCGTCGATCGCGATCGGCGTCGTCATCGCGCTCGTGTTCGCGGCGCCGGTCACGCAGATGCGCCTCGGCCAGCCCGACGACGGCAACCAGCCCGTCACGAAGACGCAGCGGATCGCCTACGACCAGGTGTCAAAGGGATTCGGGGCCGGTACCAACGGTCCGTTCCTCCTCGCGGTCGATCTGCCGAAGGGTGCACCGGCGAACCAGGCCGAGCTCGAGCAGGTGCGCAAGGCGATCGCCGGTACGCCGGGCGTCGTCTTCGCCTCGCCGGCGCAGCTGAGCAAGGACGGCGAGATGGCGACCATCTTCGCCATCCCGAAGACCGCTCCGCAGGACGCGCGGACCAGCGATCTGCTCGGCACGCTGCGCGATGACGTGATCCCCGCGGCCATCAAGGGCACGGGGCTCAAGGTGTACGTCGGTGGCCAGACGGCCAGCTTCGAGGACTTCTCGGACAAGACGGCGGCCGGCCTGCCGGTGTTCATCGCGGTCGTGATCGGCCTCTCGGTGCTGCTCCTGATGGCGGCGTTCCGGTCCGTGTGGATCCCGCTCGTCTCGGCCGTGTTCAACCTGCTGTCGGTGCTTGCCGCCTACGGCGTGATCGTTGCCGTGTTCCAGCAGGGCGTGGGCGCGAGCCTCATCGGGGTCGGCAGCGACGTGCCGGTGGTCTCGTTCGTGCCGGTGATGATGTTCGCGATCCTGTTCGGTCTGAGCATGGACTACAACGTGTTCCTGCTCAGCCGGATCCACGAGGCCTACAACGAAGGCGACGGCCCGCGTGACTCGGTGATCCACGGCATGGGGCGCATCGGCAAGGTGATCCTCTTCGCTGGCTTGATCATGACCGCGGTGTTCAGCGCGTTCGCTGCAGAGCCGGACGTCATCTCGAAGATGTTCGGCCTCGGCCTGGGTGTCGCGATCCTCCTCGACGTGCTCCTCGTCCGCCTGCTCATCGCCCCGGCGGTGGTGACGCTGCTCGGCGATCGTGCGTGGTGGATGCCCGCGTGGCTCGACAAGGTGCTGCCGAACGTCTCGCTCGAGGGCCACCTCGTCGCCGGTCAGGATCCGAAGGGTCCGTCGCTCGACCCCAAGGATGCGGCGATCGACGCCGAGCGCGTCTCGGTGGCCGCCGGCTGAGCCGAGGTCGGCCTGTCCAGAACCGTTCAGCACACGGTCCGCGCGGCAGTGTCAAGCGTCACCCATCGGGATGCCGGTGGCGTGCGTAGACTCTGCCGCGTGGACCGCCGCGCCCTCGCCCTCCTTGCTGTTGGTGGCCTCGCCTTTGCCATGCCCGCGTGGGCGGGTGCCGCGAGCAACGCCGATGCCCTGCTCGCGCAGAGCGGTGGCTCCCTCACGGCCGACGGCATCGCTGCCGGCGGCGACACCGGCTCGCTGAGCGACGATCCGAAGCCCGCCGGGAAGACGGGTTCGTCGTCCGGCAAGGCCACGAACAGCGGCCAGAGCGACGCAGCCGGCTCCGGCGATGCCGCCGACGCGCTGCCGTTCACCGGCAGCGACCCGCGCATCACGCTGCTGCTCGGCATCGCCGCCGCGCTCGCCGGCGCCGGCCTGCGCCTGCGCACCGGCGACGCCCGCGACTTCTAGCCGCGCGGCACCTCGGTGGGCTGCCGTGGAACGCTTGGCCTGCCGCTTGCCAGCAGCTCCCGCCATGAATCTCGACGTCGTCAGCCGATCGCCCGAGCAGACCGCTGCGCTAGCGACTGCGTTCGCGGCGGAACTGAACGTCGGAGATCTCGTGCTGCTGGAAGGTGACCTTGGCGCCGGGAAGACGACGTTCGCGCGGGCGCTCTGCCAGGCGCTCGGCGTCGACGGGCCGGTGACGAGCCCCACGTTCGGGGTCGCCCACCGCTACGACGCGCGGATCGGCCGGATCGCCCACCTCGATCTTCACCGCCTCGGCGAGCTGGGGGCCTTCGACCGCGACCTCGTCGACGACGAGCTCGACGACGCCGACCTCGGCCTCGTGGAATGGCCGAGCGGCGCCCCCGGCCTGGAGGATCGCGCGACGTGGCGCGTGCAGCTCGGGCACGCCTCGCCGTCGGAGCGCACGGTGCGCATCGAGTCGCTGAGCGAGGCGACGCGGTGAATCTCCTCGCGATCGACACGTCGTCGTCGGGCACGCTCGTGGTCGCGCAGCGGGCCGACGGCGCGCTGGCGGAACGTCGGCACGTGCCGGGTGAGGGCGAACGCCCCGCGCACACCACGCTCGGCCTTGTTCTCGCGGCCGAAGCACTCGCTGAACTCGGCCTCGAATGGAACGACCTCGAGCGCGTGGGCGTCGGCACCGGTCCCGGATCCTTCACCGGACTACGGGCAGGGCTCTCCGCTGCTGCCGGGCTCGCCCGCCGGCTCGGCATCCCGCTCGTCGGCAGCACCGCGACCGAGATCCTCGCGGCGGGCGCGACGGCACAGGCCCGGGATCGGCCCGTGCTCACGGTGGTCGACGGACGCCGGCGGGAGCTGTTCGTCGAGCGCTGGCTGCCCGCAGGCGGCGACGGCGCGCTGGCGGGACGGACCGGGGGAGGGATCGGCGTCGTACGCCGGCCTGAGGTGACGGCAGAGCTCGGCGCGCTTGAAGGCTGGCTCGTGATCGGCGACGGCGCGCTGCTCGAGCGCGAGGCACTGCTGGGGCTCGGTGCCGACGTTCCGGAGCCGGCCGACGCCGCCCACCAGCTCAGCGCCTCCGCGCTGGCAGCCCTCATCGCAGCCGGCACGCCGCAGGACCCCGATGCCGTGCGCCCGACGTACGGCCGGGATGCCGACGCGGTGCCCACCGCCCAGCGCCAGCCCTGACGACAGGCGCACGGCCGATCCGAAGGCCGAGCGCGGTTCGGGCAGAATGAACGTGCCGTGAGCGGTTCCGTGCACACGATCGAGCGCATGCGCGTCTCGCACCTCACCGAGATCATGCCCGTGGAGCGGGCGAGCTACGGCACGCCGTGGTCGGTCGCGATGTTCGTGCTCGAGCTCACCCGTGCCGAAGGGATCGCCCTCGGCGCCCGCGCCGTGCCGCACGAGGGCGAGAGCGTCGGCCAGCTGATCGGCTACCTGATCTGCTCGCCGCAGGCCGACGAGTGGCACGTGATGAACGTGACCGTCGCTCCCGAGCACCGTGGCTTCGGAGTCGCCCGCGCGCTCATGCGCGAGCTCCACGAGACGCTCGACACGGCGACGGCCGGGACGGCTCGCCTCACGCTCGAAGTGCGGCCGACGAACGAGCCCGCGCTGCGGCTCTACGCCTCCGAGGGTTACCTCGTCGCGGGCCGGCGACGCAGCTACTACCCCGACAACGGTGAGGACGCGCTCGTGATGTGGCGCACGCCGAGCACCGCCAAGGGACGCTTCGACGACGTGCCCGCGCCCGACATGAGCGAGGCCCGCCAGTGGAACTGCCCGGACCGCCTCTCCGTCGACCCCTCCGACATGCGGGAGACCGCCGGGTGACCCTCACGCTCGCGATCGAGACCTCCTGCGACGACACGTGCGCCGCCGTGCTCGACGGTGAGCGCGTGCTGAGCAACGCGATCGCCAGCCAGGGCGTGCACGATGCCTACGGCGGCGTGGTGCCCGAGCTCGCGGCGCGCCAGCACGTGGAGGCGATCGGGCCGGTGATCGGCGATGCCCTCCGTACGGCCGGCGTGGAGGCCGACGCCATCGAGCAGGTCGCCGTCACCCGCGGGCCGGGACTCGTGGGATCGCTGCTGTGCGGCGTGCAGACGGCGAAGGCGTTCGCCGCGCCGTCGTGCCTGCCGGTGATCCCGGTCGACCACATGCACGGCCACCTCCTCAGCGGGCGCCTCGCCGAGGTGCCGCCGCCCGCAGCCCCGCACCTCGTGCTGGTCGCCTCCGGCGGGCACACGCTTCTCGCGCGTGTGGACGGCGCCGACCCGCGCGCCGACGAGATCGAGATCCTCGGCCGCACGCTCGACGACGCCGCCGGCGAAGCGATCGACAAGGGCGCTCGCCTGCTGGGCCTGGGCTACCCGGGCGGACCGGCGCTTGCTCGCCTTGCCGAGCAGGGTGATCCGGAGGCCTACGACCTTCCGACGAGCGCGCGTGTCGCCGGCCTCGACTTCTCGTTCTCGGGTCTCAAGACCGCGCTGCTCTACATCGTCCGCGACCTCGCCGAGGCCGAGCTCGAAGCGCGCCGCGCCGACCTGGCGGCGAGCTATCAGCGGGCGGTCGTCGACACGCTGATCCTGCGCATCGAGCGGGCGCTCGCGCAGCACGACGAGCTCGATCACGTCGCGATCGGCGGCGGGGTGGCCGCCAACGCACTGCTCCGACGGCGCCTCGCCGATCTCGGCTGCGGCCTCTCGATCCCCGCCCGCGAGTACTGCACCGACAACGCCGCGATGATCGGCGTTGCGGCCGTCGCCTCGGCGCCGGTCGCCTACCCGGACTTCCTGGCCCTCGACGCCTACGGCACCGGTCAGGGCCCGATCCGTTGAGCACCATCACCGTCTACTCACGACCGGGCTGTCATCTCTGCGAGGAGGCACTCACGGCGCTCGCCCCGATCCTGGCCGACACGGGCGCCCAGCTCGACGAGGTGGACATCGAGCAGGACGACGCGCTGCACCGCGCGCACCTTGAGCGCATCCCGGTGATCCTCGTCGACGGCCGCGAGATCTGCCACTTCTTCGTCGACGACGCGGCCGTCCGTGGCGCGCTCTCGTAGACTCGACGCCGTGAGTTCAGCCCCCGCGCATCCCCCCAAGCGCCAAGACGGCGGTCCGAGTGATCGTCGTCTCTCGCTCGGCGTCGCGGCCCGCCTCTCGCGCTACCTGCAGGTGCTCACCCAGGCGCGCAAGATGGACCGCGAGACGATCAGCTCGCAGGAACTCTCCGACTACACGCACGTGAACGCCACCCAGATCCGCCGGGACCTCTCCGGTTTCGGGCGGTTCGGCAAGCGCGGCGTCGGCTATAGCGTCGACGGCCTGATCGACCAGATCCAGGCGATCCTCCGCACGAGCGAGCAGATCAACATCGCGCTCGTCGGCGCGGGGCGGCTGGGTCGCGCAATCGGTTCGTCGGACCTCTTCGCCGATCACGGCTTCGAGATCCGCGCGGTGATCGACGCCGACCCGGACAAGGTCGGCACCGATCTCGCCGGCGTGAAGATCCGCCCGATGACGGAGATGGCCGAGCTGATCAAGCGCGAGGAGATCGTCGTCGCGGTGCTGGCCGTGCCGAGTCAGGAGGCCCAGGCGATCACCGATCAGCTCGTCCAGGCCGGCCTGAAGATCATCTTCAACTACTCCGGCGGGCTCGTCGATGTGCCCCAGGGCGTGATCGTCCACACGTCGTCGCCCGCGGTCGAGCTGCTGCACGCCTTGTACTTCTACCTCGCGTAAATGGCGCAACCCGCCACTATCACCGTCGCGGGCCGCACCGTCGGCGCCTCGCTCGACCTCGACGCGGCGGAGGCGGTCTTCGCGCAGTCGGTCGACCGCACGGTCGGGCTGGAGGAGGAGTTCGCGCTCCTCGACACGACCACGCTCGACATGGTCCCGCGCTTCGAGGCGCTCACCGAAGCCGCCGACACCGAGGATCCGGCGCTTCGTGCACAGATCACCGGCGAGCTAATCTCGTCCGAGCTCGAGATCATCAGCGGCCGCGGTGACGACATCGCCCACGCGATCGAGCTCCAGCGCGAGCACCGCCGCCGGCTCGTCGACCACGTGCGCCGCCACGACACCGCCCTCGCAGCGATCGGCACCCACCCGTGGGCCGACTACCGCGAGCAGCACAACATCGACACCGAGCATTACCGGCGCGTCGTCGACGGGCTCGGCTACGTCGCCCGGCGCAACAACACGTTCTCGCTGCACGTCCACGTCGGCGTGCAGGGCGCCGATCGCGCCGTGCAGGTGTGCGACCGGCTGCGTCCCGTACTGCCGCTCCTGCTGGCGCTCTCCGCGAGCAGCCCGCTGCTGGAGGGCTGGAACACCAACCTGCACTCGGCGCGCACCCTCACCTTCACGCGCACGTTCCCGCGCTGCGGCGTGCCCGACGCGTTCGGCAGCTGGGCCAGCTACCGCGACTACCTCGAAACGCTGATCAAGGTCGGCTCGATCGTCGAGGCGACGCAGGTGTGGTGGTCGATCCGCCCGCATCTGCGCCACGGCACTGTCGAGGTGCGCATCGCCGACGCCCAGCCCGATGCCGCCCGCGCCGAGGCGCTGGCCGCCCTCATCACCGCCTGTGTGGCGCAAGCTGCCGCCGACATCGACGAGGACGTGCCGTTCGAGGATCCCTCGCCGCGCATGGTGGAAGAGAACCTCTGGCGCGCGATCCGCTTCGGCCTCGACGGCGAGATGATCGACCTGGCGACGCTCGAGACCTATCCGGCCTCGGCCATCGAGGAGCGACTGCTCGCATGGACCGAGCCTGCTCGCGGCGCGCACGGCATCAGCGTGCCCGTGCTCGGCCGGAGCGCGGCGCAGGCCCAGCGTGCGATGCTCGAGGAAGGCGCGGACCACCGCGCGATCTACACGAACGTCGTCGCGCAGACGATGACGACCTACGGCACTCCCGCAGCCTGAGGCGCGGCACGCCGATCGGAGGACCACCATGGACGAGCAGCAGCAGCCCAGCGAAGAGGAGCTCCGCGCCGCGTTCGAGGCCGAGCTCTCGAAGGTGCACGTCGGCGACGTGATCGCCCAGACGATCGTCTCGCTGATCAACATCGGCGCCCGCCGCGGCGGCCTCACCGGCGCCGAGGACGAGGAGCACGACCTCGGCCAGCTCGCGCTCGCCATCGAGGGCGTGCGCCGCCTGCTCCCGCTCATCGAGGATGCCCTCGGCGACAGCGCCGGAGAGATCAAGGACGCCCTCAGCCAGCTCCAGATGGCGTTCGCTCAGCAGGCCCCGACCGGCGTGCAGATCCCGACCGACGACCCGGGCGCCAGCCCGCCGCCGAGCGGCAAGGCGGAGCGGCCCAACTCTGGCCTCTGGGTGCCCGGCCAGTAGTCGCCGGCAGGGCGGCAGCTCGGCTCAGCCGAAGTTGAGCTGCCAGCTCACGCCGAACTCGTCGCTGATCCAGGCGAACCGCTCGCTGAAGCCGTAGGCGCCAGGCGGCATCATCACACCGCCGCCCTCGCCGAGGCTCGCGGCGAGCGCATCGACCTGCTCGGCGGTATCGCATTCGATGAAGAACGACATCGACGGCGTGAAGCCGAAGTCGTGCGGCACCGGGCTGTCGGTCACCTGCACCTCCTGGCCGCCGAGCATGAGGAACGCGCGGAAGACCGAGCCCTCGGGTGCGGGTCCGTCGGCGCCGTAGCGCTCCACCGACCGCACCTCTGCGCCGGGCACGAGCGCGGCGTATTTGTCGAGCGCCGCCTGCGCCTGGCCGTTCTGGAACATCAGGAACGTGCGGATGGTCTGCGGCATGGGCGGGGCTCCGGATCGGACGCGAGGGACGGGCCAGACCCTAGCCAGCCCGCCCGGCGCGTGAGCGCCCGCACATGAGTCCACGCTCCGCGACGGAGCGAAACTTTCGCGGCGCACTGCCGTTCTACTCGGCAGATGCGCGCGCCCGTCCCGAGCCTCAACCGCCACGCTCCTGAGCCTCGTCTCGGCGGCGTGCGCGTTGGCGGCCACCCCTGCGGAGGCCAAGCCGTCGCCCTGCGACGCCGTGCCGGCGCGAACCGTCGCCCAGAACGCCAGCTGGCGCGTCATCACGTACGACCTCGCGGGCACCCAGATTGCGTCCTGCGACCGCACCGCACGCGGACCGGTGCGGTTCCGGAGCCTGGTCCCGCCGGACCGAAGCGGCGCCGCCGTTGAACTCGCCGGCGACCGGGTGCTCTTGACGACCTCCGCGGGGCGCACCACGTACCGTCGGCTGCTGGATCTGCGGGAGGGCGCTGCGGGGCCTGCGACGCCGGACGCCTGGTGGAACGGCTCGGGTGACGCACGCGAATCGCAGACCGTCACCACGGCCTTCACGGCGGCGGGGGCGCTCGCCTGGACGAGCTACGAATACCGAGGCAAACAGCGCCTCCCCAGTAGCGGGGCGATCGACGGGGTCGACGGCGGCGGCCTCTTCCATCTGCCGTTCGACGCGTTGCTCGTTACCGCCGCTCCGACGAGCGACAGCATCTACGTCCGGCGCCCCGATCTGAGCGTGCAACTCACCAAGCTCGGCACCCGGCCGCCGCGGCTGCTCTTCCAGGCCGATCCGTCGCTGCGCGCGCGGCATCTCAAGCTACCCGCGACCAAGCGGCCGCCGCGGGCCGCCGAGAGCCGGGAACTCGTCGGCCCGCGGGGCGACGCGTACGGCGCACGGTGGGACGTCGTGCGCACCAAGCGCGGGGCCACGGTGCGCGCCACCGACGGGGCGCGCATCCAGCGTCGCTGGGCGCTGGCGCCCGGTGGCTTCGGCGAGGCACGGTCGCTCGCCGTCGGCGATGACGTGGCGGTGGTCCGGGCCCGGTTCGCCGACGACCCGCAGACGGTGCGCGTCCGCGTGCTCGTCCGCACGGATGACAAGCCGCGGCTCGACATCCCCGCTGCCGAACTGAGCCCGGGGGAGACCGTCGCGGTCGTGCCCGGCTGGGGCCCGGACTGGGCCGTCTCGACGAGGAACGGCGTGATCGCCGCGCACAATGCGGCGACCCGGAACGTCGGCCATCCCGGTGCCTATGACCTCGCGTCCATCGTCTCGGCCGGCTGGTCGCTCTATCTGACCGACGCCGGACAGCCATTCCGGATTCCGGTCGAGCCCGCCTGAGCCACTGCGCCGCGCACGCGGCCGCTAGGCAGGCGGGCCCGCCCGGCGCTACGATCGCGCCTCCCGATGGCTGAACGCCGCCTGCACTCCCTTCAGCGCGTCCTCGGGGTCAACGAGCTCTTCGCCACCGCCTACGGCAACGTCGGCTCGTCGATCTACTACGCGCTGGGCCTCGTCGCCAGCTACGCGCTCGGCCTCACCCCGCTGGTGTTCCTCATCACGGGCGCGTTCTTCTTCGCCACTGCCGCCTCCTACGCCGAGCAGACCGCGATGTTCCCCGAGGCCGGCGGCGCCTCGAGCTTCGCCCGGCACGCCTTCAACGAGTTCGCCTCGTTCGTGGCGGCGTGGGGGCAGATGCTCAACTACGTCATCACGATCGCCACCTCGGCGTACTTCGTGCCGCACTACCTCGGTGTGCTCTGGGAGCCGCTGAAGAGCAGCCCGTACGACATCATCGGCGGCGCCGTCGTCGTGCTGATCCTGATGCTGCTGAACGTCGTCGGCACGAAGGAGTCGGCGTCGCTCAACGTCACGCTCGCCGTCGTCGACTTCATCACGCAGGTGGTGATCGTGATCGCGGGCATCGTGCTCGTCCTCGATCCGCAGACGCTCGTCGACAACGTCCAGTGGGGCGTCGCTCCGACGTGGGGCCAGTTCGCGCTCGCGATCCCGATCGGCATGATCGCCTACACCGGCATCGAGACGATCTCGAACATGGCCGAGGAGGCCAAGGACGAGACGAAATCGATCCCGGCCGCGATCAAGCGCGTGGAGATCGCCGTGTTCGCGATCTACTTCACCCTGCCGGCCGTCGCGCTCTCCGCGCTGCCGGTGCTCTCGCAGGACGGCGACTTCGTCACCAAGCTCGGCCTCCCGGAGGACCAGGGCGGCTTCCAGGGCGACCCGATCCTCGGCGTCGTCGAGCGCATCGACCTGGGCTTCCTCAACGGCCCGGTGCAGCTCTACGTCGGCATCCTCGGCGCGACGATCCTGTTCCTCGCCGCCAACGCCGGCTTGATCGGCATCTCGCGGCTCGTGTATTCGATGGGCATCCATCGCCAGATGCCCGAGCGGCTCCGCGCGCTGCATCCGAAGTACGGCACCCCGTGGATGGGCATCATCGTCTTCGGCGGGATCGCGATCATCCCGATCCTGCCGGGCAAGGCCGACTTCCTCGGCAACCTCTACGCGTTCGGCGCGATGCTCAGCTTCACGATCGCGCACGTCGCGCTGCTGAAGATGCGCGCGAAGTACCCCGATCGCGAGCGGCCCTACAAGAGCCCGTGGAACGTGAAGATCCGGGGGTACGAGCTCCCGATCCTCGCCGTGATCGGCGGTCTCGCGACGTTCGCGGCGTTCATCGTCGTCGCGGTCCGCAACCTGGGCGGCATCTCGTACGCCGGCTTCGGCTGGCTGCTCGTGGGCACGATCGCCTACCCGATCGCCCGCCGCCGCATGGGCCTTGATCTCACGAGCACCGTGAAGGTCGAGATCCCGCGTCCCGTCATCGAGCGCGAGACCGAGTACGACTCGATCATCGTCTGGTTCGACGCGGCCCGCTTCAACGAGGACACCCTCGCCACGGCGGTGCGCCTCGCGGCCCGCGGCCGCCGGTCGATCAACGTCCTCGTGACGATGCAGATCCCCAACAGCGTGCCGCTCGATGCGAAGACCCCCGAGCTCAAGGCGAAGGCGCGAGCGATCCTGGATCAGGCCAACCTGCTCACGAAGGGGCGAGCCAGCGGCGAGATCGTTCCAGTGCGGGCCGGCCAGGAGGGGCGCGTGATCGTCGATCGGGCGAAGGAGCGCCGTGCGCGCGCCGTCCTGCTCTCGGTGCCTCGCGGCGCGGTGAGCCGCTCCAACATGGCCCGCGTGCTCGACACCGTGCTCTCCGAGCGCCCCTGCCGCGTGATCGTCGACACCCCGGCGCCCTCGTCGATCTCGGCGTCGCCCGAGCCCGAGGTGGTCAAGTGAGCGCCGACTGCGAGCGTGAGGCCGAGAGCGAGCCGCTGGCGGAGCGTCCCGGCCCGCCGATCACCGTCGTGCGCGTGCTCGCGATCACGACGGCTGTCATCGGCGTGCTGATGATCGTGCTCGCCCTGGCCGGCGGCGGGGGCCTCGGTTCCTACGGCGTGCTCGTCGGCGCGTTCTTCGTCGCGGCCGGCGTGGTACGGCTGCGCCTGATCCAGATCCGGGCGAGGGCGGGCCTGTGAAGGCACCCCGCTACGAGGTGCACGTCGACGAGAGGTACGTCTTCTCGCGGCTCGGCGGCCTGGCCTGGGCTGGCCTCGCCACGACGATCTACGTCACGATCGGCGTCGTCGTCGACCGCGCCGCCGGGCTCGCTGCCCCGGCGTTCCTGATCGTCGCGCTCTTCGTCGGCCTCACGGCCCTCAGCTACACCGAGCTCACCGGCATGCGCGACGCCAAGGGCCGGCGGATCGCCGAGCCGCCGGGCGCAACGGGGTTCGCACGCATGGGCTTCGACGAGCTGGTGAGCTTCGTCGCCGGCTGGGCCGTGGTGCTCGACCTGCTCCTGCTCACCGCAATCGGCGCCGAGGCCTTCTCCGGCTATGTCACGTCGATCGTGCCCGAGCTGCGCGATAGCTCGTTCGTCATGTCGATCGTCGGGCTCGCGCTGATCGTCGGTGTCGGCTTCCGCAACTTCCGGGGGCCGAACCTCGCCAAGGGCCTCGGCGTGCGGCTGCTGCTCGCGGCCGACGCCGTCGTGCTCGGCGTGCTGGCGGTGCTTCTGCTGATCGAGTCGGTCGACAAGGGCCTCCCGCTGCTCGAGATGACCGATGGCGTGAGTCTCCAAGACGTCGCCTACGCGGCCACCATCGGCGTCGTCGCCGTCACCGGCTTCGAGACGGCCGCCACGCTCGCCGGCGAGACGCGCCTGCCGGCCGGCCGGCGCGTGCGGTTCCTCATCGGCCTCGTGCTCGGCACCGTCGTCACGCTCGTGATCGCCGGCGGACTCGGTGCCGCACACCGCGCCGAGCTCGCCGATCCCGAGCACCTCGCCGCCCCCGTGGCTTGGCTCGCCGGCGCGCTGGAGCCCGACTGGCTCGCGACCGGCATGCGCATCGTCGTCGCCGTGCTCGCGGCCACCACGCTCGCCGTCGCGACGAACGGCGCAATGCTCGCCGTCGCCCGGCTCTCGTCGACCCTTGCGATGTCGCGCCAGATCCCGGCCCGCGTCGGCCGGCTCTCGCCGCGCTACGGCACGCCGACGATGGTGATCACGCTCGTCGTGCTGCTCACGTCGGTGCTCGTCGCCACCTTCGACCTGCGCGAGCTCATCGGCCTCTACGCCTTCGGCGCGCTCCTCGCCCTCACGATCGTGCACGCGGCACTCCTGCGGCTGCGGTTCACGATGCCGTCGGCCACTCGCCGGTTCCGCGTCCCGCTCTCGGTGAAGGTCGGCGACGGCAGCGTCCCGATCCCGACCGTGTTCGCGTTCATCGGCGCATTCGGCGGCTGGATCATCGTGCTCACGCTCCATCCGCGCGCGCCGCTCGTCGGCGGATTGTGGATGCTCGGCGGGCTCGTCATCTACTTCGTCAGCCGCTCCCGCAGCCACCTGCCGCTGCGCCAACCGGTCGTTGTCCCCAAGACGGTCCTCAGCCGCGACACCGAGCACGGCGAGTTCGGCTCGATCCTCGTGCCCGTGTTCGGCCGCAAGCTCGACGACGACATCGTCCAGAGCGCCGGCCGCCTCGCCCGCGACCGCACCCTCGACCTCGAGGAGAGCGGCGGCGCGCAGATCGAGGCGATCTGGGTGTTCGAGATCCCCATGAGCCTCCCGCTCGCGAGCGCCGTCGACGACACCCGCCTCAAGCAGGCCCGCGCCGCGCTCGCACGCGCGAAGGCGGTGGGCGAGGAGTACGAGGGCCTCACCGTCGCCACGGCAACCGTCCGCGCGCGGCGGATCGGGCAGGGCATCGTCGACGAGGCCAAGCGCCGCGGCGTCGACGTGATCGTCATGGCCGCCGAGGAACCCTCGCGCGTGCGCGGCGGTTCCACGTTCGGCGGCACCGGCGACTTCTCCGGCCGCGCGCTCGGCCCGATCACCTCGTACGTGATGGCCAATGCGCCCTGCCGCGTGCTGCTCACCGCCCCGCCGCTCGGCGATCGTGCCGTCTCGGAGTCGGCCGACGAGCCCGATCCTGCTTGAGACTCACACGCGGGGGAGTGATCCCGCGCACCGAGGGCCGATTTCCGGGGCACCGGGGGACGGTCGCTTGCGGCGAGGAGTAGATTCCCGCCCATGTTCGTGCTCGTGCTCGGTGCCGGACGCGTCGGAGAGCGCGTCGCCCGTTTCGCCATGACCCAAGGCCACACGGTCTCGGTGCTCGACGAGGACCCGCTCGCGCTCGATCGCCTCGACGCCGGTGTCGAGGGCGGATGGGAGTCGGCTGGCGGGCGATTCGCCGTCGGCACGGCCCTCGAGTCGGCTGCCCTGGAGGCCGCCGGCATCGGCGAGGCCGACATGTTCATCGCCTCCACCAACGGCGACAACACCAACATCGTGATGTCGCAGGTGGTCAAGGAGCGCTACGGCGTCGAGAAGGTGCTGTGCCGCGTTGCGGATCCGGCCCGCGCCGAGTGGTACGAGTCGCAGGGGCTGCACGTGATCTGCGGCACCCGCATCGCGATCAGCCTGTTCGAGAACGAACTCCGCGCCGACTAGGAAGCCTGCCTCATGTTCATGGTCATCGCCGGCGGCGGCAAGGTCGGACTCAACCTCGCGCGCGAGCTCCTCGAGAAGGGGCACGAGCTCAGCCTCATCGAGCAGATGCGGCCGCGTTACGTGCGTCTCGAGCGCGAGCTCGAGCACGTCGCCCAGTACGGCGACGCCACCGAGCTTTGGGTGCTCGAGCGCGCCGGCATCGCTCGCGCCGACATGGTCATCGCCGTCACCGGTGACGACGAGGACAACATCCTCATCTGCCAGGTCGCGAAGCAGAAGTACGGCGTCGATCGCATCATCGCCCGCTGCAACAACCCGCGGAACCTCGAGCACTTCAAGCTCCTCGGGATCGAGCCGGCCGTCTCCGCGACCGACCTGATCCTCAACCTCATCGAGCACTCGCTCCCCGGCCACGGCATCGTGCGCCTGCTCGACCTCTCGGGCGACCAGCTCGAGATCATCGAGGTCGAGGTGCAGTCCGGCGCCCCTGCCGACGGCCAGCGCGTCGCCGACGTCGAGCTGCCTGATGGCTCTCGCATCATCTCGCTGCTGCCGCGCGACGCCTGTGGCTTCGTCCCGAAGGACAGCTCGATGATCCGCGCCGGCGACGAGGTCCTCGTGATCCTCGACCCGGGCCTCGAAGACGACGTCATGTCGCTCTTCCGTACTTCGTGAGCACGGTGAGCGGCGCCTCGCACGCACGCTGACGCACCCACAGTGCTCAATGGGCCAGAGGCCCGCCTCCGCCTCCGTGCACGCCATCGCACGCACGATCCACCACTCCCCGCACCCACGACAGGACGAACATGGCCGAGCTCTCACGTGACGTGCTCATCATCGGCGCCGGCGTTGCCGGCGCCTCCACCGCCAAGGAGCTGCGCAAGATCGGCTTCCCCGGCTCGATCCTGCTGCTCGGCCGCGAGCTCGACGCGCCGTACGAGCGCCCGCCGGCGACGAAGGACTACCTCGCCGGCAAGATCGAGCGCGCCGAGGCGACGTGGCTCTCGCCGGAGTGGTGCGAGGAGAACGACGTCGAGCTGCGCCTGCGCACCAGCGTCTTGAAAGTCGACACCGAGGCGAAGGTCGCCAAGCTCCAGGGCGGCGACGAGGTGAGCTACGGCCACGTGGTGTTCGCGACCGGGGCCAACGTGCGCCGCCTGAACATCGAGGGCAACGACCTCGAGGGCCTGCACTACATCCGCGCGCTGCGCAACGCCGACTCGATCCGTGGTGAGCTGCCGCAGGTGCAGAGCGCGGCGACGATCGGCGGCAGCTACATCGGCTGCGAGGTCGCGGCCACGCTCACCACGCACGGCATCGCCACCACCGTCGTGATGCAGGAAGACCACCCGATGCAGATCGGGTTCGGCGAGCAGGCCGCGCGCTACGTGCGCTCGGTGCTCGAGGCAAACGGCGTGACGGTGCTCGGCGGCAAGGCGGTCGAGGGCCTCAGCGGCGACGACGAGCGCGTCGAGCAGCTGAGGTGCGCCGACGGCTCGACCGTCGACGCGCAGCTCGTGATCATCGGCATCGGCGCCGTTCCCGACGTGATGACCGCCAAGGGCGCGGGCCTCGAGATCGGTGAGAGCGGCGGCATCAAGGTCGATGCGCAGCTGCGCGCGTCGGCGCCGGCCTCGTACGCGGCCGGGGATTGCGCGGAGTTCGAAAGCGTGCTCTTCGGTGACCGTCGCCGCATCGAGCACCAAGACGTCGCGATCGAGATGGGCAAGACCGTCGCCCACAACATCAACGGCGCCGGGGAGGACTTCACGTTCGTCCCGTACTTCTGGAGCGACCTCGCCGACTGGCTCAGCCTCGAGTACGTCGGCAACGCCAGCAAGGGCTGGGACGAGGAGCTTGTGCGCGGTTCGATCGACGACGGTGCCTTCAGCGTCTGGTACGTCAAGGACGGCACGCTCGTGGCGACGCTCAGCATCGGCCGGTCCGAGGACCTCATGGAGGCGCGCCGACTCATCGCCGAGCGGGCCAGCGTCGATGCGCTGCGAGACGCCGTGCCGGACGTCGACGCCGATCTCGCTTCGCTCTAGCCATCCGCTGCCCGCCCGTGGTGATCTGCGGGCGGCGCGTCGCTAGTCGGAGTGGGGGTGGAGCCCGAGCTCGCTGAAGGTGCGGCGCCGTCCGCGCCACGCGAGCACGGCGATCGCGATCGCTCCGGCGAGCGGGCCGACGATCCCGGCGAGGTCGACCGAGTCGCCCGCGAGCCCGAACGTCTGCACGAGAGCCCAGCCCGCGATCGCACCGCTCGCGCATACGAGCAGCGTCAGCGGCGCCTCATCCGCGATGCGCAGCCGGCCGTCGGGCAGCGTCAGCGCGCCGACGATCACGCCGATCACCACCGCCGCTCCGAACGCTGTCACCACGGCTCCGTTGTATCACCCAGACGCTCACTCGACCCACCCGTGTGCGCGATCCAACGGTGGCCCAAGCAGCCGACGCGTCCGTTCTCGAGCCGTTATCCTGTCCGGAGCCAGACCGGCCCTTGGGGATTGGTGTAATTGGCAACACAGCGGATTCTGGTTCCGTCATTCTAGGTTCGAGTCCTAGATCCCCAGCTCTGAAAAGGCCCCGCATCGCGGGGCCTTTTCTGTTCCAGGGCGTGGGCCCGGAACGATGCATCGACGTGTGCGCTGCCGCACGTATCGGCGTGAGTCGCTAGGTTCGGACGCATGACCTCCAGCGGCGTCCACCCGACCTTGCAGCAGGCCCAGGACCGGCTCGCGCAGCTGAATGGGGAGCTCGATCAGTGGGTGAGCACCGTGAAGGCGCCGCTTCGCCACACGCACGACGCTGCGGCGGGCGTGCACGAGTGGCGGATCGAGGCGCCGGCGGCGATCCCTGATGAGATCACGCGCGGCGCCGGCGAGGTGCTCACGGGCCTGCGCGCCGCGCTCGACGGCTCGGTGCGAGAGGCCTCGGCCGGTGCGCCGCAGCCGGAGGCGCTCGGTTTCCCGATCACGACGTCGATCGGTGAGTTCGAGCAGCTCGCCGCCACGCAGCTCGCGGGAGTGCCCGAACCGCTCCGCGCGGTGGTCGAGAGTTACCAGCTCTACCAGGCCAACCCGACCCCGATCTCGGCGAACCTCGGCGTGCTCGCGCGACTCTCGGGCCTTGCCCAGAGCGGCGCGCTCGACGGCCAGATCATCATCGCCGCCGGCGTCGACCAGCGCTCGATCGACGTGACCGCCAGCCAGGAGGGCACGAGCGCCAACGTCACCGCCGGCTACAGCATCGGCAAGCCCGCCAACGGCGAACTCGCGCTCCGCATCGAGGTGACGCCCGCGGAGGTGCCGGTGCAGGTGAAGCCGTTCGACCCGCCGTCGCTCGCGATCGCCTTCGGTGACGACAGCTCCCGCGTCGCCATCCCCGACCTCCACAACCTCCTCGCCACCGTTGCACGCGTGCAGGAGGAGCTCCGCCAGTTCGCTGGCGCCGCCCCGGCGCCCACGGCTGCGCCCGCCGGCGCGGCCCCGGCTACGCCGGCATGGCCTGCGGCGGCCGCTCCCGCCGCGGC
>JAGIBJ010000078.1 GCA_017744415.1 Solirubrobacteraceae bacterium
TCGATCTCGTACTCCTCGATGAGCGGATTCGCGAGGAGCTGCTCGCAGATCTGATCGAGCTCGTCCGAAGACGCCTGATCATCGATCTCCAGCTCGACGAGGCGACCGACGCGCACCTCGGACGCACCATCGAAGCCGAGGGCCGGGAGGGCGCGCTGGACGGCCTCACCCTGCGGGTCGAGAATGCCGGCCTTGGGGCGGATAAGGACGCGAGCGAGAGCCATGAGCGCTTCCAGCGTACCGCGCCGACGCGCCCAATGGGACCGCTGCGGACACATCCGCGACACGTCTGCGGCTGCGCCGCGGTCAGACCGGGGCAATTCCGATGCACCGGCCGCCTCGCGCTGGCGCGCCCAACCCCTCAGCACTCCGGCTTCGCAGGCCGGAGTGCCGAGCGTGGTCGCTGGGCTCAGGCCGCCGGATTCGTCGACGCGCCGGCATCGAACGCCGACGGCACCTCGTACACCTTGCCGTCGAATCCCGCGCGGAACAGGCGTCCCGCCGAGAACCCCTTGGTGCCGCGGCCGTAGACGACGACGCTCGAGCTGTTGAGCCCGCTCGCGAGCTTGCAGGCCTTGCCCGGGGCGTCGATCCGCACGATGTCGCCGGAGCCGTTCATCGGCACGACCGGACGGTCCTTCGAATCGAGCGTGAGGCCGTCCGGGAACGCGAGCAGGTCGGCGAAACCGAGGTCGAGCAGGCTCTCCGGCTTGGCCGGATTCGCGATCGGGATGCGGCTCACGCCCGGATTGACGAACGTGCGGCTCACGTAGAGGTACTGGTCATCCTTGCTGAGCACAGCGCCGTTGGCACTCGGGAACACGGTCCACGCGGCGTTCACCTTGCCATCCGGGGTGCGACGGCCGACGAGCGCGCCGAAGTCGTTCGTTGCGTAGATCGTGCCGTTCGCGGTCACGTCGAGGCCGTTGGCGGCGCTGAAGCCTTTCGCGATCTCGGTCAGCGCGCCGGTCACCTGGTTGACGCGTGAGATCGCGCCAGGCCGGAGCACGTCACCCAGGAACACGCGCGGGTCGGCGCCGGTGCCCACGATGACCGTGCCGTCGGGCTCGAGCGCCAGCGCCCCGCCGCCGTTCTTGCTCGGGATGGTGGAGAGCACCTTCGGCGCGGCGCCCGGGGTGTCGAAGCGCAGGATCCGGCCGCCGAGCAGATCGGTGACGTAGAGCCGGCCGCTGCGATCGACGACGGCGCCCTCGATCGCCGCGCCGATGTCGCCGACGACCTTCGCCGCTGGCTGATTCGAAGCGCATTCTGCGAACGCCGCTTGAGCCGGTGCCGCGTGCAGCGCACCGAGCGCAGCGGTAGCGGCGAGGCTGACGACCGCTGCGCGCGGCGAGGGGATGAAGCTGGGACCGTTCTTCATCCCGGCAACGCTACGTGGCGCGGGGCGGGCGCGTGTGAACTCGCCTCGGCGGGGGGACCCCGGTGCCGAGCCCGCGGCGTTCAGGCCCGCTGGCGAGCGGTGTGAGGCGTGCCCAAGCGTGCGCGGAAGTGAGAAATCCGTCTTACCAACCGTTGCTACCGTCTGGCACGACCCTGCCCGCGCTGTCACGCGGACCTGTCCCGAGGAGTCTGATGTCCACGTCTCACGCTTGGCGCCGGCGCGCGAGCGCCGCCCTCGTCGCCGCTGGTGCCGCGCTCGCTGCAGCCGCTCCGGCCGGCGCCGCCACCGTCGCCGACGGCCGCACGGAGACGCCGATCGTCTCGACCTCTTCGCAGACCGACGTGACCTCGAGCGTCGTGCGCCTCCACGTGCCGATGCTTCCCGGCGCCGCCCCGCACGCGGCCGAGTGCGACTGGATCGCCTACGAGCGCTGGCGCCGCACCACCGGACCCACCGATGCCACGAAGGCAGATGCCGTCGCCGTGCTGATGCCCGGCGTCCTCGAGGGCGCGACCGCGTTCGACGTCCTCGCCCGCAACACCATCCGCGAGGCGGCGCGGCGCGGCAAGACGATCGAGGTGTGGGGCATCGATCGCCGCTCCAACTGCCTCGAGGATCACACCGGTGTCGATGCGCTCGATGCCATCACCGATCCGGCAAAGGCCGATCCGACCATCGCGCTCGACTACTACTACAAGGGCTCGACGGTCGCCGGCCGGAAGTTCGCTGGCTGGAAGACCAACGACCGCGTGCTGGCCGACCTCGGCCTGCAGCAGACGATGGAGGACTACAACTCCGTCCTGATCAGCGAGCTTCCGAGCCAGCCGTGGCGCGAGAAGCACGTGATCTGCGGCGGCCACTCGCTCGGCGGCCCGCTGACCGAGATCTACGCCTCGTGGGACTTCGACGGCAACCCGGCGACGACCGCGGATGCCGGTTACCGTCAGTGCGCGGGCTACATCGGTCTCGACACCGTGCTCGCCGGTGGGTCGACCGGCGCCGGCAAGCTGCCGAATCCCAAGGACCTCCTCAGCACGCTGTCCGGAGGCATCATCGACGGCGCGAGCGGGCTCAGCATCGACGCGATCAAGGCGGGCGTCATCCCGCGCACCGTGAACGCGCTCGGCATCTCGCCCGAGACGACGAACCTGCTCGAGATGCTCTCGGTCGGCGCGGAGAAGATCCCGGACGTGGAAGCCACCGCGACGGTGAAGGCCTTGCCGCAGACAGCCGCGGTCAACGACTTCCTGAAGCTCTCGGGGGCCGGCGATCTCGGGCCGTGGCTCTTCTCGAACGACTCGCTGCGCGACTACCGCTACACGTATCGCGCGTTGCTCGGCCAGATCATGGACGACAACGGCGCGGTGATCGGCCTCGTGCGCTCGAGCTTCGGGTACTTCGACGGCAACACGCAGCTGCGTCGCAATCGCCTGCCCGCCGCCTTCGCGGGTATCCCGGGGCTGAACATCCTGATCTCGCCCGGGAACCTGATGCTGCCGCAGAAGGTCGCACGCCCGCAGCTCACCACGTGGCGCAACTACGACGCCCTGCCCGCCTCGGCGGCCGGCGTGACGAACGCGGGGGAAGAGGTCACCGACGCGTTCGACTTCGCTCGCACCATCCACGAGGGGCCGCTGAACCTCACCGAGAACTACTTCCCGATCCGGCTCATGGTCGACCAGGCGTTGCTCGGCCAGGGCTCGCGGACCGGCGGCCTGAAGTACTCGATGCACCCGAACGGCATCACGAGCAAGCCGCGCCAGGCAGTGATCGGTAGCAACGGCCTGCTCAAGCCGAGCAGCGCCGACCCGCAGGTGATCGCGCCGGGCTACCAGCACCTCGATGTCGTCACCGCCGCCGAGCGGCAGAACGGCGGCAAGCCCGAGCTGTCGAGCCAGACCTTCGCGGGCCTGATCGACAAGGCGCTCGCCGGCTAGGTCGAGCAGCGGCGGCGCTGAGCGGGCGGCGACGCTGAGCGGGACATAACGGGGGCCCACAGCCCGGTTATGTCCCGCTCACGCCGTCAGCGGCTCAGCGCCTCAGGCGGCGGCGACGCCGATGCGGCTGCGACCGTCAGGCCGCGGTGGCGCCGATGCGGTCGAGCCACGCGGAGAGTGGCTGGCCCGTGATGCGCTCGTAGGCGTCGAGGTAGCGCGCCTTGGTGCCGGCGACGACGTCGTCCGGGATCGCGGGCGCCGGGTCGGTCTTGTCCCAGCCGGAGCCGCTGGCCCAGTTGCGGACGTACTGCTTGTCGAAGCTCGGCTGGCCGTGGCCGGCCTCGTAGCCCTCGAGCGGCCAGTAGCGGCTCGAGTCGGGCGTGAGCACCTCGTCGCCGACGCGCAGCACGCCGTCGGCGTCGATCCCGAACTCGAACTTCGTGTCGGCGAGGATCAGCCCCCGTTCGCGGGCGTGCTCGGCGGCGCGCGCGTACAGCCTCAGCGAGAGGTCCTGGATCTGCCGGAGCACGGTGTCGTCGCCGACGATCGCCGCGGCCTGCTCGAGATCGATGGCCTCGTCGTGATCGCCGAGCTCGGCCTTCGTCGACGGCGTGAACAGGGGCGCCGGCAGCTGCTGGCTCTCCGCCAGGCCCTCGGGGAGCACGTGCCCGCTCACCTTGCCGGTGGCGAGGTAGTCGCTCCAGCCCGAGCCGGTGATGTAGCCGCGGACGACGGCCTCGATCGGCACGATCTTCAGCTTGCGCACCACGATCGCGCGGCCCTTCACGGCATCCGGCACGCCCTCGTCGTCACTGAGGAAGTGGTTGGGCACGAGCCCCTCCGTGAGCCCGAACCAGAACACTGAGATGCCCGTCAGCACCTGCCCCTTGCCGGGCACCGGGTTCGGGTGGATGCAGTCGTACGTGCTGATCCGGTCGGTGGCGACGAGCAGGAGCTTGTCGTCGCCGAGGTCGTAGATCTCGCGGACCTTGCCAGCGGCGATGAGCGGGAGGTCCGTCAGGATCGGCATGCGCGCAGCATAGGCAGGGGCTCGCAATCACGGCGGCGACGCGCGTCGAACCGCTGATTTGCCTGACTGGAGTCAGGAAAATCAGCGGCTCACCGAGCCGGAATCGGTGCTCTGCCTGCGAGTGGTTGTCTCGGCCGGTGGCCTGTTGGAACTTCCGCGCGCTGTATCCGGCCACGGGAACACAAACCGAGCCAAAACCGGATACCCCAACGCCTGGCACCCTCACGGGGTGTCAGGCGTTGGGTGATGCCGCACCAGCGTGCCGCGAACACGTTTCCGGGACCTGATCCCGGAAACGTGTCCGGCGGCCGCCAGCGCAGTCCCAGTTGACGCCCGCCGACACCGCACCCGCGCCGACACCGCACCCGCGCCGACGACGCCAGCCTCCAGCACGCCCCCCGAAGTCGACAACACCGACCCGCGACAGAAGCGCTCGAAGCGGCCACCAGCACCGGCAGCTCGCTCGCTCAGCCCGGCCGCCAACGCTTCCCGCTCTCGCCGCGTTCGCGACGGGCCGACTCGGCGTCGCGCCAGCGCCTTCTTCGCGCCAGCGCCAGCGCCTCGGTCGCGCCGGCGCCGAGCCGGGCGCTGAGCCGCCCGGGCCTACCGGAACGCGACGAGCTTCACGGGCGCGACGCCGCCGAAGCGCACGGCGAAGCCGCGCTTCTTGCCGCTGAACCGCTGGCGCGGCTCCATCATGATCCGGCGGTTCACGGAGCGGCCCGGGGCAAGATTGAGCTTGAGCGGGCCGGGGCCGGCGACGAAGCGGAGCTTCTGGAGCTTGTTGCCCTTGCGCTTCACGAGCACGCGGAGCGGGCCGTCGCAGCGCACACCGGTCTTCTCGCAGTGCAGGCGGGCACGGACGCCGTTCTTGTTCCAGCGGAGCGTGACGGTGAGGCGCGCGTTGCCGAGCTGGCCGACGGTGGCGGCGGTGGTGGCCGTCGACTTCGGCTGCGAGCCGGCGGAGGCGGCGGCGCCCATGTCGCCCGCCTCGGACTGCTGGACGAGGCCGAGCTCGTCGGGGCCGGTGCTGAACGACGAGGTACGCGAGATCAGCAGACGCGTGCCGGCGGCGTTCACGGTCGCGGCCTCGATGCGGACCGTGTAGGTCGTGTTCTCGCGCAGCGGGACGGCCGGGATCAGGATCACGCCCCCGTCGAGGTATTTGCCCGAGCGCGGGCTGTCGGCGTCGACCCACTGCATCGGGACGGGGCTGCCGTCGTCGGCGGCGGTGAGGGTGGCGTTCTGCACGCTCACCCGGTCGAAGCGCTCTGGTCCGACGGCGTAGGCGTAGATGTGCGGGCCCGTCTTCGTGCCCTGCGGCAGGCCGACCTCATCGCCCGGGGTGAACGGCGATTCGCGGGCGATCTGCGCGGGCGGGACGAACTGGCCGGCGCCCGGCACGGTGACGAGGCGGATGTCGTCGGGGTTGCCGGCGTCACGGTCGCCGAGCGTGACCATGCACGCGTAGTTGCCGGCCACGCCGACGCCCGTGGTGCGCAGCCACGGGTGGAGGGCCTGGAACTCGTGGAAGGGCGCGTCGTGCCAGGGATTGCCGGTGAAGCCGGCGCTGTTGCGGGCGAGCACGCCGTGGGCTCCGGCCCAGGCGCCCTCGTCGGTGTAAAAGCCGTTCGCCTTGTCTTCGGCGTGCGTGAGCTGGCTGTTGCCGCTCATGTAATGCGCGTGCAGCTGGCACGACTTGCTGAGATTTGCGTCCTCGCTGAGTGCGGCGATGCCGGCCATCTGGCGCTCGTAGTTCACCGCCGAGAGGATCGATCCCGCGCTGGAGGCCGCGAGCCGGGCCGACGACTTCGCAGTCGAGGTGCGCGTGCCGGCCTCGAGGCCGGGGGCAACCGTCATGCCGAACGCCGCGGTGGCGCCTGCGCCCGCGAGGAGGAGCGCGCGACGCTTCACGCGATCTCGTCGAGTCGGCCGACGATCACGTCTGCATGGCGGGCGTAGAAGGAGATGTCGAACACGCGGTCGAGATCGAGTCCGGCGCAGCGCTCGTCTGCCGCAGCCAGCTCTCGGAGGGGAGTCCGAGTATCCCAGGCGCGCTGGGCGAGCTCCTGGGCGACGCGGTAGGCGTCGTCGCGCACGAGCGGCTTCTCGGGGTTGTCGATGAGCGCCAGCAGCAGGCGCTGCGAGAAGAGCGCGCCGTAGGTGATCTCGAGGTTCTCGAGCATGCGGTCCGCGTGCACGACCATCCCTTTCGCCAGACGGGTGGCGAGGGCCTGCATGTAGTCGAGCGTGATCGTTGCGTCGGGCAGGATCACGCGCTCGGCGCCGGAGTGGCTGATGTCGCGCTCGTGCCACAAGGCGACGTTCTCGACGCCGGCCTGCGCGTAACCGCGGAGCACGCGGGCGAGGCCGGTGATGCGCTCGCTCGTGATCGGGTTGCGCTTGTGCGGCATCGCGCTCGAGCCCTTCTGGCCCGGCTTGAACGGCTCCTCGATCTCACGCACCTCGGTGCGCTGCAGGTGGCGGAACTCGGTCGCGAAGCGCTCGAGGCCCGCGCCGGCGAGCGAGATCGCCTGGAGCACCTCGGCGTGACGGTCGCGCGGCACGACCTGCGTTGAGACGGGCTCGCCCTTGAGGCCGACGCGTGCGAGCACCTTCGCCTCGTACTCCGGGCTCGTCGCCGCGTACGTGCCGACGGCGCCGCTGATCGCGCCGTAGTTCGCCTGTGCGAACGCGGCCTCGAGGCGCTCGACGTTGCGGTGGGCCTCCATCGCGTAGCCGGCGAGCTTGATGCCGAAAGTGGTGGGCTCGGCGTGCACGCCGTGGGTGCGGCCGGTGCACATGGTCTTCACGTGCTCGCGGGCCCGGGCGACGAGCGCGTCGCGGTAGTCCTTCGCACCGGCGATGAGGATCTTGCCGGCGTCCTGCAGCTGCAGCGCGAGGGCCGTGTCGAGGACGTCGGAGCTGGTGAGACCGAAATGGATCCAGCGGCCGGCCTCGCCGAGACCGTCGCTGAGGACGTCGACGAAGGCGGCGACGTCGTGGTCGGTGATCTTCTCGCGCTCCTTGGCCGCCTCGACCGTGAAGGTCGCGGCGCGGATCGCCTCGAGCTCCTGCGGAGTCGGGCCCTCCATCTCCTCGCAGGCGGCGACCTCGACCTTGCGCCAGGCCTCCATCTTGGCCTGATCCGTCCAGATGGCGCCGATCTCGGGGCGCGTGTACCGCTCGATCACGGGGCGCATACTGCCAAGCCGAGCGCCCCGGCGACGTTCCCAGGTCTTCTTGATGGTGGTCGGCCACGGCCGGTTTGCCGGAGCCAGCGGGGGAAACGCAAGATGTGTGACGGCGCACACGCTCCGCCGCGCGGCTGGCCCGTGGGACCATGCTCGTCGTGGCGAACCCGAAGGTGATCCTCTTCTACGTCTTCACGCCGCTCGCCGACCCCGAGGCAGTGCGGCTGTGGCAGCACACGTTGGCGAGCGGCCTCGGCCTGCGCGGGCGCGTGATCGTCTCGCCGCACGGCATCAACGCGACCGTCGGCGGCGAGATGCCCGCGGTCAAGCGCTACGTGCGCGAGCTCCGCGGGTACGCGCCCTTCCGCGAGGCCGACGTGAAATGGAGCCAGGGCTCGGGTCTCACCGAGGAGCCGGGGCCGTCGGGCTTCCGCGAGTTGCTCGACTTCCCCAAGCTCTCCGTGAAGGTGCGCGACGAGCTCGTCACGTTCGGCGTGCCCGAGGAGGTGGAGGTCGGCCCCGCGGGCGTGGTCGGCGGCGGCGTGCACCTCACGCCGCAGGCGCTCCACCAGCTGGTCGAGGAGCGGGGCGACGACGTCGTCTTCTTCGACGGCCGCAACGCCTACGAGGCGAAGGTCGGGCGGTTCGACGGCGCGGTCGTCCCCGACGTGCGCACCACGCGCGAGTTCATCGGCCAGCTCGACGAGGGCCTCTACGACGAGCTCAAGGGCCGGCCCGTCGTTACCTATTGCACGGGCGGCATCCGCTGCGAGGTACTCACCGCGCTGATGAAGTCGCGCGGCTTCGACGACCTCTACCAACTCGACGGCGGCATCGCGCGCTACGGCGAGGTGTACGGCGACCGCGGCCTGTGGCGCGGCTCGATGTACGTGTTCGACGGCCGCATGACCGTCGACTTCTCCGATTCGCCGACCGTCATCGGCGAGTGCGTGCACTGCTCCGCGAAGACGAGCCGGATGCAGAACTGCGACCTCGGCGCCTGCCGGATGCAGATCGTCCTCTGCGAGGAGTGCGCGGCCGCCGGGCGCATCCACTGCCCCGAGCACGCCGCTTGACGGCCCGAGCGGCTGCGGCCCAGTCTCGGCCCGGGGGTGAACGGGACATCAGCGGGGCGTGAGCCCCGGTTACGTCCCGCTCAGAGCGGGCCGGGCAGCCCGTGCTGCTGCAGCATCGCCCAGGCGGCCATGGTGGCGGAGTCGGTGATCTGGCCGGTGGCCATGAGCTCGACGAACTCGAGTGGCGTAGTGGGCACGTGCGTGAGGAGACCCTGCTCCTCGGGTTCGAGCTCCTGCTCGCCATGCTCGAGGTCGGTGGCGAGGAACACGTCGCAGTACTGGTTGCTGATGCCAGGTGCGAAGGCGAGCGTGCCGATCTGCTCGAGCGAGCCGGCGGTGAAGCCCAGCTCCTCCTTGAGCTCGGTGCGGGCGACGATCTCCGGCGCCTCGTCCTCGTCGGGCTGGCTCGTCGCGCCGACCGGCCCGTTGAGCGTGCCCTGCGGGAACTCCGTCGACCATGCGGCGGTTGGGTAGCGCCACTGCCGCACGAGGTGCAGGTGCGTGCCGTCCCACGGGATGATCAGCGCAGCGCGCCGCTTCTCGATCACGGCGTAGCTGCCCCCGTAGCCGCCCGGCCGCTCGATCTCGTCCTCCCGCAGCGTGGTCCAGCGGCTCTGGAACACGATCCTGCTCGCGACGGTCTTGATCGGCGGTTCGTCGGCCACGCCCCGATGATCGCAGTCGCTCCCGCGGGCCAGTGTGCGCTCGGCGGGCGCCGGTGAACGACGCGGGCGTCGCTCGGCAGCACCAGGCCGGCGATCCGCGACGCCACGTTCAGGTTCGGGAGGCAAGGTGCCGATCACTCGACACGTGACGACGCAAGCCACCACGTGCTCGTTCCATCCCGACGTCGAGACGGCGCTCACCTGCACACTCTGCGATCGGCCGGCCTGCCCGGACTGCCTCACCATGGCGGCTGTCGGCCAGCACTGCGACGGCTGCACCAAAGGCCGCCCGGCCGCGAACGAGAAGGGCAAGGCCGCGTTCCGCGTGCGCGAGGCCGTCGTCGGCGTCGACGACTACCAGCGGCTGCGTCGCCCGAGCAAGCTCTTCTTCGTCGTCCTCGCGACGTTCCTCGGCTGTTGCTTCGCGGCGTGGTTCGTCGAGCCGGCCGACGATGTCGCCTACGGGACCGCCGCGAAGGCCACGTCGATCTTCGTGGTGATCTCCGGCGCCGTCGTCGGGCTGATGTTCCACGAGTGGGCGCACGCGATCGTCGCCTACCGCGGCGGCGACCGATCCGTCGCCGACAAGGGCTACCTCACGATGGACGTCCGCCACTACAGCGACCCGATGCTCTCCATCGCCATGCCGATCGCGTTCCTCATGCTCGGCGGCCTGCCGCTGCCGGGTGGCGCCGTGTGGATCAACCGCCACCGACTGCGCTCGAAGTGGTGGGAGACCGCCGTCTCGCTCGCGGGCCCGGCCATCAACTTCGTCGCCGCCTGCGCGATCTTCGGGCTCGTCGAGTCCGGCATCTTCGGCGAGCGTTACATCCTCATGGGAGCCCTCTCATGGCTCGCGTTCATCGAGGTAGGGATCGTGATCCTCAACCTCCTTCCGATCCCGGGCCTCGACGGCTTCGGGGCCATCGAACCGCACCTCCCTGACAGCGTCCGCGCCGCGCTCCTGCCGCTCCGCCAGATCACCTTCGTGCTGCTGCTGTTCTTCATCATGAGCCCGGCCGGCGACGTCATCTGGGCCGGCGCCCGCGGCTTCACCGACGTCGTCGGGATCGACCGCGCGTTCGTGGCCTACGGCGAGGAACTCGCCTCGCCGCGGCTCTTCAACTTCGACTGACCGCGCGCCGGGCGGGCCCGGGGGCATGAACGTGGGTGCCGTGAGTCGAGCATTGCTCAATTGCCGATGCGCCGTCTTCCGGTCTGCCGAGTGCCCTGTACGGTATGTGACATGTCCCACAGTGTTCGCCACCTGTTGACCGCCGCTGCCACCGCCGCCACGTTCGCCATCGCTGCCCCGATGGCCGGCGCGGAGCAGGTCACCGTCCCCAACGCCTGCGGCGCCGACGGCCAGTACGGCGATCTCCCGCTGAAGCTGTCGGCGACGGGCGCCGTGAACGGCCGCAGCTTCGATGTGAGCGCCATCCAGCCGAGCGTCGACGTACCCGCCTGGCTCCCCGAGAAGCTCAAGCCGGCGGCCCTGATCCTCGGTGCCGGCACCCACAACGTGGCCGTGGACTCGTGGATGGCCGTCGCGGGTGCCGGCAGCGCGGACGCCCCGAAGGTCCTCACCTCCAGCGGCACGGTGACCGTCGTCGTCACCGGCAACATCCTGCAGGGCTTCACCATCACCTCGGTCTCGCTCACGCTCGGCGCCTCGGCCGCGACGAGTTGGGCTGCCCCCGCCGCCGGCGGCACCGTCTCGGTCGGCCAGGCCCCTGCCGGGAGCCTCCCCGCGATCCCCGCCGGCGCAGGCAACGCGCCAATCACGCCGAAGGGCAGCCTATACATCCGCGGCGTCGTGAAGACCGGCCTCGGCAGCACGACCCTGCTGATCGACTGCCAGCCCGGCTCCACCGGCGGCGACGGCCAGAGCCTCACCACCTCGTTCACGCCCGGCACGGCCGCGCCGCTCGTCGTCAGCAGCCCCTTCGCAGCCGGCGCGCCGACACCCGCGCCGACGACCCCGACCGGCCCGCCGGCCCTCGCCATCGCCTCGCCGAAGCTCAAGTTCGGCAGCGCCGCCGTGCTCGTCAACGTCGCCTGCCCCGCCGGAGCCGCGCCGTGCACCGGCAAGATCACCCTCACCTCCGCCAAGAAGCTGAAGGTGGGCAAGGGCAAGGCCAAGGTGCGCGCCCTCGGTGCCGCCAACTACTCCGTCCCCGCCGGCACCACCGCGCCCGTGAAGGTGAAGCTCAGCGCCGACGGCAAGAAGCTCCGCAAGAAGGCGCTCGTCGCCACCATCACCCTGAAGCCGTCCTCCGGCGCAGCGGTCAAGAAGAACCTCCGCGCCAACTAGACCCCCAACCGCCGGGCGCTTCCCCCGAGGCGCTCGGCGGTCTCCGCGCCGCGCTAGATCGACAAAATTCGCAGCGCGAGGGCCGCGGCGTTCTTCGCGTTGTCGATGCCGACGGTGGCCACGGGCACGCCGGGCGGCATCTGCGCGGTCGAGAGCAGCGCGTCGAGGCCGCCGCCCGCGCTGAGGGCGCTCGAGAGCGGCACGCCGATCACGGGCAGATCGGTGTGGGCCGCGGCGGCACCAGGCAGGGCGGCCGAGAGCGCGGCGCCGGCGATGATCACGCGCAGCCCACGCTCGCGCGCGTGCTTGCAGTACTCGGCCACCTTGCCGGGCTCGAGCAACGCGCTCATCACGGTGGTCTCGAAGGGCACGCCGGCCTCTTGGAGAACGGTTTCGGCGGCGCTCATCACGGCGAGGTTCGAGTTGTGCTCGATGACGATCCCGACGAGCGGGCCGATCTCCGGCTCGGGGGCGAGCGCGGTCGCGACCTCGGTCTCTGGTGTGCCGGGGATGGCCGGCTGATCCGGGTCGGCCGGCATCAGCGGGCCGAACAGCGCGCGCGGGTTCGGAGGCGTATCGGTCATGCGGGCAGGCGGGAGGCGGCGAGCGCGATGTCACCGCGGAGCTGTCGACCGTCGAACGCGATCGATTCCGCTCCAGCATACGCCCGCTCGCGCGCCGAACCGAGCGCGTCGCCCAACGCGGTGACGGCCAGCACCCGCCCTCCGTTGGTGACGAGCGGGGCGTCGCCTTCGCCTCCGCCGGTGCCGGCGTGGAACACGGTCACGTCGTCGAGCGCGCCCGCGGCATCGACGCCCTCGATCACGTCGCCCTTGCTCGAACTCGCGGGGTAGCCGCGGCTCGCGAGCACCACGGTGACGGCCGAGCGCGGGTCGACATCGAGCTCGGCGCCCGCGAGCCCGCCGGGACGCGTGGCGCGGAGCATCAGGTCGGCAAGGTCGCTGCGCAGGCGGGGGAGGACGACCTGCGTCTCGGGATCGCCGAAGCGCGTGTTGTACTCGAGCACTCGCGGGCCGGCGGCGGTGAGCATCAGGCCGGCATAGAGGACGCCGTGGAAGGGGGTGCCGCGGCGCGCGAGCTCGTCGACGATCGGCTGGTGCACGATCGCGCTGTACTCGGCGAGCGTGTCGGGATCGACGCCGGGTACCGGGCTGAACGCGCCCATGCCGCCCGTGTTCGGGCCCTCGTCGCCGTCGAGCGCGCGCTTGAAGTCGCGGGCCGGAGCGAGGGGGATCGCACGCTCGCCGTCGCAGAGCGCGAGCAGGCTCACCTCGTCGCCCTCGAGGAATTCTTCGACGAACACCTCGCCGTCGCCGAACACCTTCGTCTCGAGCATGTCGACGAGCGCTTCGCGAGCTGCGGCCTCGTCGACGGCGATCACGACGCCCTTGCCGGCGGCGAGCCCGTCGAACTTCACGACGGCGGGGTAGGACGTGATCGCGGCGAGGCCCTCGTCGACGGTGGCGACGACGGCGTGCCCGCCGGTCGGGACGCCGGCGGCGATCATGATCTCCTTCGCGAAGGTCTTGCTGCCCTCGAGCTGCGCGGCCGCGGCGCTCGGCCCGAACGCCGGGATGTCGACGGCCTGCAGCGCATCGACGAGTCCGGCGACGAGCGGCGCTTCGGGGCCAACGACGACGAGATCGACGCCCTCGGCCTGCGCGGCGGCGACCACCTCGTCGACTTCCTGCCCACTGGCCACCTGACGGGCGAGCGCGCGGATGCCGGGGTTCCCCGGGGCGCAGAGCAGCTCGGGCTGCTGCGGGGAGCGGGCGAGGGCGTGCGCGATCGCGTGCTCGCGCCCTCCGGAGCCGACGACGAGGATCTTCACGCGTTGAAGTCAACCAGCCCGAGGGCCCCGGCGGGAGGGCCGTCGAGCAAGCGACCGATTAGATGCCGGCGACGAAGTCCTCGACCGGGATCGCCGAGAGGGTCTGGTAGGTGGTGGTGCCGCGCGAGCCGAGCTCGAGCGAGACGCGCGCGATGGTCTGGTTGTCGGGCGCTTCGACGACGCTCACGAAGTCGAACTCGCCGAGCGTGGCCCACTGGGCCGTCACCTTGGCGCCGAGGCTCTCGATCTCGCGGTTGACCTCGAGAATGCGCTCAGGGTTGTTCTTGATGGTCGCCGTCCCCTGGGGCGTGAGCTTGCAGAGCATGAGGTACGTCGCCATGGCGGGTTCCTTCGAATCGGTTGGACGCCCTTGGTTCTATCCGAATGGCAAGGGCGCGGTTGGTCGATGTCGCCCGTCCGTCCGTGCCCAGCCCGTCCGCACCGGGTTTCACGCCGGGCGACAGCGGCTGGCACGCTCGGAGTTGCCGTCCACCACGCCCGGTACGGTCGCTCCGTGGTCAATCTGCGACGTACCGTCCCGCGTCGCATGGCACCGTTGGGTGTCCTGCTCTTCGCTGTGCTGCCTGCCGCAGCACCTGCCGCCACGCTCGGCCTCGACCAGCGCTGCTACGTGACGGGCGAGCAGGCGGCGATCTCCGGCAGCGGATTCCTCCCCACCACGTCGCTCGTGCTCACCCGCGGCGGCGACACCCTCTCGCCGGTGCCGTCCGACAACAGCGGTGCGTTTCGCGGCACGATCGCCGTGCCCGCGATTCCGTCCGACGTGATCGAGACGCAGGTCGAGGTGACGGCGACCGATGGCACGTCGACCGCCCACTCCTATCTCAACATCACGCGCGGCATCGCGAGCTTCACGCCGACCGTCGGCGATCTGCGCACGCTGCGCGTGCGCCACACCGTCAGCGGCTTCGGGCTCTCCGAGAGCCGCCCGTCGGTGTACTTGCACTATGTGTCACCGGCGGCGCAAGTCGCGCAGAAGAAGTCTGCCGATGCTGCGGCCCGCTCGCGTGCGGGCGCCACGCTCAGCAACGTCCAGAAGACGGGCGGCTCCACCGTGGCTGCCGCGGATCCCGCAGGCGTCAAGACGATCCGCCTCGGCCAGCTGCGCGGGCCCTGCGGGGTGCTGCGCACGTCACCCCGCAAGCTCTTCCCCTTCAAAGTCACCGACGGCACCTGGCTGATCCAGTACGACACGAATCCGCGCTACGTGGCCGGCACCTCGTCGTCGAGCTTCTTCTGGGTCGCCCGCAAGGTGACCATCAAGTCCTGAGCTGCGCCCGGCGGCTCGACGCCGTCGGATCAGCGCGAGTACCGGACGACGAGCGCCGAGCGCGGGCCCATCCGGAACCGGGTGGCCACGCGGTCGTCCTCGACCATCGCGGCGCTCGCGAGGTTAATGCCACGCTTGCCCTGGGGCAGTGAGATCACGAGCCGGTCGTTGCCCGGGTTGACGGCGACGAACCCGTCGGCGAACTGGCGGGTGATGGCGGTGCCCGAGTCGGTGCGCGGTGCGAGCGGCGTGCCGAGGTCGGCGCCGTAGCCGCGCCAGCCGCGGCTCGGGTATTCGCACATGTCGCCGACCCCGTCGCCGTGCTCGAACGTGAGGTAAGCGGTGGCTGCGTTGAAGGCCGCGGTGCGCACGTGGCCGATCCAGATCTCGCCGCCGCGGCCCCACACCGGCTGCGCGCGGCCGGGGTAGTCGCTGTCGCGGCAGTTCGGGATCGCGCCGAGCGTCGACGCATCCGCCGACGTGAGCCCGGAGCTGTCCGTCTTCTCCCACTGCAGGCGGGCGCCGGCGGTGTGCATCGCGTCGGCGAAGCGCAGCAGGCGGCGGTACGACCAGGCCGTGTCGCCCTCGGCGGCGTAGTGCAGGCCGGGATCGATCGCCCCGCCTTCGACCACGAGCTGGTCGGCCTCGGCGGCGAGCTGCACGAACGGCGAGGCCGGATCGAGCGTGGGCGAGCCGGCCGACGGGAACGCGAGGTCGGTCCAGTGCGCGTTGATCACGAGGGGCACGTCGTCGCCCGCGGCCTCTCTCAGCTCGCTGAGCAGCGCAACGAGCCCGGCTCCCCATGAGGCGTCGTCGATGCCCGGATCCGGCTTGAACCACTGCGCGGGGCGCGTGAGCACGTTGTCGATCCACAGGCCCGTGTAGCCGCAGGCGAGTAGGTCGAGCGTGGCGCGGTCGGCCGGATCGGGCTGGCAGCTCGCTTTGCCGTCGGCGCCGTAGAGCCACCACTGCCGGGCCGCTGGCTGGCGGATGTCGAGCATCGCCCAGCCATCCACCTTCACCTGCGCCCCGGCCTTGCGCACGAGCCACCTGCTGGCCTCGCGCAGGCGCACGCCGTTGCCTGAGGCGAGCACGCCGGTCGCGTTCACGTAGACGGAGACGGGCGGACGCTTCGCCCACCCGCGCACGTACCGGCTCACACGCGGATCGGAGTCGTAGGCCACGAACGGATCCCACGTGGTCGCGATCGCCTCCTGCGCGTCGGTCATCGCGGAGGCAGCTGTCTTGGCGGCCTCGGTGAACGTGTAGCGGTCGACCGACGGGTCGGCGCGGCGGCTCAGCGGCAGCACAGCCGGGGCGGTCTGCTCCTCCTTGATCTGCGCGTGCCGTGCAAGGCTCGCGCCCAGCAGCGCGCCGCCGCCTACGGTCGCCCCGGTGGCGCCGGCGACGAGGACGATCGAGCGGAGGCGCATTGGCGCGCGATCCTATCTGCGGCCACGCCGCGCGGACGAGCGGCGAGTGCGGCGTCTCACGCGCGGGTGAGCGCGCGCAGGCGAGGCTTCACGCCGGCTCCGCTCACGGTGAGCGCGAGGTGCTTGGCGGCTGCGATCTTGCCGGTGAGCTGCAGCGTCGCCGTCACCGTGCAGCCACCGGCCGCGCTCATCGCACGCACGCGCTTGCGCAGCACGGGCGTGGCCTTGCCCTTGGGACGGACGGTGATCGTGAGCTTCTTCGGGCACTTCGCGCCCTTGCGCAGGACGACGGTGAACGCGCTGAGGGTGAGCGACTTCGAGGAGAGCAGCGCCTGTGGGGTGCGCTTGACCGCGGGCTTTGGCGTGGGAACGGGTGTGGCGGTCGGCGTCGGCGTCGGCGTGGGGAGGCGCACCGGCGCGGTCGAGTCGGCCTGCTGGATCGCGCCCGGCGTGTCGATCGACCAGTCGGCGGGGAGCGGCTCGGTGCCGTTGCCGAGCTGGCCGAGGGCGTCGCTGCCGAAGCAGCGCAGCGTGCCGTCGGTGAGCTGCGCGCAGGTGTGGGCGTCGCCCGTGACGAACCGCTGGATGCCGGTGAGTCCGAGCACGGGGATCGGCGACTCCGAGGTGCCGTCGCCCCCGTAGGCGGGGTTGCCGAGGCGGCCGTCGGCCTGCAGTCCCCAGCAGAATCCGGTGCCCGTGGCGGTGACGGCACAGGTGTGCGCCTCACCAGTGGCGACGGAGCCCATGGCCGGCAGGCCGGCGATCGGGGCCGCGCCACTGGCGGTGCCGTTGGGTTTCACGCCGGCCTCGCCCCAGCTGTTGTCGCCGCGGCAGCGCACCGCGCCTGTGACGTCGACGGTGCACGTCTGGCTGGTTGCCGTGGCGACGCCGGTGATGCCGGAGTACGTCGCGAGCGGGCCGGTCGGCGGCGATGGCCCGCCGGCTCCGCCGTCGCCCCAGCACCAGAGCGCGCCGGTGCTCTGCACGGCGCACGAGTGCTGCTGGCCGGAGGCCACTGCGGTGGCGCCGGTAAGACCGGCCACCTGCAGCGGCGGCTGCGTCTCGAGGTTCGCCCAGCCGTAGTTCGAGCCGGTGGCGCCGTGGCGCGGCCAGCCCCAGCACCAGACGGTGGCGTCGGTGCGCAGCGCGCACGTCGCGTCGTCGCCCACGGCGAGATCCGAGACGCCGTCGATCCCGCTCACCTGCGCGGGCGCGTCCTCGGGCTTCGGGGTGTCGCCGAGCCAGCTGTCGCCCCAGCACCACACCGTCCCGTCGGTCTTCACCACACAGGTTCCCGACACCTTTGCTGCGTCGGCGATGCCCGGCACGGCGGTGGGCGATGTGAGCGCCTTGCCCGGTTCGTCGGACGTGCCGTACGACACCCGGCCCCAGCACCGCACCGAACGGTCGGCCAGGACGACGCACGTCTGCTCGTGCCACGCGTCGACGTCGAGCACAGCGCCGATGCCCGAAGGCGCCACCGGGAAGCTCGTGCCGGCGCCCATCGCGAGCGCGCCGGCCGGTGCCGTGAGCACGCCGACGAGGGCGAGGAGCACAACCAGAAGACGGCGCATCGTGCCGCGTACCTTATGAACGCAGCACGGTGCGTGTCGAATCAGTCGCTCGTCTCGGACACGCCGGGCGGGCGGTAGAAGAAGCGCCCAGCGGCCTTCGCGCCGAACGGCCCGATCACCACGACGGGCAACGAGGCGGCGTCGCTGACTCGGGGCGCGGTGCCCGTGATCGACGTGCCCGTGATCGTGAGGCCGGTGGCCGGCTTGCCGCCGATCAGGACGCCGGTCGCGTTCGCCAGGTCAGCGCCGTTGATCGTGAACGGACCGCCGAGCTGCTGCTCGGCCGTGCCGACGTACGGCTTCTCGGGCGCGGTGATCGTCGGCGGCGTCGGATCCGGCGTCCCGGGGGCGATGAAGCTGATGGTCGTGCCGGTCGAGCGGTTGCCCTCCGCATCCTCGGCGGTGACGGCGAAGCGGTAGGGCTGCCCGGCGACGAGTCCGCGGAACGCGATCGAGTTGGTGAGCTGCATCTTGCTGCCGACCAGGCTGTGGCTCGCGCCGGCGATCGGGCGCTGACGGATCCGGTAGATCACCGGCTCGCTCGGATCGTCGACCGCCGGCCAGCTGAGCTGCGTGCCCGATGCCGTCTGGGTGAGTTTGATGCTCGTCGGCCGGGCCGGAGCCGTCGTGTCGTCCGCGGAGCCGAGCATGTCGACCCGCACGACGTGCCGGCCCGTCGGCGTCGCGTCGTCCGGCACGGCCTGCTTGGCGTCGTCGGCGATGAAGGTCACGTAGCGCCCGTCCGACGAGATTCCCGGACCGCGGGTGCCATAGCCGCTGGCCACGGCGAACGGCGTGCCGGTGCCCGCGCGCTTCGACGCGATCTCGAGCCGGCCGGCGTTGCGCTGGTACCAGTAGGTGCGGGTCGAGCCGCTCGGCTCGCCGCTCACCGGGTTCGCCGGCCAGTTGAAGGCCACGGTCTGCCCGTCGTAGGAGAGCGCCGGCTTGGGTTCGAGTGCCTGCGCCGGCGCAGGCGCCACCGAAGACTGCGCGATCCGACCGGTTCCGAGAATGGTCGTGCCGTCAGCCGCCAGGTCGGTCGCCCAGAGGTCGTAGCCGGTGCTCGGAGCCTCCTGCTTCGTCATGAACACGAGGGCGAGGCCGTTGCCCGACACCGCGAACGGGCCCACGATCCGCTCGCGGAGCGACTGGTCGATCGGGATGGTCTGGAAGGTGCGTGCGGCGATGTCGTAGCGGTAGAACTGGCCACGGGCGAGGAAGAAGGCCGTCGTGCCGTCGGCGCTGATCGTCGTGCCATTCCCCTCGCCGCGGACGAGGCCGGGGTCGTCCGTGTAGATGTCGTATTCGGCCTCCCAGTCGGCGCAGCCGTTGGACAGCGGCTTGGTGCTTCCCGCGCCGCCGCCGCTGTCGGCGTGCCACGAGAACGCCCGGGAAGAACAGCTCCCGGCGTACGAGTCGCCCACGAAGGCCATTGCCTCGCCGTCGGCCGAGAGCGACGGGCGCCGGAGGTAATCGGGGAGGTAGGTGTCGGTCGGCCTGATCGTGACGCCCGACTTCCCCGTGCCGGGCTGGCTGACGAAGATGTCGGAGGCGTCCGAGTCGGGCCCGTACCGGCCCCACGTCCACGCGGCGGTGCTCCCGTCCTCAGACAGCACCACGGGGTCCACGGCGCCTTGGAGCCTTGGCCCCTTGTCGATCTTCACGCGCGCGCCGGTCTGCAGGTCGTAGCGCCAGGCGTGCTGCTCGGGGTAGCACTCCCCGAAGTAGTCCCACGCCGGCGGGAGCGAGATGCACGCCGGCCGGGTCTCGATCGCCGCGACGTAGCGGCCGTTGCCGGAGAGGACGGCGTCGATCGGCTTCGCGGAGTCGTCCGGGAGCACCGGCGCGGGCGGATCGACGAGGACGACGTCACCCGCGGCGGCGAGCGCCGAGCCGGGGCCCGCGGCGGCCACGACCAGGGCCGCGAGCGCGGCCGCGCGAAGGAGCGCGCGGGCTCGCTGGACGGGACGGGATACCGGAGACATAGCGCGAATCACTACCAGACGTAGCGCGTCCGGCCAAATGCCGTGGCTCGGCACTCAGTCGCCGGTCTCGGTGGTGCCGGGCTGGCGGTAGTAGAACCGACCTGCGGCCTTCGCACCGAACGGCCCGATCACGGTCACGGGCACCGAGGCGGCGTCGCCACTGCGAGGCGCCGTGCCGGTGATCTTGGTCGGCGTGATGGTGAGGCCGGTGGCGGGCTGCCCGCCGATCAGCACGGTGCTGACGTTGGCGAGGTCGCCGCCGTTGATCGTGAACGGTCCCCCGAGCTGCTGCTCGGCCGTGCCGACGTACGGCTTCTCGGGCGCGGTGATCGTCGGCGGCGTCGGATCGGCGGTACCCGCCGCCGTGAAGCTCACGGTCGTCGCGGTGGAGCGGTTGCCCTGGGCGTCCTCCGCGGTGATCGCGAAACGGTAGGGCTTCCCCGCGGCGAGCCCGCGGAGCGTGAGCGACGTGGTCGTCTGCGCCTTCGTCCCGACGAGCGCCGAGGTGCCGCCGGCGATCGGGCGCTGGCGGATCCGGTAGAGCACCGGGCCGCTCGGGTCGGTGACGGCGGGCCACGTGAGCTGTGCGCCGACCGATCCCTGGCTCACCTTGATCGACGCGGGCTTCGCCGGGGCGGTGGTGTCGCCGGTGGGGCCGTCGACGTCGGCGCGGATCACATGCGGGCCCGTCGGCGTCGCATCGTCCGGCACGGCTTGCTTGGCGTCGTTCGCGATGAACGTGACGTAGCGCCCGTCGGCGGAGATCTGCGGCTTGCTGCTGATCGCATTGTCGAGCAGCGGGATCCGCGTGCCGCCGGTGGTCTGCGACACGCGCTTGATCGACGCGTTCGCGCGGTCGTAGCGGTAGGTCGCGATGTTGCCGTCGTCGGCGCCGGTGACCGGGTTCTGTTGCCAGTTGAAGGCGACGAACCGGCCGTCCGCCGAGATCGCCGGCTGGATGTACAGGCGACTGTTGTAGATCACTTCGTCGTCCGTGATCGTGGCGACGCGCGTGCCGACCCCCGTCGCGAGGTTGGAGGTCCAGAGCGCGAGGCCCTGCTCCGTGCCCTCGTTGTTGACCGAGTCGGGGGCGAGGAACGCGAGCGTCGAGGCGTCGGCGGAGAGCGCGAAGGCTCCTACCCAGGGGCTGCCCGATTCGTCCGTCGGCACGCCGGCCGGGAGCGGGATGAGCGATGCCGAGCCCGTCGTTACGTCGTAGCGGTAGAGCCCCGCCTCGCTGGCGAAGACGATGGTCTTCCCGTCTCCGGAGACCTTGGCCCTCAAGCCGGAGCCGGCCACCTGGCCCGGTAGCTCGTAGTCGGCGCAGCCGGTGGCGAGCGGCTTGACGATCGGCGTGGCCGCGGGCGCGAAGCTCGAGCTCCACAGGAACGCGCGGAATGCGCAGTCGCCGCCGTAGTAGTTGCCGAACATGGCGAGCGTGGTGCCGTCGCTCGAGATCGAGGGCTGGTAGATGAACTCGGGGTACCACTCACCGTCAGGACCCTGGTTGCCGGCGTAGGGGATGGTGTTCGTGCCCGCCTGGCCGGTGTCGGGGCGGCTGCGGAACACGTAGTTCACGTCGCCGTCCGGGAACCAGTAGAAGGCCGTCCACGCGGCGACGCTGCCGTCGCTGGAGAGCACGGGCTGCCGGGCGCCGCCGGTCTGCGGGCCACCCTTGTCGACCTTCACGCGCGCGCCGGTCTGGAGGTCGTACCGCCAAATGTGCTGCTCGGGGTAGCAGTCGTAGAAGTACTCGTACGACGGCACCAGCGAGGTGCAGTCGCGGCTCTCGGGGATGGCGACGTAGCGCCCGTTGCCCGACATTGCAGCCTCGAGCGGCTTGGCCGAATCGTCCGGCAGTACCGGCCCCGGGGCATCCACGACGACGAGGTCGCCAGTGGACGCGAGGGCGGTGCCCGAGCCCGCGGCAGCCATCACGGCGACGGCCAGCGCGAGCGCGCGGAGGAGGGCGCGGGCGCGCTGAGCGGGACGGGACACCTGATGCATCGACGCGAACGACTACCAGACGTATCGCGCCCCTCAAAGCACTACCTTCTGGGGAGCTCCGGTCGGCCTGGGCGGAGCCTGGCGCGCTAAGCATGTCTTAACGCCGGGGCCCCGCCGTGTCCCCGTTTCGGGGGTCGTGGCGGAGTGTTGGGCCGGGTCGTCGTTCGCCCGCTCGGTTAGCCGGCAGCCTGGTAGAGGAACCGCCCGGCAGCCTCGGCTCCGAACGGGCCGAGCACCGTGACGGGCACCGAGGCGGCGTCGGCTCCCGCCGGCGCCGTGCCGGTGATCTGCGTCGCCGAGATGCTGAGCCCGGTTGCTGGACGTCCGCCGATCAGCACGCCGGTCACGTTCGCGAGGTCGGCGCCCTCGATCGTGAACGCGCCGCCGGTCTGCGCCTCCCCGGTGCCGGTGTAGGGGTCGGCGGGCGCGGTGATCTCCGGCGCGGTCGGGTCGGTCTGCCCCGCCGCCGTGAACGTGACCGTGGTCGCCGTCGAGCGGTTGCCCTGCACGTCTTCGGCCTGCACCGCGAAGCGGTAGCGGGCGCCCGCGGTGAGGCCGGGGAGCGTGAGCGTCGTGCCGGACTGCACTCTGGTGCCGATCACGCTCGCCGGGCCGCCGGCGATCGGCCGCTGCCGGATCCGATAGGTGACGGGACTGCGCGGCTCGGCGACGGCGGGCCACGTGAGCTGCACGCTGCCGGCCGATTGGCTCACCTTGATCGCGTTCGGCTTCGGCGGGGCAACGGTGTCGGCGGGCGCGCCGAGCACGTCGGCGCGGATCGCGTGCGGGCCGCTCGGCGTCGCCGCATCGGGCACGGCGTCCCTCGCATCGCTCGCGATCAGGGTCACGTAGCGGCCGTCAGCCGAGATGCCCGGGCCCGTGCCAGCGGCCGAGATCGCGAATCCGTCGGCGAGGCCCGGGCGCGTCGAGACGAGCGTCGAGGCGCCGGTGGTGCGGTCGGCGACGAACGTGCGCAGACCGCTGGCCGCCTCACCGTCGATGCCCCAGTCGTAGGCGATGTAGCGGCCGTTCGCGGAGATGGCCGGCGTGCGCGTGCTGAGCACCGCCGGCCCGGCCGGGACCGACGCGAGCGAGGTGCTCGCCCCGGTCGCGACGTCGGTGGCCCAGAGCGTGAGCTCGCCCTCGGGGCCGCGGGTGATGTAGGCCACCGTGCTCCCGTCGCCCGAGAGCGCGAGGCGCGAGTCGCCGATCCCGACGCTCTGCAGGTCGACCTCGGCGGGCACCGGGATCAGCTGCCACGTCCTGGCCGGCACGTCGTAGCGGTAGAGCCCCTCGGTGCCGGCGAACACGAGCGTCCCGCCGTCGGCGCTGAGCTCCGGCGAGCGGCCGGCATCGCCGACCGTGCCCTCAGCGCCGGCCTCGGCGCAGCCGCCGGCCACGGTGCCGACCGTCGGCGAGCCCGCGCTCCACGCGAAGGCCGACGATGCGCACGTACCGCCGTACGCCTGCCCCTGGAGCGCGAGGCTGCCGCCGTCGGCCGAGATCGAGGGATGGCTGATGAACTCCGGGAGCGAGGTGTCGGTGCCGGCGAGCACGTCGGCGCCTGGTGCGTCGCTGCCCGGTTCGCTGCGGAACACGCGCGTGGTGTCGGCATCCGGGAGCCAGTAGAAGGCGGTCCACGCGGCGACGCTGCCGCCATAGGAGAGTGCTGGCTCACGCGCCCCACCCAGCGCGAAGCCGCCCGTGCTCACTTTCACGCGCGCGCCCGTCTGCAGGTCGTAACGCCAGATCTGCTGCTCGTCGTAGCAGTCGTTGATGGGGTCGTCGTCGGGCGCGAGCTCCACGCAGTCGCGGCCCTCGGTGACGGCAACGAAGCGCCCGTTGCCGCTGATGGCGGTCTCGTAGGGCGTCGCCGAGTCGTCCGGCAGGAGCGGCGCGGGAGGATCGACCACGACGAGATCGCCGGCCGCCGCGAACGCTCCGCTCGCTCCCCACGCGAGTCCGATCGCCACGGCCATCGCGGCGAGGACGGCTCGAAAGGGTGCGGGGTGGGACGGACGACGCATCGTGGCCGGAGAACTACCAACGGCGCGGCGCCACCTCTAGCGGCGAGGCGCCACTGCCGTGCGCAACCCCGGGCGCGCCGCGAGCTCACTCACGGCCGCGCCCGGGCAGCACATTTCCGGTGCGATTGCGCGCGGCGGGGTTACGCCCGAGCCACCGCTTCGCGCTCACCCGCGGTGAGCACGAGCTCGCCGCCGCGGGCGATCACCTCCACCTCGTCGCCCTCGCGGAACGTGCCGTCGAGGAGGCCGAGGGCCAGCGGGTTGGTGAGTCGCTGCTGGATCACGCGCTTGAGCGGGCGAGCACCGTAGGCCGGGTCGTAGCCCAGGTCGCCGAGGAGCGTGCGCGCCTCGTCGGTGAGCGTGACGGTGACGCCGCGCTCCTTCGTCGCGCGCTCCACGAGCCGCTGCGTCTGCAGGTCGACGATGCTGCCGATCTGCTCGCGCCCGAGCGGGTGGAACTCGACGATCTCGTCGATACGGTTGATGAACTCCGGCCGGAAGTGGCCCTCCGCGCCGACGCGCCCGCCAGGGATGTTCGAGGTCATGATCACGACGACGTTGCGGAAGTCGACGGTGCGGCCCTGGCCATCCGTGAGGCGGCCATCGTCCATCAGCTGCAGCAGCACGTTGAACACGTCGGGGTGCGCCTTCTCCATCTCGTCGAGGAGCAGCACGCTGTAGGGCCGGCGGCGGATCGCCTCGGTGAGTTGGCCGCCCTGGTCGTACCCCACGTAGCCGGGAGGTGCACCGACGAGCCGGCTCACGGAGTGCTTCTCCATGTACTCGCTCATGTCGATGCGGACCATCGCCTCCTGCGTGTCGAACATGAACTCGGCGAGCGCACGCGCGAGCTCCGTCTTGCCGACACCCGTCGGTCCGAGGAACAAGAACGTGCCGATCGGGCGATCGGGATCCTGGAGCCCGGCGCGGCTGCGGCGCAGCGCATCGCTCACCGCGCGCACGGCCGTCTCCTGGCCGACGACGCGATCGTGGAGGCGGTCCTCCATGTGGACGAGCTTCTCGACCTCGCCCTCCATCAGGCGGCTGACGGGGATGCCCGTCCACCGGCCGACGATCTCGGCGACGTCCTGCGCATCGACCTCCTCCTTGAGGAAGCCTCCGCCACCAAAGGCGTCGACGTTCGCCTCGGCTGCCGCGAGCTGCTGTTCGAGCTCCGGGATCCGGCCGTAGCGCAGCTCGGCGGCGCGCTGCAGATCGGCGACGCGCTCGGCCTGTTCGGCCTCGCGGTGCGCGTTCTCCAGGGCCTCCTTGGCCTTGCTCACATCGACGATCAGGTCCTTCTCGGCCTGCCAGCTCGCCTGCATGCTGCTGAGGCGCTCGCGCTCCTCGGCCAGCTCGCGATCGAGGATCGCCAGGCGGTCCTTGGAGGCGTCGTCGGTCTCCTGCTCGAGCGAGGTGCGCTCGATCTCGAGCTGCATCACGCGCCGCTGCACCTCGTCGATCTCCTCCGGCATCGAGTCGATCTCGATGCGCAGCTTGGACGCCGACTCGTCGATCAGATCGATCGCTTTGTCGGGGAGGAAGCGGTCGGCGATGTAACGGTTGGAGAGGGTGGCGGCGGCGATGAGGGCGCTGTCCTGGATGCGCACGCCGTGGTGCACCTCGTAGCGCTCCTTGAGGCCGCGGAGGATCGCGATCGTGTCTTCGACGGTCGGCTCGCCGACCATCACCGGCTGGAAGCGACGCTCAAGGGCCGGATCCTTCTCGATGTGCTGGCGGTACTCGTCGAGCGTGGTGGCCCCGACGGCCCGCAGCTCGCCGCGCGCGAGCATCGGCTTGAGCAGGTTGGCGGCATCCACCGCACCCTCGGCCGCACCGGCCCCGACGATGGTGTGGAGCTCGTCGATGAACATCACGATCTGGCCGGCTGCCTCCTTCACCTCGTTGAGCACGCCCTTGAGGCGCTCCTCGAACTCGCCGCGGTACTTCGCGCCGGCGAGCATGCCGCCGATGTCGACGCTCACCACGCGGCGATCCTTGAGGCTTTCGGGCACGTCGCCGGAGACGATGCGCTGGGCGAGACCTTCGGCGATCGCCGTCTTGCCGACGCCGGGCTCGCCGATCAGCACGGGGTTGTTCTTCGTGCGGCGGCTGAGCACCTGGATCACGCGACGGATCTCCTCGTCGCGGCCGATCACGGGATCAAGCTCGCCCTTCTCGGCGCGCTCGGTGAGGTCGACACCGAAGCGCTTGAGCGCCTCCATGCCCTCCTCGGGCGATTGGTCGGTGACGGCCTTGCCCTTGCGCACCTCGCTGATCGCGGTGCGGAGGTTGTCGCCGTTCGCACCGGCGTTCTTGAGGATTCCGGCCGACTTGTCGTTGCGGCTCGCGAGGCCGAGCAGCAGGTGCTCGGTGGAGACGTACTGGTCGCCCAGCTCACGCGCGAACTTGTCGGCCTGGCGGAGCACGTTGAGGAGGTCGGGAGCGGTGGTGGGCTCCTGGGCCTCGCCCTTGATCGTGGGAAGGCCGCCGATCGCGGCGCTCACCTCACTGCGGAGCGAGGCCGGCTCCGCGCCGACCTTCCGAAGCACGCCATCGACGAGCGGGTGGTCCTGCTCGAGGAGCGCGCCGAGGAGGTGCTCGGGGAACACCTGCGGGTTCCCGGCATCGCTGGCGAGGGTGATGGCGCGGGCAAGAGCCTCTTGCGCCTTCAGGGTGAAGCGGTCTGCCTGCATGACGTCTCCTGAGTCGATGGTCGGGGCAGTCAGGCCTGTGGTCAAGGTGCAGCGCCACAGCCTGGACGAAAATCTATGCGGCTTGGACTCAGATTATCAGTCATCGAGACAGTTATTGTCAAGTGATCTTCACGGCTGTGCCGTGCTGAATGCCCTGGCCGGTCACGAGAATTCGTGCGAGATGGGTTGCGCGAGTGGGGGCGTGCCACGGTACGGTGCGCCCTAACTCTGTTTACCGCGCTGCCGCGGGGCGTTCTCCCGGTACCAGTGCGGTGACTGTGTGTCACGCGACCCGTGCTCCGTTCGAACTCCGTCCTTGGCTCTCTCCGCGCCCGCCGGGTGCCGAGCGCCGCGACGCTGCTCGCGGGCGTCGCGCTGTTCTTCGCGCTCTCCGGGAGTGTGGTCGCCGCGACGCGGATCGCTCGCAACAGCATCGGCACCGCCGAGGTGAAGAATGCCTCGCTCAAGGGTGCCGATCTCGCGAAGGACACCCTCACCGGCACGCAGATCGACGAGGAGTCGCTCGGCGTCGTCCCGCGGGCTGCGGCGGCCGGCTCGGCGACCACGGCGCAAGCGGCTGCCGAGGCCTCCCACGCTGCCAACGCCACTCGGGCCACCTCTGCGGCGAGCGCTGATCGCGCGACCAGCGCGGGCAGCGCCGACCGCGCAGCTTCGGCGGCCATGGCCGATCGTGCCACCAGCGCGGGCAGCGCCGACCGCGCGGGTTCGGCCGATCGCGCAGGCGACGCCGACACCGTCGACGGGCGCAACGCCAGTGACTTCGCTGCGGCGCGCACGATCTTCTCCGTGGCGGTCACCCTCGCCGCAGGCGAGGCGAAGACGGTCGTCGAGCGTGACGGCCTGAAGTTCGTCGCGCGCTGCACGAGCGGCGTGAGCACCACCTCGGGCGGCACCGCCGACGTGTTCACGCTCAGCGTGGAGTCGGCCACCGACGGCGCCTCGTTCTCGGGGCCCCGCAACGAGCTCGACGGCTCCACCGGCAACACGCTCGGCCCGGCAACGACCGAGTCGCGGCGCATCGCGATCCAGCAGAGCGCGAACACCGGCGTGCGCGTGGTGCGCGTGCCGTCGTCGCCGGTCTCGGCCACGAGCGCGGGCGGCGTGTCGATCTTCCTCGGTGCTGGCGGTTCGGTGCGCGTGGGTTTCAACCAGTACCGGGCCGTCTGCACGTTCGCGGCGCCCGTGATGGTCACGAGCTTCTGACGACCGCCGGCTCCTTCCGCCGGCGTGCACGCGGAGCAACGTCACGGAGACGATTCGTGTGGGTCGAGCGGACACGGGTGCCCACTGGAAACGGGCGAATCGCGCGTTTTGGCCCTGCCGGGCATGAGGCGCCGCATGGATCGTCGTGCGCCCGGCCATTCCGCCCAGGCCGATCGGCCCATGGCCTCGCTCCACCGGAATGAACGACCGGGCTATGGCGCACTCGCGCTGCTCCGTCGACCATATCTCTAGGCGGCAACCACCCCGGCCGCCACATACAGGGGTAGCTCGAATGGGCGACCACCCCCGGCCCTCCGCTAGGCGAAGCGGGAACCCGTGATCCAGGGACAGGACCACGCCACCAGCCCGCCAAGCTTCTTCGGCCCTCCCCCGTCGCGTGATGGCCCCGGTCCCCGGGACAAGGACCGGGGCCAGCGACGGACTCTCCTCATCGCTGGCCGCCACCGGCGCCCGCCAGCGCCCGGTGTCACTCCGCCGCTCGCTGCCACCTTGAAGGCATGAGCGAGCCCAGCACGCAGCCCGGATCCGACGACGAGGTCGCGCTCGAAGCCGCGATCGTCGAACTCCTCGCCGAGCGCAGTCCTGGGGCGACCATCTGCCCGTCCGAAGCGGCGCGACGCGTCGGCGGTGAGGCGCCGGATGGCACCGCCGCAGGCGACGAGCCGTGGCGCGCGCTCATGGAGCCCGCTCGCATCGCCGCTCAGCGGCTCGTCGACGCGGGTGAGATCGACGTCGTCCAGGACGGCGAACCCGTCGACCTCGCGACCGCGAGTGGTCCGATCAGGCTGCGTCTGCGCGCACCCTCCTAGGGGCTCGCAGAGCGGCGGCTCCGCGCCCTCGGTCTGCCGAACGTTCGCGACCCGTCGCCCGCGGCCGCCCGAGCAAGGAATAGTCTGGCGCTGTGCCGCGCCGAGCCAGTGCAGGGCTGCTGCCCTTCCGCCTCTCCGAGCTCGGGCTCGAGGTGCTGATCGCGCACATGGGTGGGCCGTTCTGGGCCCGCAAGGACGAGGGCGCCTGGAGCGTGATCAAGGGCGAGCACGAGGTCGGCGACGACCCGCTCGAGGCCGCGCGGCGCGAGTGGACCGAGGAGACCGGCACGGCCCCGCCCGAGGGCGAACTCGTTGCGCTTGGTGAGGTGCGCCAGAAGAGCGGTAAGCGCGTCACCGCGTGGGCCGTCGAGGCGCCGGGGCTCGACCCGGCCGGCTTCGTGAGCAACACGTTCGAGATGGAGTGGCCGCCCCGGTCCGGTCGGATGCAGCAGTTCCCTGAGATCGACCGCGCCGCGTGGATGCCGGTCGAGGAGGCCGCGGGCCGGCTCGTCGTCGCGCAGCGCCCGCTGCTCGAGGTGCTCGCGGCGAGCCTCCACGCCCGCTGACGGCCGCCCTCGGCGGTGTCCGACCAGCCCCGACCATTGGGCTAAAACCCGGGGCGTTGCCGTCCGCAGGAGCACAACGCGGCGGAGCGAGAACTTGCATTGACGCTCACGTGCAGGTGTGGGTAAGGTGGCTTACCACCTGCTCCGAGTGCGCCATGTCCTGCGGCGTGCGCGAGGCGGGGTGAGGCAACGCTCCACGGCGTACCTCCTGTCCCAACCGCTCCCGAGAGAGGAACGAACATGTCCCGCAAGCTCCGCTCGCTGGCCCTTGCCGCCAGCGCATCCGCTGCACTCGTCGCCAGCGCCCCGGCCGCTGCCACCGCCGCCACGGCGCCCACGCCCGCCGTCGGCACCTCCGTGGTGCCGATCGCCACCGGCGGCTGGACCGTCTGCGCTTGGTTCTACCAGTGGAAGGCCTGCGCTGAGGTGCGCAAGGTCAGCACCGGCTGGAAGGTCTACAGCGTCGCCAGCGGCGCGAACGTCGGCGCTTCGGCGGGCGCTTCGGCCACCACCAACCCGCTCCAGGCCGCCGCGCAGGCGGCTGCCAACGCAGGCGCTGCCGCCGTCGCAGCGTCCGCCAGCACCAAGTAGGGGAGGGGCGCCGTACGCCCGCCGGCGCTGAGGCGCCGGCGGGCGGCTCCGCCACGGTCCCTCGACCGGCGCCGCGTTCTCGCGGCTGTCGCGCCCCGGATTACTCCGACTTCGGGACGAACGAACGCCTCCGCGCCCCTACCTCTTGGGTCGCGGAGGCGTTTCGCGTAGCCGGATTGGTGGGTGGGCGTCGGCCCGACGACGCGTCAGGCCTGCGGCGGTTCCCAGCGCACGATCTGCGTGCGGGAGTCGTCGCGCATCCGCTGCACCTCGGCCTCGAGCTCGAGGCGGCGGCGCTCGACGGCGGTGTAGCGGCGCTCGAGCTGCTCGAGGCGCTCCTCGAGTTCGAGCACGCGCTCGACGCCGGCGAGGTTGAGGCCGAGCGACGCGGTCATCTCCTGGATGCGGCGCAGCCGCTCGACGTCGTCCTGGGAGTAGAGGCGCGTGCCGCGCGGCGACCGCTTCGGCTGGATCAGGCCGCGCTGCTCGTACATTCGCAGGGTCTGCGGGTGCATGTCGGCGAGCTCGGCGGCGACGCTGATCATGAACACGCCGCGGCTGCTGCTCACCTCGATCCGCGTCGTGCGCATCGACGTGCTGCGCGGTGCTCCCCGCCGGCCGTCGTCGCTCAGACCCGCGTCCGCCGGCGGTCCGCCGGTGAAGCCCGTCGAGCGCTCGTCAGGCATGGGTACCTCCGGCGGTACGGGTCGCTGCGCGGCTCAGCAGATCGGCACGCGGGTCGTAGTCGAGCGTCTCGGCGAGCGCGTCAACGGCCGCGCGTTGCTCGTCGGTGAGCGTTTTCGGGAGGTCGATCGCGATCCGGTAGTGCAGATCGCCGCGCTCGTCAGCGCCGGTGGTCTTCTTGGGCCCCTCGCCCTTGAGGCGCAACACCGAGCCGTGCTTCGTGCCGGGAGCGATCCGCAGCAGCTTCGTGCCGCTCAAGGTCGGTACTCGCACCTCGGCACCGCGCAGCGCCTCGGTCACCGTGATCGGGAGCTCGATCTCGAGGTGCTCGCCCTTGCGACGGAACACCTGCGAGGGCGCGACGTGCACCACGACGTAGAGGTCACCACGCGGTCCGTTTCCGACGCCGGGCTCGCCCTTGCCGGGCACGCGAATGCGGCCGCCGTCGCGGATGCCTGCGGGCACCTTCACGCGCAACGTCGAGCCGCCGGGGCGACGGCCCGTGCCGCGACAGGTCGGGCACGGATCCTTCGGGACGCGACCCACTCCGCGGCAGCGCGGGCAGGGCGTCTGGGTGGAGAAGAGGCCGTCGCTCTGGATCACGACGCCCTGGCCCGAGCACTCCGGACACGTCGTCATCGACGAGCCGGCGCGCCCACCGGTGCCGCGGCAGTCCGGGCACGGATCCTGCGACGGGACGGGCAGCGAGATCTCGGTGCCGTCGATCGACTGATCGAAGGTGATGCGGGCCTGCGTTTCGAGGTCGCGGCCACGTGCCGCCATCGGGGTGCGTCCGCGGCCACCGCCACCCGTCCCAGGGATGCGGCCGCCGAACACACCACCGAGGATGTCGGCGAGATCGCTCATCGAGAAGTTGGCATCGGGACCCATCCCGGGCACCTGGAAGCCGCCGCGGTCGTAGGTCTGCTTCTTCTGGGGATCGCTCAGGATGTCGTAGGCACCCTGGATCTCCTTGAACTTCTCTTCGTCGCCCGAGTTGTTGTCGGGGTGGTGCTGGCGGGCGAGCTTGCGATAGGCCTTCTTGATCTCGTCGGGACTCGCCGTCCGACTGACGCCCAGCAGCTCGTAATAGTCCTGCGCCATGTTCCTCTACGCTTCCCCGCCA
>JAGIBJ010000079.1:0-4997 GCA_017744415.1 Solirubrobacteraceae bacterium
CACGGCGCAGGCCTTCGCCACCTGCGGAGGCAGCCCTTCCCGCTCGGAGCCGACGACGATGGTGATCGTCTCACCCCGCTCGACGAGGGCCGGAACGACCTCGTGCAGCGGCTCGCCATCTTCGGCGACGAGGGCGATCGTCGTGCCGGGGAGCTCGCTGATCTCGTCGGCGCGCGCGAGCGGCACGGTGAAGATCGCGCCCATCGAGCCACGCACGGCCTTCGGCGAGAACGGATCGGCGCACTGCGGGCCGAGCACCACGCTCGCCGCGCCGAAGGCGTCGGCCCCGCGGATCACCGTGCCGATGTTGCCGGGATCACGCACGCCCCAGAGCGCGACGCACACCGGCCCAGCGGGCGCATCGGCGTAGCGCTGCTTGTAGACGGCGAGCGCGCGGGTCGACGAGCCGAGCTGGCTGTGCTCGGCGAGGAGCTTGTCCTCCACCGGGATCGGCTTCAGCGACTCGGGCATCGAGCTCGGCGTGCTACCCGGCACGAACACGGAGCGCGCGACCCAGCCGGCGTCCTGCGCGGCCATCACCAGGTCTTCGCCTTCGGCGGTGAACAACCCGAGCTTGTCGCGCGCAGCGCGGCGACCGAGGCGGCGCACCTCTTTGAGCTTCAGGTTGTCGGGGCTGGTGATCACTGGGAGCGGTGGGGTGCGGGCTCCGAAGAGCGGGTTTGGGCCGCATTCGCGGCGGTTGGACTGACGGTACGAGGCCCGGAGAACGACGACGGGCGCCGCCCTACGAAGAAGACGACGCCCGTGCGTGAAAGGTCGTGGTGACCGGTACGGCCAGCTAGGCGGCGGCCTTCTTGGCCTCTTCGGCGATCGCCGTAAAGGTCTGCGGGTCACGGACGGCGAGGTCGGCGAGGACCTTGCGATCGAGCTCGATGCCAGCCTGGTTGAGGCCGTGGATCAGCTTCGAGTACGTCGTGCCGTTGAGACGGGCGGCGGCGTTGATGCGCTGGATCCAAAGACGTCGGAAATCGCGCTTCTTGTTGCGACGGTCGCGGTAGGAGTACACGCCCGCCTTGAGGAGGGCCTCCTTCGCGCGGCGGTAGTTGCTGTTCGCCTCGCCGCGGAAACCCTTGGTCCGCTCGAGGGTCGCGCGACGCTTCTTGCGCGTGTTGACCGAACGCTTGACGCGGCTCACTTGGTCTTCGCTCCCAGCAGCTTCTTGGCGCGCTTGGTCTCAGCCTGCGAGAGCAGAAGAGCGCCGGCGAGCTTGCGCTTGCGCTTGGCGGACTTCTTCTCAAGGATGTGAGACGTCATGGCGTGACGAGCGCGCACCTTGCCGGAGCCGGTGACCTTGAAGCGCTTCTTCGCGCCCGAATGGGTCTTCATCTTGGGCATAACGAATTGCGCAGTATTGCAGGTCGGGCGCAGCCGCGGCTGGCGGGCGCATTGTCCTCTCCGCGGCGCACGCACCGCGTAAGCGGGTGCGCCGAGCGGCGAGCTTGCAGGCAAGCTTAGTGGGTTCCGCGCGACGATGCCGCCTGCCCCCTTCCGAGGGGGTCGGCGGCACCGTCGCGCGGGCCCGAAACGTGACTAGCCGTCGGCGTCCTTGCTCGCTGCGGCCTTCTTGGCCGGAGCGCGCTTGCTTGCCGCGACGGCAGCCGCAGCAGCCTTCTTCGACGGAGCCTTCTTCGGCTTCTTGGCGGCGGGCGCGGCCTCCTCGGCCTCGTCCTCGTCGTCGTCCTTCTTGGTGCCCGGCGCAGCAGCACCAGTACCGAGGTTGAGCTTCGGCTTGGGCTTGCGCTTGAGCGCAGCCTCGGCCTTGGAGACGGGCGCGGGGCCGGCCTTCTTCGGCTTGGGAGCGGGTTTCACCGGCTCGGGCTCAGGCTCGGGCTCGGCTTCGGCCTCGACCGGCTCGGGCTCCTCGATCTCGGCCTCGGGCTCCGGCTCGACCTCGGGCTCGGCCTCGACGACGGCCTCGGCCTCGACAACCGCCTCCGGCTGCTCCTCGACGGGCTCGGGTTCGGGCCTCTTCGCCTTCGCCTTCGCGGCAGGCTTCGCCTCGGCAGCGGGCGCCGGGGCCGGCGCGGGGCTCGGCTCCTCGCCGGGTCCGTCCACCGTGATGCCCTCGCCTTCGCCGAGCTCGTCGGATTCGGCGTCGCGGTTCTTCCAGGCCTCAGCGTCGATTTGTCCGGCCATCACGGCCTTCGACGGGCTGAGCAGCATGGTCATGTTGCGGCCATCCTGCTGCGGGCGCTGGTCGACCTGCGCGATGAGCTCGAGCTCCTCGGCCAGACGCTCGAGGATCATCTGACCACGCTCAGGGTGCGTGACCTCGCGGCCACGGAACATGATCGTGATCTTGACCTTGTCCTTGTGAAGCAGGAAGCGCTCGACGTGACCCTTCTTGGTGTCGTAGTCGTGCTGCGCGATCTTCGGACGGAACTTGATCTCCCGGAGGACGATCGTCGTCTGGTGCTTGCGCGCGGCCTTCTGCTTCTGCGCCTGCTCGTACTTGTACTTCGAGTAGTCGAGGATGCGGCAGACGGGCGGCTTGGAGCCAGCAGCCACCTCGACCAGATCGAGATCGCGATCCTGCGCCATGCGCAGCGCCTGATCGGTGGGCAGGATGCCGACCTGCTCGCCGTTCTCGTCGATGAGGCGGACTTCCGGGACACGGATCCGCTCGTTGATGCGGGTGGTGTCGCGATCCGGCATACGCCGGTCGAAACGTCGTGGGACCGGCACTAGGCGGTAACGCGCAGCTTGGCGCTACGGGCCGGTCGCGGGAAAAGAGAGAGCGTCAATGTCCGGTCATCATAGCCACAGCGCCCTCGCGGACCAATGCCGCAAAGCGAGGGCCACTTCCGGACGCCACTTCGAGGACGCCCCAGGCGGACTTGCAGCGACGCTGCTGACCGGGGGTCACGCCCTCGTCGAGCCCGACCAGGGCACCATCGGCGTCGAACCACACCAAATCCAGGGGCATCCGCATGCCCAGGGTGTGAACCGACCGCGTGCTCGTGAGCAGCAGGGCATGATGCGGCGGGATCTCGTCGGTGCCGAGGAGGCCGCGCAGACGGCTGCGGAACGTGCCGGCGACGTGCACCACTTCGCCCGTACCGAGCACCACGTGCGGGAGGCCATCAAGGCGCGGCGGCGTGCCCACCGGGCTCACCTGCCGCTTGCGGGCGCGTTTCGCCGGACGGCCGAGGCGCCCGGCGGCGGCCTCCATCGCCCGGCGCGGACGGACGCGATCGAGTGCGCTCATCGCTCCCGGCCGGCGATCGCCTGCCCGAGCTCAGCGAAGAACTCCGCCGCCGGGCGCGAGCCGAGATCACCTTCGTGGCGGGCGCGCACAGCGACGGTGCCCTCCTCCGCCTCGCGATCACCGATCACGAGCAGGTAGGGCACCTTCGCGAGCTCACCGTCGCGGATCTTGCGACCGGTCGACTCGGTGCGGTCGTCGACCCACACCCGCACGCCGTGCTCGGCCGCCTGCGCGGCGATCGCGCGTGCGGCGTCGTTGTGACGGTCGGCGATCGGGAGCACGCGTGCCTGCACCGGCGCGAGCCAGAGCGGCAGATCGCCGCCGGTGTGCTCGAGCAGGATCCCGATGAAGCGCTCGTAGCTGCCCATGAGGGCGCGGTGGAGCACGATCGGGCGGTGGTCGGCGTTGTCGGCGCCCGTGTAGGTGAGGTCGAACCGCTCGGGGGCCTGGTAGTCGATCTGCACCGTGCCGAGCTGCCAGCTGCGCTTGAGCGAGTCGGTGAAGTGGAAGTCGATCTTCGGGCCGTAGAACGCCCCGCCGCCCTCGCCGATCTCGTACTCGAGGCCGTTGGACTCCAGCGCCTGGCGCAGGATGTCTTCGGCGAGGTCCCACTGCTCGTCGGTCCCGAGGCGATTCTCGGGGCGGGTCGAGAGCTCGTACTTGATGTCGGCGTCGGTGAAGCCGAACAGGTCGTACGTGGCCTTCGCGAACTCGATGCAGGCCGTGAGCTCGTCCTGCAGTTGATCCTCGGTGACGAACAGGTGGGCGTCGTCCTGGCAGAAGTGCCGCACGCGCATGAGGCCGTGCAGAGCACCGGAGAGCTCGTTGCGGTGCAGCAGGCCCGGCTCGCTGAAGCGCACCGGGAGCTCCTTGTAGCTCCACTTCGTCTGGCGGTAGAGCTCGTAGTGGCCCGGGCAGTTCATCGGCTTGAAGCCCATGGGACGGTCGTCGCCCGTCTCCGTGAGGAACATGTCGTCGCGGTACTTGTCCCAGTGCCCGGAGATCTTCCAGAGCGAGGCGTCGTAGAGCTGCGGCGTCTTCACCTCGGTGTAGCCGCGCGGGTCGCCCATCTCGCGGCTCAGGCGCACGAGCTCGTTGAACACGCGCGTGCCGGCCGGCGTCCAGAACGCCGAACCCGGGGCGGCTTCGCTGAAGTAATAGAGGCCGAGTTCCTTGCCGAGCTTGCGGTGGTCGCGGGCCTTGGCCTGCTCCAGCAGCTCGAGGTACGCGTTGAGCTCCTTCTTGTCGAAGAAGGCGGTGCCATAGATGCGCGTGAGCTGCTTGCGGGTCGCATCGCCACGCCAGTAGGCGCCTGCGACGCTCAGCAGCTTGACCGCACCGATCCGCTTGGTGTTCGGCATGTGGGGGCCGCGGCACAGGTCGGTGAACGGGCCGTTGGTGTAGAGCGAGACGCTGTCGACGGCCTCGGTGGTCTTCGCATCGCCGTGCACCTGGCCGGCGACGAGGTCGTCGATGAGCTCGACCTTGTAGTCCTGGCCCTCGGCGAGGAAGCGCGCACGGGCGGTGGCGGGGTCGACGTCTTCGCGCTCGAAGGTCTCCGCCGCCTTGATGTGCTTCTTCATCGCCGCCTCGATCGCCGGGAAGTCGGCGTCGGTGACGGTCACGCCCTCGGGGAACTCGAAGTCGTAGTAGAAGCCGTCCTCGATGGCGGGGCCGATCGAGATCTTCACGCCCGGGTAGAGGTCGAGCACGGCAGCCGCGAGCACGTGAGCCGCGTCGTGGCGGACGAGATCGAGCGCGTCCTGGC
>JAGIBJ010000079.1:5007-30608 GCA_017744415.1 Solirubrobacteraceae bacterium
GCTCGGTGATGATCTCGACCTTGCCGGTCTCGGCCTCGGGCGGCAGCGCGCGGGCCAGATCGCGCACCTCTCCGCCGATCTTCACGGCGAGCGCGGCGCGCGCGAGGCCGGGGCCGATCGCCTCGGCGAGGTCAGTGCCCGTGGCGCCGTCGGGGAGCTCGAGCTGGCGGTCGTCGGGGAGCGTGATCTTCATGGGTCGCAGGAGCCTAGATGATTGGTCCCACGGCGGCGTGAGGCCGTGCGACGGCTCGTGTCGTTGGGCTAGCGTCGAGGGCATGCGCGACGGGTCCTTCACCGCCTCCTTCCCGGTTCTCGAGGCCACGGCCTACCTCAACGCCGGCACCTGCGGGCCGACCCCGCAGGCCAGCACCGACGCGATGGTCGCGCAGCTGCAGGCCGGCTTGGAGCACGGCCGCGCGGCCACGTACTACCAGGGGCTGATGGCGCTCCAGGTGACGGCGCGCGAGGCGTGGGGCCGGCTCCTGCGTGCACCTGTGGAGGAGCTCGCGCTCACGAACGGCACCACCGACGGCATCGCCCGCGCCCTGGCGCTCGTGCCGTGGCGCGACGGCGACGAGGTGGTGATCTCCGACGAGGAGCACCCGGGCGTGACCGGTCCGGCCGGCGCGCTGATCCGCCGCGAGGGGGTGGCGGTACGCACCGCGCCGCTGGAGGAGCTGGCCTCTGCGGTCACGCCTCGCACGCGGCTCGTGGTGGTCAGCCAGGTGAGCTGGCTCTCGGGGCGCGTGCTCGATGTGGCGGCGCTGGCCGAGGCGGGCGTGCCGATCGTGCTCGACGGCGCGCAGTCGACGGCCGCGATCAGCGTCGACCTCGGCGAGCTGCGCAAGCTCGGGGTCGTGGCCTTCGCGGGCTCCGGGCAGAAGTGGGCCTGCGGGCCGGTGGGCACCGGCGTGCTCTGGGTGGATCCTGCCTGGGCGCCCGACCGCGGCGTCGGGATCTGGCCGAGCTACGAGAACCTCGAGGATCCCGGCAGCGGCCTGGATGCGAAGGCGTGGCCGGACGCTCGCCGGTGGGATTCGACGTCGCTGCCGGCCGAGTTGCTCGCCGGGAGCGTCGCGAGTCTTCAGGTGTTGGAGGCCGCGGGCTGGGACGAGGTGCTCTCGGCCGGGCCGGCACGAGCGGCCGCGTTTGCCGAGGAGCTGCGCGGGATCGGGGTCGAGGTGCTGCCGCGTGGCGAGTCGACCCTCGTGAGCTGGCGGCCGGCGGATGCCGAGGCGGCGGTGGCCGAGGGTCTGGAGCGCGGGATCGTGATCCGCAACTTCCCCGGGCTGCCGTGGCTGCGTGCGTCGATCGGCGCGTGGACGACGGACGAGCACGTCGAACGGCTGCTGGAGCTCGCGCGCGCGACGGCTTGATGCGTCCCGCGGACCGTCGCCCCCGGTTGAGCGGGTCGGCCCGCGCGGCCGGCTAGTCCTCGTGGTCTGGGCGCTTGCGCGGGACGATGTGCCCGAGCTCGTCCGAGAAGGCGGCGGCAAGCACGAACAGGATCGCGCCGACCACGAACCACTGGGCGGTGCCGGAGTCGCCAGCGACGAACCCGAGCGTCGTGAAGACGATGGCGAACGCGGCGAGGAAGAACGGGCGCGCGGTGTCGATGAGGCTCGTGGTGCTGGCGGCCCATTCCTTCATGTCGGCGTTGGCGGCCCGCTCGCGGGCGAACGCGGCGAACGCTGCGGCCTTGGCACCGGCCTTCTCGCGCGTGTCGGAGGTCTTCTCCCCCGCTTTGCCCTTGAGGCCGGCGGCCTTGTCGCCGGCCGCGGCCCGCACCTCGTCAGCCTTCTCTAGCAGGTCGGCCGCTTTGACGGTCGCGCTCTCGCGCAGAGCGCCGGCCTTCTCGCCGGAGGCCGCGCGAACCTCATCAGCCTTGGCCTTCAGCTGAGCCGCCCGGTCGTCTCCGGCGGCAGCGTCCTCGGCACGCGACACGTCATCGTCGGGCGCGTCACTGGCGCCGCCAGACCAGAGCGGCTCGTCTTGGCTCGCGGCACCCGGATCGATCACGACTGTCGGGTCGTCGGATCCGCCGGCGGCCTTCGTCGTGTCGTCGTTCCGTGGGTCGTTCGCCATGCCGCTCACGCTAGCGGCAGCGTGCCTGCCACCAACCCGGTCTGGAGGTGGCCGGAGCCGGTCGGGCAGCGCCGCTGAGCTTCCTATCGCGCCGCGGGTTCGCCGGCGATCCGAGCGGGCAGAGGCCCTCTCGGCCAGACCTCGAGCGGAGATGGCGAAGATGCAAGCGAGAGGGTGCTCAGCCGAAGAAGCCGTCGGCTTCGAGGGCAGCGGAGCACGGCTCGCAGTAGCCCTCTTGGGCGGCGCTGCTGGTGGCGTCGTCGCCGCAGCGCTGGCACGCGCACTTCGCGCAGTAGAGCCCACCGGTGTCGTGCTCGCCGAAGCAGGCGACGCACGACAGCGGCACGGGTGCGAAGCGGAGCCTCACGGTGCGGCGGATGAGCGTCGAGGAACTCATGCCTCGACGGTCCTCCGCGACCCGGACGGGCTGCAAGGCGCGTTGCACGGAGCGCGCCTTCCCCGTCCGAGTGCGCGCGGGAGCATCCGGGCCAGCACGGCCGCAGAACGACAGAAGCCCCGCAATTGCGGGGCTTCCTACCGAGTGGGCCTAACAAGACTCGAACTTGTGACCTCACGCATGTCAAGCGTGCGCTCTAACCAACTGAGCTATAGGCCCGGGCTCGCTCCAGCACCTTGATGGGGTGCGGCGCGGGCGCGTAGGTTAGCAACGATCGCCGATCGGCGGCTCCCCGACGCGCCGTCCGACGGCCGCGTAGGATGCAAAGCCCCCGGCACCGTGGCGGAGGGGTTACGCAGCGGCCTGCAAAGCCGTGTACACCAGTTCAAATCTGGTCGGTGCCTCAGAGCGAGCGGGCGGTCCTCACGGGCCGCCCGTCGTCGTTCAGCGGCGTTTCGCAGCTCATCGGATCGACTTGCCTGCTGCGCGGGCGGCCGCGAGACGCTCGAGTCCGGCACGGGCGATGTCGCCGAACACTTGCTGCGTGCGCTGCTCGTCAGTCGTCGCGCGGGCGGGGCGCTCGCGCGCTGCATGCGCGCGCATCAGCGGCTCCGCTCGCTCGCTTCGGAGCTTGCAAAGGACGTCGAAGGCCCGCCAGTTCAGCCCGTCATCGGGATGGTCGACCAGGGCGAGGAGCGACTCGACGGCGTCCTCTTTCCCTCGGGCGAGCGCGTCGAACAGCCACACCCGAGCATCTCCGTGGACCGGATCGGAGATGAACCCGGCGATCTGGGGCGCATGGTGGCGACCTGCGAGAAGGCCAACGGTCTGGCCGAGCGAGTGCTTGAGCCGGCGACGAGCACCCGCTTCGGCCGTCGGGGGAGCTCCCCCGCCGAGGATGTCGGGGTTGACGAGTTCCCCGAACCACGTCACCGCCGCATCGCCTGCCACCGCCCGGTAGCGGACGTGTCGAAGAGCGCGGGCGATGACCTCGCGGCTGTCGTCGCCGACCGCGGCATAGGCGCGGATCAGGAGCGGGCCGACGGCGCGGGCGACCGCGGCCGTCGGCGGGGGCATGCCCGGGAGGTCGTGGAGGGAGTACGCGGCGATGCCCGCAGCTCGCACCTCGCACAGCACAGCCGCGAACTGGGCCTCCTGAGCGTCCTCAGCGGCCTGCGCCGAGCCGGGTTCGACGCCCTCGAGGCGCTCGATGAGCTCCCAGCACCAGCGGACCTCGCCGTTGTCGTCGCGGAACTCGTCGATCACCGCACTCCCCCGCTCCGCGACACCGTCGCGGGCGATGCGCTCGAGCTCCGTGTCGTCGCCGCCTCGGCGGAGGATGCGGCCGACGGTCGGGTGCCGTCGGATCGTCGGCGCGTCCGTCGCGACCAGGCTCATCGCGCCACGCGCATAGGCGGCCGCGAGATCGGCGTGGCCGCGCGCCGTGGCGAGGCGCATCTTCGCGCGGGCGTATTCGAACCGCTCGTCGCCGAAGATCAGGCCGCGCCCGAGGGTTTCGGCAAGCATGCGGTCTGCCTCGTCGAACCGCTGTTCCCAACGCTGCTCGGCGATCAGGCGGGCCAGCCGCAGCTCCGCACCGACGCTGAAGTTGGGGTAGGCGGCCTTCAGCTCGTACGCGGCCCGCCAGTGCTGGTACTCGCCTTCGGGATCGCCCGCGCGGCGATCGAGGCCAGCAAGATCGGCGTGCGCCGCGATCTCGCTCATCTGATCGCGGTGTTCAGGATCGACGGCAAGCGCGAGCGCACGCTCGAGCATTGAGCGCGCCACGGCGCGATCGGCCGGATCGTCGGAGTCGCCGAGGATGCAGCCCTGGATGCGGACGTACTGTGCCCGGCTCGACGGCCTGGCCCGCGCGAGCCGGGCCTCGAACGCCTCGGCCTGCGCCGCCGACCATTGCTCGGCGCGGTACCAGTCCTCCGCTCCCACGCCCGCTCCGTCAGCGGCGGATGCGCCGTTTGATCAGCCCGAGCTGGTTGCGCACCTTCTGGATCTGGATCTCGCGGGCGGAGCGTTCGCGGGGCAGGGCCGTGCCGGTGGTGCGGGCGTGGTCGCGGGTCCAGTGGGCGATCACCCAGTCGTAGAGGCGCTCGGCGATGAGGTCGGCGCCCCAGGCGTTCGGGTGGAGCTCGTCGGTGGAGTAGAGCGGCGCGTCGAAGTCCATGAGGTCCTGGAGCGGGACGTACTGCACGTTGCCGTCGGCGAACTCGCGGGCGACACCGCGCTGTAGGGCGTCGATCACGACGCGGTCCTCGCGGCTCACGTTGAAGTTGCTCTTGATCGGTGCGGTGTCCCAGCTGCCGGGGAGCTCGAGCACCTCGGGCATGAGGATCAGCGGCGGCTGGATCGCCTCGATCTGCCAGTAGTCGAACGACCCCCAACCCTGCACGTTCACGTACTCCAGGCGGATGCGGTGCGCGCCGGCGGTGAGCCGCTCGCCGGGGATGCGGTAGCTCCAGGGCGAGAGCTCGGGGTTCGGGTCGCCGACCGTCGCCGTGGGGATCTTCGTGACCTCGTGGGTGCCGATCACCTCGCCGTCGAGCGAGACGATCACGTCGGCGGCGGCGCCGTCGCCGTAGACGCCCGCGACATCGATCGCGAGGCCGCCGGGGTACCAGTCCGGCACGTCGATGTCGACGACGGCCTGATCGGCCATGAGCATCGTCAGGCCCGTGCCCGAGTTGCGGGTCGTGCCCTCAAACCGCTCGAAGTTGCCGAGCACCCGCACCGACGGGTCGTCGTCCTCGTAGACGGCCGCCGAGCGCAGCCGCCGCAGCACCGTGCGCAGCACGCCGGGGTAGAGCTTGGGCGTGCGCTCGGGGCCGGCGATCGCCCACTCCATATGGCCGTTCATCAGGATCACGAGCTGGCGCGGGCACACGAGCGGCTCGCGCACACGCGGCTCGCTCAGCGCCGTCTGCACCACGGTCACCCAGCCGCCCTCGGTGGCCCAGAGCGCGCCCGGGCGGTTCGGCTCGTTGTCGCAGCACAGTGCGCTCGCGCCCTTGGCGAAGTTGAGCTCCTTCGCGCGCAGGCGCGCGGCGAGCCGAGAGCTGAAGCGGTTGTCCCACTGCGGCCCGTAGGTGTCCTCGCCGCCGTCGACGATTGAGTGGCCGTACGCGTGCAGCAGCCACGGCAGCGCGGTGGCCGGCGGCGGGATCACGTGCTCGGGAAGATCCGAGGTGTCGGGCGCGGGGGCGTTCACGTCGTACTCAGCCATGGCTCTGGGCTCAGCCGAGGGTGACGACGGTCTTGGCGTGCGGCGAGCCGGCGCCCTGCGCCTCCCAGGCGGCGGGCACGTCGTCGAGGCCGATCTCGTGCACCGGCACTTCGATCCGCCCGGCGCTCACGTGATCGAGCAGTTCGCGGTATTCGGCGTGCTGCTCGTCGAGGTCGTAGTTGAAGATCGAGAAGCCGAGGATCGACCACGCGTTTCCGCGCATCGGCGGCGCAGCGAGTCCCAGCCCGGGCCCGGAGGCACTGCCCACCTGCACGAGCCGGCCGTGCTTGCGTTGCCCGTTGAGCGCGGCCATCGCCAGCGTCCCCCAGGTGAAGTCGATGGTGAGGTCGTGGCCGCCGAGCTGCTGGAGCTGCTTCTCGTAGACGAAGCTGGGGCCGGCGACGCACACGACGTCGTCGGCGTACTTGGCGACGGCGTCGAGCGCGGCCTGGTTGCGCCCGATCGCGACCACGTGCTCCGCGCCGAGGAGCTTCGCGATCTGGAGCGCCATGCGCCCGCCGACCCCAGTGGCGCCAGTGACCGCGACGCGCTCGCCGGGCTGCAGCCCGCCGCGGAGCTTGATGCTCATCCACGCCGCGAGGCCGGCGATGCCGCACGCGATCGCCTGGCCGGGATCGGTGCCGTCGGGCAGCGCGAAGCACTGCGCGGGATCGAGGATCACCTGCTCGCCGAGCGAGCCGTGCCTCAGGTCGCCGGGGCGGCCGAAGTAGACGAGCGAGCCGTCATCCTGACGGGCGACGCCCTCCATGCCAGGGGTGTACGGCGGTTTGGGCCGCAGCGCGTAGAACTCACCGCCCGAGATCGTGCGATCGACGGGGTTGATGCCCGCCGCGATGACGGTGCCGCGCGGCCCCTCGCCCCGCGGCTCATCGACGTCGGTGATCGACGGCGTCTGGCCGTAGGACTCGATCAGGGCGGCGCGCATCGGGCCAGTATGCCGCGCGTACCGCCCTGCCGAGAGAGAACCGGTGCAACGCGCGACCACAGGCGGCCGCGCATCGACAGATGGGTGAGGCTAGACCTCGACGGGAGCGCCGCCGAGCAGGCCTGCGGCGGCCTTCTGAGCGACCGTGACATCGCCGGCGGTGATCGCCTGCACGAGGGTCGTGATGTCGGCGAGGCGCGATGCCTCGGCCTCGAACACGGCAACGCCTTCGCCCTCGAGGGCGTCGAGGCCGGCGTCGAGGCTGTTCAGCGTGAGCTGAGCGGCAAGGTTGCCGCTCGCGGTCGCGATATCGCGCCAGAGGTTGCGGTAGGCCGTGACCGCCGCCCCCTCGGCGGGATCCGAGATGCCGCCGGCGGCGGAACCGTCGAAGCCCTCGCTCGCGGCGGCCCCGGCGACGATCAGCTGTGCGATCGCTGCGCGTGACTCGGCGATCTGGCTGGCAAGGCGTGTGCGGTCGGCCGACTCCATGCCGGAGGCGATCGCCGTGAGCAGCTCGGGACCGCCCTCACGTCGCCAGTCGGTGACGCGCGTGGCGCCGCCGTGCACGACGGTGACGAGCCCGGCCTGCTGGAGGCGTTTGATGGCCTCCCGCACGGCGTGACGATTGACGCCGAACGTTTCACTGAGCGTGCGTTCGGATGGGAGGGGCGCGCCAGCCTCGGCGCCACTGCCGAGAATCTGGTCGCGCAGGCGGCGGTAGACGGCGTCAGAGACCGTCGTGCGCGCGATGCTGCCTTCGATATTCATCAGGGGGAGCCTCTCCGTGGCTTTGCGTGATGACGCGGCGGGGTCCGCGATTCAGGGGGGACAAGACGGCGGGGCACCGGGGGATACCGTCGCCATCCCGAAAAACGTAGCGGTCAGGGCTGAGATTGGAAAGACCAAAGTGTCATCAGACCAGTCCCTGGACCTATCCGAGTTGCAAAATGCCTAATTCGGCAATCATGAGGTTTGACGAGTTTCGGGTTGATGCGCCGAGAATACGGACCTTTCCGGCGGAAGACGCAACGAACCGGACATGGATGACCGTCTGTTGCAACGTGGGCGCCGCCTCGCACGTTCGTCCAGAATTTCCAGTGTGTGATCCAGCTCCGGCAACCCTTCGCTAGGAAGTCGACGCTCCGGAATATCGATTCCGCGTCCGCGCGTGTATATCGGCAGTCTGAGCCCCGCGGCCGTCGTGCATGACGCGCTGCACCGGGCGCGGCCGGGCGTCACGTCTCGGACGCCTTCGCTATGCTCCCCGAGCGCTGTCGCACTTGCGGCTGTAGCTCAGTTGGCTAGAGCGTCTGCTTGCCATGCAGAAGGTCGAGGGTTCGAGTCCCTTCAGCCGCTTCAGATCGAAGGCCCCGCTCCGGCGGGGCCTTCGTCGTTTCGGGGGCAGTTGAGTTGGCGGCAGATCGGTGGCGGCGGCGTTTGGGTACCACCCGCGGGTACCGAACGGGCGTCCGGTAAGCGCTCGCCTCGCGCGCGTGTCGCGTGGACCTTCTGCACGGCGCGCAGACGCCCGATGCTCACTGCCACCTCACGCATCGAACGGCAGCCGAGGAGATGCACCTTAACCGTGCGCCGGGTAGGCGGCAGGGTCGCGTACATGAGTGCTTCTACCCAGATCGTCGCCTTCGACGGTGCATTTCTGCGGCGCGGATTCTGGCTCTACGTCTGGGAGGTGGTCGCCCCAGACGGAGCGAGTACCTCTACGTCGGCAGGACTGGGGACTCGTCGAGCCCGTATGCGCAGTCGCCGTTCGTTCGGATGGGCCAGCACCTCGGGTTCCAGGCCAACAGCTCGATGCTCCGCACGCACCTCGGGAAGCACGGCGTGGAACCGCAGGACTGCCAGTACCGAATGATCGCTCATGGTCCTGTGCTCCCCCGAGGCAGACAGCGGCGAGATGTCCGAACACAAGCAACTGCGAGACCAGATCGCGGCGATCGAACACCAGCTGGAGAAGGACCTCAGGGCCGCGCGGTACGTGGTCATGAACGTAGTGACGTCGTAGGCAGCCCTGGACCCGGAGCTGTACGGCTCTGTTAGATCCTCCTTCGCCGAGTATTTCGCGAGGCTCTCTTAGTAGGCCGGCCGAGAGCCCCGGCTCGCGGGCCGCTTCGATCGGCGTCCTAGCGGTCCGGCTCCGCCAGCCACGCTTCGATCTCCCAGCGGAGGAACAACCATCGTCGTCCGCGCTTGCGAGCCGGTATCCGTCCCTGGCGCGCCCAGTCCATGACCGTCGACACAGGTACACGCCGGAGCGCGGCGACATCCGCAGCGTGCATCACGTCGGCCGCCGTCAGCGGCGATGACCAGCAAGCGAGCGGTCGGCAGTCACCCGCCCATCCTCGGCGACACCCACCGTCAGCACCAACCCAGGTCTAACGAGGTCTATTAGACCTCCGGGCCAATCGTCGGCGAAGGGAAAGCGCCGAGCCTGCACCGCTCGGCGTCGATGCAGCGGTCAGCTCGCTCGTTGAGCGCTGGGATCGACTACCCGTTACCCCCGAAGCCCATCGGTTGACGACGTTGATCGTCTCCCGAGAACGATGCACCCAACTCCCATCACCAGATCGCCGCCTCGCCCGCTCATCGGCCCCTACACCCCATCCGGTTCCGAGCCCTCCCGGTCCCTAGAAGCTCATGCATCCAGACCTCCGCCGGTCCGCACCGTGACCACACGTACGCAAGTGAAGAACGAACGGCGAGGGCGAGTAGTCACGGTGCGGACCGGCAGCCAAGAGGTCGTCCATGCAGGAGTTCCGCGGCTCGCGCCTCCCTTTCTTACAGGGAGACCAACAGGGAGCCGCGTCGCGGTCTGTCGTCCGACTCACTGCGGAGAAATGAGGGCGGACGATCCGCGACCACAATCCGGACATTTGTGCTCACATGGTGGCGTCGTGAGCCGTCGCCAGCGTGTGGAGCAATGCCTGAAATCGAGATCGACCCTGCCTAGCCGCGAGATTGCGCTTGACCCCCCTCGCGAGCGGCACCACTGAACGCACGAAGCACGTTCTACGAAGCCTGCACGAGGAATGCTGGGGGCTGCTTGCGACTTGCCGCGCGAACTTGAGACGTTCGGCCGCGCTTCTAAACCGCTGGAGCTGTTGGCCGCGCACTTGACCTTCGCCCGCTCGACCGCTGTGACTGCCTCGGTGACTCATTAGTCAGCTACAGAGCGTGGCGATACAGTCGGCGGGTGCTCGCCGCACCAGACACCACATGGATCACGTACGACCAGTGGAACGCGGCGATCAGCGACGAGTTCTTCAGCGGGCGGTACGGCGGCCGGCCGGTATACCTCGATCTCGAGGACGCAGCGCTACTCCGAATCGCAGATGCCGCAGGTGAAGGGGCCGACGACCCGCAGGCGGCGCTGATCGATGCGGTCGGCGCGACGCTCGCTCTGCGTGAGCGCGCCTCGATCTTCGGAGCGCATCGCCGCCGGCTCGCGGAATGGTCGCGCGCCGGTCGACAGGGACCACCGCCTGTCATCGGGGTATTGGCGTTGCTGTCGCTGGTGGCCGAGCAGATGGCCGCAGACGAGGAGTTTCGAGCGAGCAACTACTACGGGAGGTTTCTGCGGACGCTTGGCTATTCCGCTGAGGACTCGAACCTGCGCCAGAAGGTGGTGCGCTGCTTTGGCGAGGAAACGCACGTGTTGTGGGCGGCGCTCAACGGCTGGCTTGCCGAGGATCCCGGGACGCGTGGCGTGGCGACCGCGTTCGCGTTCGATTATCGGGTGCACGTTGGCCTTCCGATGTCTCAGGCCCTCGTGCGGGAGGCCGACCGCGAGGCGCTCACCGATCTCTTTACGGAGTTCCGTCTGTCGCCGGGCCAGCGACTGGAACGCGTCGACATGCTCCGCCTGCTGCAGAAGTGGCTTCCCGTGGCGTCGGTGAGCAGCGCGTTGCGCGCGTTCTGCCAGAACGATGAGGCACTTCAGCGCGTCGCGGATGTTGCTTGTATTGAGCTTGCTTCTTGGACTGGTGCCAGCGCCGCGACGAGGCGGAGCAGCGGCCGGCTCGCACTCGTCGCCACGTTTCGCAAGAAGCCTCGCCCGCGACTTTCGCTCGGCCTCTGTGCGCGGGTCGGCGACAGCGGCGTCAGAGAGCTAACCCTCACCGCTGCCGCGGGTCCAGGAGCGCGCGGCGCGCTCGGGCACGCGCAGGGACGTCTGCTGCTCGCCGAGGCCGAGCAAGAAGGCTGGGCGGATGTCGTCAACGTCGCGGATATCTCATTTCCGCGCGCGCTAGCGACGGTGCTGGCGCTCCAGGGCGGCGCAGTCACCGTGCGCCGTCAACCACGCAGGCTGGTCGTCCTCGTCTTTGATGAGGAGCGTCGCCGATTCGTGGAGACCGATCGCGTGCGCCTCGGCGACCAGTACCTGCTGTTGGCCTCTGACTCACTGGTACCGCTTCTGGATGCGGCGCTCATCGAGGCAGCTCGGCCTGGCTGGATCAAACACTCCGAAGGGTCGGTCACAGGTGTACCGGCCGGCTGGACCTTCTACAACCGCGTTGAGATCGTCTCTATCACGACCGCCAAGCACTTGGATCTCGCAGCGCTCGTGCCGGTCGCGTGGACTCAGCTGAGTCTTTCGGGGGGTCTTGCGCTCCCCGGACGGGGCCAGTGGCTGGTGCAGGCGCCGCCGCAGCTCAGTGCCTCGTCGCTGACCGGGGAGCCCGTCATCGCGATCCTTTCCGCAGTGGCTGATGAGGCTGAAGAGGTCGAGGACTCTTCAGCGGAACAGGCCTCTGTTGAGAGGGCCGATGACGCGCTCACCGAGATCTGGGGCGGACCGGCAGCGGACGATGCCGAAGATTCGTGGCCTGCGCCGGATGACGTGGTGCTCGGCGATGTGGATCCCGTCGCGATCATTGACCTGGCCGGTCGCGGCCTTCAGGTCGGCAGCTACCGCCTGAGCTTGCACGAGACCGGCGGTGACCATGCGGCGCTCGCAACGCTGTCGCTGACACTTCTCGAACCGCAACCTCCAGCCGACAAGACCAACGATTGCGCGTATCCCCTGCCACTTCGCGGTGCCGGCGTCGTCGGCGCCCAACCAGGCAGCCAGGGTATTCGTGGCGCGGTTATCCCGACCGCTGAGATCGAAGAACCAGAGGCACTCGAACTCGGTTCGCAGCTTGCTGATTGGTCACCCGATGCCGCCGAAGTCGACGAAGTGACCGCGTACGTCGACGCTGGTGAGGAGCCGGCTGCGGATGGCGCGGCTCGGTGTATGAGCACCGGGGCTCACTTGTTTAGGTTGCCGCGCACTGACGAGATCCCGAAGGGTGTTCGCGAGTACGGGGAGGTCTGTGAGTACTGCGGCCTTGAGAAGACCTTCCCGACTCGCCCGAGGCCTAGGACGGCATCACAGACGTCCCTGCGAGGCTCGCGGCTGGTCGGCGCGACGGCCGTGAGCGGACTCCCATCACGGGAAGACGAAGCGGATGGATGTGACTTTGACCTGTTGCTCTCGGCGCTTTGCACCGTTGGGAGCGGCTCCTGGAGGTCCTTTGAGCAGCTCGTCAACGAGATGGACGACCAGCCATGGGCTGCGTCTCATGCCGCGCAGGTGCTCACCGCGCTCGCGCATCTTGACGTTGCCTACGACGCGCGAACGGCGCGGCCCTGCGCGTGGTCAGTTGCGCCTCCCACGCTCGTGCAGTGCGACGACGGCGCGTTTCTTGCTGGGTGGCGCTCTCAGCCGCTTTGGGAGGCTGTCGAGCGGCTCGCAGCGGACCTTGGCATACCGGCCTGGCGGGGGAGCGCGGAGCGCACGGGTGTAACGGTGATGCGGATCGGCGACCTCGACGACGACGATCTTTGGCTGCTGGCCGCTGAGCTCTCCGACGCGATCGGGACCGAAGTTCACATCGCAACCAATGCACCGCGGCGCCTCCTTGCGCAGCTGCCGGCTCTCTCGGCCGTGAGGGCGGACCTACCCATCGGGCATCCGCCCTTTGATGAGGCGGTGCAGCGTTTTGACCCGGCAAGTGGCCGTTGGCGAGATGTCGACTCCGCCGCCCTGCCCGGGGGCTACCGCACCAGCGGGCTCCCACGGTCGTTCTGGCACTTTGACGGCGCCGACTGGCGGCGAACCGGAACTCAACTCGTCAAATGGCTCGCTGCCGATGATCCCGCTTCGATGCTGGCGTATGACTCGACGACCGGGCGGCTGGCTTGCCACCTGGGATGCCCGCTTCCTGGCCTCTTTGAACGCGCCGCGGTGCTGTGTAGCGGCACGGCGGGCCAATTGACCGAAGCCGGCCACATCGTCTATGAAGGCATCGCACCGTCGATGGCCGCCGGGCTGTTCCGCCGCCTCTCCCCTACCCCAGTCACGCTTGCCAATGTCCACTGAGTCGATCGATCCCCTCATCCTCGACGCAGCGATCAAGGACGCCTACCTGCGGTATTACGACACCGCGTACTGGCTGCGCGATGAGGAGCTCGCGAGCGAGCGCCGACGGTTGCTCAGTCGCGACGGCGTCGTGTTTCGCGAGCCGCTGATCGAACCGGTCCTGCCGTACGAGTCGACCGACACGCTCGCCGACGTTTGCGCGGACGTTGACCTTCACCCTGACGTCGCTGCTCACCTGAGTCACATGGTGTTCGCTCGAGACGAGACCTTCAAGCTGCGTGCCCACCAAGCGCAGGCGATGAGGACCGCTCTGGCGCCAGCGTCGGCGTCCGAGCGCAACGTGGTAGTCACCTCCGGCACCGGCTCTGGGAAAACCGAGTCGTTTCTGCTGCCGGTCCTGGCGCGGATCCTTAGCGAAGTGATCGCGGCCGGGCCGCAGGCGCCCCTTCACCGCTGGTGGGACGGCGCGCAAGGACCCTGGCAGCCTGCCCGGGCCGATGATCAGCGGCCCCCTGCTGTTCGCGCGATGGTGCTCTACCCCACCAACGCGCTCGTCGAAGACCAAATCTCGCGCCTTCGACGCGCCGTCGCACGTGCGCCCCGATTTGGCGGCGGCCCATCGATCTTCTTCGGCCGCTACACCGGAGTGACCGCCGGCAGCGGCGACGTCCCCACCCGCCGCAGCGACGACAAGGTCCTGGAAGTCGCGCGCGAGCTGCGCGCGATGGAGGCCGAACGCGACGCGATGACCGGCGCGAACGAAGACCTCGCTAGCCAGTTCTCCGATCCGCGCAGCGGTGAGCTACTAGCGCGCTGGGACATGATCCGCCGACCACCGGACATTCTGGTCACCAACTACTCAATGCTCAACGTCGTGCTGATGCGCGACCGCGAGGACGAAATCTTCGAGCGCACCGCAGCCTGGCTGCATGCCGACAGCACGAACGCCTTCACGCTGGTCGTCGATGAACTGCACAGCTACCGCGGCACCCAGGGCAGCGAAGTTGCGCTCGTCGTGCGCCGTCTGCTTCGGCGCTTGGGGCTAGACGCCGACTCGCCGCAGCTGCGGGTGATCGCGACCAGCGCCTCTCTCTCCGGTGAAGAAGGGCGCGGATACCTCCGCGACTTCTTCGGTGTTGCTGCTTCCACGTTCCACATCACCGCCGGAACACCGCGCGCGGTCCCCGACCTCGAGCCGCTGTCCCCCGCGCAGGTTGCCCGACTTATACAGACCCAAGGCCCCGCGCCGATCGCCGGGAACGACGGGGAGTCCGCGTTCGATGACGCGTTGGCCGCGGCGTGCCGCACCGACGGCCGGGTTCGCGCTACGCCCGTTTCGCGCATCACCGAGCGGCTGTTCCCCGACTTGGAACCCAGCGACGCGCCGGTCGGCGCGCTGCTGGCGTCGATCGCCGCCGCCAAACCAGGCGAGCTGAGCATCCCGTTTCGCGCTCACCACTTCGTGCGAATGATCCGCGGCGTGTGGGCCTGCTCGGATCCCGACTGCGCAGCACTTGACAACGCCGAGCGCGACCGGCCGGCGCGCAAGGTTGGCAAGCTTTACGCGATCCCAACGGCGCGCTGTCGCTGCGGTGCCCGCGTTCTCGAACTTCTGTACTGCTACCAGTGCGGCGACGTCTCACTCGGCGGTTTCACAGCCCCCAGTGACGTCGACGATCCCGACGCCACCAGTGGGCAGTGGTACCTCAGTTCGCTTGCATCCTCGCCCGGCGCCGCCGAACGGCCGCCGTTCAAACGCGCCTGGGGCAGCGAATACATGTGGTACTGGCCCGGGCCGGTCCCGCAGTCGATCCGCCCCTGGATCCACGACCTGGCAGGGACAAGGCACAGCTTCCGGTTCCGCCCGGCCGAGTACGACCCCGCGTCGGGGCTGCTGTCAGTTGCCGAAAGCGCCGCGACGGCAACCGGGACGCTGCTTGCTGCCCCGCAAATCGCCGACGAACGTACGCGAGTTCCGGCGCTGCCTGAGCGCTGTCCACAATGCGCTGGCAGCTCGCGCAACGCGGACCCCAAGTTGTTCTGGCGCGGCCTCGTGCGATCCCCGATCCGCGCGCACACCACCGGCACCAACCGCGTGGGGCAGATCATCCTCGACCGCGTCGTGCGGCACGTTGGCGATACCCCACATGACGGCCGCACGATCGTCTTCACCGACAGCCGCGACGACGCCGCGAACACCGCAGCCGGCATGGAAACCAACCACTTCCGAGACCTGCTGCGCCAGCTGATCACCAAAGAACTCAACGACTCCGTCTCGCCGACAGAGCTCATGGCACGCGCTGCCGCCGGCGAGCCACTCAGCGACGAGCACGCCCGCCAAGTCGACGCGTACAAGACCAGCCACCCGCAAGTCTGGGCCGCTTACAGCGTCCTGGTGCACGCCGAAGTTCCAGAGCATCGCGCGACCGTCGAAGCGTTTGACTCGGCCTACGGCGGCCAAGCCCGCGCACTCGAGTGGGGCACACTGGCGCAGCGCATCACAGGCCGCCTTGTGTCGCTCGGCGTCAACCCCGCCGGCCCGTCAGCCTCAGCGCAGCAAGTCGCAGCACCCAAGGACTGGTGGCAGCTGCACGAGCCACCGCTCGACGAGCACCCGCCGCTGTGGGTGCCGCTTCCTGTCGAGCAGCGCGCAACGGGCCTGGGTGAAACCCGCGCGCGCCTGGACAAACATCTTGCCGACGCGTTCTTCAACCGGGGCGGTCGCGACTTTGAGTCGATTGGACTTGGTTGGCTTGAGCCACGACAGCCCAGGCTCTCGGCACTTTCTCTACCAGCCGGGGATGACCTCGACGCGCTGCGCTCAGCGATCCGTGTCCTCGGACTGGCCGCCAGGATTCCGGGCGGCTGGGCCGAGTTTTCTGGTCGGCCCGGCCTGGCGATCCGCCACTATGCCGAACGGCTCGGGGCACAGCACGGAATAGGGCGGGACGACATGCTCGGACAGCTCGAGGAGGCGCTCGTCGAATCGAAGGTACTGCGGGACTGGTGCCTCCAACTCGACGGCCTGCGCGTCGCGCTGACAGAACCGCAAACCACGGCGTGGCGGTGCTCAAGCTGCGCGAGGGTGCACCTGCACCGAAGCGGCGGCGCATGCACCGGCACGACCTGCGGCTCTGTGGCGTTCGAGCGGATCATCCTCGGCCGCGACCTCGACGACTACTACCAATGGCTGGCCGGAGAACCGCCGCGGCGCCTACGTGTGGAAGAACTGACCGGGCAGACCAAGCCGCTCTCTGAGCAGCGTGCGCGCCAGCGCCGGTTCAAGGGCGCATTGCTCGAGCAACCGCGCGAGAACCGGCTGACGACTTCGATCGACGTGCTCAGCGTCACGACAACGATGGAGGTCGGCGTCGACATCGGGTCGCTGCGCTCGGTCGTGATGGCCAACATGCCACCTCAGCGATTCAACTATCAGCAGCGGGTGGGCCGAGCCGGCCGTATGGGCCAGCCGTGGTCCTTCGCGATCACGCTGTGCCGCGATCGAACGCACGACGACTACTACTTCGGCCACGCCGAGCGCATCACCGGCGACCTTCCCGCCGCCCCCTACCTCGACCTCGGGCGCGAGGAGATCGTACGAAGGGTCATCGCTTCAGAACTCCTTCGCTGCGCGTTCGCAGACCTCCCCGACTCGCTGCGTGCCGCCGCGCAGACGCCAAGCACGCACGGCAACTTTGGCCTGGTCGCTGACTGGGCTTCGACCTACCGCACGCCCATCATCGGCTGGCTCTCCGACGCAGAGAACACCGACCCGGTCGTTGACGGACTGACCGTTCACACCCCGCTCACCGACCGCCAGGTCGCCGCGCTCAGGCGCTGGCCGGCCGTCGAACTTGCCGGCCTGATCGATGACGCGGTCGCAAGCCCGCACTACCTGCACCACGAACTCTCCGAACGTCTCGCCGGCGCCGGAGTGCTGCCGATGTTTGGGTTCCCAACACGCGCACGCGCCCTGCTGCGCGACCGTCCGCGACGGCTCGGCGACGAGAACGGCATGACGGTCTCCGATCGCCCGCTGGACATGGCGATCAGCAGCTTCGCCCCGGGAGCACAGGTCACGCGAGACAAACAAGTCCACACGGCTATCGGGTTCGCGGCCTACGAGTTCGGGGCGCCAGGCGTGGTCCCCGCCGATCCGCTGGGTCCGGCACGCAACATCGTCAAATGCAAGCGCTGTGGCGCGATCGAGCCCGATGCGAAGCTGCCCCAGACGCCCTGCGACATCTGCGGCGGCGAGCTACTCGCGATGGAGCTCTACGAGCCGCGCGGTTTTCGCACCGACTACCGCCCGCATGACTACATCGATCAGCCGGAGCGCGGCGGCCCGGTCGCAGCACCGCAGATCCCGCGCTCAAGCCTTCCGTCAGGAAGCGAAGTGCGGGCGCTGACAGCTAAGGCGGTCAGCGACGCTGTCTACACGATCAACGACAACGACGGTGAACTCTTCGACATGTACGAGCTCGGAGGCACGGTGGTCGTGCCTAGTCCCGATCTGTACGCCGAGCCGCCGTGGTTGCCGCCCGGCTTCGGTGCCGGTAACCCTGACCTCACCGCGGCGATCGGCGCGGTCAGGCCCTCTGACGCGCTGATCCTCGAACTCGATCGGCTCGCGCTCCCGACGGGCCCCGGGCCGCTGATCACGAACGACCACGCGCCCGCCGTTGTGCCGGCGCTGTTGTCGTTTGCCGAGATGCTGCGCCTTGCAGCCGCCGACGAACTCGATGTTGATCCTCAGGAACTCGAGGTCGGACTTCAGCCTTACCCCACCTCGCGCGGACCGGCGCGCCGAATCTTCCTTGCCGACCGCCTCGAGAACGGCGCCGGATACTGCAACCACCTCGGCCGGCCCGACATCCTAAAGCGAGTCCTTGACCGCGTCGTCGAGGAGATCGGCGAACGCTTCACCGACGCTGCCCACCGAGACTGCGACAGCTCCTGCCCTGACTGCCTTCGCTCCTACGACAACCGCCGGCTGCACCCCATGCTCGACTGGCGGATGGGGCTCGACCTCGCCGAACTCGCTGCCGACCGCCCGCTCGACCACAGCCGATGGCTCGACGACGGTGAACGGATCGCGGCGTCCCTCGCGAAAGCCTTCGAACTCGACGCCATCCCCGCCGGGTCGCTGTGGGCACTTCGCGACCGCCAAACCGACAACGCCGTCGTGCTCGGCCACCCGGTCTGGCTGAGCTGCGACGGGTACCACAGTCCAGCCCAACTACAAGCAGCCAATACGCTGAGTTCAACCGTCGCCTCGCTCCACCACGCCGACCTCTATACCGCGCTTCGCTGGCCCGAACGCCTCATCTCCTGGCTCACGACCTAGAGCCAGGTAGGCCGGCGGCGGTCACCGATGCCGCCGACAAAGCCATAGCGTTGCCCATCTTGTCAAGAAACATGGGTGCCTCGTCGACGTCCGAGTCGTGCTCGACGACGCCCTCCGATCCGGCGAGGACCGACCGAACCAGAGCAGCCGTCTCACGACCGAGACTTCGACAATGTCTGCCTCGCGGACCAGTCGCGATTTACGCGAGCTGAAGCGCTGAGTCCGCAAGACTTACAGCGACGCACCGCCCAACTGCCTCTGCGAGAAGCGGAGGCACCGCGTTGCCAATCTGACGATACTGAGCGACGCGCGGCCCGAGAAATCTGTAATCCGCCGGGAACGATTGCAACGCAGCGGCCTCTTCGACGGTGATCCGGCGCAGGCGTTCCGGCGCCTTGGAAAACGGCCTGCCGCCGTTCATGAGATGGCGGTGGTACTCGATGACCCACGCCGGTGCACCGGATCGATGATTGGCGTTGCATTGCCGCCCATCGACGCAGGGAGGGTTTTGGCCGGGCGATCCAAATGCAGAGGGCGGCCAGATCCGTTGAAAAGCAGAGAGCCGGTGTGTGCCGTGGGCCGCATGACAGGTTCCTTGGAGGGCACGACGCGCGCCCCGGTACTCGTGTCGTTGCCGGGCTGACCGAAGGCGGGAAGACCGCTCAAAGCCTGTCGTACGGTTGTCGGGACGTCCAGTGTCGTTGGCTTCGGTCGAGCGGGAGCCTCGCCTCCCTTGGTGCCAACGAAGAACATTCGCTCGCGGGTTTGCGGAACTCCAAAGTCCGCAGCGTTGAGGAGCATGAGCTCGACGGTGTACCCGGCTTCCTCGGCGCGGCGACGCAGTTCCGCACGAAGAGGAGCCCAACGCGGGTTGTCATAGAGCGCGCGCACGTTCTCCATGACGAAGGCGCGCGGTTCAAGAGTGCGCACCGCGTCCATGAAGTGGAACACGTGAGCGGATCGGGGGTCGTCGCTCCGCATCTTGCCGATCACAGAGAATCCCTGACAAGGCGGCCCCCCGACGAGCACGTCGGGTGACCAGTCGGGCAAAGGCGTGCGAAGAACGTCTCCGCATACCATGTGATCGCCGATGTTCTCGCGGTAGCTCGCCGCCGCCCACGGGTCCACGTCGTTCGCGAACACAACCTGAAAGCCGGCGGCGATGAATCCCAGGTCAAGCCCCCCGGCGCCGGAGTAGAGCGACACAACAGTCGGTTGACTCACGGGCGTCATTCTTGCGGAAGCGGGGGACGGATCCGGAAAGAGCTGCACCTGGCTCTGTGGGGCGAGAAAGCGAGTCACCGAACAAACGTTCGCACACGCCTCGGACGAACGAGCAGGACCGGGAGGCGAAACCGCCGAACTCCCGGACGTGCCTGCTAATCCAAAGCTCCAGACGTGGCTCGAGAACGCAGTCTCTCGGTACCAACTCGATCTGGTCGCCGTGTATCGCAAGAACGGCGGCGCAAGCCGCTGGCCGCTCATCGCGCAGGACGCGGACGACCTGGCGCGACAGCTGGAGCAGGCCGGACATTTCCTGCCGCTTCCCCAAGAGCCCGCCGCGCTCGCCAACGTTCTTGAAGTCTCGCTCGTAGACTTCCTGGTGGAGGCTGCGGCCGGCGACCCGAGCGTCACGATACGTCGCGGCACGGAGCGCGGGTACCCCGATCTCGAGATCAGCGGCAAGCGATTCGGCGGAGGCTTCCACGCGATCGACGTGAAGATCGCCAAGCGCAACAACGCCCGGACTCAGACGCAGAGCCGCATCACGCTCTACACCGGAAACACCTACTTCAGGTATCCGAAGCTTCCGTGGCCTGGGATTCTGCGTCCGTTCCAGGAGTACGCGAGCCACCTCGACCTGGTCGGGATCTACACACTCGACGAACAGCTACACGGCCGCGTGACCGACCTGAACCTTCTGGTCACGGAACCCTGGAGGATCGCCTCGCGGCAGCGATCGTCCACCACGCGCGAGTACATCGGTGCTGTCATGAAACTGGACGACCTGTTCGCCGGCCGCGGCGAATTCGAAACCGAAGCCGAGTTCTACGCCTACTGGCGCAAATTTCCGTTCAAGATTGGCCGAGCTGCACAGCAGCAACTCGACAAGCTATTGGCGGAGCAGGAGGACTAGGGGTGCGCGCCGAGCGGCGAGAGGGTGCGAATCGTCAACCCGGAGTCTGTCCACGACCTCAGACCGGCCCGCGTGCAGCAAAGGCCGCATCGAGGCGGGCGAGGGCCTCTTCAGACATGCGGGCGGAGACGTAGCGATCGGTGGTGCTGAGCTTGGCGTGGCCGAGGAAGTCGCGGACTTCGACGGCGGCGGCCTGTCGGGCGTAGATGGAGCCGGCGGCGTGGCGGAGGCCGTGGAGCTTCACGTCGCGCAGGCCGGCTTTCTCGCGGGCGGCTTTGTAGCGGCGGCGCAGGGCGGAGTCGTCGAGCGGTTCGCCGAAGCGACCGCAGAAGACGAAGTCGTCGGCGGTGGTGAAGTTGCCGCCGGAGCGAGACCGATGGCGGGTGAGGGCTTCGACGGCCGGCGTGGCGAGGGGCGTCCAGCGGCGGGCGCGGCCCTTGGGGTCGACCTCCTTGCCGGCCGAGAAGGCGGAGCGGACGAAGAGGGCGCGGCCTTCCAGATCGACGCTCCCCCATCGCAGCGCCCGCAGCTCGCCGAGGCGCAGGCCGCTGTAGAGCAGGAGGCGGAAGAGCTCGGCATCGCGAGCGTCCTCTTCGGCCTGCATCGCGATCTCGTCATCGTCGAACGTGGCCGTGCTGGTGCGCCAGTCGCCGGAGGCCATCGTCTGCGCGAGCAGCTCGACCTCGTGGGGCTCGAAGTACTCAAGGACGGCGGGGAGCGGCTCGCGGCGCTTGTCGGTCTGCGCGGCGACGTTGCGCTCCAGGCGGTAGGTGTCCGGGCGGCAGGCGTAGTTCCAGATGGCGCTCAGGAGCTGGCGGTGCTTGTTGACGTTGCGCGGCGTGAGGCCCTGGCGATCGAGCTGGCGGAGGAACGCCTCGATCTCCTTCGCGGTGACCTCGCGCATGTCGCGGTCGGCGAACGCGGCCATGATGCGGCCCTCCGCCTTGCCCTTGCCGCGCTTGAACGGCGTGCCGGGCTGCTTGAGGAGGCAGTCGTAGTCGCGGAGCGTCGCGGGCTTGGCGCCGCGCACGCGCTCCAGCCAGTCGAGCCACTCGGCGGCAACAGTGCGAAAGAGCGGCGGGGCCTCCTCGGCGGCTGCCGCCTTGGCGGCGCGCTCAGCCTCGATCTCGGCGGTGACCTCGTCGACGAGCTGGCTCGCGAGCACCGCGGCGCGGTCGCGCGTGATGGTCCCCCGCCCCGCTCGGCCGGTTGCCGCGTGCCATGCGCCGGACGCATCGCGCTCGGCCCACGCCGGCCCGCCGGGCACGCGCCGCTTGATCTGGCGACCGTCGTAGCGCCACTTCGCCTCCCAGTGCGGCGTGCCGTCGCCGCTCTCGCGGATGACGAGTACCGGGGTCGAGGGTGGCTTCGGGGCAGAACTCACGAGAAACGGCGGCGGGCCGGAACGGGCGTTGAATTGTGGTACCCGATGGCGCGTTGACGCTCAGGGTACCACTCATCGCCTAGAGGTCGAAATCGCGCCGCGGGTACCACTTTCGGTACCAAACGCCTGTTTCTCAGCCGTTTCGGAGCTATTTCGACCGTCCCAAATCCCTTGAATCGGCGCGAATCGCCCATCCGCATTCTGCTTGCCATGCAGAAGGTCGAGGGTTCGAGTCCCTTCAGCCGCTTAGAAACGAAGGCCCCGCGAGAGCGGGGCCTTCGTCGTTTCGTGGACTCCTCGACGGCGGCCCAGCGGGCTCCGGCTTCCGTGCGGCTTTGAGGTCGACACGGTCGGGCATGACCGGTGCCCGGAGTGTCCGCTGGGTCAAGCGGCGATGGCCGCTACCGGTTGACGCTGCTGTCGGGGATGACGCCCTCGACGAACTCGACGTCGAGGTGGCTGAGGTCCTCGACCTGATCCTCGACCACGACGCCGGCAGCGCGGTCGCGCTGGCGCTGCTCCTTGCGCAGGCTGCTCGCGAGGCGCTTCTCGCGCACCTTCGCCTCGCGGTTCATCTTCGCGAACGTCGTCTTCTTCTTGCCAGCCAAGGTTGCCTCCGGTCGCGCAAGCGGATCACGGAGCAGGATGGCTCGACGGCGATGCTTCAGCGCGGTTCTTCGGTCGGCGGACGCACGACCTCACCCCAGGGAGACTAGCCGCACCTCCATCGAGCGCGTCGTGCCCGGTTGCTTCTCGCCCGCGCCGCACGCCGCGCCCGCCCCGCCGCCAAGCTCTCAGACGGTGCCGCCGCAGATGCCCAGGACGTCGCCGAAGAGCGGCAGGTTGAACATGTTCAGCGTCCCGATGGAGGTGCCCAGCTGCATCTCCTTCGCGCCGCCGCAGTCCAGGGCGTTCTGGGCCTGGGTCGAGATGTTCTGACCGACGCTGCAGCCGAGGATGCTCGAGCGGACGGCGCCCGGCACCCACGCGAGGCGCTTGCGAGCGCGCGCAGGGGCGGAGTCGGTGCCCATCACGAGCTTGGGCATCGCCGGGGTGCGGAGATCGTTGACCACGAACGGCGTGCTCTCCGAATCCATCCACGCGTACATGCGGGGCACCTCGCCGGCCGAGATCGACACGATCGGCTTGAACGTGAACGTGGTGCCCGAGTCGGCGACATCGCCGCGCAGGGTGTGCACGCGCAGGTTGTTGATCGTGAACGCCCCGCTCGCGCCCGCCATCGAGGCGTTGATGGTGACCATCTGATTGATGTTGTTGCTGGTGCCGCTGGAGCCGTCGTCGTCGAACGCGAACGACGTCCCCGGCGAGTAGGGCCGACGGTTGACGTTGCCGGGCACCTGCGGCTGCGGGCTGCAGGCGTTCGGGCCGGTCCAGGTGGAGAGGACCGCCGCGGGCAGATCCGCCACCGCCGTCGACACGCAGCTGCCGCCATCGGCGACGCAGCCCGTGAACGAGCGCGGCACGTTCGTGAGCGAGACCGCCGCGCTGGGCGACGAGCTGGCATTCGTGAAGCTCAGCGACAGGCTGCTCATCGTCCGCGGCGTGGCCGTCGAGCCGTTGGTGACGGCGAAGCTGAGCTTCGCGGGCGCCGCACCGGCCGGGACCGCCGAGACCTCCGTGTGGAACGAAGGCTTGTTCAGCGTGCCCGAGAGCGTCATGTCGGGGCCGGTGGTGTTCGGGACTTTGGCGCTGAGCGCGACTGGCTTGGTCAGGGCCTCGACGTTGTCGAGCGTGAGCGCCGTCGGCGACGGCGCGAAGCTCGCGCCCTTGAGGCCCGTGAGCTTGACGGAGATCTCCGGCTCGGTGCCGTCGATGTAGGCGAGCTTGTCGCTGGCGGCGCCAGTTGCCGGGAGCGTGCCGATGCCGGCCGCCAGGCGCAGCTCGTCGATCGACGCCCCGCCGCTCACGGTCGTGGAGAACACCGCCGTGCCGCTGCCGGGCTCCTGGAGCACGCTCGCGAACGACTGCGGCACGCCGCGGACGTCAGCCGAGAGCTCGCCGACGCCGTCGATCAGATCGGGGCCGGAGAAGGCCACCGTCACCTGACTCGTGGTCGTCGTTCCCGTCCACGCGAGCTGTGCGCCGCCGCCGTTGGCGGCCGCTCGCGGGGCGACGCTGAGCGAGAAGCTCGTCGGCGCGTTGGTCACGCTGGTGTTGAGCTTCGAGTCTTCGCCCGTCGCGGTGCCGTCTCCGGCCAGGGTCTGCACCGTCGCGTTGACGGTGGTCGGACGCGAGCTCGTGAGCGTGCCGCTGAACGTGCCGCTCTGGGGATTGACGTGCAGGCTACGCAGGCCATTCACGCGCGCAGTGAGCGTGGTGGCCGTGCCGGTGGCGGCGAGATCGAGCGTGTTCGTGACGTCCGCGGCCGGCAGCGTCGCCGTCTCCCCCGCGCTCGCGAGCGCGAGGCGAAGGTTCACCGAGGCGTCAGACGTGAGCTCGGCACCGGTGATGAGGCCGGTCGTCGCGCGCGGATCGCCATCGAACGTGAGCGTCGTGTCGACACCCACCCCGCTGGCCGCGAGCTTCACGGTCGACGCTCCGAGCACGCCGGCGTCGGCCAGCGTGTAGACGAGGTCGACGTCGGCGAGCGGGGCGCCGCCAGCGGCGTGAAGGCTGCCCGCATCGAGATCGGCGGTGAGATCGAGGCTCGGGAGGCTGGCCGTGCCCGTCGTGAGCGTGCCGGTGGCCGCATCGGTCGCGCCGTCGACCATGATCATGCCGTCGGCGGTGTCGGCGTCGAGGCGGGTCGTGCGACCGAATGCCGCCTCGAGGTGGGTGAGGTTGGAGGCGCGCACCCCGAGCACGAACGGATCGCCCGTCGTGTCTCGCAGGTAGAGGCCGTCGACCGGATCGATCGCGATCTGCGGGTAGCGGATCGCCGCCGCCGAGGCAGCGGCGCCGATCTTCGCGCTGTCGATCGAGGCCGGGGCACCGCCCGGAGTGGCGGCGTCCAGCGTCGTCGCGTCGCCCTCGTGGGAGACGCGGAGGACGAGGTCGGACGGCACCCCGTCGAGCGTGCCTGCGGCGACCGTGCCGCGACCCAGCGCCGGGGCGCCGCCGTCGGCCGTGAACGAGATCTCGCCGACGCCCGCAGGCTGCGACGAGCCATCGCGGCCCGTGAAGGCGAGGCGCTGCGGATCGGCGGCCGTGCCCGCGTGGCTGAAGTCGAGACCGAACTCCGCCGACTCGGGCGGAGCGGCGAGGCGCACATCGACCGGATCGACCCGCGCAGCATCGGTGCCGTCGAAGGCGGTCGCGACGGCCGCGGCAGGCGCGTCCTGGTCGACGGTCAGGTCGAACGAATCACCGGCACCCGCCGTGGCGGAGAAGTTGTCGGGAGAGGTGGCGTCGGTGGCGTCGAAGCCGAAGCGCACGCCGTCGCGGCCGAGCACGTGATGCTGCGGGTCGCTGACGACCGCCACAACCTCGGCCGGCGGCGCCGACGCGCCGGTCGGCTCGACGTCGAGCGACACGTCACCGCTCCCGAGCGAGACGACGGCATCGAAGTCGGGCTGCGAATCACCGTCCACGTCGAGCGGCGTCGTATCGCCCGGCGACACGACCGTCGACTGCTTCTCGATCACCGAGGAGCTGTTGCGCCAGGCCGTCTCGAGGCGGACGCTGCCACCCGGCAGCGGATCCGGCGTGGGCGACGGGGTGGGCG
>JAGIBJ010000080.1 GCA_017744415.1 Solirubrobacteraceae bacterium
TTGACGTGTGGACGGATCGGTCGCGGGCTACGGGATCTGTCCACACGTCGGGCTCGGGCGACTCCGGGGCGTTGACGTGTGGACGGATCGGTCGCGGGCTGCGGGATCTGTCCACACGTCGGGCTCGGGCGACTCCGGGGCGTTGACGTGTGGACGGATCGGTCGCGGGCTGCGGGATCTGTCCACACGTCGGGCTCTGGGGTCCCGCTGGCCTCGAGCTTGCGCTGGCGGTGGCTTCTCGCGGCCGGCGCGGCCAGCGCCGCCGCGGCCGGCTCAGCTCAGGTCGGGCACGATGGCCTCGGCGGCGTTGCGCTCGGCGAGGGCGGTGATGGTCACGAAGGGGTTGACGCCGACGGATCCGGGGACGAGGGCGCCGTCGTTGACGTAGAGGCCGCGGTGGCCGGGGATGCGGCCGTGGGCGTCGGTCGTCTTACCGAGCTGGCAGCCGCCGAGCGGGTGGTAACAGAAGTCGTCGCCGAAGATCCGGCCTCCGCGGAAGAGATCGGCGCGGTAGGCGGTGCGGAACTTGCGGTTCATCGGATCCATCACGCGCTTGAGGGCGCGGATGGCGCCGGCGTTGTCGCCGCGCTGCCAGTCGGCGCGGAGCGCGGCGGCCTTGGCGTCGTAACGCAGGGTCGCGCGCTCGGGGATCTTCGCCACCGCGAGGTGGCCGACCATCATGCTCTCGAAGCCCATCGGGAACGGCGTGATCTCGACGAGCGCGGGGGCGACCGGATCGTCCCAGTTGTCGATCGCCGCGACCGGCATCGTCGACTGCACCACGCCGACGCGGTCGTTGGTCCAGCGGGCCGCCATCACGTTGCCGTTGTTGCCCCAGCCCTCGCCGACGCTCGCGGGGAGATCCGGCAGCGCGCCGCCGTCGCGGGCGCGCAGCAGGAGCTCCGTGGAGCCGAGCGAACCGGCCGCGAGCACGAGCGCGCCGCAGCCGATCTCACGCCGCCGCACCACGTGACCGCGCTCGTCGATCTGCACCAGCGCCAGCACGTAGGTGCCGTCGGGCTCACGGCGGATCCCGTCGACGCGCGTGAGGGTCTGGATCGTCACGCGGCCGGTGCCGAGCGCATCGGCGAGGTAGGTGTGATCGAGGCTGCGCTTGCCGTGGTTGTTGCCGTAGATCACCTCTTGGCGCAGGGCCGACCGCGGTACGGTGCCGGCCTGCTCGGCCGCGAGGTAGTCCATGTCGTAGACCTGCGGGATCGTGACCGTCTTCAGGCCGACGGTCGCCGCCTGCTTCATGGCCACGCGCGCGTAGCGGTACGCCGGCGTGCTCGCGAGCGCCGCGGCCGTGATCGTGTTGGCTCGCAGCCCGGCGTTCGCGCGCGGGAAGTAGGTGCCATACATCGCCGCGGCATCGACGAACGGGAGAATCTCCTCGAAGTACGCGCGCTTCGGCGTCACGGCCATGCCGCCGTTCACGAGTGAGCCGCCGCCGACGCCGCGCCCCGCGAACACGCTCATCGCGTCGCTGAGGTGCACGCGATCGAGCACGCCGGCCCACGGCGTGATCGGCTGATCGACCACCGGCAAGCCGAAGATATTCGAGATCGGGGCCTCAGTTCTGCGCTTGAACCACATCGCGCGGCCGTCCGGCTGGAGGGTCTTGCAGAACACGCGCCCGTCACGCCCTGGCGAGTTCCAGGCCCGGCCCATCTCGACGATCAGCACCTCGCGGCCGGCCTCCGCGAGCCGCAGCGCCGTGACCGCTGCGCCGTAGCCCGAGCCGACGATCACCACCGGCCAGTGCTCGCGCGCACCCGCCGATTCAGCCCGCCGTGCCAGGGCGTCGACGCTCCCGCCTCCGGCCCGCGCGGAGCTTGCCGTGATCGCGCTCAGGCCTGCAGCCGACGCGGTATTCAGAGCGGCGAGGCCGAGGAGGCGCCGCCGCGAAAACGTTTGGGACATGACGGTGGGGGATGCCGCGCGCGGCGTGCGCACGGGAAACCGATCGGGACAGGACGTCAAACGATCACACCCAAACGCACCGTCGTCCAGAGCGTCGGACGCAGCGTCAACGCGGCGCCCGGTCTCGGCGGGACCCCCATATGGATGCCGCGCCGCCCGGTCCCGGCGGGACCCGCAAATGGATGCCGGCGGGGACCGGCTGGCGCGGACCCGCTCTCCCGCTTCCCGGCGGGACCCGCATACGGATGCCGCGGGGACCGGCTGGCGCGCGGCCACTCGTTCAGCTCGGCGGGCACGGCCATGTCCGTGCCCACGGCACGGGCGCCGCGTAGCGTGCACCGCATGAAGGCGGTGGTGCAGCGGGTCGAGCGGGCGGCGGTGCGGGTGGTCGGCGAGGCCGAGCCGACGGGCGCGATCGACGCGGGCATGCTCGTGCTGCTCGGCGTCGCGAAGGGCGACGACGAGGCCGTTGCGCGTCGGATGGCCGAGCGGTTGCGCGGGCTGCGGATCTTCCAGGGCGACGACGGGCGGATGAGCGAAGCGGTCGGCGAGCGCGGCATCCTCGTCGTCAGCAACTTCACCCTCTGCGCCGACACGCGCAAGGGCAGGCGGCCATCGTTCACCGGGGCTGCGGAGCCGGCGCTCGCCGAGGCGCTGTACGAACTCGTCGCCGCGGAGCTCGGTGCCGAGCGCGGGCGGTTCGGGGGAGACATGCGCATCGAGCTCGTCGCCGATGGGCCCGTGACGATCGAGCTCGAGGTCGGCGGGCGCCCCGCATGAGCTTGCTGCCGTGGCGCGCCCAGCGACGGGTGCGCATCTCCGGGGCGCAGGCAGCCGGGCGGTTCGGCGAGGCCGTCGTCACGCTGCCGCGGGGCGACGGGCCGTTCCCGCTCGCCGCCGTCGTCCCCGGCTACACCGGCCATCGGTTCACGATCGCGTGGTACGCGCGGCTCGCTTCCACCGGCGTCGCCATCGTCACGGTCGGCACGCTGAACCGCCGCGATCACGTGCCCGAGCGGGCCGCGCAGCTGCTGGCTGCCCTCGATCAGGTAGTCGCAGATCCCCGCACCGCCGAGCTCGTCGACCCGGCTCGCCTCGCCGTCATCGGCCATTCGATGGGCGGCGCCGGCGCGATGCTCGCGGCGAGCCAGCGGCCGGAGATCCGCGCGGTGATCGCGCTCACGCCCTGGAGCAACGCCGCCACCCCGCGCGGGCTCCGCGCGCCGACGCTGATCGTCGGCGCCGAGCACGACCGCACCGCGCCGCCCGGGCGCCACGCGCGCCCGATGTTCGATGCACTGCCTGACGACACGCCACATGCGTACGTCGAGCTGCGCGGCGGCTCCCACTACGCCCCGCTGCTGCGGCCCCATCCGGTGATCGAACGGGCGGCCGGCGGGTGGCTCGCGCGCTACGTCCTGGCCGACCCGGCCGCACCGGCCCCGGATGCGCTGCTCCGGAGCCTCGACGACCGGCGCATCGTGACTGCGATCGCGCGCGCCTGAACCTGCCGCCCGGGGTGATCGGCGGGGGCCAGGCCGCCGTGGGGCCGAGGAATCACTCATCTAGACTCGCTGGCGATGGACGTCGACCGAGCGATCACCGAGCGCCGCACCACCAAGCGCTACACCGCGGAGGAGGTGCCCGAGGAGATCGTGCGCGAGCTGGTCGAGCTCGCCACCTGGGCGCCGAACCACAAGATGAGCGCGCCGTGGCGCTTCCGGCTGCTCGGCCCCGACGCGACGCGCTCGCTCGTCGACGTCGCCCCGCCCGACAAGAAGCCCAAGATGACCCTCGCGCCGACGCGCCTGCTCGTCAGCTGCAAGGTGGCCGGCGATCCGACGCGCCGCCTCGAGGATCTCCTCGCGACCGCCGCAGCCGTGCAGACCCTCCTGCTTGCGGCCACCGGCCGCGGGATCGACACCTTCTGGCAGAGCCCCACCGTCGCCGCGCTGCCGGCGGCCCGAGGCCTCCTCGGGATCCCGGACGACGAGGAGCTCGTGGCGGTCGTGAACCTCGGCTACTCGTCGGCGGATCGCACGACGCCGGGGCGCCTCCCGGTCGACGACGTCTTCGAGGCCCTCGCCTAAGCGCCCATGCCCTCGCGCGGCCCCCACGCAGCGGCCGCGCCGGCCCCCTCGACCCCGCGTGCGCGTGCGGTCACGGCCGTCCCGGCGCTTGCGCTCGCGGGGCTCGCGCTCACCCTCGCGGCGTGCGGAGGCGACGACGACCAGCGCACGACGCCCCCGAGCGCCGGCCCGCGCGCGGCCACCGTCGCCGTCGATGCACTCCCGGGCACGCTCGATCCGGCGCAGGCCCGCACCGTCGCCGAGCGCGCGATCGCCGTCGCCACCCAGATCCCCCTGCTCACCTACCGCCACACGGCAGGAGACGACGCCGCCACGCTGCAGCCCGCGCTCGCCGGCGACCTGCCCTCGCTCTCGGCCGACGAGCGCGAATACCGGTTCCAGCTGCGCAGCGGGCTCGTCTACGCCGACGGCGGGCTCGTGAAGGCGTCCGACGTGGAGCGCGCGATCGCGCACGCCTCCGTCGACGCCGCCGACGAGGAGGTGCGCGACGCCCTCGCCTCCATCGAGGGCGCGCCGAGCAAGGACGGCCAGACGATCTCGGGTGTGCGCAGCGACGACCGCACGGGCGTGATCGAGGTCGAGCTCCGTCGCCCCGACGGACGCGTGCCGCTCGCGCTCGCCGACCCCGCCACCGCGCCGCAGCCCGCGATCGTCAAGGACGACCGCGCCCCGGCGTCGACCGGCCCGCTCCGCATCGCGAGCCGCACCGCCCGCTCGATCCAGCTCGCCGCCAACCCGCTGCGCCCGACGATCTCCACCGTGCCGGCGGCGCGCCTCGCGCAGATCTCGCTCGTGCCGCGGCCGCGCAGCGAAGGGGGCGTGACGGCCAAGGAGTTGCGAGCCGGCGACGTCGACCTCGATCTCGGCACCCCGACCGACGGAGAGCGCGGCGATCGCATCGCTCAGCTCACCGGCCCGAGCTCGTCGATCGTGGCGGCGTTCGTCGCGCAGCGCGGCTCGCTCGCCTCCCGCGCCCTGCGCCGCACCCTCGCGGAAGCTGTCGACACCCGAGGGCTGAGCGATGGCACCGGCGTCGCGGCCGCCTGCGGGCTCCTGCCCTCGTTCGCCGTCGGCGCCGTCGACCGTGAACCCTGCCCGCCCGCGCCGGTCGTCCCCGACCGCCGCCCGCTCACCGGCGCGACGATCGTGGTCGCCGTGCCGGACGACGCCTGGTCTGCCGCGGTGCTCGGGGTGGTGCGCCGGGCCATCGCGTCACTCGGCGGCGACACCACCGAGGCCACCGCCGCCGATCCGATCGCCGCGCTCACCGACGGCAGCGCAGACATCGGCATCGCTCGCACCACGCCCCGGCTTCCGCACCCCTCGCTCTGGCTCGCCCCCGCCGCGGCCTTCGACCCGCTCCTCGAGCGTGAGCTCCCGCGCCTCACCCGCGGCCCGCTCACCGGCTCAGGCAGCCGCTGGTCTGCCCTCGACCGCCGCGCCATCGACCGCGGCGTCGCGATCCCGCTCCTCGCGCTCCAGCGCGTCGTCACGACCGGTCCCGACCTCGACCGCCGCTCGGTCCTGATCCACCCGGTGCTCGGCATCGACCTCGCGGCACTCGACCTGAGCTAGAGGGGATTAACGGTGGCGCCAGAGGTCATCGAGACCGATCGAGGGCAACGACTTCACGTCGCCTGGGATCTCGGCGCCGTGGTGGTGCTCGTCGTCGGCGTGCTGATCGTCGGCATGCAGGAGCGCGGGTCCACAGCGGTCGGCGTCGGTCTCATCGGTGGTTCGGTGACCCTGTTGCTCCGGACGTACTCGATGCGCCGCACTCGGCTCGTTCTGGAGGGAGCCACGCTGACCTGTCACGGCTGGGTCCGAGCGCGCGTGATGAGCTCGGTTGAGCGACCGGCGCGGGTCGTCCACGTCACGCTCACTGGAGTCGCGCAGAAAGAGGGTCAGATCTGGTTCGGACCGGAATCCCCGGTGATGCTCATGACCGCCGCGTGGGGCGAAGCGCGGCTCGCCGAGCTCGCGCAGCGGCTGAGGTGCGATGTCGTGGTCGATCGCGAGCCGCGCACGCTTCCGTCGTTGGCGCAGCGTTACCCCGGCGTGTTGCCGTGGTACGGAGCGCACCCCACGCTCGCGGGAGTCGTCGGCCTAGCCGTGCTGATGGCGCTCGGCCTCGCCATCGCGCTGTGAGGGCCGCTTCCGGACCGGCACGGTTACCCTTGCTCGTACTCGCCCCGATAGCTCAGATGGATAGAGCGACCCCCTCCTAAGGGGTAGGCCGCTGGTTCGACTCCAGCTCGGGGCGCTTGCGCATGCGGCGGGAAAAGCCTTGCGTGGGCGGGTCGAACGTTGCCGTCGCGGCGGGTGCACTCGATAGGGTCAGCCCGTGCGCGGGCGACTGATCAGCGTGGAAGGGCTCGACGGCACCGGCAAGACGACGGTGTGCGCTGCCCTGGCCGCACGCCTGGAAGACGCGGGCGTGCGCGTGCTGCGGCTGCGTGAGCCGGGCGGAACGGCCGTGGGCGAACAGATCCGCGGGCTCCTCGCCGACCCGTCGCGCACGCTGGAGCCGCGCACCGAGCTGCTGCTCTTCGCGGCAGCGCGCGCCGAGCTCGTCGACACCGTCGTGCGGCCAGCGCTGGACGAGGGCACGTGGGTGCTGCTCGACCGTTTCGTCGATTCCACCCTCGCCTACCAGGGCGCCGGCCGCGAGCTCGGCGACGACACGGCGGGCGCCGCGAACGCCATCGCCACCGGTGGGCTCCTGCCCGACCGCACCCTGCTGCTGCTCGCCCCCGCAGCCGTACGCGCGGGTCGAATGGACCACCGCGGAGAGGCCGCCGATCGCCTCGAGCAAGCCGGCGAGGCGATGTTCGCCCGCACCGAGGCGCGCTACGAGCAGCTGCTCACCGAGGCGCCGGAGCGCGTGCGTGCCGTCGACGCGTCGGGCGAGCCGGACGATGTCGTGCGCCTCGCGTGGGATGCCACCGCCGATCTGCTGGAGGCCGCCGCCACCAGCGGTTAGGCGATGGCCGACGTCCAAGTCGACAGCTTCGAGCGGCTCCCCGGCGCACCCGGGTGGGTGACGCTTCGCCTCGAAGGCCGGTGGACCGGCGATCTCAGCGGTCTCGGATCGCCCGAGCTGGTGATCGACGACGGCCGCCGCGACTTCACGTTCCCGCCGGCATCCGGCGCCGGCACGGGCATCCCGACGCCCGGGCAGCGGATCTGGCGCGTCGCGTTCTCGGTGCCCGACGACGTGCTTTCCGGCGGCAAGCTCGCGTTCGCCGCACGCCTCGGCGAGACGATCATCGATCTCCCACGGCCCGCCGAGCCGGTACCGGCCTCGCGCCGTCTCGCCGACTCCGCCCGCACCGGCACCGCCAGCAGCGCCGTCCCCGCGGCGGGAGCCGCACGCTTCCCCGCGCCGCAACCCGGCAGTACCGCCCCGGGCTTGGGCGGCGCCCAGGCCGAGCTCGCCTCGCGACTCGCGCGCGAGCGCGACGCGCGCAGGGACGTGGAACGCACGCTCAGCGACCTCCGCGACAACGCCCACCGCGAGGCCACCGAGGCCCGCGAGCGGATCGCCGGATACGAGAAGCGCCTCTCCGAGCTGCAGCGAGACCTTCGCGATGCGCAGTCGGGGCTCGTCGACGTCGACCAGATGCGCCGCCAGCTCGCGCGCTTGCCCGAGCTCGAAGCGCGAGCCGTGGCGGCCGAGCGCGCGCTCGAGATCGCCCGCGACGGCCTGAACGCCGCCGAGGAGGCCGGCCGCCGCGCCGAGCGCGAGATCAGCCACGCCGAGGAGCTCGCCGGTCAGGCCACCCGCGATCGCGATGCCGCCATCGAGCGCGCCAACGCCGCCACGCGCGCGGAAGAGTCGGCTCGCGAGCTCGAGCGCACCGCCCGTGGCGAGAAGACCGAGCTCGAGCGCAAGCTCACGCTCCGCGACCAGCAGCTCGCCGAACTCGAGACGCGCGCCCTCACCGCCGAGCGTGCCTCGAAGGAACTCGAGAGCGACCTCACCGAGCTGCGCCGCCAGGTCGAGCAGGCCGGGAGCGAGGCCGAGGCGTGGAACGCCGCACGCACGGAGCTCGAGGACGACCGCGAGCTCCTGCAGACCGAGCTGAGCGCCATCCGCGCGCAGGCCGCCGAAGCCACCGAGGAGCTGCAGACGCTTCGCGCGGCACTCGAGGCGGAGCAGTCCGGGCGGGCCGAGGAGGCCGAGGCGCTGCGAGCCCAGCTCGCCGATGCGCAGGCCGTGCTCGGCGAGGCGGTGGCGGATGCCGAGGTCGCCAAGGAGGAGGCCGCGGAACTCCGCGCCGACCGTGAGCAAGAGACCGAGTACGCGCGGATCCGCGAGGCTGAGCTCACCGGCGAGCTCGAGGCGCTCCGCGAGTCGTCGGCTCGGGAATCCGAGGATCGCAAGCGCCAGGCCGGCGAGCTCGCCCGGCTCAAGGGACAGCTTGACGACGCGCTCGATCAGATGCGCGAGGCGATCACCGCCCGCGAGCAGGCCGACGCCCAGCGCGAGGCCGCCGTCCGCGAGCGGGCGCAGACCGCCGCCGATCTCGAGCTCGCCCAGGAGTCGAAGGCGTCGCAGGTGCGCGAGCTGCGCGCCGAGCTCGAGCGCCGCACCCGCGAGATCGCGGAGCTGCGCGACGACCTCGAACAGGAACGCACCGCGCAGGAGGAGCAGACCGCGCGCCTTGCCGATCAACTCGCCGCGCGCGAGCAGGTCCAGTCGCAGCTCGCCGGCCAGCGTGACGAGATCAGCGCCCTGCAGGCCGAGATCGAGGCAGCGACGACGCGCCGCCTCGAGCTCAGCCGCGAGCGCGAGGAGCTTCTCGACCGCCTCGGGACGGCAGAGGCCACCGTCGAGCGCCTCTCAGCCGAGCTCGACCATGCCGCAGGCGACGTGTCGGTGGTACGCACCGATCTCGAGGCGCAGCTGCTCGATGCCCGCGCGCTCTCCGCGGATGCGATCGCGGAGCGCGACGAGGTGCGCCGCGCGCTCGCCGACGTGCAGGCCGAGCTCGACGCGACCCGCGAGCGCCTCGAGCAGCGCGACGGCGTGGCCGAGCAGCTCGCCGCCGACGTCGACGACCTCCGCACCCAGCTCGGCGACGCCAACACCGAACTCGAGCAGCTGCTCGAGCGCTCCGCCAAGCAGGCCGCCGGCAGCGAGGAGCTTGCCGTGCGCCTCGCCAACCTCGACGGGGAGCTCGCCGCCGCTCGGGCCCGCGCCGATGAGGCTGAGCAGGCGCTCGCCGAGCAGCAGGAGGCCGAGCAGGAGGCGCTCGCCGCGCTCGAGCACCGGCTCGCGACCGAGCGTGCCGAAGCCGATCAGCGTGTCGCCGAGGCCGCCGGTGCGCTCGAAGGCGAGCGGAGCGCGAGCGCCGAGCTGCGCGCCGAGCTCGACACCCTCCGCGCACGGCTCGACACCGCCACCGCCGAGGGCGCCGACCTCCGTGAGCAGCTCGCCGCGCAGATCGCCTCGCGTGAGGCCGTCGAGGAGGAGGCGACCGACGCGACGCGTGCGCTCGAGGTCGTCATCCAGCGGCTGCGCGCCGAGACGGAGGCGCGCGTCACCGAACTGGAGACCGAGCTCGCGACGGCCCGCGACTCACGCGACGCTGGCGAGGCGGAAAGCGAATCCCTGCGCCGTGGGATCGCCGAGCGCGAGGCGCGGATCGCGGCGCTCGAGGCTGCCCGTGAGGACTCCAGCGAACACGCCCGCGCACTCGACGCCGAACTCCGCGCGCTGCGCGAGCAGGCGGGCGACGTGTCGGAGGTCGTCACGCGTCTGCAGGACGAGCAGTCGCGGCGCCAGGTTGCCGAGCAACAGCTTGCGGGCCTGCACGACCAGCTCAGCCAGGCGCTCGAGCAGCTCGAGCTCGAGCTCAGCCGCAGCGCCGCGCAGCAGGAAGAACTCGAGAGCTCCCAGGCTCGGGTCGGCGAACTGCAGCAGGAGCTCGGCACCGCCAAGGACAACGCCATCGCGCTCGAGCGCGAGATGGAGCTGCTGCGCCAGGAGGCGGCGCAGGTCGACGCGCTGGAGCGCGAGCTCGCCGAGGTGCGCACCGCTGGCGAAGGCCGGGCCGAGCAGCTCGAGGAGGAGCTTCGCGCCGCCCGCGGTATCGCCGCGGATCGCGCCGATGAACTCGCCCGCCTCCAGGAGGCTTCCGCCGCGCAGCTCGCGGATCTCGAGGCTCAGGCGACCTCCGAACTCGCTGCCACCCGCGCCCGCGCCGGCGCCGACCTCGAGCAGGCTCGCGCCCGCGCCGCCGAGATTGACCGCGAGCTCGCCGACGTGCGAGCCTCGCTCGGTGCGCAGCTCGAAGAGGCTCGTGCCCAGCTCGTCGCCCGTGCCGCGGAGGCGGAGGCCCGCGAGGCCGAGTTCGCCGAGCAGCTCGCCGCCGCCGAGCTCGCCAGTCAGGAGCGCCTCGCGGCCTTCGAATCGCAGATCGCCGAGACCGGCGCTCGCGGCGCCGAGCAGGTCGAGCAGGTGCAGGCCGCGCTGGCCGAGGAGCGCGAGACGGCCGCCCGCCGGCTCCTCGCGCTGCAGGAGGCCGCCGAGGAGGAGCTCGCCGCCGAGCGCGCCGCCCGTGAGGTCGCGCTCGAAGAGCTGCGCGCCCAGCACGCGGAGGAGCTCCAGGCTCACGACGCCGCCCACGTCCATGCCCTTGCCGAGGTGGAGCAGCGCCACGCGGCGCGCCTCGCCGAGTTCGAGGACGGGCGCGAGGCGTCGCATGCAGAGCTTGCCGCCGCGCACGCCACGCTGATTGCAGAGGCCGAGGAGCGCCACGCCGCGCGGGTCGCCGAGCTCGAGGCCGAACGCGATGCCGTGCGCCAGTCGTCGTCGGCCGAGATCAGCGCACTTCGAGCCGACCTCGAGGCGGCGCAGGAGGCTGCCGCCGCCGAGCTCGCCGCGTTGCGCGACGAGAACGACCGCCGCGTCGCGACCCTCCGGGAGGAGCATGCCGAGCAGCTCGAGCGCGAGCGCGCGGGGCAGGCGGCGACGGCCGCCGAGCACGAGGCCCGCCTCGAGCGTGAGCGCGGGGCCGGCCTTGCCGCCCGCGAGGAGCAGGCGGCGGAGTTTGAGCGTGAGCGCGCGGCCGCCGTCGCGGCCCGCGAGGAGCAGGCGGCGGAGTTTGAGCGTGAGCGCGCGGCGCTTGCCGAGGCACGCGAGCAGGCCGTCGAGCAGGTGCGCGCCGAGGCGGCTGCGCAAGCGGCGGCCGCGCAATCCGAGGCCGACAGCCTCCGCGCCGCCCTGCGCCACGCCCAGAGCGACGCCGGCGAGCGCGAGCTCGCGCTGCAGTCCGAACTCGAGGAGGCGCGCACCGCCCACGCCGCAGCGCTCGCCGCCACACGCCAGGAGGCTGAGGAGGCGATCGCTCGCACCGAGCAGCAGGCCGATCTCGCGGTCGCGGAGGCTCAGCTCCAGGCCGACGAACGCGTCGAATCCGTACGGCTCGAGCTCACCGCGGCGCTCGAGGACGCGAAGGCTGAGGCCGAAGCGCGGATCGCCGAGGCCGAGCAGGAGCGCGACGCGCAGGCCGCCGAGCTACCGCGCCTGCGCGACGAGCACGAAGAAGCGCTGCGGTTCGCGGTCGAGGCCGTCGAGACCACCCTGCGCGAGCGCATCACCGAGCTCGAGGTTCAGCTCGAGCGCACGAAGGACGCCGCCGCCGACCAGCTCACCGCCGCTCGCGCCGCCCACGACGAGGCGCTCGCCAGCGCCGCGGAAGAGGCCACCCGTCGCCTCGAACGACTCCAGGCCGAGCACGTCCAGGAGCTCGAGGCCGAGCAGCAGGCCGCCGCCCAACTGGTGGCCGAACTCCGAGCGAAGGCGCTCGAACAGGAGGCGCGCGTCGGTGACGCCCAGCGCGAGGCAGCCGAGCTCGCCGAGGCGCATGAGACCGCGCTCGCGGGCGCCAAAGCCGAGCAAGACCGAACCATCGCTGAGCTCCGTGCGGCGCATGCCAAGCGCATCGAGGAGATCGAGGCAGCGCACGAAGTGGCGCTGGAGCGCGAGCGCAGCATGCGGTCGGCCGAGGCCGAGTCGCTGCAGACGGCGTGGGCCGAGGAGATCCTCGAGCTGCGCGCCGCGCACACCACCGATGCCGCCGCACTGCGCGACGCCGCCGAGGAGGCTGCCGCGCAGCTTGCCGCGCAGCGCCGCGAGCACGAGCAGGTGATCGCCGAGCTGCGCCGCCAGCATGAGGCGTCCCTCGCCGAGGCGCAGGCCGCGGTGGAGGGCGCCGAGGCGCGCATCGCCAAAGCGACCGAGGATGCCGAGGCGTCGTACCGCGCCCGGCTCGAGACAGCGCAGGTCGGCTGGGAGGTCGAGCGCCGCAACCACGAGCAGGCGCTGGCCGAGATCAACGCCCAGCTCGGTGGCACCGAGGCCGCCGCCGCCCAGGAATACATCGCCGCGGTGGAGCGTCACGAGCAGGCCGTCGCCGAGCTGCGCCGCCAGCACGAAGCCGAGCTCACCGCCGCCCGCACCGAGGCCGAGCAGGCTGCCACCGAGGCCGCCGAGGCGCTCGTCGAGCTGCGCCGCGCGCTGCTGTCGGAGGCGCACGACGAACTCACCGCCAGCGAGTCGGCCGCGCTGCAGCGGGAGACGGCCCTCCATGAGGAGCTGACGGCCACCCGAGCCGAGGCGGAGGAGCGCGAGGCCGCACTCGCCGCGCAGCTCGCCGCCGCGCGCGCCGACGCCGAGGAGCGCGAGGCCGCGCTGAACGCCGAGCTCGACGCCGCCCGGGCGGAGACGCGGGAGCGCACCGCTGCGCTTCAGACCGAGCTGGAGGCCGAGCGAGCGCGCCTGCTCGCGGAACTCGAGCACGCACGCGCCGCGCACGAGGCCGAACTCACGACCGCGCGCGCCGAGGCCGACGACACGATCGCTGCCCTGCGCGGCACCGCAGCCGACGAGGTTGAGGCCGCCACCGCGCGTCTGATCGCCGCCCAGCAGGACTCCGAGTCGCGGCTCGCCGCCGCGCGTGCCGATGCGGAGGCCCGCCTCGCCGAGCTGCAGGAGGCCGCTGCCGCCGAGGTCGCCGAGGCTAACGCCCGCGCCGAGGCGAGCGCCGCCGAGGCCCGCCAGGCGGCTGATGCTGAGATCGCCGCGGCGCGCGAGATCGCTGAGGCGGAGATCGCCGAAGCCCGTGTGGCCGCTGAGGCGGAGATCGCCGAGACGCGTGCGGCCGCTGAGGCGGAGATCACCGAGACGCGTGCGGCCGCCGATGCCGAGATCGCCGAGACGCGTGAGGCCGCCGAAGCTGCGGTCGCGGCGGCCCGGCAGGCCGCCGAGGCCGAGGTCGCCGCGGCCCGCCGGAGCGCCGAAGCCGTCGTTGCGGAGGCGCAGGAGGCCGCCGAAGCTGCGGTCGCGGAGGCGCAGGAGGCCGCCGACGCCGCGGTCGCCGAGGCCGAGTCGAGCGCTGATGCGGCGGTCGCCGAGCTCCAAGCGCGCCTTGAGACCGCCGAGCGCGCCGCAGCGCAGGTGCAGGCGCAGGCCGAGGCCGATTCGGCCGTCTCCGCCCGCTCGTTCTCCGGCCTACGCGCCGAGCACGATGCGCAGCTCGCCGCGGCCCGTGCCGAAGCCGACGCGGAGCTCGCGGCAGCACGCGCTGAAGCCGATGCGCAGCTCGCGGCGGTACGCGCTGAGGCTGAGGCCGCGGTCGAGCAGGCCCGCACCGAGGCTGAGGCCGCGGTCGAGCAGGCCCGCACCGAGGCCGAGATCGCCGTCGAGGCCGCGCGCGCCGAGGCCGACGCAGAGCTCCTCCAGGTGCGCGCCGATGCCGAGCGCGAGCTCACCGAGGCGCGTGAGATGGCCGAGGTGCAGGTCGCCGATGCCCGCGAGACCGCTGAGCGGCAGGTTGCCGAGGCGCGTGACGCCGCCGACGAGCAGGTGATCGAGGCCCGCGCCGCCGCCGAAGCGCTCATCGCCGAGGCGCAGGACGCGGCCGAGGCACAGGTGAGCCAGCTCCGCGCCTCCCACGAAGCGCAGCTCGACGACGTGCGTTCTGCCCATGCCGCCGAGCTCGCCCAGGCACGCGACGCCGCGTCGCGCGAGCTCGCCGAGGCGCTCGCCCAGCTCGAGACGTCGGTACTCCGCGCCGAGGCGCAGGCCGCCTCGCACGCGGGCGAGCTCGAGGAGCTCCGCGCCTCGCACGCGGCCGATCGCGAGCGCCTCCTCGCGGGCCAGGAGCTCCAGTCTTCCGGGCTCGCCGAGCGTGAGGCCGAGCTCGCCGAGCGAGACGCCGCCTTGGCCGATCGCGATGCTGCCTTGGCCGCGCGCGACGCAGAGGTGGCCGAACGCGATGCCGCCTTGGCCGCGCGCGACGCAGAGGTGGCCGAACGCGATGCCGCCTTGGCCGAGCGCGATGCTGCCATCGCCGAGCGCGAGGCACAGGTGGCCGCGCGCGACTCGGCCATCGCGGAGCGCGACCATGAGCTTGGGACCCTGCGCGACACCCTCGCCGCCCATGCAGCCGCCGAAGCCGAGCGTGGCAGCGAACACGACGCCCAGCTCGCCGCGCTCGCCCAGGAGTACGCCGCCCGCATCCGAGTGCTCGAGCAGCAGGTCGAGCTCGGGGACGAGCGTGCAGCGGCGCTCGACGAGCAGCACGAGGCGCGCATCGCCGCGCTCGCAGAGGCCCACGAGGAGCGTATCGCCGAGCTCCAGGCGGCCCACGAGGTCCAACTCGCTGAGCTGCGCGCCCAGAGTGCGGCGGCGCTCGCGGAGGCGCAGACCGTGGGCGAGACGGCGCTCGCCGAGGCGGCATCCGGACGTGACGCCGAACTGGCCGAGGCGACCGCCCGCATCGAGGCTGCCGAGCGCGCGGTCGCAGCGGCCCACGCCGACCGGGAACAGGAGATCGCTCAGCTGCGCGACGAGCTCGAGGAGTCGGGTGCGTCCGCCCTGCTGGCCATGCGCAGCGAGCACGACGAGCGGCTCCGCTCGCTCCAGAGCGCGCACGCGAGCGAGCTGGAGGCGTTGCAGGCGCAGCTGCAGGCGGCGCTGGCCGACCACAGCGACGAGGTCGAGACGCTGCGGGCGCAGCTCGAGTCGGTCCAGGCGGGGCAAGCTGGCGAGTTCGACGCTCTGCGCTCCCAGCAAGCCAGCGAGCTCGACGCGATGCGCTCCCAGTACGCCGACGAGCTCGAGGCGACGCGGTCGCAGCTCACGAGCGAGCTCGAAGCGATGCGCGTCGAGCAGGCCAGCGAGCTGGAGGCCGCGCACGCGGAGCGCGACATGCGTATCGCCGCGCTCGAGGCCGGTCAGGCGGAGCGGCTCGAGGAGCTGCGTGCCGAGTCGGCCGCTGCGATCGCGGCGAAGGATGAGGAGCTCGCGACGCTCTACGCCCGCCGTGCCGACGCCGACCAGCTCGCGGCCGAGCTCGAGGAGCTGCGAGACGTGCTTGCCGCCGCGATCGCCGACCGCGACGCCCTCGCCCAGAGTCTCGACGAGGCGACGACGGGCCACGTCGCCGCGCTCAATGAGGCCGCCGCCACCCAGGCCGACGCGCTCGACGAGAGCCGGGCGCTCGCCGCCGAGCACCTGGCCCGCGCGACCGCGCTGCAGGCCGAGCTCGAGATCGTGCGCGCCGAGCTCGAGACCGTCCAGGCCGAGCTCGAGACCGTACGCGCCGAGCTCGAGACCGTGCGCGCCGAGCTCGAGGCTGAGCATGCGCGAGCCATCACGCAGGCCGCCACCGAGGCCGAGCTCGAGCGCCAGCAGCTCGTCGCCGCCCACCACGACGCGATCGAGCTCGCCGCCAACGAGCATCGCGCTGCGCTCGAGACGCTGCGGGCCGAGCTCGAGGCCTCGCGCGTGGAGTTTCGCGAGCAGCTCGCTGCGCGCGAGGTCGACACCGCGACGGCCACCGAAGCCGCCGCCCTGGAACTCGCCGAGGCCCAGCACCGCGCCGACGTCGCCATCGCCGCCGCCAGCGAGGCGGCCGAGGAGCGCCTGAGCGCGGTGACGGCCGAGCACCGCGAGGCAATCGAGCGGGCTGAGAGCGCCCACGCCGAGGAGGTCGCCGCGCTGCGCGCCGAGCACAGCGATGCGATCCGCCACCTCGAGGCCGACCGCGACGGCATTGCCGCCGACGCCACCGAGCGTATCGCCGACCTCGAGATGCGCCTCGCCGCGATCCAGCTGCAGGCCGACGAGGCCCGAGCGTCCGCGGCCGAGCGTGGCGCCGAGGTGGAGGCGGCTGCGGCCCGCCAGGAGCAGCTCGAACAGGAGGCCGCATCCGGCCTGCTCGCCGTGCGCTCGGAGTTCGAGGAGCGCCTGCGGGCCGTGGAACTCGACCGCGACCGCGTCACCACGGAGTTCGACGAGGCTCGCCAGGCGCTGGAGGCGCGCCTCGAGGAGAGCCAGGCGCTCGCGGCCTCCAATCTTGCGCGCGTCGCGGAGCTGCAGGGCGAGCTCGATCGCGTCGCCGCCGATCTGCAGGTGCGCGACGCGGCGCTCTCGGAGCGATCCAGCGATGTGGAGGAACTCGAGCAGCAGCTCGCCGAGCTTGGTGCCCGCCACGCCGAGTTGGGGGCGAGCGCAGATCAGCTGCGCGGCCAGACGATGGCGGAGCGCGCGGAGCTGGAGGCGATGATCGAGCGCACCGCCATCGAACACCGCGAACGCGTGGCGTCGCTCGAGCAGGCCCATACGGCGCGCGTGGCCGAGGTGCTCGCCGAGCTCGAAGAGCTGCGGGAGCGCAGTCAGCACGAGCTGCGCGAGCGCGTCGCCGAGCTGCGCGCCGACAGCGACGAGCGTGCGGAGACCCTCGCCACCAGCCACGCCGAGCAACTCGCCGAGCTCGAGCGCGAGGCCGAGCGGCGGCGCGTCGACGAGCTGGCCGCGCTCCGCGCCTCGCTGGAGGCGGAGCACGCCAACCGGATCGCGGCGCTCATCGACCAGCACGACCAGCAGGTGGCGACGCAGCAGCAGGCGCTCGCCGATGCCACCGAGGCCGCCGACACCCGCGCGCTCGCCGCGATGACAGCCGCCGACGAGGCCCTCGAGCAGACCCGCGAGCGCATCACCGACCTTGAGCGGCAGCTCCACCAGGCGCGTGCCGAGCGCGACGCGGCCACGACCACGGGCGCCGAGCGGGAGGCGTCGATCGGTGAGCTCGAGCGGCGGCTCCAGGAGCTGAGCGAACGCGCGCAGGCGCAGCTCACCGAAGATGTCCGGCTACGGGAGGAGCTCGCCGAGGCCCTTGCGGCGCAGGAGGCCGCGGAGGCCCGCGCCGACGCCCTCAAGACCGAGCGCGACGTGGCCCGCACCCGAGCCGAGCAGATCACCACCGCCCTCGAGGAGCGTGCGTCGGCCGCTCGCGAGGAGGAGCAGTCGCACGAGCGCAGCGTCGATCAGCTCACGTCGCGGATCCGCGAGCTCGAGGAGCGCCTCTCACGCATCGACTCGGGCCGGGGTGAGCTCGAGGCCACGCTCGCCGAGCGCGAGGTGGAGCTCGAGCGGCTGCAGCGCGCCCAGGATGCGGAGCGGGCCGAGTCGCGCAAGATGCGCGACGACCTCGAGGCCGCGCACGCCCTTCACGATGAGCTCGGCGACGAGCTGGCCACCCTGCGCGCCGAGCGCGACGGCGCGGCGAGCAAGTCGGATGAGCGTGCGCGCCGGATCTCGGAGGTCGAGGAGGCCCGCAAGGAAGCCGAGGAGCAGCTGCAGACGATGCGCGTCGAGGTGGCGCGCCAGGGCGACCGCATCGCCGAGCTGGAGCTCGAGCGGGAACGTGCGCGGGCCGAGCTGCGCGGCGCCGAGGAGACCGAACGCGAGCGCCGGCAGCTCCGCATCGAGCTCGATACCGCTCAGGAGGCCTTCCAGCACCTTGAGGCGCGCTACTCCGAGCTCGAGCGTCGTCACCGCGACGCCTCGGGCCAGGAGGCGGAGCTGCGCGAAGAGCTCGGTCATGCCGCGGTCGTCGGCGACGAGCTCGCCCGGGCGCGCGCCGAGCTCGAGCTGCGCGAGCGCTCGCTCGCCGAGATCCAGGAGGAGCTGCTGGCGACGGCTGCCGATCGTGATGCCCTGCGCGTGGAGCTCGACGAGTTGCGTCGCGAGATCGCCGAGTTCCAGGCCGTGCTCGAGGAGCGCGAGCCCGAGCCGGCCGTTCCGCCGCCGGCCGCATCGGTGCAGCCGGAGCTCGACGAGGAGTTGCCGGTCGACGCCGACCTCGAGGGGGAGCTCGCCGTGGACGAGCCCGAGGATGACCGCGAGGAGCCGGACGGCGAGTTCGACCCCGACTTTGAGGAGTCTGCGGAGCTCGAGGCCGAGCTCGATGCGGAGGAGCCCGCACTCGAGCCGGAAACGCCGGTCGACGAGCACGAAGATGAGGTGCACACCGACACCTGGATCGTGCCCGAGGAGCTCCGCGACGACGACCTCCTCCCGCCCGACGACGAAGAGGACGACGACGATCCCGACGACGGTGGAGGCCCGCCCCCGCCGCCCACGGGCCCGACGCCCCCTGCTCCGACGAGCGGCCCCGGCCGGGCACTCCCGCCCACGTTCGGCCCTGACGACTCAGCGGGCGCGAAGCGCTTCAAGAGCCGCCGCCGGTTCCTGCGCTGAGGCTTCGCGTCAGCGAGCGGCCACGCTGAGGCTTCGCGTCAGCGAGCGGCCACGCTGAGGGGTTCGCGTCAGCGAGCGGCCCCCGTTGAGGCTTCGCGTCAGCGAGCGGCCACGCTGAGGCTTCGCCTCAGCGCGAGGCTCAGCCGCCCTGAGCGGTGAGCGGCGTGCCGATGGCCGTCGGCGACGACTCGGCCGGCGCCGATTCGAGCGTCGCGGCGACGGCGATGTCGCGCGTCGAACCTGCGGCCGGATCGAGCTCGAGGAGCTTGCGTGCCGCGGTGCGCGCACCAGGACGATCGTGCTCGGCGAGCGCGACGTAGGCCACGGCCCGCCACGCGCTCGCCTCCTCCGGCGCAAGCTTGACGGCGCGCAGGGCAAGACGGCGCGCCTCGGTCCAGCGCTGCAGCGCGAGCGCGGCCTGCGATCCGATCGCGGGGCCCTGGAAGCTGAGCGGATCGAGCTGCGACGCCTGGCTGGCGAACAGTGCCGCATCGCGCAGACCGCCAGCACCACCCTTCTGCAGTGCCGCCTCGGCCTCGCGGGCGCGCAGCTGCGCACGCGCTGGCACGAGCGCGCCCGCGGCGATCGCGAACGCCAGCGCCGCACCCACCGCCGTCGCGAGCGTGCGCTTGCCCGGAGGCTGCTCGGGAGAAGGAGGAGGTGCGATCTGCTGCTCGATCGTCTGCCGGCTGGCGATCGCGGCGACGCACGCGACAGCGGGGATCATCAGCAGGGGCTGGAGGTGGTCGTCATTGAAGAGCGCATGCACGGCGACGACGCTTCCGATCGTCAGGAGGATCGCGCCGTCGCTGCGAGGTGCACGGCGGCGCTCGGCGCGGGCAGCGAGCGAGAGGCCCAGCAGACCGATCAGCGCGAGCGTGAGCCCGACGGCGCCACTCTCGGTGAGCAGTGCGACCGGAGCGCTCGGGACGGTGAGGGTAGGCGTGGGGTCGCGGCGGTAGCGACGCAGCACCTGCGCGCTCGTTCCGGGGCCGAGGCCCCGCACCGGGTCGCCGCTCTGCTGGTAGGCGTCGAGCGCGGCCTGCCAACGCCAGAGCCGGCCATCGCTCGTCCCCGACCACAGGCGCGTCGAGTCGGCAGGCTGGCCGGGCATCGAGCGCGCCTCGAACGCGCCACTCGTACGATCCCATGCGCCCCGCAGGCCACCATCGCCGGAGGCGAACACCGCGATGACCGCGAGCACCACGACCAGCGCGGCTCCGCCTTGCACACGGCGATCACCCGCCCAGCGCCCCAACTCCGCCGGGGCGCCGGTGTCGCGAGCGGCGGCCCACGCCACGAGCGACACGCCGCCGACGAGCAGCAAGGTGACGAGCGCACGCCCGGTGGTGTCGGCGCTGCCTTCGCGGGCGACGCCGGAGCCCAGCAGCGCCGTGGCCACCGCGGGCAGCGCACCGCCCACCGCCTGCACCAGCGGCCACCCGATCGGCGTGCCACGCAGCGCGAGCAGCACGACCCCGAACACGAGCATGCCGACGGCGCCGCGCGATGCCGAGAGCACGACGGCCGCGATGCCGACGGTCGCGGCAGCCCGCAGCCAGCGGCGGCGTTGCGGGTGCTCGCCTTGATCGAGCGCGAGTGCGGCGAGCGTGCCGAGGGCGATCACACCGCCCGTGGCCGTCGGATCCAGTGGTGAGAGCACGCGTCGGGCGTCGCCCGGGAACGCGAGCAGGTCGGTGAGGCCGATCAGCGCCGTGAGCGTGCCGGTCGCGATCAGGCCGAAGACGATCCCGCGCCGGCCTTCCGGCTGGGCGCCTGCGACGAGGCCGAGCACGGCCGCGACGATCAGCACCAACGCGATCACGGTCCAGCGCCACGCCCCGCTCGGACTCGTCGACCAGAGGAACACCGACACCGCGCACCACGCCGCGAACGCAATGAGCGAACCGAAGGCGACCACGGTCGTCCGCGAGAAATCGGGCGCGGGGAGGCGCTGGCGGGCCCACAGGACGAGTGCGCCCACCGCCACCAGCAGCAGGCCCGTGAGCGCCCAGGCGCCCCACGACGGCGCGAGCAGCGACCAAGGATCGGCGACGATCAGCCCGCGGCCGACCTTCGGATCCGTCGCGCGCGCGAGCACCACGAAGAGCCACGGCGCGACGATCGTCGCAAAGCCCACAGCCCCTGCGGCCGTCGTCGCCTGCGAACGGGCGCCAGAAGCGGTCGCGCGCGCCCGGGCGCGCGCGATCCCGCGGGCCGGCCGGCGCAGCCCATTGCGGGCGGCACCGCGGAGACGGTCGACGGAGAGCTGCTCGGCCAAGGCCATGAGCGGCGATCGTATCGGCCGATGCCCGCGAGGACGGGTGGTACGGTCCGGGCGGTGCCGTACCGCCTGCCCTCCCTCGCGCTCGTGCTCACCGCGCTCCTCGCCCTCTCGACGCCCGGCGTCGCCGGCGCGCAGGATTCGACCACCCTCCCCGACGGCTCCGAGCTGCCCGGCCTCCCGTCCGCTCCCCTCGAGGATTCCGCGGCGCAGTCCACCGGCGATGAGGGCCTGCCGACGAGCCCCGACGACATCGCCGACCTCCTCGGCGGCACACCCGTCGAACCCGGCGCCGAAGCCACGACGCCCGACACCACCGCCACCACGCCGGATGCGGGGGCCACCGGCGCCGTCCAGGGCACCACGCCCGTCCCGCCCGGCTACCTCGCCCCCGGCCCCGGCGCCGAGCAGCAGCCGATCCGCGGCGTCGCCCGACTCACCGAACCCGACGTCCCGCTCGAGCCACTCCGCCTCGGCGCGCTCATCGCCTCGCTCATCGCCATCCTCCTCGTCGCCATCGCTGCACTCATGCGCGCACTCGGCGTACGCACGCCCGTCAGCGAGCCGCTTCCCGCACCCGCCACCGGACCGCTCTCTCGCATCGGCGAACGCCTCCGTGGCACCGCCGACGACATGCGCGACTTCCTCCGGCGCACGCGGTAGCGGCCCGCGTCTGCACGCGCCGCGCGGCGATCTGAATCCCCCGCCGATCCTCACGGGCGTCCGTTGATCGGCGCGTGTGGGGGCTCGGCAGGGAGTCCAGCTCATCCACGCGACACGCACGGCCACGGCACCTGTAGGTGAGGGGGTTCAGGCGTGCCGAGACGGCCAGCGCGGCGGCGCGCCCGGACCCGGTCGGGGCCATACGCATCTGTCCGGTTCCGTCCGATCGGTCTGCGTCTGCAGACGGTCCGCAATCTCCGATTTTTCCGTGCCATGAGGGCTCGGATCCAAAACCCGCTCGGAGCGGGGACAGCGGTCGCAAAACCGGTTCGAGGGCGCTAGCGTCGAAAGCAGTTCGACGGCTCGTTCGGCTCAGGCCCCAGACGCGACGTGGAATCCGAAGGGCGGCCCGTGCCCGAGAGGAATCCACCGACCGCCCCGGGGCCTTTTCCGTCCGACCGGTGCGAAAGGATCAGGTGTTACCCCCTACGGGAGCTCAGCCCGCAGAGAGACACCGCCAGAACCCAGACCCGACCCCACCGGGAAGGCGACGCTGACTCCGTCGCCAGCAGTAGGAGAGCAGTACCCATGACCACCTCGCAGACGTCCCTCGACACGGAGCCCCGCAGCGGCACGGCCATGCGCGTTGCCCGGATGTTCACCAAGCCTGGCGTGCATCCCTTCGACTCCGTGGAATGGGAGATCCGCGACGCGCGCATCGGGTTCGGCGACAAGATCTCGTTCGAGCAGACCGGCGTCGAGTTCCCGAGCACGTGGTCGCAGAACTCGACCAACATCGTCGCGCAGAAGTACTTCCGGGGTCAGCTGGGCAGTGACTCGCGCGAGCGTTCGGTCAAGCAGATGATCAGCCGCGTCTCCGGCACGATCGCGGGCTGGGGCCGCGATCGCGGCTACTTCGCCAGCGACGAGGACGGCGACGCCTTCGAGGCTGAGCTCACCCACATCCTGCTTCACCAGGTCGCGGCGTTCAACTCGCCCGTCTGGTTCAACGTCGGCTTCGAGGACGAGCCGCAGTGCTCGGCCTGCTTCATCCTCTCCGTCGAAGACACGATGGAGTCGATCCTCGACTGGAACACCCGCGAGGGCCGCATCTTCCGCGGCGGCTCCGGCTCCGGCATCAACCTCTCCAACATCCGCGGCAGCAACGAGCCGCTGGCCAAGGGCGGCACCGCCTCCGGGCCCGTCTCGTTCATGCGCGGCGCCGACTCGTGGGCCGGCACCATCAAGTCGGGCGGCAAGACGCGCCGCGCCGCGAAGATGGTCGTCCTCGACATCGACCACCCGGACATCCGCGAGTTCATCTGGTGCAAGGCGAAGGAGGAGGACAAGGCCCAGGCCCTCCGCGACGCCGGCTTCGACATGTCGATCGACGGCGACGGCTTCAAGTCGATCCAGTACCAGAACGCCAACAACTCGGTCCGCATCACCGACGCCTTCATGGAGGCCGTCGAGAACGACGACGACTGGCACCTCCTCGCCCGCACCACCGGCAAGCCGGTCGGTGAACCGATCAAGGCCCGCGAGCTGCTCCGCGAGATCAGCGAAGCCGCCTGGCGCTGCGCCGATCCGGGCGTCCAGTTCGACACGATCATCAACGACTGGCACACCAGCCCGAACAGTGGCCGCATCAACGCGTCCAACCCCTGCTCGGAGTACATGCATGTCGACGACTCGGCCTGCAACCTCGCGTCGCTGAACCTCATGAAGTTCCGCCGCGCCGACGGCACGCTCGACGTCAAGGCCTACGAGCACGCCATCGACATCGTCCTGCTCGCGCAGGAGATCATCGTCGGTCCCTCGAGCTACCCGACCCCCGAGATCGGCGCCAACGCCCGCGCGTTCCGTCAGCTCGGTCTCGGCTACGCCAACCTCGGCGCCTACCTCATGGCCAACGGCCTGCCGTACGACTCCGATGAGGGTCGCGGCATCGCCGGCGCCATCACCGCCCTCATGACGGGCCGCGCCTACCGCCAGTCCGCAGAGCTCGCCAAGGCCGTCGGCCCGTACGAGCGCTACGAGGAGAACCGCGAGCCGCACAACGCCGTGATGCGCAAGCACCGCGACGCTGCCTACGCCGTCGACGACTCCACGGTCTCCGACAGCGAGCTGCTCGCCGCCGCCCGCAGGAGCTGGGACGAGGCCGTCGAGCTCGGCGAGAAGCACGGCTACCGCAACGCGCAGGCCACCGTGCTCGCACCGACCGGAACCATCTCGTTCCTCATGGACTGCGACACCACCGGCATCGAGCCGGACTTCTCGCTCGTCAAGTACAAGGAGCTCGTCGGTGGCGGCTCCATGACGATCGTCAACCGCACCGTCCCGCTCGCCCTCGAGACCCTCGGCTACAAGCCCCAGGAGATCGAGCAGATCGAGGCCTACATCAACGAGCACGGCACGATCATCGGCGCGCCCGCCCTCAAGGGCGAGCACCTCTCGGTGTTCGACGTCGCCGTCGGCCAGCGCGCCATCTCGGCGATGGGCCACGTGAAGATGATGGGCGCCGCCCAGCCCTTCCTCTCCGGCGCCATCTCCAAGACGGTCAACATGCCGAACGACGCCACCATCGAGGACATCCAGGAGGCCTACACCGAGGCCTGGCGCCTCGGGGTGAAGGCTCTCGCCATCTACCGCGACGGGTCCAAGACGGCACAGGCTCTGCGCACCGACGCCCAGGAGGAGGCCGGCGACGGCAACCCCGCAGGCAAGTTCTCGCAGGAGGAGCTCGACGCAGCGGTCGCCGCAGCGGTCGCCGCCTCGCAGGACCGCCCCGCGCGTCGCCGCATGCCCCGCGAGCGCCAGTCGATCACGCACAAGTTCTCCGTCGGTGGCCACGAGGGCTACATCACGGCAGGCATGTACGAGGACGGCACCGTCGGCGAGATCTTCCTCACCGACGTCGGCAAGGAAGGCTCCACCATGCGCGGCATGATGAACGCCTTCGCGACGTCCGTTTCGATCTCGCTGCAGTACGGCGTGCCGCTCGAGACCCTCGTCGAGAAGTTCGCCTACATGCGCTTCGAGCCCGAAGGCATCACGCAGAACCCCGAGATCCCGTTCGCGAAGTCCATGCCGGACTACTTCATGCGCTGGCTCGCCTCGCGGTTCCTCTCCGCCGACCACCAGGAGGCCCTCGGCCTCCGTACCGCGGCCGTCCTCGCCAAGGACGAGGCCACCCAGGCCGCCCCGGAGAACCGCGGCGACACCGCCGGCCCCAGCGGTGCCCCCAAGTTCACGCCGTCGCCCAAGGCCACCGGGGCCAAGATCACCGTCCGCCCCGCGGCCGCCGCGATCACCGACACGCCGCCGGTCGTCCCGGCCAAGCTCGTCGGCGCCGACCTCGGCCCCGCCTGCAACCAATGCGGCGGCATCATGCAGCGCACCGGCGCCTGCTACACCTGCCCGAGCTGCGGCAACAACACGGGGTGTGGTTGATCAGCAGCCACAGCTGAGTAGCTGAGCCCAAGGGCGTCCCGCAAGGGGCGCCCTTCGTCGTTACGACACTCGCGCCAATGGACCAGACCCCGCCAGAGACCGATCAACAGTTCCTCCGCCGGTACTCGGGCCTGCTCGTTCCCCACACGCCGGAGACCGACCTCGAGCGCGGTCCCGAGCTGGAGGTCTTCGTTCCGGTTACGGCGGAGGCGCTCGGCGTGAACATCCCGGCGACATTCGACGCGGTCGTCGAAATCGTGTCGCGGCTCCGATTCGAGCCGACGATGCGCGTGCTAAGTCTGATGCTGGCACACCTCTTTCACCACGAGCGAGATCGGACGAATCACCTCGCACTGGCTAGAGACGTGTTCTCGCCCGACCTGTACAAGAAGGTCGAGGCGTTTGTTCGCGAGGACGACTCGCATCTCGTATTCGACCCGCGGATTCTCACGGCTTTGCAGCGACTCGTTGTGGTGTTCGCGATCGACGAGCCAGCACCGCTCCCGCTCGAGCGGGACTTCGAGCAGCTAGCTCTGCTTGCCACGGCGTTGGTCACTGTCGGTGCGGCGCTCCCGGACGCCTCGCCGATAGACGAGACCGATCTGTCTGAGTGGGCGATGTACCTGGTCCGCAACGGTGTCGCGGGCTCCGGGCCCGGGCTATTCGAGGCCGCGGCTCGATCACACGCTTGGTTCGTGGACGTGCACTCTTCACGGGCGCTGCGCGACCACCCAGCACGGTGCGATCTTGAGGACTGGATGAGTCGCCACTACGGTCTCACCCTTGCCGAACAGCTCGGGATCGGGCTTGCGGCCGCGGCGGCAACCAAAGCGCTGGATCCGAGCCTCAGCGCCGGCGAACGCTTGATCGAGCTAGTGCCCGGGTTTCTAATGTCTGGAAACCTCGCCAGCGCGAGTGAGCGAGCAGTAGAGCACCTTTCCGCGACGCGCGCGTATCTCGCTGACATCCTCGGCGGAGCAAAAGCGACACCGTCGCACGTCGCATGGGGCCATGCGCAGTTTGATCATCGCCCGTTCCTAGTTCTTGGCTCCGGCAACCTGTTGCTCACGTCGACGCGCGCCCTGGTTTCGTGGCTCACGAGCGGATGGCATTTCCGCGCGCTCGAGGCCGCGCGGAAAGAGTCGAAGGATGCTGCGGATAGCCGGAAGCTGCCGCGTCAGTACCTGACGTATCTAGGTGCCATCGGCGAGGAAGCCGTTCGCAGGCTCTTTGTTGGGTCGCAGCGGGGGCTGGTCGACGCGCACGCGCTCCGAGTTCACGGCGATTTCGAGTACGAGGTGGGCAAACTTCGGCACCGCAGCCCTGATGTCGTTCTCGACTACGGCTCCGACCTGGTTCTGGTCGAGATCTATTCAGGTCGCATGGGTTACGAAGCGCGAGTCGCGGATGACTCTGAGGGTGTTATTGACTACGTCGATCGCGCCGTAGGCCGAAAGCTCAAGCAACTCGGCACGCAGACTGAGGCGTTTTGCGCCGGCGACCTAACGACGCCCGATCTTGCGCCCGGACTAGTCGAACGCGTCTGGCCAGTCGTGGTCGTGACGGGAGATCCCGTCATGGTCACGCCCATGCTCTGGTCGCATCTGGGCTACGACCCGGCGGATCGAGCCGGCGTTCCGCCCGTGCAGAGGGCCATCGTCATGAACCTTGGCGAGCTCGAGATGCTGCTTGGGCATGTCGAGCACGGGCATCACTGGCTCCCCGACCTGCTTGCGGACTTCGATCGTTCCCGTTTCCGCCACTCGGCTGTGGCCGATTGGCTTGCTGATCGCTTTGTCACCCGCGCGCCTTACCCAAGCTATGTCGATCAGCAAGGTCGCGCGGCGCTAACGCTCGGTACTCGGGCGCTCTTTCCTTCGGCCGAGCCCTTTCGGCCGCAGCCTTAGCTCGTGGTCTAGTCTAAGCCGCGGTGCATGGACGGATTGCGCATGCGCACAACGCCACCGTGCGCGTCGACGGGCAGGGCGACCCGGCCGCGATCGGCGGGGCGATCACCGTGGCGCTGTGCGGGCACTGGGAGCACGACGGTCCCTGCCCGATCGCGCCGCACCACACGAGCTGGCATCACGACCCGAACGCCGGCGCGATCGTGCACGTGCGAGTGCTCTACGCCGTCACCGACGAGGAACGCGACGACGCACTCCAGCGCCTGCGCGAAGGGCTCGGCCTCGGCACCCTCACCGGCCCCGACGGCCGCACCACGCGCTGGCACCTGCTCGACGACTCACCAAGCAAGGTCGCCGAGCACGAGGCCGAGCACGCCGCTCGGCTCGCCGCCACCTGAACGCCGGTACGGCCGCGCGCCGCTGACCCGACGCTCCGTGCGGAGGCGTGAACCGATCGTCGCTTGACGCGCCTACGGCTGGTCACCTGACGCGCCTACGGCCGGTCTTCGACGCGCCGACGATCGGTGCTCACGGCCGGCCGCTCAAGCGGCACGCTGCCGATCGCAGCCCTCACGGCGAGCGCGACGCACCGCGAGCGCGAGGCTCACCACGCCGACGACACCGAGCAGCGGCTGCAGGAAGCTCCGCAGGCCGATGATCCGGTACTGCGTCGCGATCCAGCCGACCTGCACGGCGCCCGAGGTGAGCGCGAGCGCCGTCGCCTCAGGCCGCCGCCGCCAGAGGGCGTAGCCAGCGGCGAGGTCGAGCGGAGCGTGCACGAGCCCGAGCACCAGGCCGGGCACGAGGTAGGAACGAAACGGCGAGCCCTCGAGCCACTCGCGCGGCCACTGCGGCGCGCCGCCGACGGCATACGTCGCGCCGCCGATCGCCGACACGCCGACCACCGCATCCAACACCGCCAGCGCACGATCCTCAGCCATTCGCCGAAGGTACGCTCGCGAGGCGGCCCTGCCGACCGCAGTTCGCCGCGCACCAGCTGCGGGCGGGCCGTGGGCTCGATCAAGCGTTGAGGCGGGGAGGAGCGGTCGCGCATGGGGCGAAAACCGGTGCATGGCCTCGATGCTTCCCTTCGCCGGTCTCCAGGACTGGTACCTGCGCGACTCCGACGGTGAGCTTCAGCCCACCTCGTACGACATCCAGATCGACACGCTCGACGAGCCCGGCTGGCGCCTCGAGATCGTGCTCGACGGCACCGACCTCGCCGAGCGCGACCTCCGCGAACTCGCGATCGAGCGCACGCAGAGCGACTGGATCCACGCGTGGCGCGACGAGCACGCACTCCACATCGACTGCGGCCCCCTCAACCTCACCGAGGCCATCAAGACCTTCACCGCCTGGGCCGAGACCGGCCCGTCAGGCGGCGCCGAGCACCGGCTCGCGGCCTAGCCGCCGCACCCCGCGGCGCCGAGACGCCACGCGACGGCGCGGCGGAGTTCACGCCAGGCTCGGCGCGTCCCCCACGACGCGCCGAGCCCAGCGGCCTACGAGATCCCGATGTCGCCGCCCGGCAGCACGATCTTCACGATCGGCGCCGGCGCGTTGTTCGAGAGGGCGGGATCGTTGGTGCCCGAGACGGCGGTCGCACGCACGCGAGCCGTTCCGCACCACGGCCGGAAGGCCGCCTTGATCCGCGCCGTGTAGGAGAGGGTCTTGCCGGAGGCAAGCGACGAGGCAGTCCACGAGGCGGCCGTCGCCAGCGAGGCGATCGAGCCGTTCGTCGCGCTGATCACGTCGAGCCCGGCGCCGGGGTCGAGGATCGTGCGCAGCGAAGTCGCCGTCTGCGGGCCGTTGTTCTTCACCTTGATCGTCACGGTCGCCGTCTGCCCGACCGTCAGCTGCGCGGGCACCCCGCTCAGCGTCACCGCGAGATCGGCCTTCGCCGCACCTGCGGCCTTCACCGACTCGCCGAAGTGCACGGCGGCGACGACCGGCCGGCTTGGGATCGTCGCCTCGACGCGCACCGGCCCAGCGGTCTTCCCGGCTGTGAGCGAGGCGACGGCGTAGCCCTCGGCGTTCGATGTGATTGTGCGGGTCGACGCGCCCGTGAACGTCGCGGATCCGGCGGTCACCGCGAACTTCACCGGCACACCCGGGAGCGGGTTGCCCGCGATGTCGCGCGCGACCACCGTGAGGGCCTTCGCGAGCACCGCCCCCGGGGCGGCGGCCTGGGCGTCGCCGCTCGAGTAGGTCAGGTCGGCCGGAACGGCGGGCGTCGGGGTTGCCGTCGGAGTCGGGGTCGCCGCGGCGCTGGGCGTCGGGGTTGCCGTCGGCGTCGCCGTCGGGCTGGGCGTCGGCGCTGCCGTCGGGCTCGGGCTGGGCGTCGGCGTGGCGGTCGACGCGACGACCCGCGCGGAGCCGTCAATGAAGATCCAGCCCGCGTTCGTCTCGACCTCGAAGCCGATCGTCCACACCGCGGTCGGCGGCCAGGACGGGCGGATCCACGCGTCGGCCGGGCGGAACGTGATCGTGAGGTCGGACGACTGGCCGGCGGCCAGCGTCGCCGCCGGGCCGGTGAGGGTCGCGAACTCGTTGGTGAGATCCACCGCGGCATAGGACAGCGTGCCGGCGCCCGTGTTCGTCACCGTGATCGTCCTGACGATCACCGAACCCGACTCGATCGTCCCGAGTGGGAACGACTTCGGGTCGACGGAGAGGCTCGGGCCCGGCTCCGGCGTGGGGCTCGGCGTCGGCGTTGCCGTGGGGCTCGACGTCGGAGTCGGCGTCGGAGTGGCCGTCGGGCTCGGCGAAGGCGTGGCTGTCGGGCTGGGCGAAGGCGTCGGCGTGGCCGTTGGGCTCGGCGTCCGTGTCGGAGTCGGGCTAGGCGTCGGCGTGGCCGTCGGCTCGGGGCTCGGCGTCGGCGTGGGCGCCACGCCGTTGCCGACGAGGTCGACCCACACGCCGAGATTGTTCGGGTCGTTCGTCACGAACGAGAAGAGGCCGGTCGCCGCCCCGGGCTCGGCGGGCGTGAAGGTGAAGTGCACGGTCGCCGAAGCGCCGGGCTCGAGGCGCGATGGAAGGTCGCCGGCCACGAAGGGCTCGCCCTCGAGCCAGGGGCTATCGAAGGTCAGCGGAAGGTCGCCGGTGTTCTCGAGCTGGAGCGAGCTGCCCGTGCTCTCACCGAGCAGCGTGTCGCCGAAGTCGAGGGCCGTCTGCGGCGTGATCTTCAGCGCCTGCACGTTCACGCCGGTGCCGCTGACGGCGACGGAGAACGGCCCCGACGTGTTGCCCGGGCCGGTGACGCCCACGGTGATCGTGCTGGTGGTGAGGCCTCGGGCCTGGGGCGCGAACGTGACGCCGAAGTTCTCCGACGCCCCGGGCTTGATGGTGCGGGTGGTACGGCCGGTCAAGCCGAAGCTCGCGCTTGTCTTGCTGACGGTGATGGAGATGTCGGCGGTGCCCGTGTTACGCACGGGGATGAGG
>JAGIBJ010000081.1 GCA_017744415.1 Solirubrobacteraceae bacterium
GGCCACGGGCACGGTGACGACGGTGCGCAAGGCGGGCGCCGAGCTCGACCTCGCCTCGGGCCACCCGGCGTTCGTGTCGATCGGCCACCTGATCCAGCACGGCGAGGTATTTCACGCCGCCGACGTGCTGCAGGAGGGCCAGGAGGTGCAGGTGCGCGTGGGTGCATGGAACCCGCACGCGGGCCGGCTGTCGGTGACGATGCGCGAGTTCGCCCCCGACCCGTGGGAGCGGCTGGCCGAGGTGTACGAGCCCGGGATGCTCATCGAGGGCGGCGTGAGCGGCGTGACCGACTTCGGCGCGTTCGTGGAGCTGCTGCCGGGCGTCGAGGGGCTGCTGCACAAGAGCAAGATCTCGGACGACTTCGTCGAGTACGTCGACGACTACGTGCGCCCGGGCGACCGCATCACGGTGCGACTGCTCGACCTCGACCCAGACCGCCAGAAGGCCGGCGTGAGCCTGCGCGACGTGCCGCGTGGCGCGGAGCCGGTGCCGCCGGCGTCGATCTTCCCGGGCGGCCCGCCGTGGCTACCGATGCCCGACGGCGCGAGCGCCAGCGACGGCGGCGCGGACGATGAGCGCGGCGATGACCTGGCCGACGCGAACGACGACGCCGAACTCGATGGCGACGACGCCGGCTGGAAGCCCTTCCAGGCCGACGACTCGCCGAAGGCCTCCAACGACTCGATCACGCACGCGGCCGTGGTCGCCGCCGCGGTGGCCGCCTCCGATCCGGGCCTCGCCGAGGCTCCCGCGAGTGCCATCGACGACGACCTTCCCGGCGCCCCGTACGGCGACCAGCTCGCGCTGCTCTTCTCGCTCATCGAGGAGAACGGCGCCGACGGCGCGCTCGCGGAGGCCATCCGCGACGCCCTCGAGCGCGGCATCACCACGTTCGACGCGGCGCTCGACGAGGTGGACGAGGGCTCCGAGGACGAAGACGACCCGCTCGTCCAGCTGCGCAACGCGGCCGCCGACCTGATCGACGCGCTGCGGGTCGACGACACCGACGACCCGGATGACGCGACCGAGGCCGTGGTCGACGAGCCGGCCGAAACAGCGCTCGACGCGGATGACGAGTCCGACGACGCCCCCACAACGTGGCCCGACGAGCTCGCGGCCGCGGACGCAGGCGACGCTTCGGACGACGACGACGTCCCGGCCCGGGCCGACGACGCCGACTCGCTCTTCTAGCCCCCCCCGTCACGGGCCGGTGTCGACCGACAACGGGTGTCGCCGGCCTCAGCGCACCCGCAGCGCCCGCGCCCCGGCGAGCACGCCATCGATCGTCCGTACCGTCACGTTCACGCGTCGGTGGCGGCGCAATCCGAGATCCCTCCCCGGGATGGTGGCCGTCCCCATGTAGAGGTCGACGGTCGTCGAGAACGTGCGGGATCCGCGACGTGCGGTGACAGTGATCGGATCCGTCGTTCCCGAGCAGTCGATCTTCACCGCGCCCGGCGCTCGCTTCGGCGCACGCCGGATGCGGCACACCGCGCGCGGCCCGACGGTGAAGGTCGGTCCGTCGACCACCGTGCTCGGTGTCGAATCGACGTCGTCGCGCGCGACGTATCCACACACATGGAACCGGCCCGAGAACGGCGTGGTGACGTTGGTCAGCGTGGGGCCGAGCGTCCCGACGATCGACGCCGACGAAACCCAGTCACGCACGTCGTCATTCGTGAGCTTGGTCGGGCCGCAAGGCACGCCGATCCGGTTCACCTCGACCGAGTACCAGCGAGGCACCTCCGCGTACCCCTCGACGGTCAGCGCAACTGCCTCGTCCTCGTCGAAGTGACGGTGCGGCAACGACAGCCGAAGCTCCGTCCTCGCGTCGCGGACTGCAAACGGCATCTGAGCCGACGCATACGTCTTGTCGACGTCGTACAGCCAGGCACACGCCACGAACTGGCCGGTGTTGCTGGGCGTCCACGCGAGCATGACCTCGCCGAAGTTGCCCTCCACGAGGGTGCCGTCGGCCTCTTCGACCCGACGGTCGACGTTCAGCTCGGCGGTCGCCGCGCACGGTGAGCCAGCCGCGTTGATGTCGATACGAAGCGCCGGGTCGTGATCTTGCCCGGTGGTGCCGAACACCCCGAATCCGACCTTGGTCCCGACGATGGGCTCTCCCACCACGCGGACCGCAGTGATCGTCGCGGCGTTCGCCGATGCGGGAGTCATCGCGAGCAGGGCGAGGGTGGTGGTGGCGAGCGTCGTCGCGGCGAATGCTTGAGAAGGACGTCTCATGCAGCGACCGTAGGCAGCCGGAAGGGGCGGTTGAGCATTTGCGCGTGTTTTGTTGCACTCCCACCGCAGTTGCGATGCAAAGCGGGCGAATTCGTGACAGATCTCTTGCCGGCGGCACCTCACCGCTCGCCTGACCGGCCCGGCCCGCACTCGTCGGTCGGGGGCGGACGGGTGGAGGGGAACGCCGATCTGGCACGCGGCCTCGCTGGGCAGCGGGGCACCCCTGAGTTCCGGCGAGACGCCGGTACTTCCTGAACGCCTCTCCACCGCACTCGTGCCGCAACGACGCGTTGCGGAAGGTTGCAACAAGGTTGCAATTGAGGCTTCTCCGCCCAGGATCGCCCGCACCTACGCCGTTTTCGGCCCGCAAACGGAAAGCTCGGCGCTAGGTTCGTCTTGAGGGCTCTGCGGCTGGGGAGGTGCGCATGCCTGATGGTCGGCAAATCGACGACATCAACGACTTTTTCGAACCTGGGGAAACCTTGGAAGAGCAACTCGACGACGACGCTTTGATGCGGGATCTGGAGTGGCAAGTCGAAGTACTTGGACACCGGCAGATGTCACGCGAACAACGCGCGTGGTCGGATGCCGAATCGGAGGCCGAAGAGATCGGTCTCGATGAACCGACGCCGGACATGATCGCGGGCTATCTGCGCATGTACGAGGCGTGGGAGCTCGACGAAGTGCCGGGCTGAGAGAAGCCCGAGGGCCGGTGCGCCGTGCAGCATCGGCCCGGCCTTGAGCGACGGGGCCGGCGCGCCTGCCCGCGCCGGCCCCGATGCTCCGGGCGAGATTCGTGACGACTCCTGCGCAGCTTTGTTGCAGTGCGCGCGCATCGCTCCGCAATTCGCGGCGCAGCATGCGGGCATGACCTCCAAACGATCTCGCAAGCGCTACTCGAGCACGATCTACCAGTTCCAGCACCCCGACTGGGAACCCCTGCTGGGGCTGGTCGGGCAAGACCTCGCGGGCTGGTTCATGTGGATGGGCGAGCTGCGCCTGTCCGACGGGACGAGCGTGCACGGCTACAAGCACCGGGAGACGCGCCGCTACCTGCACCTTGCCCCGGACGGGCGCGCGTACGAATACCTTGCGCCCGCGTCGTTCAACGATCCGAACCCGGAGCGCTACCGGGAGTGGAGCCGTGTCGACGCGATCGACGAGGCCTTCCTCGACTGGTCGCGCTTCCACGAAGGCGACCCCGAGTTCGCGGCGCAGCGCACGCTGCTGGCAGAGGTGCGCGAGGTGGCGGAGGCTGGGGCGCGGATGCCCGTCGACGCTGAGCACCTGCGCCGGCAGCTGCGGTTCGATGCGGCGGTGGCGGCCGCGCGGCTGCACGAGCGCGACGCGGATCCCGGCTTCAGCGAGGCGCGGCTCGGGGCGGAGGGCGACACGTACGTGGGCGATCTCGCCGACGCCGACACCTGGATCGACGACCGGCCCGCGGCGTGACGCGGCGACGGTTTCGAGCGGTTGCGCTGCGTGCTGCCGGGAAAGGTGCCGACTGCCGGCGCCGCCGCGCTACCTGCGGATGGCCGGCGCCGGCTAGGCGAGGCGCCGGTCGAGCGCCTCGGCGATCTCGCGCGCGCGGCTGCGCTTGAGTGGGCCGCGGGCCTCGAGGTGCGTGAGGAGCTGAGCCGGGCGGAGCACGAGATGGTCGCCGGCGGTGAGGGTGCGCAGGAGCGGAAACTCGGCGCCGGGCAGCACGAGCGCGGCCTGGATCGGTGCGTCGAGGAAGTCGAAGAGCGTGGCGCGCAGCGCGGTGAGCTGATCGTCGAACGGGGCGAGGAGCGCGGTGCGGTCGCGGCCGCCGATCTTCAGCACCGGATCGCCGGTGAGGTGACGCCGACGCACCGAGACGCGGGCGCAGTGCACGTGCTCGCGCGCCACCACCCACACGCCGGAGGAGGCGACGACGACGTGATCGACGATGGGCAGATCGGCGCGCACGATCCGGCGGTGCAGCACGAAGCCACGCTGCTCGAGGTCGGTGGTCAGGCGTCGCCGGCCGACGTCGACGGGAGTCGCGGTGGAGAGGGCGTACGAGGCCACGGCCTGGAATACGGCTCGCAGCGCGCTGCACTTGAGCTTGCAGAACGTGGGAACGCGCCAACGGCATACGCTGCTGAGCGTGCGCATCGCGGTAATCAGCGACACCCACATGCCGAAGGGCGACCGGGTGCTGCCGGCGGAGTGCGTCGAACGCTGCTCCGCGGCGGACGTGATCCTGCACGGTGGCGACATCAACGATCTCGCGACGCTCGACGCGATCCGCGCGCTCGGCCCTCCCGTGCACGCGGTGTGGGGCAACAACTGCACCGACGAGGTGCGGGCGCAGATCCCGAAGGAACTCGTGGTCGAGCTCGGTGGGGTGCAGGTGGGGATGATCCACATCGGCGGCCCGGCAGCGCGTCGGCCCGAGCGGCTCGAGGAGCGCTTCCCGGGCTGCGGGCTCGTGATCTTCGGCCACTCGCACGTGCCGGAGCACGTGATCACCGCGGCCGGGACGCACGTGCTCAACCCGGGCTCGCCGACCGAACGACGCCGCGCGCCGCACTGCGCCATGGCGACCGTGGAGATCAGCGGTGGCGCGGTGGCGCGCGTCGAGATCCATCCCATCGTCTGAGGTCGAGACGGTCACCAGTGGTGGTGAGACGTCTCCATCATGCGGCCAGCCGCAGGGCTTGCCGGGCACGGGAAGGTATGAACGTCCGTTGACTGGTCAAACCTGGGCAGCTGCTGTCGATGTGGGGGATGTATGCCGCCTCAGGCCCACATCCGACGCCAGCTCGCCGAGCTGGACAGCCGACGCGAAGCTGCGCGGCGCTCGGAGCTGGCTTCGCCGGGTCGCGAAGGTCAGGACGAGGGGCGGGGGCTTCGGGCCTGGGGCAACCGGGTGCGCCGCCAGTTCCTGGAGCCCGGTGCGCTCACGCGCGGCGAGCTGATGCGGCTCGTCGGCATCGTGCTCAACCTCTCGGGGGCGGGCTACGCCTGGGCGTACGCGGCGATGTTCGCGGCGCCGGGAGGCGGCTGGCACGTCGCCGGATGCGGCGCGTGGTTCGCGATCGCCGGCATTGCCCTGTGGATCCTGCCGCCGTGGCCGGTGTTCGCGACGACGAGCGCACTCCTCGCGACCGGGGTGATCAGCCTCATCCTCACGGTGCCGGACACGACGGCGAGCGTGCCGATGTTCTACCTCTGGCCGCTGGTTGCGCTCGCCTACTTCCATGCACCGCGGATGCTGGCAATCAGCGTGCTCTGGATGGTCGCGTCGCTCGCGCCCGTGCTCCTGTTCGGGGCGACGCCCGGCGAACAGGTCACCTACATCGGCGCAGTGTCGATCGTCGGCCTGCTCGCCGTGCTCATCGGCTTCATCCGCCACGACGAGGGCGCACTGCGTCGCTCGCTCGAGCTGAGCTCCTCCACCGATTCGCTCACCGGCCTGCTCAACCGCCGCGCCTTTGCGCCGGCCTACGAGGCCGCGCTCACGAGCACCAAGCAGCGTGGGGCGGGCGTGAGCGTCGTGCTCATCGACCTCGATCACTTCAAGCGTTACAACGACTCGCACGGCCACATCACCGGCGACGCTGCGCTCCGCCACACCGCGGCAGTGCTCAGCGCAAGCACCGGGCCGGGCGACGTCGTCGCCCGCCTCGGCGGCGAGGAGTTCGCCGTGGTGCTCCCGGGGCGCGGCCCGGCGGCCGCGCAGCGCTGGTGCGACCGGGTCGCCGCCGCCCTCGGGCCCGCGCTGCCCACCGTGCCGAGCGATCACATGGCCCGCGCGGGCATCCGGGCGACCCTCGGAGCGCAGCTGCGTGCCGTGACGGCCGGAGAGCAGGTGACCGCCGCGCGCGACGGCGACTTCGCCGACGCCAGCCACGACAAGGTCGGCACCGGCGCGCCCGCTGCCGACGACGCCGCGACGGGCCTGCGCATCGCGTTCGCCGCCGACGAGGATCGGGCGACATTCGCCGCCGAGGCCCACGAGGGAAGGGCCGCAACGTCGGCGCCGGTGCCGCCGATCACGTCGAGCTTCGGCATCGTGCACGTGTCGGCGAGCGACGAGCGCGACGCCGACGTGATCCTCGGCCGGGCCGATGCGGCGCTCTACGATGCGAAGCGCGCCGGCCGCGACCGCGTCGCGATCTGGGCCGAAGGCGGCGCCGTGCTCGGCGCGCCGATGCACGTCGACGGTGAGCTCGCCGTGCGCCGCCAGACTCCAGTCACGCCGCGCCCCGCGGAGGGCTCGGTGCCGGAACCGAGCGCGGTCCGCGCCCGCCACTCGCGGCTGATGCTCCACATGACCGCCTGCATGCTCCTCACGGGAGCAGCGAACGCGTTCGCGCGCGCGGCCCTCACGCCCGGGTCGGCGAACGAGGGACTCGCACTCTGGGTGACGGGCGCGGCGCTGGTCGCGTGCACGGTCGCTGCGTACGTCCAAGGCACCAAGGAGCGGTACGCGCCGATCGAGGCATTCTTCGGCGTCACGGCGATCTCGGCCGTGATCGTGACGGTGGCCCCGCCGATCACGGCAACGTTCTTCTACACGTGGCCGGTCGCGATGGCCGCGTACTTCGCGCGGCCCAAGGTGGCGGCGTGGACCTTCGGATGGCTCGCGCTCACGCTCCTGATCGGGCTCTCGGTGACGCACCAGCCGGTCGACGAGTTCGGCCTCGCCGCGGGCGTGCTGACCAACATGTTCGTGCTCGGCAGCGTGATCATCGGCCTGCGCTGGCGCGAGGCGCGGCTCATCGCATCGCTTGAGGATGCCGCCTCGATCGACCCCCTCACCAGCACGCGCACCCGCCGCGCGTTCATCCCGGAGGTCGAGCGCTGGCTGGCCGCCGAGCCCGGCGTGGCACTGCTGCTCGTCGACCTCGACCACTTCAAGCGCTACAACGACGAGCACGGCCATCTCGCCGGTGACGAGGCGCTGCGCCACGCGGCCGCCGCGCTCTCCGCTGCCGCGCCGCAGGACGGACTCGTCTGTCGGTTCGGTGGCGAGGAGTTCGCGATCGCCTTCTCGAGCGGCGGCATGGCCCGCGCCCGCGCGTGCGCCGACTCGATCGCCGACCACCTGAGCAGCCACCCCAACGCGATCACCACCAGCATCGGCATCGCGATCGGCCAGCCGGGCGAATCCGACCTCGATCGCATCGTCGCCCGCGCCGACCAGGCGCTCTACGCCGCCAAGGGGGCGGGGCGGGCGCGGGTCGCGTGGTTCGCGTCGGACTCCGACGAGGCGCTCGTCGTGACCGAGCCGATCCGGGTCACGCGCCCGACGGCGTTCGAGGGCGGCAAGCCGCCCGTCGGACTCTCGCCCGCCGCCTGACGGCGACGCCGGCGGCCAGCACGCGTGCGTACGCTGGGGCCATGCCGCTCTCGCCGTACCCGCTGCCCGACCTGCGAACCGTCGCCGGATTCGGAGTCGCCGGGAACTTCGCCGGGCACCTCGAGCAGGCCGGAGAAGCGGCTGACTTCGTCGGCATCGGCGAGGCCGGGGTCGAAGCGCCCAAAGGCATCTTCCCGTGGTACCTGCCCGAGCCCGCGGCGAGCGCGGTGCCGGCCGGGGCCGAGGGGCTGATCCCCGAGTTCCTCCACGCGTACCCGCTCGCGCACGACTGCATCCTCCTGCCCAGCACGCTCGGGCCGCTCGCCGGCGCCGACATCACCGCCACCGACGCCCCGCTCGACCCGGCCGCGCTCAACCTGCAGATCGAGCCCGAGGTCGGCGTGCTCGCCGAGGTGACCTACGACGGCCGGACCGGACTGCCGAGCGCGCTGCGGCCGGTCGCGATCGGCGCGTTCAACGACTGCTCGATTCGCCGCCCCGGCGCCCAGAAAATCAGCCACAAGAAGAACTGGGGCGCCGCGAGCAAGGGCGTCGCCTCGGCATTCGTCGCGATCGACGGCGATCTCACCCCCGCCGGCCCGACGGCCACCTGGCGGCTCGCATGCTTCCTGCGCCGCGACGGCCAGACCCACCCGTACGGCATCGACTCGCGCCTGCCCGACTACTCCTACTACGGCGACACGCTGCTCGACTGGATCGTCGACCGCTTGCACCAGCAGGTCGGAGCGCCCGAGACGCCGCTCGAGAACGTCGGCGCCTACCTCCGCGCCGCCGGCGGCCCGTCGCTCGCGCTCATCGGCATCGGCGCCACGCGCTACACGCCGCTCGGGGAGACCACCTTCCTGCAGCCGGGCGACGAGTCGATCGTGATCGTCTACGACGCCGCCGGGCAGAGCCCGGCCGAGATCCAGCGCGCCGTGGAGCTCTTCCAGGAGGATGAGCTCACCGACGCGTCGGTGCTCCGCCAGCTCGTCGAGCGCGCCTGACGCTCGGCCCCTCGTGGCGCGCGGGCGTCGACTGCCCGCAAGTCTGCCCCGTTGGCGCTTGCGGGCGCGCGCGTGGGCGGCCTAGGTTGGGCGCACGATGGCCGACGCAGCCCATGAGCACGAGCGGGACGCGGAGCTCGAGGTCCTCGAGCCCCAGCTGCAGGAGGAGCCTGAGCGCCAGCCGGCGTATGCGCCGGCGGGCAACCGGGCGTTCGGTCAGTTCCTCGGGCGGATGGGCGACGGGATCCTGCCAGGCGGTGCGGTGCACCCGGATGTGGCGTCGGCGATCGGCGCGGCCCGCGGGAGCGGACACACGCTGCCGCACGCGGTGCGCGAGCAGGTGGCGCCGCACGTCGGCGACCCGCTCAACGACGTGAAGATCCACACCGACAGCACGGCCGACGCACTGTCGCGCTCGGTGTCGGCGCGGGCGTTCACCACGGGCACCGACGTGTTCTTCGCGGCCGGCGAATACCAGCCGTCGACCAAGGAGGGGCAGGCGCTGCTTGCCCACGAGCTCACGCACGTCGCCCAGCAGCGCGGCGCGCCGACGAGCGGCCCGATGACGGTGTCCGAGCCCGGCGACCAGGTGGAGAACGAGGCGGAGGCAGTGTCGCGTGACGTCGTCGGCTGAGCGCATCGCGACCTCCATCCACCCGCGGATGGCCAAGGCCGACCGTCTCGGGAGGGCTCGTGGCTGAGGCTCCCGACCTCGATCTCCAGGCCGTGGAGGCGCGGATCCAGGCGGCGGTGCGTGGAGTCGCGGCGAGCGATCCCGATCCGACCGACCCGTTCCGCGGCCTCTACATCTCCGACGACCTCGCGCTGCAGCTGGCGGCCGAGCCGCCGGGCCTCGACGCGACGGCGGGCGGTCGGCTCGACGAGGCCGCCGAGCGGCTCGGGCTCACGGCGCTCGAGCGAGCTGCGCTGGCCGTGGTGGCTGCGCCGCACCTCGACCCGCGCTACGCGCGCCTCTTCGCCTACCTGCACGACGACGTCACCCGCAAGCTGCCGAGCCCGCGGCTGGTCGCGCGGCTGATCGCCGGCGACCGCGCCGAGGTGCCCAACGTGCTCGCGTGCTTCGCGCACGACCGGCCGCTGCGCCGGCTCGGAGCCGTCACGCTGGTGACCGGTGACGACGTGCCGCCGCTCGCCGACCGCGGCATCCGACTGGCGGATCGTCTCGCGGCACACCTCGTCGGCGCGGAGCTCGACGACCCCGCCGGCGGTCACTGGCGCACCGCGCCGGCGGCCCGCACGGCCGGGGACACCAGCGGACAGATCGCCGCGAATGGCGCATCGCAAGGGGCCGCGGGAAAGTCCTCCGCCAACGGCTCCACCGCCCAAGACACCCAGAGCCCCTCGGAGCGCGCGGTCGCCGAGCTCTCGCGACTGCTGCGGGCCGGCGCCTCGGTGCCGCTGATCCTGGCCGGCACCGATGCGCCGGATCTCGCCGCTCGCGCCGCCGGCGCACCGTTGCTGCTGGGCGACGCGCGCCGGCTGGCCGACGACGCGGCGATGGCGGAGGCCAGGCTGCGGTGTCGGCTGGAGGGCCGGGTGCTGGTGCTCGACGGGCTCGACGAGCTGGTGCCCGAGCACCGGGCAGGTGTGATCCGGGGGATCGCAAGGCACGGCGAGCCGGTGATCCTGCTGGCGCGCACGACGGCGGCCGCGAGCACGGCGCTGGGTGACCTCACGACGCTCGTGATCGACGCACCCGAGGCGACGTTCGCCGAGCGCTGCGCGGCCTGGCAGAGCGGCTCGGGCGTGGACGACGCGCGGGACGTGAGCGCGAAGTTCCGGCTCAGCCTGCGGCAGATCGACGAGGCGATCGCCGTCGCGCAGACGGCGGCGCGCGCACGCGGCGGCGAGGCGCCGACGGCGGAGGATCTCGACCTGGGCGCGCGGCAGGCGTCGAGCTCACTGCTCGGCGAGCTGGCACAGCACGTCGAGCCACGGCACCGCTGGGACGACCTCGTGCTGCCCGAGCGGCAGCTCGATCACCTGCGCTCGATCGCCGCGCACCTGCGCCACCGCGACCGCGTGCTGCAGGAGTGGGGCTACGAGGACACGATCACCCGCGGCCACGGACTCAAGGCGTTGTTCGCTGGCGAGTCGGGCACCGGCAAGACGATGGCGGCGCAGGTGATCGCGCGCGAGCTCGGCCTCGATCTCTACCGGGTGGATCTCGCCACGGTGGTGAGCAAGTACATCGGGGAGACGGAGAAGAACCTCGACCGGATCTTCACGGCGGCCGAGGGCAGCAACGCGATCATCTTCTTCGACGAGGCCGACGCGCTCTTCGGCAAGCGCAGCGAGGTGGGCGACGCCCACGACCGCTACGCCAACATCGAGGTGAGCTACCTCCTGCAGAAGATGGAGGGCTACGAGGGGTGCGTCGTGCTCGCCACGAACTTCCAGCGCAACATCGACGACGCGTTCCTGCGTCGCCTGGACTACGTCGTCGACTTCCCGTTCCCCGACGAGGACGACCGCAAGCGCATCTGGCAGCTCCTGCTCCCCGAGCGCGCGCCGATCGCCGACGACGTCGACCTCGCCTTCCTCGCCGAGCGCTTCAAGCTCGCGGGCGGCGCCATCCGCAACGCGGCCCTCGCGGCCGGCTACCTCGGCGCCAGCGAGGGCGACGAGATCAGCATGCGGCACCTCGTGCGCGCCGTCGGCTTGGAGTACGCGAAGCTCGGCCGCCTCACCATCGAGGCCGACTTCGAGCACTACCACGAGGCGCTGCGCTGACGCGATGGCCCAGCGGGTCACCATCACGCGCAACGCTCCACGCCTGATCGGGCCGCGCACGAACTCCGCGGGTGGCACGCCGGCGCCGCAGGCCGCGATGAGCAACGCCGCGCTGGCCCGCCGCCTTGCTCCCGGGGCCGACGCCGCCGCAACCTCGCCCTCGACGGGCGGCTTGGCAGCGGCGGCCCCGTTCGCTGTGCTCGCCCGCGACCCCTCCGGCTTCTCCGGGCCGAGCTACGCCCGCCACGGGCCGGCGGGCAGCGCCATCGAAGATCGCCGCTCCTCGCTCGCCGGCGCCGCCGCCAGCACGCAGGAGGTCGACAACTCGTGCCTGGATGCCGCCAAGAAGCTCGTCGATTCGGGGCAGAAGCTCTACGCGATCGCGAGCGACCTCGACAAGCGCGCCAGCGCCGGCATCCGGCTCTCCGACGACAAGGACCTCATCGCCCTCGCGAAGGACGTGCGCGGCGCGGCGAAGGCGCTGGGCGAGGCGAAGGCGAGCATCGAGACGCTCAAGAAGAAGAACTTCGACTTCTCCAAGAGCGACTTCTCGACCGACCCGCAGATGCCGAGCGCGATGGCGATGCTGAAGGCGTCGGTCGACTCGATCGCACAGGCCCCCGAGACCGACGCGGCACTCGACGCGTTCCAGGCCAACCCGAACCGCGAGACGGCGAACGCCTGGGCGACGGCCGTCGGCAAGCAGTTCTCGGCGGCGAAGAGCATCGCTGCGGCGCTCCCGTTCCCGCCCGGCGCGAAGTTCATGCAGGACTACTTCGTCGGGCTGCTCGGCGCGCCGGAGGCCTACATCGCGGCGTTCCAGGCGCTCGTGAGCTACCGCTACGGCGAGCTCGACAAGGCGGCGGGGATCGACGACGAAGACCACAAGCTCGTCGAGCCCGGCAGCGGAGGAGCGCTCGGCTCCGACACCGTGTGGGCCGGTCCGTCGTCGCCGATGGTGCAGCAGTCGTTCTTCGCGATCGCCGGCGGCCGGCTCTACGAATGGATCAAGGCGCACCGCAAGATCGACGGCAACGACCTCTGGCGGCTCCCGACCCGAGCGGTCGCGGCGCTGCTGATCCGCGAGCTCGGACGCGATCCGTCGTGGTCCGAGGAAGACCGCGCGAAGGCGATCACCTGGCTCGAGGGCCAGATGTAGCGCGCGGGGTCGCCACGCAACTCGTGATCACCGCGTGCTCGTGACCACCGTGCGCCTCAGCGGTGCTGGCGGCGCCAGGCGACGACGGCGAAGGCGATGAGCGCGGCGACGATCGCCGAGACCGGAACGGTCGCGCCGTCGCCCGGGTCGCCGAAGACGAGGGCGAGGCCGACGACCACGGCGATCGTGACGGCGACGGCCGCCCACCGGGCCGCCGGCGGCCAGGTGGTCAGATCGACCTGCTTCCGGGGCGGTGGCGAGCCCGTCATGTCGCCGAGCTTACGCCTCGTGGGGCACGTCGTGGGGCGTCCGAAAGGGCAGCAAAAGTCTGCCTCTGAGGCGGCCCTTCGCCGGCGCCGGGCGCGCGTAGTGTGGCGCCAGGCGCCGCCACACGCCACGCCGATCGAGGGGCCTGAGCCCGGCGTGAAACCTCAGCCGGCGGGCGGCGCCGCACCACATGACAGCGCAGCGGGAAGACATTGCGATCGACGAGCCGGCGACCGCTGTCGCCGCGCCCGACCGTGCGCCCGCGGCCACCGTCGACGCCCTGACGACGAGCTCGGCCGTCGCCCGGTCGGCGCGGAGCGCGGGCGCCGCCCCACACGTGAGCGCGATGCGCAGCCTCAGTCGCGGCGCCGGCAACCGGGCCGTGGCCTCGCTGCTACGCGCGCGTCGCGCCACCGCCATCACCCCGCACAGCGGCCCGACCCTCGCCCGGGCGCCCGACGGTTCGGAGGCGGCGATCCAGGGGAAGGCGTCGGGCGTGGCGGCCGAGGCCGAGGAGCTCGCGGGCGACCATGAGGACGAGGAGCCGCCGACGCCGGATCCGGCCGAGCGCAGCGCGAAGACCGGCGAGCAGAGCGGCAACTTCGCGCAGCCCGACAAGACCAGCGGCCCGGCGGCGAAGACCGAGCAGGCGGCGAGCTCGACGCAGGCTGAGGTGGCAGCGCCGGCTGAGAAGGTCGGCGAGAAGGATGCGAAAGGCCCCGACGGCGCGGGCGGTGGTGGCGGAGCAGCGGCAGCTGCGGGCCCGGCTGAGGCCGCCGCCCAAGCGGCGCAGGCGGCCGTGGCCCAAGCCCAGTCGCTGCCGGAGCCGGCCCTGCCAGAGCCGGTGCAGCCCGTCGAGGTGGTGATGCCCGTCAACGCCGCCGGCCAGCCGCTGCAGCTCGACGAGACCGGCGAGGCGGCCGTGATGCAGGCGGCCCAGCGCGTGGCCCAGCTGCGGGCGGGCGCGCACGGGCTGGCCGTCGACGCCCTTTCCAACCGCGGCCGTGCACACGCCCTGAAAGCGGGCATCACCGAGGCGAAGGGCAAGATCGACGAGTCGGCGGCCTCGATCGAGACGGTGACGGGCCACGTCGAGCACCGGCGGGGCGTGGTCGAGCAGGCGACGACAGCCCTCGCGGCCTCGGAGGAGAAGCAGCAGACGGTGGCACAAGGCGCGCCCGACATTGCCTCCAAGGCGGGCGAGGGCAAAGCGCAGTCGGGACCGATGGCCACCGAGTCGCAGGGCCTCACGAGCGGCGGGCCGACCCCCGACGACGAGGAGGCCGCCGCCAAGCAGGAGGAGCAGGGCGGGCAGATCGCGGAGGTGAGCACGTCGCTCGGCTCGATCGACACGGCCATCGGTCAGACAGGCGAGCGTGCGCAGAAGCTCCAGGCCGACGCCGCCAAGGCTGCCGCCGACAACGCCACGACCAAGGCCGGCATCGACGGCGCGACGAGCCAGCTCGACCAGACCGACGGCAAGCTCACCGAGCTCACCGCCCAGAACGAGGGCGCGCGGGCGCAGATCGCCGCGATCGACAGCAAGCCCGCGGAGATCATCGACGGTGCCGCGGGGCAGGAGGCCGAGGCCGCCGACATCCTCGCCCGCTCACGCACCTTGGAGGCCCGCCTCCACGCCGCGCAGGCCGCCTACGCCAGCGGCCTCGCCGCCGCGCCCGCACGCGAGGCGCTCCCGGACGACCTGCGCGGCTTCGCCACCGAAGCCCTCGGGCACGAAGTCGACGGGGCCACCGGGCTGCCGATCATGCGCACGCCGGCCCCGGCACGCACGCGCTTCGACGAGGCCAACGCCCTCGCGGCCTGGATCTCGAACGACGAGCAGACGGCCGAGGAGCAGCGCCGCCACCAGGACGAGGCGCGCGCGGCCCGGCAGGCCGAGCTCGACCAAATCAACGCGGAGTGCGGCGGCGACTTCTCCCGCCTCGACGCCGGCCAGAAGGCGGGCCTGGCGCTCCGCCTCACCTTCTCGCGCACCTTCGGCGGGCTGGCCTCGACCAACTGGCCGAAGTTCGGTGCCGACCTGCTCCGCGGGTTCGTCGATCCGCGCGTCTCGCTCGCGGGCATCGTCAGCGGGCTCGGCATGATCGCGGGCGGCGCCGCCAACCTCTTCAGCGCCGAGCAGTGGGCGGCCGACCCGCTCGGCAACCTGCTCAAATCTGCCGCCGACATCGCGACCGGCGTGACGGTGGTGCTCGGTTCGATCGCGGGCCTCGCGGTCGCCGTGATCGCGATCTCGGCGGCGATCATCCTGCTCTCGTGGGGCTTCGCCGCGCCGGTGTTCCTCCCGGTCATCACGTTCTGCAGCACCGTCGCCGCGACCGTCGGCCCGTGGGCCGTCACCGCCGCCGAGGTCGCGCTCGTGCTCAACGCGCTCGTGTTCATCAAGAACCTCATCGATGCCGCGACCGCGTCGACGGCTGCCGAGCTCCAGTCGGAATCCGCCGCGATGGGGGAGGACGTGAACGCGATGGGCATGGCCGCGATGCAGATCGCGGGTGACAAGGTGGGCGAGGTGATCGGGCCGCGCGTGGGCGGGGCGCTCGAGGGCGTCGAGGCGCGCCTGGCGGCATCGGGTTCGTCGATCGGCACCGGCATCGCCGAGAACATGAGCAACATCGGCGCGGCGATGGCCGAGGGCAACAACGCCGCGCGCGGCGTCGGCACGCCCGAGGGGACGCCGGTCGCTGGTGGCGAGACCCCGCCGGTGGTCGAGGCGCCGCCTGTCGCCGAGCCGGCTCCCGCGCCGGTGGCCGACGGCGCGCCCGCGCCCGTCGCGGAACCCGCTCCAGCCCCCGGCGCCGAGCCAGCACCCGCACCCGTCGCGGAGCCGGCACCGGTCGCCGAACCAGCGCCGGTCGCCGAACCCGCTCCAGTCCGCGAGCCCGCGCCGGCGAACGAGCCCGCCCCGACGAACGAGCCAGCTCCGACCAACGAGCCGGCTCCCAACGAAGCGCCACGCGAACCCGGCAAGGGCCCGGACGGCGAGCCGCTCGAGATCCACGACGGCGAGCCGATCGTCGCCGATGCGCCATCGCCCGACGGCGACGGCGTCGCCCGGATCACTGAGGGCGGCGAGTGCATCGTGTGCGCCTCGCCATGCGCGGAGATCCACGAGCGGTTCCCGGAGGCGCTGCAGGAGCCCGAGCTCGCCGCGAAGGTGGAGGATGCCCTCGCGCTCGACGATCCGCAGGCTCAGGCGCAGGCCGTGAGCGAGGCGATCCCGGAGCTGCGGACGGCCGAGACGAACGCGCACGTGAAGAGCGAGCTCGAGGCGCGGATCGAGGCGCTCGAGGGCACCGACGCTCCCGCGAACCACCTCATCGACGAGCTCGACGCCATCGACCCGTCAGCGCCCGATGCGGCCGCGAGGCTCGAGGCGCTCGAGGAACGGGTCGGCACCTACGAGGAGGGCGGCCCGGAGCCCACCGACACGGCGACGCCGACCGAGGCCGCGGGCGAATCCGAGGCCGCCCGCAAGAGCGGCCTCGAGCGCGCGCATCAGCTGCTCGACGACAACCAGGTGCGGGGCCACCAAGGCGAGCTCGACGTGCACAACGCGATCCTCGACGGCGAGCCGATCCCCGAGCTCGGCGGCCAGGTGCTCACCGACGTCGGCCCGCAGATCGAGGTGATGACGCCCGAGGGGCTGCGGATCATCGACCACGTCGCGCGGCTCTCCGACGGCACGCTCGTCGCCCTCGAGGTAAAGACCGGCGGCGCCGAATACGCCGGCCGGCAGGTGATCAAGGACGGTCACATCGCCGCGGGCGAGTGCTGGTGGCCCGACACCAACGAGCCCTTCCCGGCGATGCCGACGATCCTGCTGCGGCGCTAGCGCCCGCCGCCGGCCCCGGCCGGCTTCTTCTTCTTCCCGGTGCCTTCGCCCGCGGCGGCCTCGGCGGCGAGCTGTTCGACGGCCTTCTGGAAGAGCGAGACGAGCGAGCTGAGCTGCTGGCCGGCGGCGTCCTTGATGTCGGACTTGCTCGGCGTCGGCGCCTCGGGCGAGCCCTTCTTGCCGCGCCGCTCGGCGTTGGTGCGCTTGCTGCTCTCGATCTTCTGCTCGCTCTCCTCCTTCACCGCGCTGATCGTGCGGGCGACGGCCTCGGAGTGGGCGTTGTTCAAGAGGGTGGCGGCGCGGCTGCGGCCGGCGCTGGCGGAAATCTCTTCGTCCTCGACCTGCTCGATCAGCTCGGCGAAGTCCTCCTTGGCCTCCTCGGTGGCCGGGTTGTCGCCGGCGGTCTTCACCTCGGCGGCGCGGGAGTAGATCATGATCGTGACCTGCTCCTTGTCGATGTCGGTGGCGATCTTGCGGTCGAGCTCCTGCTCGAGCAGCCGCCAGATCTGCGCGCCGAGCGCGAACGGCAGGATGTGCTCGCTCGTCATCCAGTGGAGCGGATGGCCGGTGCGCAGGCTCGACTTCTGCGCGCCGTGCTTGCTGATGTTGCCGATGCCATCCGCGCTCTTCTCGGGATCGCCGCTCTTGTTGCGCGCGCGGATGCCCTTCGTGATCTCCCCGAGCTGACTCGCGAGGTTGTTGATCCGCGAACCGAGCGAAGCCACGGAGCCCGCTTTCTCGGTCGGGTTCTTCCAGAGCTCCTTGGCCTCCTGGGTGAGCTTCGTGTCTTTCGCCGACTGCACGAGCGCATCGAGCTTCTTCTTCAGTTCGGCCGGTGACGGCGCACCGTCGGCCTCCCCGTCGGGATCGAGCGACTCGATCTCGCCGCGGAGCTTCTCGACGATCTTGTCGAAGGGCGTCTTCACCGAGTGCACGTTGAGCTCGGGCTCGCCGCCCGCGCCCGTCTCCATCACCACGTTGTGGCTGGCCTCTTCCTCGTCCTGGAACGGCGACTTGATGGGATCCGGTTCGCCTTCCTTCTTCTCGTCGTCCTTCTTGTCGGGGTCGTCCTTGCCGCCGATGCCGAGCGCCGAGAGCGCGGCCTTGCCCATCTCCCAGGCTTTGTCGACCAGCCAGTCGAGGGCCTTGTCGATCGTCTCGCGGAGCTTGCCGATGATCTCGGCGATCTTCTCCGGCACGTCGGTGATGCCGACCTGGTTGGCGAGGAAGCCGAGCGCGATCGGGATGCCCTTCGCGAGGCCCTTCTCGAGCTTGCTGGCGCCCGCGGAGATGTTGCCGGCGGCCACTGCGGCGAGCGTGGAGACGTAGTCGTTGACGATCGCGAGGATGTCGCGGAGGTATTCGATCGCCGACTGGATCGCGTTGAAGAACGCCTGGGCGCTGCGGATGATCGCCATGATCCCGGTGGGATCCAGCATGGAGACGAGCCGGGCGAGGGCCTTCTCGATGAGCTCGCCCATGATCCAGTCCTTGGCCATGCCGAGCAGGGTGTCCCAGAGGTTGCCGAGCTGGTCCTGAAGGTGCTTCCAGAGTGCGGAGATCCCGTTCTCCATCACGTCCTTCACCCACTCCCAGGCGCCGGCGAGCTTGTCGATCCCGCCCTTGATCTTCGCAACGATGCCCGGGCTGGTCTTCTTCGCGAGCTTCTCCCAGAGCTTCTCGATCCCGATTCCGAGCACGTCCATGACGAGCTTCACCACCGAGCCGAGCGACCACTCGGTCGGGATCTCGACGCCCACCTTCTTGAGGCCGTGGGTGAGCCAGCCGACGAGCCCGTCGCGCAGGTAGCCGACGATGTTCGAGAGGAACCCGCTCACGCCGTCCTTGAGCGCCATCAGCACGTTCTTGAGGAACTGGACCGGGTCCTTCTTGATGTCGTCCATCGCCCGCTTGGCGTTGTCGATGATGCTCCCCATCAGGTCGCCCGGGAAGTTCATCGCGGCGAGGATCAGCTCGACGACGGCCTGCACCACCTCGCCGACGAATGCGACGATCCGGGCCAGCGGCTCGCCGAACTTGTCGATGATCCTCGCGAAGGCCCCGATCGGGTTGAGGAGGTCGTCGAGGCTGAGGGTGTCCCAGATGCCGCGGAAGGTGCCGGTGATGAGATCCCACGAGATCCCGAGCCGGTCGATCGCGCCCTCGATGCGGGCCGCCGCGCTCGCGATCACGCCGGATTCGGCCAGCTGGTCGTAGATCGCCTCCCCGCCCGGCAGCAGGCTGATGAAGCCCCGGATCAGGTTCTGCGGGGTGCGCGGGACGGCCTCGTCGGTGAAGGGGTTGCGGCCCAGGATCACCGTGACGAGGTGGAAGCCCGGCACCTTGTGCGCGTGCTCGCTGAGGAGACCGAGCAGGGCGTCCTTGATGAGCCGCAGGACGGTGCCGATCACTTCGGTCGCGAACGCGCGCACCCCGCGCATGAGGCCGAGCGCGCGGTCGGCGAGGCCCTTGAGCGAGTCGATCAGGTTGGGCAGGTTGGCCGGCGAGATCGCGTTCCACGCATCGGTGAAGAGGCTCTTCAGCTGGCTCAGTAGCTCGAGGAACGTGTGGGCCTGCGTGTCGAGCCAGTCGGCCGTCTTCTGCAGCGTGCCCCGCTCCTGCATCTGGGCCAGGCGCTGCTCCTGCCCGATGAGCCGCATGAAGTCGGCGAGGATCTCGACCGTGGGCGCATCGACCGACTCGTCGCGCAGGGGGTCGTAATGCATCACCTTGCGCGCGAGGTTCCACACCGGCGCGATCTCGGGGCGCTGCAGGAACGGCTCGGCGGCGTCGACGGCCGCCTCGCGCACCATCGTGATGAGCTGGTCGGCGATCTCGCTGGCGAACGCGCCCACGTCGGCGATGAAGCGCGTGAGGTAACGCTCGACGATCGCGACGTTGGTCGACGGCGCGTTCGTGACGCTCACCTCCTCCCAGGCCGCGGTGATGTCGGCCCACACGCGGCTCATCGTGAGCTGGTGGCTCGCCAGGCCGTCGCTGATCACCCCGAACACCTCGTCGAGCACGTCGAGCGTGGAGAGCACCGGGCCGATGCCGGCGGCGAACGGGCCGTGGCCGAGGAGCTGCTCGACGAGCGTCTTGCGATCCAGCCGCACCGGCGCGCCCGTGAGGGGGTCGACCCCGGCAACGAGTGAGGCCACGCCGTAGCCGGGGATGGCGCGGATCATGTCGAGCACGAAGTCGGGGACGAGCGACGTGTCGACGGCGGCGCCGGGCGGCGCGGCAGAGCCCGGAGGGGCGGCGGCTGCGGCCGGAGCGGCAGCAGGGTCACGCGCGACGGTCGGGCCAGCGGGCTGGCGAGCGACGACCGGGCCGAAGGGATCGTTGGCTGGGTAACGCGCCACCGACGGGGCCGACGGCGGGGCGAGCGGGGCGGCGCCGGTGCCGACGCCTTGGCGGAGCATGCGCGCGACGCCCGCGTTGCCGCCGGCGCCCTGCAGCTGAAGTGCGAGCCGCTGCTGCGGTGCGAGCCCGGCGAACGCGCCACCCGGCGACGGGCCGGCGGCGGCCGCGGGCGCGAGATCCGCAATCGCGGCTTCGGGAGCCGTCTCGCGCGCCTCCGCCGACATGGCCCGATGCTCTCGCGCGCGAGGCCCGCGCACAACGGCCGAGGGGGCACCCGTTCGGGCACTCCGGCGCTCGGCCGAGGGCGCCGCTGCGGCGGCCCGAATGACTGCCCGTTCCGGCCTTGTGCAGGGTTTCCGGGCGGGTCTACCTTCGGCGCTGCCTACCGCCCCGGAGCTCGCCATGCCGCTGTCGTCGCTGTACCTGAACCCGACCCCGCCCGCCGTGCCGTGGGCGTCGCCGGCGCTTGCCGTGAAGCGGCCGAACGGCCCGAACCCGGCCCTGGAAGACGTCGCCTACACCGACCTCGCCGCATCCAAGCCGCAGAACGTGCGCGTCACCGCTGGCTGCACGGGCTCGACGCCCACGGGCACCGCCGACGTGCAGCTCCAGATCTGGGCGGCGATGTTCAACATCTCGCTCAGCAACAGCCTCTTCCTCGCGTCGATGGGCGGCAACAGCGGCGTGCAGGTGCCTATCACCCTCCCGGCGCCCGGCGCCGACGTGTTCGACCAACCGTGGGATCTCACCGCCGCCGACGTGGCCGCCGTCGCCGCCGCGCTCGGCCAGCCGGTCGTCACGGCCGATGGCGACGTGCACTCCTGCCTCTACGCGAACGTGTTCGGCCAGGGCTTCGGCGGCAAGCGCAACACGCTCAACGACAACACCAACGGCGTGTGGGATGCCGCCGGCAACCCCCGCCACGCGCAGCGCAACACCACCGTGCGTGCGGCCCCGCCCGGCAAGCTCATGCCGTTCAAGATGTGGGCCGGCAACCAGGATCCGGAGTCGGGCCAGGAGTACGTGTACGAGGTGCTCGAGCGCCACCCGCGCGAGCTCAGCGTGTGGGAGGTCGAGCAGATCGCCGCCGCCGTGCCGTGGATCGAGGCGCCGGGCCTGAAGGTGAGCCCGGGACGCACCGGCCTCGAGCTCAAGACCATCCCGAACCGCCTGCTGCGCGCCGGCACGAGCCTGCTCGGCAGCGCTGGGATCCTCCGCACGCCCAAGCGCGACGAGCGCGAGCTGCAGCGCGGCCTGCTCGGGCTCGAGGCCCGCATCGGCGGCGAGCGCCTGCCGCTGCTCACCGCGCGCGAGCCGCTCAAGGAGTTCGCGCTCGAGATCGACGGCGCCAAGCTCGATCGCCTGCAGAAGGTGGGGCTCGAGGCCGACGACACGCGCGCCATCACGTTCCAGTTCGAGCTGCCCCGCGAGGAGCGCGTCGTGCGCGTGTTCGACGCCGTGCAGCGCGACCCCGACGGGCGCGTGCTCGATGGCGCCCGCATCACGCTCGTGAGCGCTCCCGAGGGCGTCGAGTGAGGCGCCGCCGACTCGTCGCCGCCGCGGCCGTGCTGCTCGGCGCGCTCGCCGGCCCGGGCACCGCGGGTGCGGCCGTATCGGGCACCGACGACTTCCATGCGGCGCCGCTCCTGCCGCTCGCGGAGGTTGGCACCGCCGACAACACCAGCTTCACCACCCAGCCGCTCGACGACGAGCCGATCAGCCAGATCGCCACCTGCAGCAAGGAGCTCGACATCGCCCGCACGGCGTGGTGGCGCATCACCGGCACCGGCACGGCGATCACGCTCTCCACGGCCGGCTCGAAGTTCGACACGCTGCTCGTCGTCTACCGCACGAACACGCAGCCGCTGCTCGGCAACCGCGCCGACTGCAACGACGACGAGGCCGGCACCGATCTCGTGAGCTCCAAGGTCACGTTCAGCTCGCAGCGCGGCCTCAACTACTTCGTGCAGGTGGGCTCGCGCGGCACCGCCCCGCGCGGCGCGATCACGCTCACCGCGTCGGCGCCGCGGCCTGCCGTCGACGATCGTGCCAAGGCCGCCTCGCTCGTCGCCGGCTTCCCGGTCGACCTCAGCACGAACGGGGCGACCTCCGAGCCGGGCGAGCCAGTGGCGTGCGGTGGCGCTGCCTACGCCGGCTCGGTGTGGTTCGCGTGGTCGGCGCCCGGCAACGGCGATGCGACGTTCAGCGCCTCGGCGGCGTTCAACACGGCCGTCGCCCTCTACCGCGCTGGCGATGCCGCGCCGCTCGCGTGCAAGACGGGCGACCAGGCGAGCCTCACGGCCCGGGTCGGCCCCGGCGACTACCTGCTGCAGGTGGCGAGCCTCGGCGCCGACGCCCCGACCCTGCCCACCGGCAACGTGCGAGTCCGGGCCGACTTCGCCCTCGACCCCGATCTCGACAAGGATGGCGCCCTCGCCTCGGCCGACTGCAACGACTTGAACGCGGCGATCAGGCCGGGCATTGCCGACACCCCGGACGACGGCATCGACCAGGACTGCAGCGGTGCCGACGCCGTGAACCTCGATCGCGACGGCGATGGCGAGGCGCGCCCTGGCGACTGCAACGATGCCGACGCCAAGATCCACCACGGCGTGACCGACGTGCCCGGCAACGGGATCGACGAGGACTGCACCGGCAGCGACGCGCCCTACCCGCGCCTGGATTCGACCGTGCGGACGAGCTACCGCGTTCGGCCCTTCCGGATCACGCAGCTGCAGGTGCTGCGCACGGTGCCCGGCAGCACGATCGAGATCACCTGCACCGGCGACGGCTGCCCGACGAAGAAGGGCAAGGCCATCAAGACGCGCATCGCGGTGAAGAAGGCGGCCAACACGCGGTCGATCCTCACCGACGCCCTCGAGGGTGCCCGGCTGAGGGCCGGCGCCAAGCTCTCCGTGCGGATCTCGATGGAGGGCCACATCGGCTTCCTGCGCCGGGTGACGGTGCGAGCGGCCGGCAAGGCGCCGACGATCGCCGATCTCTGCCTGCCGGTGGGCAAGGGCAAGCCGGAGAAGTGCTGACGGGCGTTCCCGCAAGTGAGACATCGCCCGTGCGGCGGAGCCAGGTACGCCGCCGATCGCCGCCTGTGCGTCGCCGCGGAAGTCCCCGCGACGACGCACGTGTTAGACGAGGCCTGAGTGCCGCTGGCTAGAACGCGGCGACGGAAGCCAGGATGCGGCCGGTGCCGTCGAGCAGCTCGACTCGCTCTGCTTCGCCTTCACGGCCGAGCGGCAGCGTGTAGGTGTTGCCGATGACCTTCGTGCTGTGAAGCTCGTTGCCCTTGGCGTCGAGCGCGCGGGCTGTGACCGCGCCATCGGCGACGATGGCACGGCGAACGGCCGGCATCGCAGGCACCTCGAGGTTGGCGAGCTCGGCCTGCGTGACCTCCCCGCGCGCCGCTGCGGCAAGAGCTTCCGCTGCTGCTCCGGTGGGAGGTGCGATTTGCGTGAGGGCAAAGTCGCCGCGCCGGACGCGGTCCGGGTAGGCGCAGGTGAGTGCGTCTTCGCCGAAGTTCGCGCAGAGCGAGCCGTTGCGACCGGCAAGAACCGTCCACGATTCGGAGCCGGCCTTGATCGACTTTGCGCCCGTGACCGACGGAGACCATTCCTCGAGCGCGTCGAGCTTGGCGAGGGTCGCGATCCTCGGCGACACGTCGGCGGTTGCGGCGCGCTCAAGGCTAGCGATAGGCGCTGCAGCGGTCGCTGGGTCCGTCGGCCCTGCCGTCGCCGCGATCGCGCCGGCTCCTACGGCCATGCTTGCCATGGCGCCGGCGAGGAACAGGTTCTTCGTGAACTGCATCAGTTGTACTCCGCGCGAAGCTTGGCCTGGACGAAGTTGCCGATCGTGGACCGTGCCCACGCTCGCTTCTGGCCGCTGTAGTACTTGACGGCGATGTAGCTCGAGCAGCTCACCGGGTCGACCTGAGCGCCGCTGGAGTACTTCGCCGAGACGCACACGGTCTGGCCGTCGTTGGACTTGCCGTGACTGGCGACGAGGTCGGTATGCAGGCCGCTCTGATCCCCGACTTCATTGAGTGCCGGATCGGGCGGTGAGTCGCGGTAGACGTAGCTGGCCGCGTAGGCACTGGTTGTACCGAGGCTAAGGGCTCCGATGCACGCAAGGCTCAGAGTGCGAGAACGCTTCATGGGCGCTTCCCTTTCGTTGCAGAACGATGCGCACCGTACGCCGTCATTTCGGGTCATTCAAATCGCCCGTTTACGCGATTTTGCAGGGGAAAAGCATGGGCATTCCTCCCGACCTACGGACCATTTTGGGGTGGGTCGAAATGAACCCGCGGGCGTGGGCGTTCGCGCGTCTATGCGCGACGCGTCGTCGGCGTGACGTGTCGTGATACGCCTGGCGCGTGGGCGTTCTGGGGGGTGCCTATGCGACAGATTCACCGAGCGACGTCACGTTGACCGGCGATGCTGCATAGAGGCATCGATGGATTTGGACCGCTGGACAGACGAGCGCCTCTTGCGCGAGGACTCCGCCGAACTGTGTGGCCCGGCGTTCGAGCGCTTTTACGTTCGCCATGAACGCCTGATCGCGGCGTATTTCGTGCGCCGCGTTCGCAATCTCGAGCTGGCGAGCGAGCTGACGGCAGAGACGTTCGCTCGCGCGCTTTCATCGCGGAAGCGCTTTCGCGATGAGGGGCCGACGTCGGCCGTGCGCTGGCTTTACGGGATTGCGTTCCGCGTGCTCTCAATGAGCGCCCGCGATGCCGAGCAGCGGCTTCGTGCAGTGCATGAATTGAAGCTGTGGCTTCGCGCTCCGGACGAGGAGCGCCTCGAGGCCTTTCGCGAGGCCGGCGAAATCGAGCAGGTCATGGCCAGTCTTGAGCGCCTCGCTCCGCGCGAGCGAGAAGCGGTGCGCGCGTTCGTGCTCGAGGAGCGCAGCTACGAAGACCTCGCACAACAGACCGGAGCGGCCATCCCCACGTTGAGGAAGCGTGTGAGCCGCGGGATCGCGTCCCTTCGACGCGAGTTGAAGGAGAACAACTCATGACGCTCATGCCTGAGCTGCAACACCAGTTCCGCGTACGGGCGCAGGAGCTCCGCGACGCGCAGCACGCACGTCGTCGTCGCCGTCGTCGTCACGGTCTGTTGACGCTGGCCGTGACGGGAACTTTCGTCAGCGCGTCGGGTGCTGCAGCCGCCCTCGGGCTCTGGTCTCCTCCGCTGGGCGGAGGCGATGGCCCCGGCCCGGTGGCGGTCATCGCGGACCCAGACGCCACCCTGCGCGATCAAGTCGGCGCGCTGCGGCGCCCACAAACCGACGCGGATCGATCCAGCGCCGAGCGATACGCGCTTCGCTACCCCAGTGATCCCGGAGTCGAGGTGTTGACGAACGCCGTTCGAAGGATCGGAACGACACCCAGCGGCGAGCCGGTCGTGATCGTTCCTGTACGCCGCGGGCAGGAAGAAGAGCTTTGCATGTGGGTAGGAACCCAGGGCGGCCGCGGGGCACATACCTGCGTGCCTGACGCCGCAGCGCTCGATGGCCGGCTCGTCCTCGGCAACGGGAGCCAGCTTGACCCCGTCGCAAGAGACGCGATGGCCAAAGCCTCGCGAGACATCGACGCCGCCAAGGCCGCGGGCCGCGACCCCAGGCCGGCGGAGGCACGATTCATCGAAGCCCAACGATCAGCCAAACCGTCGCTCGAGGTAGTGGGACTCGCTCCTGACGCGGCACGCACCGCCACCGTCGGCGGCCATGCGGCAGCGGTCGACGGCAACCTCTTCGCCGTCACCATCGACGAACGCGACGCAGTCAGCCTCCGGGCAACCTTTTCCCGGTAACCAGTAGATCACCGCGCGCCGGATCTCGTGGGCCGGCGCGAGGCTGCACGTCGAGCCCGCCGGAGCGGCGAGCTCTCGGCGTCGCACTTTTGGGGCAGAGATCTTCGATGCCGACGCAAGCCGAACCGCCAGCGAGGCGCCCGACTTGACATGACCACTGCTATCGGGCGCCACCGCTCTGCCCCAATGGCGACCCCAACGGACCTGGCCTGAGCGCCGGGCCACTCCTACGGTCGCCGGATGACGCTCGTCGTCGACATCCCCACCAACACGATGCTCGCCGACCTCGACGAGAGCCTGCGCACGCTGCTCTCCGACGGGCTCGCGCAGCACGGCTTCGACCGCGTCGAGATCGCGTTCGAGGCGCCGAACCGGGAGTGGAGCGGGCAGCTGAGCTCGCCCGCGCTCAACCTCTTCCTCTACGACCTGCGCGAATCCACGACGCACCGCCACCGGGGTGTCGACGAGCGCCGCACCGAGGCGGGAGCTCAGGAGACGCGCCCGCCGCTGATGCTCGACTGCAGCTACGCGGTGACGGCGTGGACCCGCTCCGTGGAGGACGAGCACCGCCTGCTCTCCCAGGTGCTGGCGATCCTCTTCGCGTTCCCGCGCCTGCCCGCCGAGGTGCTCCCGCCGCGGCTCGCGAACGGCAGCCAGCGCTACCCGATCACCACGAAGGTCGGGCAGGGGCGAGGCGAGGGCAAGAGCGACTTCTGGACGGCCGTCGGCGGGCAATACAAAGCCTCGCTCGACTACGTCGCCACGCTCTCCGTCGAGCCCGGCACGGTCTACCGCCGCGGGCCCGAGGTGCGCGAGAGCACGATCCGCGTCGGCGATGCCACGCTGCCGCGCCCGCAGGCCAAGTCGGTGGAGCTGCACCGTCTGGCGGGCCGGATCTCGGACGCCGCCGGCGAGCCGCACCCGGGCGCGTGGATCACGCTCCCCGATGCCGGCCGCTACGCCACCACCGACGACACCGGCCGGTTCCGCTTCGATCGCGTGCCGCCAGGCACCCACCGGGCGGTCGCCCGCACCGCCGATGGCGCTGAGATCGAGGTCGAGCTCGAGGTCCCCGGGGCCACGCCCGACCTCGTCATCGACGGCCCGAAGCGCAAGAAGGCGCGGTCGTGAGCGCGAACGGGCTACCCGATCTGCCCGAATGGCCGCCCGTCTCGCTCTGGCGCATGACGGGGCCGTGCTGGAACGGTTGGCGCGTGCCAAGCAACGCCTTGCCAGCACCCGTCCTCCTCGCCGATCTCGACCCGATGGCACGCGTCGGGATGCTCGGCATCCTGGCTGCCGCCGGAGCCGAGGTGGTGAGCGCGCCGAAGGGCGCCGACCTCGCCGAGACGGTGCAGCGGGTGCGCCCCTACGCCGTCGTGCTCGACCTCGATGGCGAACACACGACTGAGCGGATCGCCGAAGTGCGCGCCGCCAGGCCCGAGACCAAGGTGGTGCTCTGGGCCCGACGCGAGGACGTCATGGAGGTTCTCGACCCGGGGACGACCGCACCGCGGCTCGTCGTCGGAAGCAGCCCTGACGAGCTCTGCGCGGAACTCGTCGCCACACCTACCGCCAAGCCGGAGGACGACTGACCATGCCCACCAATTACCTGACTCCAGGCGTCTACGTGGAGGAGGTGCCGTCGACGAGCAAGCCGATCGAGGGCGTCTCCACGTCGATCGCGGCGTTCGTCGGCCTCGCGCCGGGCGGCCCCGTCAACACGCCGATGCGGATCGCGAACTGGACCCAGTTCGTGAAGCTCTACGGCGATCCGGTCGAGCCGGAGAACGGCCCGTTCATGGAGGGCGCCTACCTCGCTCACGCCGTCTACGGCTTCTTCAACAACGGCGGCGGCGTGTGCTGGGTGGTCCGTGTGGGCCAGGGCGCCGACACCCCGACCCCCGTCGCGGCGCTGCCGTCGGCCTCCGACGAGGAGCTCGAGGCGTTCCGCGTCACGGCCGTCGACCCCGAGGTGGGCGACGTGAAGATCGAGCTGATCGAGACCACGCCGCCGGCTCCCTCGGCCGATGGTGACGACGGCGACAGCAAGCCGGCCGCGAAGGACCCGGTCTACAAGATCGTCGTCTCGAGCAACGGCAGCAGTGAGGAGCACGACAACCTCACGCTGAAGAAGGGCCGCGCGAACATCGCGACGCGCGTGAACGCGCAGTCGAAGCTGATCCACATCGAGGAGACGGGCGCGTCGCTGCCCGAGGCCGCGCGGATCCCGTCGACCGGCACCTACACCCTCTCCGTCCCGGCCATCGCGCCGTCGGCGATCGAGGCGAAGGACATCACCGGCGACGTCGCCAAGCGGCGCGGCGTCGGTGGACTGGCCGCGATCGACGAGATCACCATGGTGTGCGCCCCGGATCTCTGGGCCGTCGCCGCGAGCGCCAACGGCAACGCGCAGCACGTGATCAAGGATGTGCAGAGCCAACTCATCGCGCACTGCGAGAACGCCGGCGACCGCATGGCGATCCTCGATGCGCCGCCTGAGCTGCTGCCGCAGGACGTGCTCGACTGGCGCCTGAACACCGCCGGCTACGACTCGAAGTTCGCGGCGCTCTACTACCCGTGGCTCGAGGTGAGCGACCCGCTCACCGGCCGCCCGCTGCAGATCCCGCCGTGCGGCCACATGGCCGGCGTGTGGTGCCGCACCGATGCCACCCGCGGCGTGCACAAAGCGCCCGCCAACGAGATCGCGATCGGCGCGACGGGCATCGGCTTCCAGGTCACCCAGGAGGAGCAGGGCGCGCTCAACCAGAACGGCATCAACTGCATCCGCACGTTCCCCGGCCGCGGCATCCGCGTGTGGGGCGCCCGCACGCTGAGCAGCGACCCGGAGTGGCGCTACATCAACGTGCGTCGCCTCTTCAACTACGTGAGCGAGTCGATCATGGCCGGCACGCAGTGGAGCGTGTTCGAGCCGAACGACCAGAAGCTGTGGATCCAGCTGCGCGTCGCCGCGACGAACTTCCTCACCCGCACGTGGCGGAGCGGCGCGCTGTTCGGCTCCACGCCGGGCCAGGCCTTCTACGTGAAGTGCGACGAGGAGACCAACCCGCCGGACGTCATCGAGGCCGGGCAGGTCGTCTGCGAGATCGGCATCGCGCCGGTGAAGCCCGCCGAGTTCGTCGTCTTCCGCCTCAGCCAGTACGCCGAGGGCTCGGACGTCGAGTAGCCCTGCCAACCCAACGAATCGGAGGAGATTCCCATGGGCGAAGAGATCCACGGAACTCTGTATTTCAAGCTCCAGCTCCACGGCCGTGAGGGCGGCGGGCTGTTCACCGAGCTCTCGGGCGGCGCGTCCGAGAACGCGGTGATCGAGCAGAAGGTCGCCATGCCGGACGGCCACATCGGGATCCGCAAGATCCCCGGCAACCTGAAGTTCGGCGACATCACCCTCAAGCGTGGCCTCGACGACGGCCTCGACCTGTGGAAGTGGCGTCAGCTCGTCATCGACGGCAAGTACAAGGAAGCGCGCTGCGACGGCACGCTGATGATGCTCGACCACGAGATGAAGCCGATCGCGACGTACGCGTTCACGGCCGGCTGGCCGAGCAAGTACACCCCGGCCGGCATGAACGCCGGCCAGGACCAGGCCGCCCTCGAGGAGATCACGATCGCCGTCGAGGAGTACAAGCGCGTCCCATGACCACGGAGTTCGCGTTCACGCTGCCCCGCGGCTGGATCGACGCCTCCGGGCAGGTCCACCGCGAGGGCACGATGCGGCTCGCCACGGCTCGCGACGAGATCGAGCCGCAGGCCGATCCGGAGGTGCAGCGCAACGAGGCCTACCTCGCGGTGCTGCTGCTGAGCCGTGTCGTCACGCGCCTCGGTGGCGTGACGCAGGTGACGCCGGCGCTGATCGCGGATCTGTTCGCGGCCGACTTCGATCACCTCCAGACCGTGTACGCGCACCTGAACGCCGGCGGCGACGCCGTCGGCGCGGTGGCGTGCCCGGCCTGCGGGCACGGCTTCGAGGTCGATCTCACCGAGGTCTCAGGCGGCGATCTCGTCCATGGCTGAACGCCCCGCACCTGCGCTCGGTGGGCGACTCGCGCGCGCCGTGATCGCCCGCCACCGGCCGGAGCGGCTCCATGCGCTGCCGCCGGCTCGGGCGGCGTCGGCGCTGAGCGCCGCACCGCTCGCGCGTGCTGTGGCGCCGCAGGCGGCGGCCGCGCCTGCGCCGGAGCCGATCGCTCCGTCGTGGGTGGATGAGCCGACGGTGATGCCGGCGCCCGCGGCCGCGCCGCGCTCGGTGCCGACGGTGTCGCGAACCTCGCTCCGTACAGCTTCTTCAACGCCGTGTCGGATCAGCCGCCCATCCTTATGTTCTCC
>JAGIBJ010000082.1 GCA_017744415.1 Solirubrobacteraceae bacterium
GGCTTCTACAAGGCGGTCAATGCGGCGGGCGCGGTGACGCAGGACAGCAGCTATGCCAATCGCTCCGACTGGGAATTTTCCGGCCGGGCCGGCGCGCTCTATCATGTCAGCGATGCGGTGGCGCTGCGCGGCGCGGCCTATAGCGGCTTCCGTCTGCCCACGCTCAACGAGCTGTATCGCCCCTTCGTCGTCTTCCCGATCACCACCCAGGCCAATGCGGCGCTCAAGCCCGAGAAGCTGAAAGGCGTGGAGGGCGGCATCGACCTCACCCCGGCGCCGGGCGTGCAACTGTCCGCCACCCTCTTCTACAACCGGCTCGACGATGCGATCGCGAACGTCACCATCGATAGTGTCACCCGCCAGCGCCAGAATGTGAATGCGATCGTGGCGAAGGGCGTGGAACTGACCGCCAGCGCGCAGCTGCCGGCCGATTTCTCGCTGCTCGCTTCCTATGCCTACAGCCGCAGCAAGGTCGATGCGCCGGGCATGGCGTTCGACGGCTTCGCCCCGGCGCAGGTGCCGCGTCACTCGGCCAGCGCGACGCTGGCCTGGGCGCCCAGGGCCGGACCGGAGCTTTCGGCGACGCTGCGCTACACGGCCAAACAATATGAGGATGATCTGCAGAGCGACGTACTGCCCGATGCGCTGACGCTGGACGCCCTCGCCCGGTTGCCGATCGGCCATGGCATCAGCCTGGTCGCGCGCGGAGAAAATCTGTTCGACGAGGATATCGTCACCCGCAATGCCGGTGGATCGATCGATCTGGGCACGCCCAGGACGCTCTGGATCGGCGTGCGGTTCGGCCAATGAAGGGAGCCATCATGTCCGAAGACCTGTTTCCGATACCTGCCGACTGGGCGGCCCATGCCCGCATGAACCAGGCGGCCCGCGCCGCCGATTATCGCCGGTCGCTGGATGACGGCGATGCCTATTGGCTGGAGCAGGCGCAGCGGCTGGACTGGATCACGCCGCCGACCCGCGCGTCGGACAGCAGCTTCGACGAAGCGGATTTCGGTATCCAATGGTTCGCCGACGGCACGCTCAACGTGTCGGCCAATTGCCTCGACCGGCATCTGGCCGAGCGGGGCGATATCACCGCGATCCTCTGGGAACCCGATGATCCATCGGACGCCCCGCGTAGCCTGACCTATCGTGAACTCCATGCCGAGGTCTGCCGGTTCGCCAATGTGCTCAAGGATGCTGGCGCACGCCGGGGCGACCGCATCACCATCTATATGCCGATGATCCCGGAGGCGGCGGTGGCGCTGCTCGCCTGCGCCCGGATCGGCGCGATCCACAGCGTCGTGTTCGGCGGCTTTTCGCCCGAGGCGCTGGCAGGCCGCATCACCGATTGCGATTCCAGCATCGTCGTCACTGCCGACGAGGGCCGGCGCGGCGGCAAGCGCGTGCCGCTCAAGGCCAATGTCGACGCGGCGCTGGCGCTCGACCATTGCACCAGCGTGCGCCGCGTATTGGTGGTGCGCGCAACCGGCGGGGCGGTGGCGATGCAGCCGGGCCGCGACAGCTGGTATGACGAGGCGATGGCCGGCGTCGCGCCCGATTGCCCGGCCGAGGTGATGAAGGCGGAAGACCCTCTGTTCCTGCTCTACACCTCCGGCTCCACCGGCAAGCCCAAGGGCGTGTGCCATTCGAGCGGCGGCTATCTGCTCTGGGCCAGTCTCACCCACGCGCTCTGCTTCGATTATCGGCCCGGCGACGTCTGGTGGTGCGCCGCCGATGTCGGCTGGGTCACGGGGCACAGCTATATCGTCTATGGTCCGCTGGCCAATGGCGCGACGACCCTGATGTATGAAGGCCTGCCGAGCTGGCCGACGCCCAGCCGCATCTGGGAGGTGGTCGACCGACATCAGGTCCATACGCTGTTCACGGCGCCGACCGTGCTGCGCGCGCTGATGAAGGAGGGCGACCATCATGTCGCGAAGACCAGCCGTGCGTCGCTCCAATTGCTGGGCAGCGTCGGCGAGCCGATCAACCCGGAGGCCTGGCGCTGGTATCATGGCGTTGCGGGCGAGGGGCGCTGCCCGATCATCGACACCTGGTGGCAGACCGAGACCGGCCACTGCATGGTCACCACGCTCCCGGCCGTCGACAAGATGCGCCCCGGCTCCTGCGGCCGCCCGCTCCCGGGGGTGGAGATCGAGGTGGTCGACGAGGACGGCAATCCCGTCGAGCCCGGCACCAACGGCCTGCTCACGATCACGCGCCCCTGGCCGGGCATGCTCGCCACGCTCTACGGCGACGACGAGCGGTTCGTCGAGACGTACTTCTCGAAGTTCGGCAAGGACCGCTACTTCGTCGGTGACTACGCGCAGCTGGATCCCGACGGCTACCTATGGGTGATCGGCCGCGCCGACGACGTGGTGAAGGTGAGCGGCCACCGCCTCTCCACCGCCGAGGTCGAGAGCGCGCTCGTGAGTCACCACTCCGTGGCCGAGGCCGCCGTCGTCGGGCAGCCCGACGAAGACACCGGCCAGGCGATCGCCGCGTTCGTCACGATCGAGGACTCTGCTGCCGACGTGAGCCGCACGGAGCTCGTCGAGGACCTCCGCGAGCATGTGGCCGCGAAGATCGGCAAGCTCGCGCGGCCCAAGCGGATCGTCTTCACCTACGACCTGCCGAAGACGCGCTCGGGCAAGATCATGCGCCGCATCCTGCGCAACCTCGTGGAGGACAAGCCGCTCGGCGACACCTCCACGCTCCGCGACCCGTCGATCGTCGAGCACATCGCGAAGAAGATGAAGGAGAGCTGAGCAGCGCCTCCGCGTCCTGCAGCCCCGGAGGAGCTAAGCAGCGCCGGCGGTCTGCTCAGCGTAGGCCGCGCGGCACGCCTCGCGGGCTGCCGCGCGCAGCATCGGCACGGCCACCGACGGGTGCGGGAGCGGCATCCCCCGCGCCTCGGCCTCCGAGAGTCCGTCGGTGAGGCGAAACTCGGCCTTGCGGAGCCGCAGCTGCTCCTGCATCGCCGCCCACGCGCCGCCCGAGGTGAGTGGGCGAGCGAGCAGGCCCGGCGTGGATGCGGTGAGCACGGCGAGGCGGGCACGGTGGATCGCCACCATCTCGGCGAGGTCGACCACGTCGTCCACCATGAGCGCGTCCTCCCAGGTGCTGCCGTCGAACGTGTGCTGCCCGCGACTCGCGGCCGTCACGACGAAGCGCCCGTCCGAAAGCCAGCTCTCCACGTCAACGAGGTCGATCTGGCCTGCGGCCGCCGCGCTCGCGCTCACTTCGCCGGTCTCGTCGACCCATGCCGAGGTGATGACGCGCTGCCCGAACATCTCGTTGAACCACGAGTTCTCGATCCACGCGAGCTGGCGGAAGCCGAGCGCGGCGAGCTCGCGCCCCCGGTTGATCACGCGTGCGTCCGGGATGAGCGGCGGGGCGTCGACCGGGTGCAGCCAGATCTCGGCCGGCGTGAACGGCACCGTGCCCTTCACCGACTCGGCGACCGTCGCCACCACGCTCTCGAGCGACGCGCGCTCGCGATCGCTCGGCACCGGTTCGGCGCCGGCCTGGGCGCGGAGCGTCGCCGCCTGATGGCGGAGCACGCCCGCCGCCTGTTGGCCGTCGGGCGCCTCCGCGGGCACCTGGCTCGCGGCCAGCTCGAGCGCCGCGCTCGCCTCGTCGTACCGCTGCCAGCCGGCGAGGAGGTGGGCGCGCACTTGGAGCAGCATGAGCGGGTCGTGGCCGCCCTCGACGAGTTCGTCGATCAGCGCGAGCAGGCGCGCCGTGATCGCGCAGTCCTGCAGCTCGCCGCCGCCGCGAATCGAGAACCCCATCGCCGGGCGCCCCAGGCCGAGCTTGCGGGTCGGCGGGGTGCTCGCAAGTTCGTTCCAGCAGAGCACGAGGTCGGTGAGCCGCTCGGTCGAGACCGGATCGAGGGCGACGCGCTCGAGCTGCTCACGGAGGTGGATCCAGCGCAGCAGCGTCTCGTCGCGCGCGGCGGCGGCGCGCTTGCCCTTCCCGAACATCTAAGCCTCGATGATTGATTCCGTGGCGGCGTGCTGTGGATGTGCGTGCACCGTGGATGGGATGGATTGCCCGGTGATCGACCATCGGGCGGCCGCCCAGGGTGGATCACCGGGGGATTCAGACCGCCGCGGGGGACGTGCAGACGCGGTGCGGGGCCATCGAATCACTCATCTAGCCTCGGCGGTCGAGGCTTCGGGCGCAAGCACTGGTGGACCTCTGGCGCGTGGGCGCCGGCGCGAGCGTCAGCCGCCGGCGATCGGCGGCGCGCCGGCCGGACGAATCCGCAAGGCCACGCGCGCGCCCTTCGGGGCGCGGAAGCTGAGCTCGAACGCGCGCACCGACTGGTCGTAGGCCGAGCCGCCGAGCATCCGCTCGTTGCGCGTGATCGCGACCGCGCGGCCGTTCACGGTGATCTCGTAACTCACCGTCGTGCCGTCGAGGGCGGTCACACGCGCGCCGCGGGGCGTGGGCGTCACCTGGTCGCCGTCGCCGGCGAGTGCCGATGCCACCACCGTGCGCGCCCGCTTCGGGCGGAACGAGGCGGTGACGCTTCGGTCGTCGCCGATGGTCCACCACCAGCGCGTGCCGGCGTCGATCGTGCGGCCGGTGCCGGGGGCCGACCAGCCGCCGAAGAGCTGGGCCGTGGTGCTCGACGACGTCTCGAGCACCTCGCCCGACGCCGGGATGATCGTGCCGGCCACACGGATCGCGAGCGTGGCACTGCGCGCCGGGGTGAAAGGACGAGCGGGCACGCGGTCGGTCCAGAGGCCGTCGCGGCTGCGGGCCTGGAGCGCGAGTACGCCGCTGCCGTAACGGGCGTCCTCCGTCGCTCGGGCGCGGCCCGAGATCGCGACCCATGCCCCACCGCGCGACAAGGTGACGAGCCCGGCCTGCTTCGGCGAGCGCACCGATCCCGGGCGCGCCGCAGGCACGCTCGTCGACTGCGTGAGGTTGCCGCGCAGCAGGCTCGCCGCGCGGTCGAGCGCGTCGACGGCGAGGCCGTTGTAGCCGCGCGTCGTCGCGTACGGATCGACCGCCCGCGTCGCGAGGGTCGCGGCATCGGTGGCTCCTGGGACGAGCGGCAGGCCGTAGGCACCGATGCCGTAGTCCGAGCGCAGCCGCTGCAGGGCCGCCTCGGCGAGCGCGAGGTAGCGGCCCCGCAGGTGGCCTTTCGGCGACGAGAGCGACGCGGCGCGCGCCGCCGCCTCGGCAGTCACCGCCGGCACCCACGACTGCCCCTGCCCGCGGCCCCACCAGGTGAGGTCGCCGGTGGGGGCGGCGAGGAGGAGCAGCGCGCGATCGGCCCGCTCGAGCGCCTCACGTGCCCCCAGCGTTGCCGCCGGGCCGAGCTCCTCGATGAGCCGGCCGAGCATCGCGGTGGAGAGCACGTGGTAGGCGAGCGGATCGCGCGGCGGATCGCTGAGGATTCCGCCGGACGTGACCGCGGCGGTGCCGTGGCGGGCGACGCCGCTGCCGGTACGGCCAGGGACGATCACCGACGCCGTCGACTGGATCTGGGTGGTGAGGGTGGCGTCGGCGAGCAGCGAGCCGGGCACCTGCGAGGTGAGGCCGGTGCGCTGGAGCACCGCGCCGCCGAGTGCGCCGACGAGCTTGAGGTTGTTCCAGCAGACGGGATCGTTGATGCAGCGCACCGCCACGCTGGCCGCGCCCGCCGGGGGGCGCGCGATGAGATCGGCGCGCAGCTTCGCCTCGGCATCCGGCCAGAGGTCGCTCACGCCCGCTGCCTGGCTCAGGTGCTGGCTGCCCCACCGGTAGGCCTCCGCAAGCACGAGCGGCTCGAAGGCGCCGTTCGTCGGCCGCTCCACCTCGGCGAGGATGGCGGCGAGGCCGCTGCGTACGAGGTCGCGGTCGCCGCGCTCGGCGCCGCGCCGAGCCATCGCGAGGCCGAGCATCGCGGTGCCGTAGTCCTCACCGGTGCCGGCGACCGGGTCGGGGAATCGACCATCGCTGCGCTGGAGGAGCGTCCAGCGCGCGGTGATGTCATCGGCGATGCCGTCGGCACGGACGGCGAGGTCGTTGCCGTCCACGTACGGCGCCCCGGCGGAGCCGCCCGGCGCGGGCGGCGCGTCGGCCGACGCGAGCGGCGCTGCGGGACCCCACAGCACGGCGAGCGACGCAGCGCCGACGAGGGCGACCAGGCGGGGGCGGGCCATCCCGGAACGGTAGACGCCGCGCCCCCGGTCACGCGCCGCTCGGAGCCGAGCGGCGCGGAAGCGTTCGTTGCGCGAGACGGCGCTAGCCGCGGAAGGGGATCGGCTTGGCGCCCGAGTCGGCCCAGCGCTTGCGCGACGCCTCGATCTCGGCGAGTGCGGCCTCACGGTCGTCCCAGCCGTCGATCGTGACGGTCTTGCCCTCAGGCTGCTTGTAGATCTCGAAGAAGTGCGAGATCTCGGTCTTGAGCTGGCCGTTGAGGTCGCTCAGATCGTTCACGTCGGTCCAGTTCGGATCGGTCGTGGGGATACAGACGATCTTGTCGTCCTTTCCCTTGTCGTCGGTCATCTTGAAGATGCCGATCGCCTTCACCGGAATGGTGCAGCCGGGGAACGTCGGCTCGGTGACGATCACGAGCGCGTCGAGCGGATCGCCGTCCTCGCCGAGGGTGTCGGGGATGAAGCCGTAGTCCGACGGGTAGACGACGGACGAGAAGAGGAAGCGGTCGAGCACCAGCGCGCCGACCTCAGCGTCGTACTCGTACTTGTTGCGCGAGCCCTTGGGGATCTCGACGTACGCGAACAGATCGGAAGCCATAAGACCGCGGAAGTCTAAGGGGTCGGAACCGTCGGGGGACGGTTCGTGGCAGGTGTCGCTACCAGCGCGGCCCGAGGATGCCGCCGTGATCGACGAGTTCGGTGTTGTGTCCCGACGGGTCGAGCACGAACGCGCCGTAGTACGACGGGTGGTAGTCGCGCGGCCCTGGGCGGCCCTCGCTCGGGTGGCCGGCGGCGGTGAGCGATGCGTGCCAGGCGTCGACGGCGGCCGGCGAGTCGGCGGGGACGGCGATGTGCAGGCCGCTGCTCGCCCTAGAGCCGGTGGTGACGGTGAGCGAGCCGCCGCGCGGGGCGCGCACGCGGATGAGCTCAGGTTCGTCCGCGGTGACGCCCAGGCCGGCGGCCTCGGCGAACGCCCGCCAGTAGCGCTTGCTCGGTTCGATCTCGGCGGCACGCAACCAGACGTGGTCGATGAGCCCGCGCTCGCGCATGTTGGCGTGGCGCACGGCCTCGACACTGTTGCCGTCGGGGTCGAGCAGGAACGCCCCGTAGTAGTCGTCCGCGTATTCGGGCCGCGGACCGGGCTCGCCGTCGCTGCGGTACCCCGCGTCGACGCCCGCCTGCCAGAACGCGTCGATCGCCGCATTGCTCGGCGCGCAGAGTCCGATGTGGACGCCGCGGGTGACGGGGCGATCGTCCGCGGCCTGCCAGACGGAGAGCTCGAAGTTGCCGAACAGCGTCGACGCCTCGCCACGGTGCGCCCGCTCCTCCCCCATCGCCGGCAGCACGGTGTCGTAGAAGCGCTCGGTGGCGGCGCGGTCGGTCGCCCGGAAGCTCACGTGGTCGAACACCGGGCGAGCGTAGACGACGCTTTGCACTTGCGCTCACCCCCGCCCGCCCGGGCCGTACGATCGGTAGATGGCCGTCGATCCCACCAGCACCCGCGACCGCACGCTCGATGCGGCCGCGCAGCTGCTGCGCGACGAGGGCCCGGGCGCGCTGACCGTGCGCCGGATCGCGACGGCCGCGGGCCTCTCGACGATGGCGATCTACCACCACTTCGGCGGCAAGGACGGGCTCGTCGAGGCGCTCTACGTCGACGGCTTCCGTGCGCTCGACGAGGCGCTGCAGGCCGTCCCGCACACCGATGCTCCGCTCGCCGACGTCGAGGCTCTCGCGCTCGCCTACCGCGATGTCGCGATGCGCCGGCCCGGCTACTACGAGGTGATGTTCGGCCGGCCATTCCCGGGATTCGTCCCGTCGCCGGATGCCCGCGCGCTCGCCATGCGGCCGTGGCGCGTGTTCATCGAGAGCCTTGAGCGCTGCGAGGCCGCGGGTCTGCTCACCGTGCCCGCCGCCGACGCAGCGCTGCTGCTCTGGGCCAGCGGGCACGGCCTGCTCATGTTGCAGCTCGCCGGTAACGAACTCGCGAGCGACACCACCGACCGGCTCGTCCACGGCGGCTTGCACTCGGTACTCGCCGCCGTGACGTCGCCGGGCGCGATGGCCTAATCGGCGGCCGGCATCGCGGTCCGGGTGTCCGCGGGGCCGGGTGTCCGCGTGAGTTTTGTGACGCGTGTATGTCGTGGGTAGGGTGCGTAGTGAACCGTCCGCGCGACATACACGCGGCCGGCGGGGCTAGTCGGGCATGCCTTTGCTGCGGCGTGCCTCGCGCTGCAGTCGGACGTGGCCTCGGCCGAGCTGCTTGCGTTCGCGGCGGGCGGCGCGGCGGTCGTCGACCCACGCCTGCTCGCGCTGGAGCTTGCGCCAGGCCGCGAGGCGCTCGGGTGGGACGACGGGCTCGACGGCGCAGCCCGGCTCGCCGTGATGGTCGCAGTCGGCGAAGCGGCAGCTGGCGGCAAGCTCGTCGATCTCGGGGAACACGTCGGCCGAGCCGCCGTCCCACAGGCCGATCTCGCGCACGCCCGGCGTGTCGAGCAGCAGCGCGCCCCAGGGCGTGCGGAGCAGCTCGCGGGTGACCGTCGTGTGGCGGCCGCGGTCGTCGCTCGCACGCACCGCGCCGGTGAGCTGACGCTCATCCCCGAGCAGCGCGTTGGCCAGGGTCGACTTGCCGGCGCCCGACGGTCCGAGTAGCACCGCGGTGGCGCCGGGCGGCACGAGCGAGCGGAGCAGGCCGAGGCCGTCGCCGGTGTACGCGCTCGTCGAGATGCCTTCGAGGATCCCGGCGTCGCGGGCCAGCCGGGCGGCGGCGAGATCCGCCTCGGGATCGAGGTCGGCCTTGGTGAGCACGAGCACGACATCGGAGCCGGCCGCTGCGGCCAGCGCCGCGAAGCGCTCGGCGCGCCGCGGGTTGGGCGACGACGCCGGCTCGGCGATCAGCGCCACGTCGACGCCGGCGGCCACCACCTGTGCGCGGGTCGCCTCGCCCGCGGCCCGGCGCGTGATGGCCCCGCACCGCGGGACGATCCCGCTGATCGCGCCGTCGTCGTCGAGCCACACCCAGTCGCCGGTGACCGGCGGCGCGAGCGGATCATCACGCAGCCGGCCCCGAGCGACCGCGAGCCATGGCTCGTCGGGCGCGCGCGGGTCGCCGACGAGCCAGTGGCCGGAGTGCTGGGCGAGCACCCGCACGAGGCGTGCACCATCGGCCCAGCCGTCGTCGATCGAGGTGGGCTCGGGGTAGCGGCCGAGGCCGCTGAAGTCGTCCGTTGACGACGGCATGGAGTTGGTGCCGTCGTTCGACGACGGCGGAGTGTTCAGGGTGCCGTCGTTCGACGACGGCGAGAGGTCGCGGCCGAAGCCGCTGGGGTCGTAGGACACGAGGTCCTCCACGTCGCAGGAAGCAGCGAGCGCTCCTCAACGGTTGAGGAGGCTCGTCGGACACTGGAAGCGGCGGCAGGAGCTGAGGCTCGAGCGCGCCGCTTACGCGGCGACGACGGCGGCGAAGATGTGGAGGCTGCGCGTCATGACCCCGAACGCTAGCGGTCGCGACGAGCCGCGTCTACTCGGATCGCGGCGGCCCCGCGCCCTGTCGCGACCGCTCCGGTTCCTGCGGCAGCGATGAATCTGCGGCCGACGGGCGGTCTACTCCTCAGCGCGCGCCCTGCCGAGCGCCCACGACACGAAGGAGCCGACGATGACCGCACCCGAAACCCCCGCCAAGCCGCCCGTCGTGAGCGAGGCCGAGTGGGCGGCCGCCAACGCCGCTCAGGTGGAGCGCGAGAAGGCGCAGATGAAGGCGAACGACGCGGTGCTCGCGGGCCGCCGTCATCTTCCGATGGTGAAGATGGACCCGACGTACGCGTTCGAGGGACCGAGCGGACCGCTCACGTTCGCCGAGCTCTTCGACGGCCGCCCGCAGCTGATCCTCTACCACTTCATGTTGAGGCCCGGCAGCGATCACATCTGCCCCGGCTGCGCGATGTACACCGACAACCTGCCGCACCTCTCGCACGTGCGCGAGCGCGACATCACCTTCGTGCTCGGCTCGCGGGTGCCGCAGGACCACATCCGCCGGGTGCAGGAGCAGATGGGCTGGCAACACATCCCGTGGGTGTCGACCGAGGACCGGTTCGCCGAGGACATCGGCGCGCTCGTCGGCGGCAGCACGACCTTCCGCTACACCGTCTTCCTCCGTGACGGCGACGACATCTACAAGACGTACGCGACCGCCGGACGCGGCGCTGAGACCGTCGGCGGGTCGGCGGGGTTGATCGACTCCACGCCGTACGGCCGGCAGGAGGACTGGCAAGACGTGCCCGAGGGCTTCCCGCAGGGCCCGCCCTACACCCGCGGCGCGCTCCATACCGACTACGACGACCAGATTCGCCTCGGCGGCATCCGCTGAGGCAGAGGACGTCGGGCCCACGTCGGCCCGTGCGTCCGGGCCCCGCGGTCCCAGGACTAGTGGGCGGCCGGGCCGCCCTCGCGGGCCCGCTGCGGCAGGCGGAACGCCAGCACGAAGCTGATCGCGAGCGGCACGAGGCAGGCGAGCGCCGTGACCGCGAGCGCGTCGGTCGGCAGATGCGGCACGTCGAGCACGTTGAAGAACACGGTGCCGACGACGGCGACGCCCAGTGCGTTGCCGAACTGCTGGAGCGCGTTGAGGAGGCCGGAGGCCGAGCCGACCTCCACCTCGTCGACGCTCGCGAGGATCACGTCGAACAGCTGGCCGAACACGAAGCCCGCGCCCATGCCCATCAGCACGGTGCCCGGTACGGCCGACCAGGCGGAGATCTCGTCCTTGCCCTGCACCGTCGCAGCGAGGATCACGAGCCCGAGCGCGGCGAGCGCGATGCCGACCTGGATCAGCTTGCGCCCGAGCTTCTCGACGAGCGCGAAGCCGCCGATCATGCCGAGCACCATGCCGAGGGTCATCGGGATCAGGGCGACGGCGGCCTCGGTCGGCGAGTCGCCCTCGCCCACCTGCCAGAAGAGGCCGAGCACGAGCGCCATGCCGGCGAAGGCCGCGAAGAAGCCGGCGGCGACGAGCATGCCGCTCGAGAAGGCCGCGTTCCCAAGCAGCGAGAGGCGGATGAGGGCGCGATCCACGGGGGTGCGGCGCAGTCGCGCGACGAACAGCGCCCCGACGACGACGCCCGCCGCCATCAGCGCGAACACCCACGCGGGCCAGTCCCTCTCGTGGCCCTCGATGAGCGGGAAGATGAGCAGGAACATCGCCAGGCCGACGAGCCCCATGCCGGGCAGGTCGAGCCCGCCGCCCTTCGCCGCGACCGACGTCGGCATCGTGCGCGCGCCCGCGATGAAGGCGAAGATGCCCAGCGGCAGGTTGATGATGAAGATCGCGCGCCAGCCGGTGCCGAACACGTCGGCCTCCAGGAGCGTGGCGCCGATGATCGGGCCGGCGATCGCGGAGAGGCCCATCACGGGGCCGAAGACGGCGAAGCCCTTCTCCATGTCCTTGCCCTTGAGCACCTCGGTGAGCATCCCGAAGCCCTGCGGGATCATCAGCGCGCCGAAGCCACCCTGGAGCGCGCGGGTGCCGATGAGCACCTCGGGCGACCACGCGAGCGCGCACAGCAGCGACGAGCTCGTGAAGCCCGCCGCGCCGATGAGGAAGAGCCGGCGCCGGCCGAAGAGATCACCGAGCCGCGCGCCCGTGATGAGGAACGTGGCGAACGTGAGTGTGTAGCCCGCACCGAGCCACTGCAGCATCGACTGCCCACCGCCGAGCTCCGCGCGGATCGTCGGGCCGGCCACGTTCATCACGGTCGCGTCGACGAGGTCCATCACGTCGGCGACGAGCACCGCGACGAACACGATCCAGCGCAGGCGATACGGCGGATCAGCGACGGCGTCGGTCGATCCGTCCGCGGCAGTGGCCGGCACGGGCGGGATCGCCGAATCGGCGAGGTCGGGGGAGGCGGTGTCGGTCATGGAGGTCCTGGGACGGGTCGGCAGCGCGCGACGTGGAGCGCGCGAGGCAACCGTGGGCCTCGTCGCACCGTACCGCGCACGCGCCCCGGCCCGCGAGGAAACCGGCGCGCGAGACGAATGCAACTGACGGAGGGTCGAGCATCGCGATTTCTCCGAAGTGGCACGACCGCGCGACGCGAGCGCGTCCGTCTGCGACTCTTCCCCTCACCGTGTCGACCGAGACCACGATCTTCACGCGCATGAGCGCCCTCGCCGAGGAGACGGGCGCGCTCAACCTGGGCCAGGGCTTCCCCGACGAGGACGGCCCGGCAGAGGTGGTGGAGGCCGCTGTCGACGCGCTCCGCGCAGGCCATAACCAGTACGCGCCGCTCCCTGGCGTCGCGCCGCTGCGGGAGGCGATCGCCGAGCACCAGCTGCGCCACTACGGCATCGCGCTCGATCCGGCAACGCAGGTGCAAGTGACCTTCGGCGCCACCGAGGCGCTGGCCGGAGCGATCCTCGGGATCGTCGAACCGGGCGACGACGTGCTCGCCCTCGACCCCACCTACGACGCCTACGCCGCGCTCGTGGCGCGGGCCGGGGGGCGGCTGCGGCCGATCGTGATGCGGCCGCCGGCGTGGCGCGTCGAGCGGGAGGCGATCGAGGCGGCGCTCACGCCGGCCACGCGCGTGCTCATCCTCAACACGCCCCACAACCCGACGGGCCGCGTGCTCGACAGGTCCGAGCTTGAGCTGCTCGCCGAGGTGGCCCGCGAGCACGACCTCATCGTGATCACCGACGAGGTCTACGAGCACCTCGTGTTCGACGGCCGGCACATCGCCGCGGCCACACTGCCGGGCATGGGCGCGCGCACGTTGACGATCTCGTCGATCGGCAAGTCGTACGGCCTCACCGGCTGGAAGACCGGCTGGGCGACGGGCCCGGCAGAACTCGTCGGCCGGGTGCGCGGCGTGAAGCAGTTCCTCACGTTCGGTGGCGGCACGCCGTTCCAGCATGCGAGCGCGGTGGCGCTCCGGCTCCCGGATCGTCTGCTGCACGAGGCGGCCGCGACGCTCGCAGCCAAGCGCGATCGGCTGTCGGGCGCGCTCTCCGCCGGTGGGTTCGACGTGCTCCACACGTCGGGCACCTACTTCCTCTCGGTCGATGCCTCCGAGATCCCAGGCGTCGGCGATGCGCTCGAGCTCTGCCTGCGGCTGCCGCACGAGGCCGGCGTCGTCGCGATCCCGATGTCGGTGTTCACCGCCGATCCCGACGGCCCCGCCCGCTCGATCGTCCGGCTGGCCTTCTGCAAGCGCGACGAGGTGCTCGACGAGGCCGCGGAGCGACTCGTCGCCTGGCGCGCCGAGCAGGGCTGATGGCCAGCGGGGCGCGACGCGGCGGTGGGAGCGCGGCGCGCTGATGGCCAAACGGCGTGCGCCCGATCGATCCCAGCCGTTCGTGCGGCGGGCCGAGCTGCCGGAGCTCCCGGAAGGCGACGACGCCGAGGCGTTCCCCTGGAACACGATCGCGGCGCGGGCGCTCCACGAGAGCGGGCTCGAGCTGCATCCGCGGTGCACGTTCCTCGTCGGCGCGAACGGGTCGGGCAAGTCAACGATCCTCGAGGCGATTGCCGAGGCGGCCGGCCTCGGCGTGCGGGGCGGTGGCTCGGGGTTCAAGGGCAACGCCGTCGACGAGGGCGAGGACTCGCTCGGCGCCGCGCTCACGCTGGTGCGCGGCGCGCGCCGGCCGCGCACCGACTTCTTCCTGCGCGCCGAGGGGATGCTCGGCCTCGGCGACCGCATCGAGCAGATGATCGAGGAGGCGCACATCGGCGGCTACTCGATCGGCGATCCGCACGCCGCCTACGGCGGCGGCCCGCTCAACGCCCAGTCGCATGGCGAGTCGTTCCTGGCGATCATCAACCACCGCCTCGGCCCCGACGGCCTCTACCTTCTCGACGAGCCCGAGTCCGCGCTCTCACCCCAGAGCCTCCTGGCCCTGCTCGCGCGCATGCACGATCTCCTCGGCGAGGGTTGCCAGTTCATCGTCGCCACCCATTCCCCCATCCTGCTCGCGCTCCCGAACTCCTCGATCGTCGAGGTCACCGAATCCGGCCTCGCCGAGATCGGCTACGACGACGTCGAAGCCGTCCAGCTCACCCGCCTCGTCCTCGACGACCCGGCGGCCATGATGCGCCGCCTCCTCGAAGGCTGACGTCCTTCTGGGGTGACCCGTCTCGCCCCAAATTGACGTTCACCGCTCAGGCGAGGCGCTCGCGCAGCGGGGCTGCCAGCGACTCGGCGAGCTCGGGCGCCTCGAGGGCGCGGGCCGCGAGCGAGTGGTCATGGAGGACGGCCTCGTTGACGAGCTCGATCGTGACGCCGTGGTCGGGGCGGTCGACGAGCTCGATGGTGTCACCGGCGCCGACGTCGCCCGGCTCGATGATCCGCAGGTAGATGCCGGGGCGGCGCGCGTGGGCGAAGCGCTTCACCATCGTCGGATCACCGAGGTGCTTGGCGAGGGTCGCGCAGGGGATCCGAGGCTGGGAGACCTCGAGCAGGAGCGGGCCGATGCGCAGGCGGTCGCCGATCACGGAGCTCGTGCAGTCGAGACCCTCGAGCGTGAGGTTCTCGCCGAAGGCACCCGCCCAGAGGTCGCGGCCGAGCACGGCCTCCCACCAGAGCGTGTCCTCCGAGGCGTAGGCGTAAACGGCCTTGTCGGGGCCACCGTGCACGTCCGTCGCGACGATCGCGTCGCCGACGACATGGTCGTCGCGGATCTCGAGGCGGCGGTCGACCGGGCGCTTGTCGATCCCGCTCCACCAGGGATGGCCGCGGCGCTCGCCGATGATCTTCCGCTCACCCACGTTCACCGTCTGCACCACGCCCATGGCGCCCACGCTAGCGCCCGCTCCGACGATCCCGAGGGGACCCGCAGAACGACGCCCGCGGGACCGCTAGGCGGTGGCGAGTTCGCCGTCGGCCTCGCGCTGTTCGGCGATCTCGGCCGGCTTCGGTCCCGCCGGCCGCAGGATCCGTCGGCCGCCGAGCAGGACGACGAGCGCGAGGGTGACGACCGCGGCCGACACGTAGAGCGGCGCCGACGCCCCGACCTCTTCCGAGAGCTTGCCCGCGAGGAACGGCGAGATGGCGCCGCCCGTGAAGCGGATGAAGTTCGTCGCTGCGGCGGCGTCCGCCGGATCGGTGTGGCTCACGCCGAAGAGCAGGTTGGAGAGCAGCGAGTTGCCGATGCCGAGCGGCAAGCCGGAGACGACGATCGCCGGCACGAGGATGCTCGAGTTGCCCTCGGCGAGCCCGATCACGAGCAGGATCGCGACGATCACCACGAGCACGCCCGCGAGCAGATACGTCGGAGCCCAGCGGCGCAGCATCGCCGGCGCGACCCACACGGCAGCGATGGCGACGAGCACACCCCAGGCGAAGAACGTCGCGCCGAGCTCGTAGACGCCCATGTCGAGGAGCAGCGGCGTGTAGGCGAGGAGCGTGAAGAACCCGAAGTTCCAGAAGAGCGCGACGACCGACGCCGTCGCCAGGCCCTTGTGGGAGAGCGCGCGCAGCGGCTCACTGAGGCGGGTGCGCCGAGCTGGCGGCGGCGTGCCGGGCACGGTGAACGAGACGACGAGGAACGCGACGCCCATCAGCACCGCGACACCGAAGAACGGCGCTCGCCAGCTCTCGGCGCCGAGGAGCGCGCCGAGGAGCGGACCGGTCGAGATGCCGATGCCGAGTGCCGATTCGAAGAGCGTGACCGCGCGCTGCTGGCCACCGACGGCGTGGCCGATGATCCCCGACATCGAGGTCGAGATGAAGAGCGCGATGCCAAGGCCCCAGCCGGCGCGGAAGAGGACGACCTCCTCCACCGAGCCCGACTGGCCCGCGAGCGCCGAGAAGACGATCACGAGCGCGAGGCCGGTGAGGAGCGTCTTCTTGTCGCCGAGGCGCGAACTCACCCAGCCGGTGAGCAGGTTCGAGAGGCCGATGATCAGGAAGTAGCTCGTGAAGAGCAGCTCGATCTCGGAGTGGCTCGCGTCGAGGCCCTTGCCGATCACGGGCAGGATCGGGTCGACGAGGCCGATGCCCATGAACGCGACGACCGAGGCAGCGAGCACGGCCCACACGGCGGGCGGCTGACCGCCGCGGCCTGGGGGTGCGTCGAGCGTCGAGTTGGCAGGCGAAGACATGGCTAACGGTCTACTGCGGAATGGCCGTTCCTTTCTGTGAGTTGGTCACAGGGATGCAAGTCTTGGCGCGCCAGAGCTTCGATACCCATCGAACACTCAACCGCCGGCCTCCAGCGTTCTGGCATGCAGAAATACCCGTCAAGGGTGAAAACGCATGCCAGAACGGCGACGGTTCGGGTTCGGGCGGCGGCACGGGGCTACGCTCGCTGCATGGCCACGGCAGACCTCACCATCCTCACCCTCGGCCGCCCGGACCCGAGCGCGAGCGGCTACATCGCCGCGATCCAGCGCCACCTGCAGCAGCAGGACCGCGTGAAGTTCGAGCTTCACGGCATGGGCACGTCGCTCGAGGGCGAGGTGGCCGACATCCTCGCGATCGTCGGCGAATTGCACGCACTGCCGTTCGAGCAGGGCGCGCCGCGCGTCTACACCGTCCTCAAGCTCGACGAGCGCCGCGACAAGCCGGGCCAGACCCTCGCCGACAAGGTCGCGAGCGTCGAGGCGAAGCTGGCGGAGGACTAGCACCGCTCGGCGCACCCCGCGCACGGGCGCCGATCGCTGAGCCCGGGCCGCCGGGCGCGCGGCGCGTACGATCGGCGCGTGGCTGGCCACCCCCCGACCCGCGACCGCGAGCGCAGCCGGCTGCGCATCCTCGAAGCGGCTGAGCGGCTGTTCGCCGAGCGCGGCTACGACCGGGTCACGCTCGCCGAGATCGGCGCGGCCGCCGGCCTCTCGCGCGGCGCCCCCGGCTACCTGTTCGGCAGCAAGCTCGAGCTCTACCAGGAGGTGCTCGGCGTCCTGTTCGACGCCCGCGAGGCCGTGTTGCGCGAGCCGTGGTCGGCCCTTGCGACGGCCCGGGACGACGAGGTGCCCGAGCGGCTGAGGGCGGCCGTTCGCGCGTACCTCGAGTTCCTCCATGGCCGGCCGACCTTCCTCGCGATCACTGAGCGGGAGGCGCTTGCGGGCGCCCCGCACATCGCCGGGGCGACGCGCCGCTCCACTTCGATCGAGGATGCCCTCCGCACGCTGTCGGACCGGCGCGGCTTCCGGCTGAGCAGTGCGCTCGTCGTCGTCCTCTCGGTCGGCATGTTTCCGCTCGTGCACCGCGACACCGTGCTGCTTCCCCGTGGCATCGACCCCGCCGACGCCGAGGTGCTCGAACGCCACACGGTGCTCGTCACCGACCTCGTGCTCGCAGTGATCGAGGGCCGCGCCGGCATCTAGCCTGCCGCGAACGTCATTTTGAGGTTTGACGGGTGACCCCAGAGCGACGGTCACCACCCCTGGGCGTGCTGGGCGGGGCGGCGCGTTGACTCGGGCAGCTCGCGGCCGTAACTTGTTCGCGAGCAAGTTATGTCCGACTCCGCCCTCTCCGGCCGCCCGCGGTTCCTCGTCGATCTCGGCAGCCCCTACGCCTACCTCGCCGCCGAGCGGATCGACACGCTGCTCCCGGACGCCGAGTGGCAGGTGGTGCTGCTCGGCGGGATCTTCCGCGCAACGGGGCGCGACTCGTGGGCGAACGGCGCGTCGCGCGCGGACGGTCAGGCGGAGATCGAGCGGCGCGCGCTCCAGCGCGGCCTGCCTCCGATGCGCTGGCCCGAGCCGTGGCCGAGCGACGGCCTGCTCGCCGCGCGCGTCGCCACCTGGGCCGATCTGCAGGGGGCCGGGCGGGCCTTCATCGTCGACGCCCTGCGCACCCACTTCGCGCTCGGCCGCACGCTGAGCGATCCGGCCGTCGTCGCCGAGGTCGCCGCACGGGCAGGCATCGATCCAGCCGCCGCCCTCGACGCCGCCACGACCGCCGACGTGAAGCATGAGCTGCGTGTGCGCACGGAGCGTGCGCTCACCGCAGGCGTCTTCGGCGTGCCCTCCGTGCTCGTCGGCCAGTTCGTGTGCTGGGGCGACGACCAGCTCGAGCAGGCGGCCACCTTGGCGTCGAGCACCACGCGTGCGAGGCTGACGACGTGATCTCCGCCGCCGACAGCCCCGACCGCGCCTCTGCCGCGTCCGGCGCCAGCGGCACGCCCGCCAGCCGCACGCGTACCAGCCGCCGAGAGCCGGTGATCACCGCGCAGTCGTCGCCCGTGCGCGATCTGCTCGCGCTCACCGAGCGCCCCGAGGTGATCTCGTTCGCCGGCGGGCTACCGGCGCCGGAGCTGTTCGACGAGACGGGCCTGCGCGCGGCCTTCGCCGCCGCGCTCGACGGCGATGCCGCGGGCCGCTCGCTGCAGTACGGCATGACCGAGGGCGATCCGGCCCTGCGCGAGCTTCTCGCCGCGCTTCTCGTGAGCCGCGGCACGTCGGCCCACCCCGACGAGATCGTGGTCACGACGGGCAGCCAGCAGGCGATCGCGCTCGTGGCCGCCGCGCTCGTGCGGCCCGGCGATCGCGTGCTCGTCGAGGCGCCGTCGTACCTCGCCGCGCTGCAGTCGTTCCAGCTCGCCGGCGCGGTGCCCGTGAGCGTGGCCAGCGATGAGCATGGCCCGCTCCCCGATGCGCTCGATGCCGCGATCGCCGAGCACGACCCGGCCCTGCTCTACCTCGTCCCCACCTTCCAAAATCCGACCGGCCGCACGATCCCCGCCGAGCGCCGCGCCGCACTCGCCGAGGTGCTCGAGCGCACGGGCCTGTGGACGATCGAGGACGACCCGTACGGCGAGCTGCGATACGACGGCACGCCCGCCCCGCCGCTCGCCGGCGATCCGCGCCTCGCCGGGCAGGTGATCGCGGTGAGCTCGCTCTCGAAGGTCGTCGCCCCCGGGCTGCGCATCGGCTGGCTCGCCGCACCCGCGGAGTTGCACCGCGCGCTCGTGATCGCCAAGCAGGCGACCGATCTCCACACGTCGACCGTCACCCAGGCCGCCGCCCGGCACTGGCTCGCCGTCGGCCACCTGCCAGGCCAGCTGGCCCGCCTGCGCGACGCCTACCGCGAGCGACGCGACGCGTTCGTCGACGGGCTCGGCGCCGCGCTCCCAGAGGGCTCGCAGTTCGAGCGCCCCGACGGCGGCATGTTCGTCTGGGCGCGCCTGCCCGAGGGCCATGATGCCCAGGCGCTGCTCGCGCGAGCGCTCGAGCACGACGTCGCGTTCGTGCCCGGCGCGGCGTTCTTCGCCGACCAGCCCGACCCTCGCGCCCTGCGCCTGTCGTTCACGACGCAGGCGCCCGACGGCCTGCGCGAGGGCCTCGCGCGCCTCGCCCGCGCCGCCCGCTGAACGGGCGACAAACGAGCCCCAACAGAGCCGATCCGTCGCCCGTCAAGCGGTGTTCACGGAGACCAAGCAAGTCGGCGACAAACGAGCCCCAACAGAGCCGATCCGTCGCCCGTCAAGCGGTGTTAGCGCAGGCCGACCAGGTCGACGACGAAGACGAGCGTTTCGTTGGGGCCGATCACGCCGCCGGCGCCGTGGGCGCCGTAGGCGAGCTCCGGCGGGATGGTGAGGCGACGACGCCCGCCAATCTTCATGCCGGCGACGCCCTGGTCCCAGCCGGCGATCACGCGGCCGGCGCCGAGCGGGAACGTGAAGGTGGAGCCGCGGTCCCAGCTGGCGTCGAACTGCTGGCCGTTCTTCCAAGAAACGCCGACGTAGTGCACGTCGACTCCGCGGCCGGGCGTGGCCTCCTCGCCGTCGCCGACGACGAGGTCCTCGATCAGGAGCTCGGTCGGCGCGTCGCCCTCGGGGATCTCGACAACCGGCTTCTCAGTGGTGCTCATGGAGCGCCACGCTAGCCGTTCGGGGCGGCGGGCGTTGCGGGCGTGGACGGCCGTGAGGACCGCATCGCGAGCCGATGCCCTGCGCGAGCCGGTGCCCCGCGTCCCTACGGGCGGCGGCGTCGTTCGCGCTAGGCGATGACGTCGATGATGGACTTCTGCATGTCCATCGCGCGGCGCAGCATGGCGAGGTTCACGGCCTGTGCCGTGCTCGCGTTGGCGCCGCCGACGACCGCGTCGACGATGTCGCCCGTGGCCGCGTTCACGGAGTTGCCGCCGTCACCGATCAGTCCGCTGCGGGCGGCGGCCTGCGCGGCGGCATCCATCTGCCCCTGCGCGGCGTAGACGCCGATCAGGGCGCTGTTGGTGGCGTTGACGTTCACGGCCTAGGCGAAGAGGTCGATCGTCGATTGCTGGGCAGCGCGCACCCGCTCGGTCACTTGGGCGAGCGTCTCCTCACCCTGGCCGCCGGCGTTCAGGCTGCTCATCGTTCCGTAGCCCGGGAGCATCGCGTCGAGCGCGGCCGCGGCCGTGCTGTTGCGATCGGCGTTGCCGGGGGCGAAGGGACTGGTCTCCTTCGCGGCCGTGATCGCATCCCATTGGGCTTGCGTCTGCGACATGTTCAGCGAGGCGCTGTTGACTCCGGACAGAGACATGGGGGACACATCGGCTGGGCCAGCCGTCGAACCAAGCGGCGCTGGACGGAACTGGACCAACCTGCGTTTGAAAACGGTGGGTACCACCGAGAACGCCGCAGCTACAGCGGTTTCGGGGTCCCGTTCACGCTCGCGGGAAGAGCGCTAACGCTGCTTCAGCGTGAACCGCTTGCTCGCCGCGGCGCCCTGGTTGCCGGCGGGGTCGGTGGCCTTCGCGGTGAGCGTGTAGCTGCCGAGCGCGAGCTGCTTCTTCGCACTGAGCTTCCCTCTGAAGGAGACGGCGTTCGCCCCGGCCCTTCCGGCGACCATCAGCGTGCCCTTCACGTTCGCGATCGTGCACTTCTGCTTCGTGCGGTTGCTCTTCGTCAGCGCACGGCACTTGCCGCCGACCACGCGCCCGCTCTTCGGCTGCGCGAACGCGAGCCGCACCGTCGCCGCCTCGCTGAGCGTGAACTTGATCGTCGTGCCCTTCTTGCGGGTCACCGTCTTCGCGAGCGTGAGGCCGGTGAGGCCGGGGGCGGTCCGGTCGGGCGCCGGTGTGGGCAGCGGAGTCGGGGCCGGCGTGGGCGTGGGTGTCGGCTCCGGGTCGTCCGTCACTGGCTCGTCGAAGGGCGTCGGCAGCGGCACAAGGATCACGTCCGGGTCGAATTCGTCGGCGCCGATGTCGGTGGTGATGCCGATCGTGCGGTTCGCGCCGCCGAGCGCGAGCGTTCCGTTGTTGGTGTCGACCACGCCGGCGTTGATCGTCGGGGAGCCGGTGATCTGGCGAAAGTCGCCCTCGGCCGGCCCCAGGAACTCGGGCTCGGCGGCGGTGGGGCCGGTCTGGTTGCCGCCGAGCTCGAAGAGCACCGCGCTGCCGCCGCTCACCGCACTCACGTTGCGCGTCACCCAGTTCGAGTGGTCGAAATACGCCTTGGCGTCGCCGCCGCTCAGCCCGGTGCGCACGCGCACGTCGCTCCCCGTGCCGCGGAAGATGCTGTTCGAGACGTTGGCCACGGCGGTGCCGTCCGACGTGCCGAACGAGAACCCGGTGTTGCTGATCGCCGAGGTCCCGTTGACGGTGCTGATCCCGGTGACGTTCCGGATCGCGACCGTGGCGTTCTTGGAGGACGCACTCACGGCCGTCACCTGGCCGCCCGGCGCATCACCCTCGCCGAGGCAGACGGAGCTGCGGATCGAGGCTCCTGCCATCGAGCAGGCGATCTGGACGGTGTTCTCGGCGGCTTTCGTGCGCACGCGAACCCGGTCCGCGAGCGAGTTGGCGCCGAGCGCGAGCGAGTACGAGATCGGGTTGTTGGCCTTCGCCGTGCCGTTGATGGCGACATCGCGGATGGTGCCGGCGACTTCGACGCCCCCGTCGCCCTGCACGTCGGGCTGGACGTGGATCACCGGCAGATTCGCCGGATCGCTGCCGTGCATCGTGACGCCCGCGGGCACGATCACGGGGTCGGTGTACGCCTGCGTGCCGCCGGCGAGGACGAACCGCGAGGCGTAGTAGTTCCCGGGCGAGAGCTGCACGTCATCGCCTGAGACGGCCTGACCGAGTGCCGTCAGCAGGGTGCACGGCTTTGCTGGGTCGAGGCAGGGCGCCGCGCCTTGGCCTTTCGTCGCCAACGACGAGTGCGCGTAACGCGTCGCGGCACCGGCGGGTGCGGCGACGACGGCGAACGGCACGACGGCGAACGGCACGACGGCGAACGGCACAGTGAGCAAGTGGCGGGAGCGGCGGAGCACGGCGTGAAACCTCTCCCGCCAAGCTAGATCCACCAGACAGCGGGGTAAAAGCGATTCGGTCGCAAATCGCATACCGGCGGACGCCCGTTTTACCTCCCAGGCGCCTCAAGGCCCGTCGCCCGGCACCCGGCGTCAGGCAGGCGCGGGCGACGTTACGCGGCGCGGCGTGACGAGCACCGGGCAGCGCCCGTGGTGCGCCAGATAGGCGCTCGCGCTCCCCGTGACCACCCGCCGCACCGGTCCATGTCGCCGCGAGCCGACGACGAGCAGGTCGGCGCCGGCGCTGGCTCGGGCAAGCTCAGGCCCGAGGCGGCCTTCGCGCACTGAGATCTCGGCAGCGTCCGCCTCGGCCGCCGCAAGCGCGGTGCGAATCTCCTCCTCGGCCGACGCGATGCGTTCGGCGAGACGGCCATGGGAGATGCCGGGCGCCAGTGACGGAAGCGGCGACGCCTCCAGCACATGGATCACCTCCAACGTGGCGCTCGCCTTGTGGGCCAGATCCGCCGCGTACGCCAGCGCGTGATGCGCCTCGAGCGAGCGGTCCCAGGCGACAACGATGCGCCGAGGCGGGGCTGCGGGCGATGGCGTCTCGTCGTCACCCTGCACGATCAGGACGGCACACGGGGCGTGCCGCACGAGCCCGAGGGTCGGGTCCTCGTCGATCACCCGCGCGCCCAGCGTGCGGTGCGTCGGGCCGACGACGATCAGGCTTGCGTGCGACCGCGCTGCGAGTTCCTCGAGACCCACCGAGATGCTGTGGGCGATCGACACGGCCGTAGTGACCGCCACGTCGTCGGGCAGCGAGGCCGCCAGCTGCATGAGCTGCTGCGAGGCCGAGCGGCCGAGCCACCCCGGCTCGACGGCCTCGGCGACCCAGCCGACCATCGCCGACGACGGCACGATCTCCGCCGGCACCGCGACGGCCCCGAGCAGCAGCGGCGCCGGCAGCAGCCGCGCCATCATGATCGCGACCTCGAGGGCGCTGCGGTCGTGGTCGCCGGGCGTGACGGCAACGAGGATCGGCGAGCTCATGGTCAATGCCTCCCGGAAGCGTGTGCGAGTTGGCCGAGGCGCTCGCCGAGGAAGGCGGTGCTCACCTTGGCCGGCGGATCCCACAGCGGCGTCGTCGAGAACCTCGAGTCGTAGGGGTGCCCGCCGACGCGGTGCGCCGAGAGGTAGCGCGCGCCCAGCCCGGTGTGGAGCAGGCCGCGCAACTCCAGATCGAGCGGCGCCGCCTTCACCTCGTCGCAGAAGTCCGCCGCGATGGCGCGCGCCGCGGTCACGGCCATCTGCGCGGCAACCCCACCGTGCTTGATCGACTGGTTCGCGCAGTCGCCGGCGGCGTACACGTGCGCGGCGCCGTCGACGCGGCAGAACTCGTCGACCGGGAGGAACCCCTCAGCGTCGTGTTCCAGACCGGGGATCTCGGGCCCGTACAGCTCGGGAAGCGCGATGACGCGGTCGACGGAGTAGCGGCGCTGCCCCGGAAGGAGCACGATCTCGCGCTGGCTCGGCACCTCGGCGTACGACGACGTGTGCAGCTCCACGTGATGCGAGATGAGGAGACCGCGGATGCCCTTGCTCGCCGCCGCGCCGAACACCTCGAGCGGCTGGTCCTCTGGCGTCGCCAGGAGGGTGTCGAGCTCCGCTCCCATGTCGGAGGCGCGTTCGGCGGTCATCAGCGCCAGCTCGTAGAGCGGCAGCGGCCACGCCGCGCGCTCCGGGGCGACGTAGGCGACGCGGTGGATCGCGTCGGCCTCGATGTCCTGGATCATCCCGTGGAGCAGTTCGTCGAGCCGGCGGTCGTCGATCGTGATGGCGTGGGGGTGCGTCGCCGACGCTCGAGCTCCGGAGGCGATGATCAGCCGGTCGTAGTCGAGGCGCGAGCCCGTGTGGGTGGTGACCACCTTGGCCGCGGGATCGACGGCGGCCAGGTTCTCGCGGATCCAGGTGGCGGTGCCGCCGAGGACGTCGGCGATCGGGTAGCGATGCGCGGCCGGGAATGTGAAGGGCTCCCGCACGGCTGCGGCGCGCATCACGTACTCGTCCGACGACGTGAGCAGCACCGTCCTCACCCGGCCGCGCCCCATCGACTCGAGCGCCAGCGCGGCCTCGAGCGCGGCGACGCCGCCGCCCGCGATCACGACCGTCGGCACTCTGTCCTGCGCCGCGCTCACGATGGCCCGCTCTCGGGGACGGGATCCAGGGCGTCGGCAGTGTGGTGCGGCGCGAGTGCAGCGCCGGGGCGGAGGACGAGCGGCGCCTCGGGACCGGGGTAGCCGACCGGCGCCACGGCGACGCGGCAGGGGGCGTGGCGCACGATGTCGTGGACCGCGTCCCCGCCGAGCACCCGGCCGAGCCGGCCACGCCGCGAGGAGGCGACGACGATGAGATCGGCGTGGGCGCCGCGCGCGAGCTGGGCGAGGCCGTCACCGATCGAGTCGGCGGTGATCGCGACGCCCTCCAGGTGCACCTCGCGCTCGGTGACGGCGTCGACCGCCCGCTCGGCATCCCGCGTCGAGCGGGCTCGCACCGGCCCACCGAGCATGTGCGGGGTCCGGTCGGAGACGCCCACCGAGGCGACGAGCAGCTCGGCCTCTGGCCCCGCCAGGTGCTGCGCGAGGGCGATCGCCTCGGCATCGTGCGCTCGGCCGTCGACGCCGACGACGATGGTGCGCGCTCGCGGGCCTGGCTGGAGCATCACGGGGCGAGCCGGAACGGCGGGTAGTCGTCGGTGATGAGCAGGAAGGCGTAGGCGCTCACCCGCAGCTGCCACCGCAGGACGCCCTCGACGTACGCGAAGAGCGGCCGCGGATAGCGGCCGGTGATGAGGATCGCCACCCACGCGGCGAGCACGGCGAACACGGCACCGATGCTCAGGACGAAGAGCGCGAGGTAGTGCGGCACCGCGAGGAGCCACTTCACGAGCGGCAGCCCGCGGCTGAGGTCCGGCTCGCGCCCGGGGTCGATCAACGCGAGGTGCACGGACTGCTCGTCCTCCGTCGAGGGGTAGCGGTCGTCCATCAGGCAGAGGTAGGCGCAGACGCGCATCGCAAAGCGCGACATCGCGAGGTTCCACGCGAACCACCAGCCGGGGTAGCGGCCGCGGAACACGAGCATCAGCAGCGTCGGCAGTGCGACGTAGCCGGCGATCGGGACCGATCCGTTGCCGAGCGTGGCGACGAGCACGATCACCGGGATCGCCCACAACAGCCGGAGCGCCGTCGAGAGACGGTCGAGCTGGCGGTCCGGGTAATCGATCGCCAGCGTCGCGGCCGGGTAGGGCGCGGAGAGCGCGTCGGCGGGAACGGCGCTCATGCCGCCACCGACTTCGCGCCGGCCGCGTCGACGCGCGAGAGCGCCTCCGCGATCTCGTCCGCCCAGGCTTCGACCTCGTCCCAGTCGCGGTAATCGCCGGACTCGACCCGGAGCGCGCGCATCATCGAGCGCTCGATGAATCCGAGCAACTCGAGTTGGATCCGGCCGCCGAACACGCGGTGTCCGCGGGCGCCCGACTGCTCGAGCATCGCGTCGACGTCGACGAGGTCGCTCGCTGGCACGGGGCGCCCCGTGACCACCGGGCCCGAGCTGAACAGCCACACCGGGCGGGCGCGGAGCTTGGAGGTGGACGTGCCGACGAGCTGCCGCGCGTCCTCGAGCCAGCGGCCGCCGTATACGGCACTGCCCAGGACGACGGCGTCGAACTCGTCGAGGCTCATCACCTTGCCGGCCTCCAGCGCAACCGTGGCATGGCCGGCCCTCCCGAGGCGGGCAGCGATCCGTTCGGCGATCTCCATGGTCGAGCCATGCTTGGTTGCGGCGGCGACGAGCACGCGCATCCCGGTCTCCTTTGACGACTGCTCCGATCGTCCGCCCGCCGGTTCGCGGAGGCATCGGGAGAAGCCACGCGGGCATCGCACGGACCCGCCGGACCGGGCTGCGGCGGACTGCGGATGGCACGCGCGACGCTGCGGAGGAGGCTTGGGGCGATGCCGCGCCGGTCTGCCTCTCCTCCGCCTGCTCCCGGACGCATGCTCGACGGCTTCCAGCGCATCGTCGTCGCGGTTGGCTCCGGTGTCGAGCAGCCCGCGATCGATCTCGCACTGGCCCTCGGCGCGCCCGATGCCGTGATCGTGCTCGCCCGGGTGCACGCGCCCGAGCCGGACGGCAGCCTGAGCGCGCACCAGAACGCCGACCTCGCCGGCCTCGCCGAGGCACTCAGCGTGCTCCGCACCGCCAAGGCCGCGGTGGGCCGCCCGTGCGAACTCGTCGCCGAGGCGGCGGCCCCCGTCGTCGGCCTGCACCGGATCGCGGAGGACGAGCGCGCCGACCTGCTGGTGATCGGGCCGCACCGCGAGCTCTCCGGCGTGCATGCCGTCCTCCCGGCGGTGCTCCATGGTGCGCCGTGCGCGGTGGCGATCGTCGGCCACGGTGCGTCGCCGGCGCCGCGCACGCTCGGCCGGGTCGCGTTCGCGTACGCGCCCACGGCGGCGAGCCGAGAAGGGGCGGCGGTGGCATCCGCGCTGGCCGCGCAGCACGGCGCCGAGCTGCATGGCGTGCACGTGGTTCCAGCCGTTGCGAGTCTGTGGGCGGGGCGCGTGGGCGGCACGCTCCATGCGCTGCAGCGCGCGACCGGCACCCTGGCCAAGCAGGCGACCGAAGAGCTGCGGCACGAGGTACCGGAAGCGATTCCTCATGTGCTCGAGGGCGATCCGGTCGACGACCTCTCGCGCTTCGCCGACGACGTCGACCTGCTCGTCGTCGGGGCACGCGGCGCCGGCCCACTGCGACGCCTCGCCACGGGCAGCGTCACGGAGGCGCTCTCCACGCGCTGCCCGTCCGCGCTGCTCATCACGCGCCCGTCGTCCGTCGAACCCGCGTGACGAACGCAGACCGGCCTGACCGGCTCGAACAGCGACTGCCGATGCGGGTGGGCATCCTCACCGCCGGCGGCGACTGCCCCGGGCTCAACGCGGCCATCCGCGCCGCGGCGCGGAAGCTGCTCGACGACGGCCACGAGCCCGTCGGCCTGCTGCGAGGCTTCCGAGGCCTGTGCGATCCGGCGTTGCGGATGCCCCTCACGCGGAGCGCGCTCACCGGCATCGTGCAGCTCGGCGGCACGATCCTCCAGACGTCGAGCTTCGACCCCTACCGCGACGACGGTGGCATCGATCGCGTGCGGACCGCGCAGCAGGCGGCGCCGCTGGACGCGGTCATCGCGATCGGCGGCGACCACACCATGCAGATCGCTCGCCGGCTCTCCGACGACGGCGTCGCGGTGGTCGGCATGCCGAAGACGATCGACAACGATGTCGCGGGCACCGATCGCACGTTCGGCGCCGACACCGCCGTGCAGGTGGCGACCGACGCGATCGATCGCCTGCGCACGACGGCGCAGTCGCACGACCGCGCGATGGTGGTCGAGGTGATGGGGCGCGACTCGGGGTCGATCGCGGCCGAGGCGGGGCTCGCGAGCGGCGCCGATCTGATCCTCGTGCCGGAGATCGAGTCCCCGCTCGATGCGGTCGTGGCGTCGGTCGCCGCGCGGCATGTGGGTGGCAAGCGGTTCTCGATCATCGTCGTCGCCGAAGGCGCCCGCCTCATGCGCAGCGAGGCCTCTGGTGGCGGCCCGGCCTTTCTTTCCGATCGACGCGACGAGCACGGCTTCGTGCGGTTCGGCGGCGTCGGCGCGGCCCTCGCCGACGCCATCGAGGTGCGCACGGGCATCGAAACGCGCGCCACCGTGCTCGGCCACGTGCAGCGCGGCGGCACGCCCGTCGCCTCCGACCGGATCCTCGCCACGCGCCTCGGCCTCCATGCCGCAGAGCTCGTCGCCAGCGACCAGACGGGCCGCATGGCGGCGCTCCGGGGCCGTGAGATCACGTCGGTGCCGCTCGCCGACACCGACGGGTTGCGGCCCGTCGATCCGGCGATCCTCGCGGCCGCCGCGATCTTCTTCAGCTGACGCACGCCGCCCCCAGAACGAAGAAAGGCCCCGCGCTGCGGAGCCTCTCGAGCATTCTTCCGGGGACGGGAGCGACGGGACTCGAACCCGCGACCTCCGGCGTGACAGGCCGGCGCTCTAACCAACTGAGCTACGCCCCCGGGCGTATGCCGGTCACGCAGTATGGCAGGCAGAGCGAGATCGCGTCTCGTGGGTTGGACGACGCCGCTCCGGGCCGGCTCGCGGCGGCCAAACCTAGCGTCAGCGGAAGCGCAGGACGAGGTCGTCGCTGTCGCCGCTGGCGAGGCTCACGCGGATGCGGTAGACGCCCTGCGGGATGATCCGGCCGTTCCAGCTGCCGGTCGGCTTGAGGTACATCGTCGCGTCGTCGGCGCCGACGGCAACGGCGCCGCGGATCGTCTTGTACACACCGCCGTCGCGGCGCTGTGCGAGCGAGATCCGCAGCGGCGCGGGCTTCGAGAGCACGACGCGCAGCACCGGCGTCTTGGCCAGGGCGGGCTTGCGCGCGAGCACGACGAACGCGCGCTTGTTCGACCGCGACGGCCGGTCGAGCCGACCACTGAACGTCACGGTGCGCACCTTCGCAGCGGAGGTCGGGTTGACCGGCCCGGGATCGATGATCACCGGCGTCGGGGATGGGCCGGGGCCCGGGCCAGCGTCGATCTCCGCGCGGGTTCGCAGCGAGTACTTGAGTGGGTCGGAGAGGTTGTCGGCGTTGTCGACCGCGCGGATGGTGATGGCGTACGTGCGATCCGGCCGCAGGCCCGTGAGCTTGAACGAGGTGCGGCCGGCGGCGACGCGCTCGCTGAACGTGCCGTTCACGTAGATCCAGTACTCGCGCACGCCGCTTCCTGAGTCCGTCGAGGAGCGCCAGCGGAGGTTGAGGAACGTGGTGCCGATGTCGTCGTCGCTGAGGTCGACCGCGCCGGGGCGGGTCGGCGGGGTCTTGTCCTGCGGCGGCGGGGTCGGGCCGGGCGTCGGGGTGGGCGTCGCGGTCGGCGTGGGCGTAGCCGTCGGC
>JAGIBJ010000083.1:0-28014 GCA_017744415.1 Solirubrobacteraceae bacterium
GGACCAGGGCGTGCAGCTGCTGCTGAGCGGCACGGCCCGCAACCTCTTCGTGCGCGGCGATCGCGTCGAGCCCGGCGGCCGCCAGCACGCGCCGACTTGGATGGGCGCCATCGCCACGCTCACGGGCACTCCGACGGGCGCGCGCATCCAGGCCGAGACGCACTGCCGCCTCGCCAACATCGGCGCGACGGACTTCGTCGAGCTGGCCCTCGCGAACCCGGTCGTGCACCGGCGCGTGATGGAGGTGGTCGCCCCAGTGATGGCGACCGTCACGGCGATCGAGCAGAACCGCGAGCGGCTCGCCTCGCTCGGCACCATGGCCGCCGGGCTCGCGCACGAGCTCAACAATCCGGCAGCCGCTGCGCAGCGCGCCGCCTCGCAGATGGCCGAGGCGCTCGAGACCCTCAACCACACGCTCCGCAAGTTCGTCGGTGCGGGTGTCTCGCTCGAGCGGGCGACCGTGCTGCTCGAGCTGCACGACGAGATCATCGCCGGCGCCGGTGAGCGCACCGCGCTGCAGGCCCTCGACGCGGCCGACGCCGAGGACGAAGTGCAGGACGCCCTCGAGGACGCCGGCATCTCCGACGCCTGGAAGGTGGCCGAGCCACTTGCCGCCGCGGGCGTCGACGCCGACTGGATCGCACGCGTCGTCGACGTCGCCGAGGGCAATCCGAAGGTGCTCTGGGCCATGGTGAACTGGGTCGCGGCCTCGCTCACGGCCGGGACGCTCGCCGATGAGCTCAAGGAGTCGACGCGCCGCATGACCGACCTCGTCGGCGCGGTGAAGAGCTACACCTACATGGACCAGGGCGACGTGCAGGAGCTCGACCTGCACGAGGGCATCGAGACGACGCTCAAGGTGCTCGGCCACAAGCTCAAGCACACGTCGATCGAGGTGGTCCGCGACTACGACCGTTCGATCCCGAAGCTCACGGCTCGCGGCCCGGAGCTCACGCAAGTGTGGACGAACCTGCTCGACAACGCGATCCGCGCTCGGCGACTCGGGCACGATCACGATCCGCACGCGCGAGGACAACGGCTGCGCGCGCATCGAGTTCACCGACGACGGCCCGGGCATCCCGCCGGAGATCCAGCCGCGCGTGTTCGAGACGTTCTTCACCACCAAGAACGTGGGGGAGGGCACCGGGCTCGGCCTGGCCACGGCGTTCCGAATCGTTGAGACGCGCCACGGCGGCAGCCTCACCGTCGAGTCGGTGCCCGGCAACACGACCTTCAGCGTCTGGCTGCCCTTCCGCAGTACCACGATCGACCTCCCTGACGAGCCGCCGTCCTGACCCTCCGATCGGAGCGCTCTCCATGCCCAAGTGCACGCACACCGACACTGTGAACGTCACCGAGCTCCCCGCCTCGGTCGACGGCTGCGAGGACTGCCTCGCGCTCGATCCGCCCGGCCAGTGGCTGCACCTGCGGCTCTGCCTGGAGTGCGGGCACGTCGGCTGCTGCGACGACTCGCCCGGGCAGCACGCGACCGGCCACTTCAAGGGCACCGGCCACCCGATCATCCGCTCGATCGAACCCGGCGAGACGTGGTCGTGGTGCTACATCGACGAGGGCGGCGTGCGCGTGGAGCTGGCTGGCGAGGTCGAGCTGCCGCCGGCGCCATTGGGCTGACCTGCGGCCGCGGTGCGCGGCGACGGCTCAGTCGTCGTGCAGGATGGTGCGGAACTTGGGGTGGGCGGCCGCGAGCAGCTCGGCGGTCTGCTCGCCCGATCCGCGGCGGGCGTCGAGCGCCGCGTTCATCTCGGCGATGAGCTCGGCGACGCCGCGGGGCACCTTCTCCAAGGAGGCCGGCGCGAATGTGTCGGCGTCGACGCGACCGGCACCGCTCGCGACCATCCCGGTGAAGAGCAGGTTGAGCCACGCGCCGGCCAGCGTCTCGGTGGAGGCCGCGGCGACCGCGAACGAGCGCGGGATGCCATGCCGGCCGGCGGTGAGACGCAGGACCGTGCGCGGACGGCCGAACTCGTTCGTGCGGTGAAGCTCGAACCCAGCGATCTCCCGGAACGGCACCCGGCGCGTCCCGCCGACGTTACGGAGCACCACCTCGCTGCGGGTGATCACGACGCGCACGGTGAGTCCGCGCCAGAGCAGCCAGCCGCCGAGCGCGGCCAGAAGCGCCGCGACCATCCCGCCAACCTTGACGGCCCCGCGTGTGGAGCCGGACAGCGGATCGTCGACGGACTGCAGCGTCAGGCCGAGGATCACCAGCGCGGCCGCGAGCAGCAGCACCGGGAGCATGGCTCGCCGGATGCGCGCCCGGCGCAGAGCGAAGCTCACGTCGTCGTTCACAGGCCGGTGATCGGCAGCCGCCGCGTGCGCTTCAGTGCGTTGCGCGGTGTCGCCCGGCGGTGCGGGTCTCGCAGGACGTCGACGCTCCTATCGTCGTGGCCGTGGCTCGCGTCTTCATCACCGGCTCCGTCGACGGTCTCGGGCGGCTCTCCGCCGAGGCGCTCCTGGCTGCGGGTCATGACGTGGTCGCGCACGCGCGGAGCACCGAGCGCGCGCAGGATGCCGCCGATCTGCGTCAGCGCGGCGCCGAGATCGTCGTCGGCGACCTGGCGGACGTGGAGCAGGTGCGCGGCGTCGCCGAACAGGTCGGTGCGCTCGGCGGGCTCGACGCCATCATCCACAACGCGGGCGTTTACAGCGGCCCGTCGATCATGCCGGTGAACATCGTCGCGCCCTACCTCCTCACGGAGCTCCTGCCCGGGGCCGAGCGGCAGATCTACCTCAGCAGCGGGCTGCACCGCAGCGCCACCACCGACCTTGCCGGCGTCGGCTGGGGCGGAGGAGGGCGCGGCACCTACGGCGACAGCAAGCTGTTCGTCACCGCCCTCACGCTCGCCGTGGCGCGGCTGCGCCCCCAGGTGCACAGCAACGCCGTGAACCCCGGCTGGGTGCCGACGAAGATGGGCGGCCCCGGGGCTCCGGACGACCTCGGGCTTGGGCACGTGACCCAGGACTGGCTCGCCACGAGCGATGATCCGGCCGTACTCACCAGCGGTGGCTACTGGCACCACCAGCAGCGCCATGAGCCCGACCCCGTCGTCGCCGCCGTCGCGTTCCAGGACCGTCTCCTCGCAGCGCTCGCCGCCCACACCGGCACGGCGTTGCAGTAGCGCGCCCATCGGACGCGCGGCGGAGCGTTTAGCGTCGCGTCGATGCGACGCCTCATGCCAGCGCTCGTTGGACTGGCCACGCTGAGTGGCTGCAGCTCGGCACCCGACGACCTGCCGGTGGACGCCGGCTCGCCCGAGACTGCGGTTTCGGTTCGCAGCGCAACCGTGAAGCGATCGAGCGGCAAGCTGATCACAGCTCTGCGCGGCTCGGCGACGCCCGGGGCGACGATCGAGGTCGACGGGCGGGAGACCGTCGCAGGCGCGAACGGACGGTGGGCCATCCGGACGTCCTACGACCGACACCGCGATCTCATCACGGTTGCGGCTTCGATCAACGGCCGCACCGACTCGTCGGCCGATGTCCCGCAACCGCTCCGGCCACGGCTCATTCTCACGAGTAGTACTGGCGCTACGACGACGCAGGACTCGACGGAGCTCAAGGGGCGAGTCCGCGTGAGTCGAGGAACGCTCACCGGCGTCCGAATCACGGTGAACGGCCGACCGATCACGCTTACCGGCTCACGATGGTCGACCATCGTCGCGGTCCCCAAAGGAACGCGGCGATTCACCGTTCGCGCAGCGAGTCGCTCGGCCGACGGTGCCACGCTGACGATGAGGAAGACCCGGAAGTTGTCGGCCGCGGAGCGAGCCGAGCGAGCAGCGGCAAAAGCTGCGAAGCGGGCCGCCGCGCGCCAGGCGCGAGAGGCGGCTCGATTGGCCGAGGAGGCCGAGGCGTCATCAGGCTCGAGCGACGCGTGTGATCCCAACTACTCCGGGGCGTGCCTCGACCCTGAGGCCAGTGACTACGACTGCGCCGGCGGGAGCGGAGACGGCCCGGAGTACGTCGACGGCCCCGTCGAAGTCGTGGGATCGGACCCGTTCGACCTCGATCGGGACAGTGACGGCGTGGGCTGCGAGTAGCCGTTCGATTGAAAGTGGACTCCTTCCAGCTGCTGTACAGCGAGCTGGTGCCGGAATGGTGGATACCGTCCGCGCCGTGACGCGCACCCCGACACGCTGCCCCTGCGGCTCCGGCGAGCCCTACGCCGACTGCTGCGGCGCGCTGCACCGCGGCCGGGCGGGCGGCGATCCGACCGCGCCGACCGCCGAGCGCCTGATGCGCTCCCGTTACAGCGCCTTCGCCGTCGGCGACGCCGCTTACCTGCTCGCGACCTGGCACCCATCGACGCGCCCGCCGTCGATCGACCTCGATCCCGAGGTCGACTGGCGGCAGCTCCAGGTGGTCGACACCGTCGATGGTGAGGAGGACGACGACACCGGGATCGTGGAGTTCGTCGCGACCTACCGCGTTGCCCCGACGGGCCAGTTCGGGCAGCAGCGCGAGCGCAGCGCCTTCCGCCGGTTGCGCGGCCAGTGGCATTACGTCGGACTCGCGAACTGATCGACGCCAGAGACATGTCGAGAACGGCGAGGTCGCTCCGTCCCAGGATCGAACACGGCCACAATGGTCGTGCGTCACCAAGGAGAGACACCATGGCCAAGTACCTGATGCTCAAGCACTACCAGGGCGCCCCGGCTTCCGTGAACAACATCCCGATGGACCAGTGGGAACCCGACGAGGTGACCGCGCACATCCACTACATGCGCGACTTCGCCGACCGCCTGAAGACCACGGGCGAGTACGTCAGCGAGCAGGCGCTGTCGCCGGAGGGCCAGTGGGTGCGGTACGACGGCGAGGGACGGCCGCCCGTCACCGACGGCCCGTTCGCCGAGACCAAGGACCTCATCGCCGGCTGGATGATCATCGACGTCGACAGCTACGACCGCGCCGTCGAGCTGGCCGGGGAGCTTTCGGCCGCACCCGGCGCCGGCGGCAAGCCGATCCACGAGTGGCTCGAGGTGCGCCCGTTCTACGGCGTCACGGCCACGGCGAGCGAGTGAACGACACCCTCGTCCGGGAGCTCGTGCCGCAGGTCATCGGGGTTCTCGTCCGTCGCGGAGCCGACTTCGCGACGGCCGAGGACGCCGTGCAGGAGGCACTCGTCGAGGCCGTGCGCGCGTGGCCCGAAGATCCGCCTCGGGATCCCAAGGCCTGGCTGGTGACGGTCGGCTGGCGCAAGTTCCTCGATGCCGTCCGCTCCGACGCCTCGCGGCGCCAGCGCGAGGAGCTCGTCGAGGCCGAGCCTGCGCCGGGGCCGGTGCACGACGTCGACGACACGCTCCAGCTCTATTTCCTCTGCGCGCACCCGTCGCTTTCGCCGGCTGCGGCGGTGGCGCTCACGCTCCGTGCCGTGGGCGGCCTCACCACGCGGCAGATCGCCGAGGCCTACCTCGTGCCTGAGGCCACGATGGCGCAGCGGATCAGCCGGGCGAAGCGCTCACTCAACGGTGTGCGCTTCGACGAGCCGGGCGATGTCGGCACAGTCGTCCGAGTGCTCTACCTCGTGTTCAACGAGGGCTACTCGGGCGACGTCGATCTCTCTGCCGAGGCGATCCGGGTCACGCGCCAGCTCGCCCAGCTCACCGACCACCCCGAGGTGACTGGGCTCCTCGCGCTGATGCTGCTGGTGCATGCGCGGCGGCCGGCCCGCCTCGATGCTTCGGGGGCGCTCGTGCCGCTCGCCGAGCAGGACCGCACCCGCTGGGACACGGTGCTCATCACCGAGGGCGTCGGCATCCTCCAGCTGGCGCTGGCGCGCGACCAGCTCGGCGAGTTCCAGGCCCAGGCGGCGATCGCCGCACTGCACGCCGATGCGCGGCGGGCCGCCGACACCGACTGGGTGCAGATCGTCGAGTGGTACGACGAGCTCGTCGCGCTCACCGCCAGCCCGGTCGCGCGCCTCAACCGCGCCGTCGCAGTGGGGGAGGCCGACGGTGCTCGCGCCGGGCTCGCCGACCTTGCCGAGCTTGATCCGGCGCTCCCGCGCTACGACGCGGTGGCCGCCTATCTCCATGAGCGAGCAGGCAACACCGCAACGGCCGCCGAGCGTTATGCGGCGGCAGCGCGGGTCGCGCCCAACATCCCCGAGCGCGACCATCTCACGCGCCAGGCCGCGCGCCTCAACGCCCGGCTCCGGAGCTGATCCGGGCCAGCGCGTACGCTGTCGCGCATGTCCCGCCGCCTGCGTCGTCCCTCGTTCGCGCAGCAGATGCTCCCACCGTACCTGCGCCGCGCGTGGTGGTTCGTCAAGGGCTGGGCGGTCCTCAAGTGGCACGGGGTCGAGTTCCAGGGGCGCCCCAACATCCGCGGCAAGCTGCCCCAGATCGAGAACGACGGCGAGATGAGCTTCGGGCCGGAGTTCTCGATCCTCGGCCGTCTGATGCCCGCCGCGCTCGTGACGACGGAAGGTGCCTCGATCCGGTTCGGCCGACGCGTCCACATGAACCACGGCGTCGTGATCTACGCGGCGCAGCAGGTGACGATCGGCGACTACTGCCTCATCGGCGACATGGCCACGATCTACGACACGTCGTTCCACCGGCTCGAGCCCGGCCGGCCGGTGCACACGGCGCCGGTGACGATCGGCAACAACGTGTGGATCGCGCGCGGTGCGACGATCCTGCCGGGCGTGACGATCGGCGACGACGCGGTCGTCGGCGCGAACGCGGTGGTGACCAAGGACGTGCCGCCACGCACGGTCGTCGCGGGCAATCCGGCCAAGCCTGTCGGCAAGGAGCTTGTCATCCCGGACGATTCCTGGTGGCGGATGTAGGGTCGGGCGACCCACACGTCACCGCCGGCCCGCGCCGGCTTCCCCCGGACGCTGGAGTTCTCTGATCCATGCCGCTGCCCGAATCCGATGCCACGCTGATCAACGCCAACCTCCGCAAGGAGTGGGTGCTCGGCAGCTTCATCAACCGCATCCCGTTCACGAAGCGACGGATGGCGCTCTACGCGAAGCTCAGCGGCATCACGTTTGAGTCGACCGAGGACACGCTGATTCTTCGTGGCGTGGAGATCCTCGATCCCGACAAGCTCGTGATCGGACGCGGCACGGTGATCAACCGGCACGTGCTGCTCGATGCACGCGGGGGCCTCTCGATCGGCCGCGAGGTGGGGATCGCCGAGCGCTCCGTGGTGCTCACGGGCGCGCACGGCTTCGAGGGCGGCGTCACCGATCACACGTGGCAGACGCGCATCGAGGACAAGGTGTTCATCAACCTCGGCGCGATGGTGATGCCCGGGGTGATCGTCGGTGAGGGTGCCGTGATCGCCGCCGGTGCCGTGGTCACCAAGGATGTCGAGCCGTGGACGATGGTCGCCGGGGTGCCGGCGAAGAAGATCGGTGATCGCACGCCGTCGGACTACACGCTCTACCGCCGCGCCAGCGGCCAGCGCACCGACTACCGCTAAGCCGGGTGCCCGCTCACGCCGGGCCCCAGAAGGAAGCGCAGAGCGTCAGCCCACAGCGTGTGCTGGTGCTCGGCGCGGAAGAACCCGAAGTGACCGATCTGTTCGGCACCTGCCTCTTCGGGCGAGAGGTGGATCCGCTCGACGTCGGCCTGCACGAACAGGGCGTGGATGTCGTCGACAGCGGCGCGTGGAGCGTACCTGTCGTCCGTGAAGCTATATGAGCGCACCGGGACGGCCAACGAGGAGAATCCGTCACGCATCGGTGTCCCGCGCTCGTCGACGAGGTAGTCGGCATGCCGACCCCAGTACGCCCACTGGCGCGCAACGCCGGCGGGCAGATCTTCGCCGGCACCGAGCCGCTTCGCCGGGTAGTAGCCCAGCGCCGCCGTGACGGCGGGCATGACGCCGAACCAGAGCGCGGCCATCTTCACGCGGTCGGCCCCCGACCACCAACGCCAATGGCCGCTCTGGGTGCCGACCGTGATGACGGAGTTCACCACGCCGTCGTCGTGTGGGAGCCCGGCCAACCACCCGCCGGCGCTGTGGCCGACGACCGAGCAGCGGGCCTTCGGGAACGCGGCGGTGGCGGCGGCCAGCGCGGCTGGGTAATCGAGGCGGCCCCAGTCCTCCATGGTTGCGTCGCATGCTCGAACGCTCCCGAACCGTGAGTCTCCGATCCCGCGGTAGTCGTAGAGCACCACGCCGATGCCGTGATCACGCAGGTACGAGGCATATCCGTCATAGAAGCGCCGTGGCACGCCGGTCGCGGAGTTGACGACCACCGCCTGCTCGGGGTCCGCTCCATCCCTCGGCCTGAAGATCGAGGCGCCGAGCGAACGGCCGTCGGCGGCGGCGATCGTGGTGTCGCATCGCGTCGGGTTGGCCGTGCCGGCCAAGGGGAGCCGATCCGGATGGGCGCTCACGAGGCCGTGGAGACGCGGGGGAGGGCGCGCATGAACAGCGGATCGCGTGGCCGAGTCGTGATGGTCGGCTCGAAGGACGCGACGGTGCCAGGCAGCGCCTCGAACCGGAACCGGTGCGCGATCGTGGCGCCGAGGATCGTGGCGTTGAGCATGGCGAAGCCCTGCCCGACGCACGCGCGGCGTCCTCCGCCGAACGGAAGGTACGAGAAGCGCGGACGGAGCCGCGGTTCGTCGCCGAGCCACCGCTCGGGGCGGAACACCGTCGGATCGGCGTAGACGGCGGGATCGCGATGCGTCGCCCAGATCGACGGGAGCACGCGGGCGCCCGCGGGAATGCGATAGCCGCCGATCACATCGTCCACGGCCGCACGGCGCGGCAGATGCCAGACGGGCGGGATCACCCGCATCGCTTCCTTGAAGCACGCGGCCGTCCAGCCCAGCTGCTCGTCGACGACCTCGACGGTAAGCACGGTCCCCGTTCCGAGCACCGCGTCGACCTCGGCGTGAAGGCGCCGCTCCGCCTCGGGGCACTGCGCGAGGAGGTGGAACATCCAGCTGAGGCCGTGGGCGGTGGTCTCGTGCCCGGCGGCGACGAGGGTCTTCACCTCGTCCATCACCTGCTTGCGCGTGAGGCCTTCGCCGGAGTCCGGGTCGGTCGATTCCATCAAGAGCCGCAGGAGGTCATCCCGATCGCCGTGGCCGTTCAGCAAGCGCTCGTCGACGAGCGCGGCGATCATCTCGTCGACGACCTCGACCGCCTCGTGGTACCGCCGCCAGCGCCGCGGCGTGGTCCATTGCGCCAGACGCGTGATGCCGATGGTGGTGAGGTCTTGGAGCGCGTGTGTGAGCGGCGATGTCGCCATCTCCCGGATCTCGGTGAGGGAGCTGCCCATCGCGTCTTCGAAGCGCTCCGCGTCACGCGTGAAGTCGTGGCTCGCGAGGGCTCGCCCCACGGTGTCGAGGCCGACGGTGAGGATCGCCTGGTCGATCGCGACGACATCGCTCTGCCACCGCACCGCCCATCGATCGACGGCTTCGGTGCTCGCCGCCGTGATGTGGCCCGCGTACGCCCCCAGGTGGCGCTTGGCGAACATCGGCTGCACCATGCGGCGCGAGGTGCGCCAGGTCTCGCCGTCGCTGGTCACGAGTCCGTCGCCGAGCGCCGGCCGGAACAGCTGGAAGACGTCCGCCTTCGGGTAGCGGTCCTGCTCGGTGACGAGCACGTGCCGCATGGCCTCGTGCCCGCGGAGAAACACCGCGCCGCGGCCGATCGGCACGTACGCAACGTCACCGTACGTCTCCGCCATGCGTTCCATCTCGGCGAGGATGTCGGTGCGCATGCGCCGCAGCACACCGAACACCTCTCGGCCACGTGGACCGGGCGGGAGCGGCGCTGCGGGGGCAGCAGAGTGGGGGTGGGATGAGTGAGCGGTGTGGGCGGTCATGGCGATCCTCGGGGCCCCGTCAACGGCAGAGCGCGACGCCGATGTTGCGCCGAGGAGCGCGCCGGTACAACGCGCGCCCGCGACAAATCCGCACCGCGGATTCATCGGTTGTCTATGACCTGATCGCGGCGCGCAGCTCCAGCGCGAGACGGAGTTCCCACCGCCGACGCGGATCGTCGAGCGCGTCTCCGAAGGCGGCGCGCAGCCCATCGATGCGGTAGCGCGCCGACTGCTCGTGGAGATGGAGGGCACGGGCGACGCGTCGCGGCGAACCCTGCTCGTCGAGCCAGGCCAGCAGCGTGGCCTCGAGCCAGGGCCGCTGGCGCGCACCGGCAGCATCCAGCGGAGCCAGGCGCTGATCTGCGAACGCGCGGCCGAGTTCCGGGGCCGCGGTGAGCACGAGCACAGCGAGATGGTCGTCGGCGACGAGGGGGCCGTGTTCGGCCAGGGAGACGTGGACACGTAGGCGACGCGCGATCGCGAGGGACTCCGGCGCTTCTGCGGGCGCGACGGCGGTGCCGATCACCGCGTCGCGGGGAAGGTCGTGATGGAGCGGGTCGGTGAGGAGCGCGACGGCCTCACCTTCGAACTCGCCCACGAGCGCGTCGGTCGGCAGCCCGCGCGCGACATCGGCGCCCGCCGGCGCAAGCAGTGCGACCCGCAGCCGCTCGGGGACGCTCCAGCCGCACGCTTCGGCGCGCATCGCGAGGCCTCGAAGGTCGGAGTCTCGGGCGAGCAGGTCGGCCAGCAGCCGCTGCCGCAGCGCGCGCCGCGCATCCTCGCGTCCAGCGCTCGCTGCGGCGTAGGCCTCGGCCGTCATTCGCGTGTAGGCATCGGCGAACCGCAGGTTCGCATCGGCCAGCGCGGCGATCACTGGCGCGGCAAACCCGAGGTCGGAGAACAGCTCGGCCGTGACCTCCCACCCGAGGCGCTGGTAGATCCGGATCGCGTTCGTCACGTGATCGAGGGGCGCATCCTCGGTGGCAGCGCGTTGGCCGAGCGCGCGAGCCGTGGGCGCCGACGCCGCGATCGCCACGTCGACATCGGCGGCGCGCATCCCCTCGGCGAAGGCCTTGTCGGTCGCACGCAGCACGCTGGCCACGTAGTCGGCACCCATCGCGGCGTACGACGCCGGATACTCGGCGGCGATCGCCTGGACCGCGAGGGCATCGAGGCGCTGGAACGCGGCCACGAACCGGCGGACGAGTTCGTCGAGCGCGTTCGCCAACGCCTCGGCGTCGGGCTGAGGCTGTTCGGGCGCCACGGACCGGAGCGTACGCGAGTATTCCGCTGCCAGCTGCCGCCGATCAGTCCGCCGGCATCCGCAGAGTGCGAGCGAGGGCGGGTTCGAGGGCGCCGAGGTCGGCCAGAACGTCGATCAGGAGATCGGATGCGAGTTGCACCCTGTCGCGTCCGCGCCGCGCCGCGATCTCATCGATGACTTCACGTCGGGCCGCCCGCGCTGCCGCAATTGCGGCTCGCCCGCGCGTACTCAGTGCCACCTCGCGGACACGAGCGTCGGGGCCCGTGCCGACATCGACGTAGCCGTTGGTAACGAGTTCGCGAACGGATCTCGAGACCGCTTGCGGCGAGATCCCGAGCAGGCCCGCGAGCTGCCCCACCGGTTGCGGCCCGCGAAGCAGGTGCTGGAAGATGCGGCCGTGCGCCGGGCGGAGGTCGTGGAAGCCGGCCTTCGCGACCTCGACGACGACCCGCTCGCCCAGCAGCGGACCGACGAGCCCGAGCAGCGTGACGAAGTCGAGCTGTGCAGGTTCGAGCGGCTCTTCCATCGTTTGATTATTCAACCATAGTTACGTAACGTCGGTTGCGCTTCTCACCACGAACGGAGAGTCCCACATGCCCCGCCAGTCCGAAACGACGGCCGGTGCCCCCGCAGCAGCCCGGAACGTCGATGTCGTCGAACGCTGGATCGGCGCCTTCGATGGGCGGTGGCCGACGCCCGACCAGATCGACGCGCTCGCTACACCAGATCTTGAGTTCGTCGAGCATCCGAACCTCGTGAACCCGTCGGGCTCGGTACGCCGGGCGACGGCGACCCACGCCGCCGTGGAGGCCGGTCGTGCGCTGCTTGCCCATCAGCGGTACGCGATCGCGGGCCATCTGCTCGCTGGCGATGACACGGTCGTCACGCGGTTCCGGTGGGAGGGCGAGCTGGCGATCGACGCTGGGCCCTGGGTCGCAGGCACGAGGCTGGCCGCCGACTGCTGCGCGATCTACCGCATCGAGGGCGACCGCATCGCACATATCGAGCAGTTCGACTGCTACGAGCCACCTGTTCCCCCCGGGAGCTGATGGCTCGTGTCGAGGTCATAGGAAACCCACGACGCTCGCAGCCCGACGCGCTGTGATGACGATGTTGTGCGTACCACGCGCCATCCCGAGGATCAGAGCATGCCGCGCTCCCAGCATCGTTCTCGCTCGCCACGTTCGATCGCGGTGGTCGGAGGAGGCTTCGGCGGTCTTGCCGCCGCGATCATGCTGCGACAAGCCGGCTACCGCGACGTCGTGGTGTTCGAACGGGCCGAACGCATCGGTGGCGTCTGGCACCAGAACACCTATCCCGGAGCCGCGTGCGATGTCGCGTCTCACCTCTACGAGTTCTCGTTCTCGCCCAATCCGCGATGGTCACGACGGTTCGCTCCGCAGGCCGAGATTCAGCAGTACATGGAACGCGTCGCTGACGAGTACGACGTCGCGAGCCGGTTCCGCCTCGGCGTCGAGGTCGAGCGCGCGACCTGGGACCAGAGCCGGAGCAGGTGGCGCCTGCAGACGAGTGCGGGTGAGCACGAGGCCGACATCCTGCTGACGGCCTGCGGTCAACTGACCCACCCCAAGATCCCCGACATCCCGGGATACGAGACCTTTGCCGGCCCCGCGTTCCACACCTCGCAGTGGGACCATGGTGTCGACGTTCGCGGCAAGCGGGTCGCGGTCATCGGCACGGGGGCAAGCGCGATCCAGGTGGTCCCGGCGCTGCAGCCGCACACCACACGGCTCGACGTCTATCAGCGGTCGCCCGGGTGGACGCTCCCGAAGATGGACCACGCCTACGCGCCCTCGGTGCAGCGGCTGTTCGAGCGCGTACCGGCGCTCCAGCGCCTGGATCGCTGGGCGCAGGCAACGTTCATGGACATCGGGGCAGTCGCGATGACGCGACACCACTGGATGCTCGCACCGTTTCGCGCTGCTGGACGACGCCAGATCAATCGAGCGATCACCGATCTCGTGCTGCGGGAGAAGGTCACCCCGACGGACGAGTTCGGCTGCAAGCGCCTCATGCTCACCGACCACTGGTACCCGACCCTGGCGAAACCCGATGTGGAGCTGATCGACGATGCGATCACCGAGTTCACAGCAGAGGGGGTGCGAACCTCCGACGGCACACTTCGTGAGTCCGACGTGGTGATCTGGGCCACGGGATTTTGCGCGCACGAGTTCGTGGCGCCGATGGCGATTATCGGCGCCGGAGGGTCGGTGTTGGGCGACGCCTGGGCAGACGGCGCCCGCGCGTACCTCGGGCTGACCATGCCGCAGTTCCCGAACCTGTTCCTGCTGTACGGCCCCAACACCAACGGCGGCACCGGGTCGGTCATCGAGACCATCGAATGCGGCATGCGGCACGTGCTCGCTGCGCTCGCAGCGCTCGAGCAATCCGGCGCCGCGCAGATCGAACTTACGGAGCACGCCGCGGTGGCGTTCGATCGTGAGTTGCGCGCCGCACTCGCAGGGACGGTCTGGCACACCGGCTGCCGCAGCTGGTACGTCGACGAGCGCGGACACGACGCCAACCAGTGGCCGTGGACCTGGCGCGAGTACGCCCGACGCACCGCAGCCCTCGAGCCCGGCGCGTATCGCCTGTCGGGCGCGGCGTCATAGAGATCCCACGAACCCGGAGGCGAGAGTCCGAGGGGAAGCCGCGTAGAACGGGGAAACGCCGTTACCTACGCTCCGGCCATGGCTACCTCGGTGTTCCTTCCGGACCTCCACCGCGTCGGGGGACTGCGCTGGACGCAGTCCACCGGTGGAGCGCTGACGCCCGCCGAGGAGCGCCGGCTGCTCGGCGCGGCAGCGCGAGGCCTCGCCACCACCCTGACCGCCCGGCTGTGGATGCGCACCGGCCGGATCCCGGACACCGCCGCGCACCTCACGCTCACCGACTTCCGCCCGCCCGATAGTGCGTTCGCGGCGTCGGTTCAGGAGGCGTGCGCCGAGCAGGCTCCCGCTTGGCAGGCGCACAGCTACCGAACATGGATCTTCGGACGGGCGCTCGCCGTCGTCGACGGCGTCGACCATGACCTCGACCCCGAGCTCTTCTACGCATCGGCACTGCTCCACGACCACGGGATCGCGAATGTGGTGCCGGGCGAGGATTTCACGCTACGTTCCGCCGAGCGTGCCCGACGCTGCGCGGAGCACGCTGGCCTGCCAGGAGACGCTTCGACGGCGGTGCAAGACGCGATCACCGTCCATCTCACGCCCGGCCTCACCGTGGCCCGCGACGGCGCGCTCGGCACCTACGTTCAGCGCGGCGCGCTCCTGGACCTCGCCGGCGCACGCGCTGGGGATCTTCCGCGAGCGTTGCGGCGTCAGGCCGCCGCTGCCCACGAGCGCGGCGATGTGTGCAAGGACGAGATTCCAGCGGTCAACGCGCAGTGCCACGCGACGCCCCGCGGACGAATCGCATTCGCGCGCCGGTGCGGCCTGACTCTCGGGATGCGGTGGTCGCCGCTCCGGAACGACGTCGCGTGAGCCGCCGCGCGGTCGCCACGAGTTTCGGGTCTCGACAGGTCGCGGTGCGAAGCTCCTGCAATGCGCCGCGTGCTCGCCCTCGTCCTCGTTCCTGCAGCGCTCGTGGCGCTCGCGGGATGTGGCGCTGAATCCGAGACGACGGGCAGCGGCGGCCGGAGTACGCGATCCCCTGCACTGCCCTTCCCGCCGCGCGCCGCGGAGCCGGCGACGAGCCGCGGCCACGCCGCCGTGCCAGCGGGAAAGGTGGTCACGATCGGTGGTCGCCCGGAGGGCGCCGCCGTCAACGCCGCGAGCGGCACCCTCGGCATCGCGCTCGACGATCGTGCCCACGACTTCGCGCTGCTGGATCCATCGACGCTGGAGGTGCGTCGCACGATCCCGCTCCCGAGCGGCTCACGCCACGTGACCGCCTGGGGCGGGCGGTTCCTCGTCCCGCTCGAGGACACCGATCAGCTCGCGCAGGTGCCGGCCACCGGTGAGGGCGAGGCCAGGCTGACGAAGGTCGGCGATGGCCCGCACGACGCAGCAGGCACCAGCCACGGCGTGCTCGTCGGCGATGAGTTCGGCGGAACCGTGACCAAGGTACGTGACGGCGACCATGGCAAGACGATCGAGGTCGACGCGCAGCCGGGCGGGCTCGCCGACGCGGGCCGACGGCGCGTGGCCGCGATCAGCGTCCGCGCGAACACGATCTCGCTCATCGACCCGCGGACGCTTCGGCGGACCGGCTCGCAGAGCGCCGGCTACGGACCCTCGCACGTCGTCGCCCGCACCGACGACGGACGCGTGTTCATCGCCGATACTCGCGGTGGCGCGATCCTCGAGTACGCGACCCGGCCGCGTCTCAAGGCACTCAGCCGGCTCGCGGTCGGTACGTCGCCCTACGGGCTCGCGATCGACGCGCGCCGCAACCGGCTCTGGGTGACCGACACCGCCACCGACCAGCTGCTCGAGCTCGACATCGGGGGCAGGCCGCGACTCGTGCGCCGCTATCCGACCGTACGGCAGCCCAACACGGTCGCCGTCGACACGCGCACGGGCGCGGTGTTCGTCGTCGGAGAGGCCGAAGGCAAGCTGCAGCGCATCGAGCCGGGCTGAGCGGGCGTGCGCCGCGCCAACCGCTCAGACGTACTGAGCGGCGGCGTAGCCCGAGGCCCACGCCCACTGGAAGTTGAAGCCGCCGAGGTGGCCGGTGAGGTCGAGCACCTCGCCGACGAAGTAGAGCCCCGGGCTCTTCAGCGACTCCATCGTCTTCGACGACACCTCGCGCGTGTCGACGCCGCCGAGCATCACCTCGGCCGTGCGGTAGCCCTCGGTGCCGCCCGGCACGAGCTGCCAGGCGCCGAGCTGATCGGCGATCGCGCGCAGCTCGCCCGGCGTGTACCGCTTCATCGGCTTCGACGTGAACCACGCATCGGTGAGGAGCGACGCCATCTTCTTGGTGAACACCTCGCCGAGCACGGTGCGCAGCTCCGCGTCAGGGCGGGCGGCCCGCCGAGACTCGAGCCATTCGAGCGCGTCGTGGTCGGGGAGGAGGTCGATGGTGACGGTGTCACCGGGGTGCCAGAACGACGAGATCTGCAGGATCGCTGGGCCGCTCAGGCCACGGTGCGTGAAGAGCAGGTTCTCCCGGAAGCGCTGGCCGTTGCAGCTCGCGGTGCAGTCGGCCGACGTGCCCGACAGCTCGTTGCACAGGTCGCTCAGGCGGTGGTCGGTGATCGTGAAGGGCACGAGCCCGGCGCGCGTGGGGAGGATCGTATGGCCGAACTCCCGCGCCACCTCCATGCCGAAGCCGGTCGAACCGAGGGTCGGGATCGAGAGCCCGCCGGTCGCGATCACGAGCGACTCGCACGCAAGCTCGCCGATGTCGGTGCGCAGCTGGTAGCCGTCGCCGACTCTCCTCATCGCGCGCACGGTCGTCCTCACGTGGATCTCCACGCCAGCGTCCTCGCAGCGGTCGAGGAGCATGTTCAGGATGTCCTTCGACCGGTTGTCGCAGAAGAGCTGTCCGAGCTTCTTCTCGTGGTACGGGATGCCGTGCTCGTTCACCATCGCGATGAAGTCCCACGGCGAGTAGCCCGCCATCGCCGACTTGTGGAACTGCGGGTTGGGCTGCTGCGAGTGGTAGTTCTCCGGCGCCGCCCACATGTTCGTGAAGTTGCAGCGCCCGCCGCCACTCATGAGGATCTTCTTGCCCGGTTTGTTGGAGCTCTCGATCACGATCACCGAGCGTCCACGCGCGGCAGCGGTCATCGCGCACATGAGGCCGGCGGCGCCGGCGCCGATGATCACTACGTCGAACGCGCGACGCCCGCTCTGCTCGCCAGCCATGGCGACGCATCCTAGGGACGCGCGCTCGGCCGCCGCACCGGCCCGGCGACCGGAGGCACGGGCTCGAGGGAGATCCAGATGCAGCACTACGCGTTCCTCGTCGACGACGACACGTTCGACGCCACGCTCACGCGCGTCCAAGACCGCGGAATCGCGTACACCGCCGATCCTCAGGGCCGGCTGCCGGGCGAGATCAACACCAACAACGGCGGGCGCGGCTTCTACTCCTTCGATCCGGCCGGCCACGGGCTCGAAGTCCTCACCCAGCCCGACGCGGTCTAGCGCCATGGCTGCCGGCGAGGCCCGACTCATCGTGATGGCGACCGCGCTCGACCTCGAGCCGGCCACCGGCTACGCCGTCCGCAAGCACCTGCTCGAGCAGGGCGCGGGGGAGTGGGGTGGACTCAGCGTCGCCTCGATCTACTCGGTGCTGCGCACGCTCGCCGGTCACGGGTGGCTCGAGGAACTCGCCGATCCGACGGGGGTTCGCAAGGACACTCGCGCCTACCGCAGCACCGATGCCGGTCGCGACGCGTTCCAAGAACTCTGGCGCGCGTCGGTCGAGACGATCGACTCGTCACGCCCGCTCGCGTTTCACGTGGCAATCACGCTCACGGCGCTGGTGACCGAGCAGCGATACGTTGCCGCGCTCTCCACTCGCCTTGCGCAGCTCGACGAGCGCCTCGGTGCTCCCGTCCCGGCTGGACTCCCCGCGCAGGTGGAGAACGCCATGGTGCTCTGGCGCGCGCTCGCCGAGCGCGAGGCCGCATGGATCCGGGCGACACTCGATCGCGTCGGACGAGACGCTGTGGCGTTCGGCTTCGCGCCGGCCTGACCTCCGGCCCCGCCTGGGGTCAGAGCACGGGCGCGACCCGTTGGCCGGCGGCCACCGGCCAGCCCTGCCACGTGTGGTGGTCGACGCCCGCGACGACGCGCCCGCCCTTGATCGTCTTGCGGCTGCCGGGTGCGCCTCGGAGCACGTCCTCGATCGTCGTCGCCTCGAAGAGCACGAGATCGGCGACGGCCCCGGGCTCGACGCCGTAGTCGGTGAGACCGGCGTAGGCAGCGGCGCGCGTGGTGACCATGTCGACGGCGTCGAGCACCTCGCGGTCGGTGCGCATGCCCATGGCGAGGCTGCTGATCATCGCGAGCTCCGCGGGATCCAGGCGGCCGAAGCGGAACCACATGTCGTTGACGTTGTCGGTGCCGAGGGCGACGTTCACGCCAGCGGCAAGCAGGGCCTTCGGGCGCGAGGCGCCACGCCCGCGCGGCTCGTGGGCGGTGTCGCCCAGCAGCAGGTTGCCCATCGGGCACAGGCACACCTGGATGCCGGCCTCGCGCACGAGGGCGATGGTCTCGTCGGCGAGCGCCTGCGGGTACGAGGCGAGCGCGCAGCAGTGGCTCGCGCGCACCCGGCCGTGCCAGCCGGCCGCGATGGTGGCCCGGGCGACGCTCGCAAGCGTCTGCTGCTGCGGATCCTCCTCCATGTCGACGTGCACGTCGACCAGGCAGTCGAACTCCGCAGCGATCGCGAACAGGCGCCGAAGGTGCTCGTCGTAGTCATCGGGCGACTGCTCGTTCGTCGGCCCGCCGCCGAGGGCATCGGCACCAAGGCGCAGCGCCTCGCGGAGCAGGTCCTCAGCGCCCGGGTCGCTGACCACGCCCTGCTGGGGGAAAGCGACCAGCTGCAGGTCGAGTGCCCCAGCGAACGCCCGGCGCACCTCGAGCATCGCCTCGATCCCCATGAGCCCGATCGACGTGTCGACGTCGATCTGGGCGACCACCGTCGTCACGCCGTGCGACACGCCGACGGCCAGGGCGCGCGTCGCGCGCTGCACGATGTCGTCGCGGGTGAAGCCCTCCTTGATCCGCACTCCCCGCTCCATGCTCTCCCGCATCGAGGTCGAGTCGACCGGCCCGAGGCGTTCGCGCGTGAGGGCCTTGTCGGGGTGGAAGTGGCACTCGACGAAGCCGGGGAGCAGCATGCCCCCACGGGCGTCCAGCGCACCGGGCAGTTGATCGCCCCCATCAGCAGGCTCGATCGACGCGATGCGCCCGTCGACGATCGCCACGTCGACCGGCCCGTCGGCGCCCAGCACGCGGGCGCCCGTGATCAGGAGATTGCCGCTCGCGCTGCTCGACGTCATGCATCGAGTCTGCGCCGATCGCTCACGCATCGGTATCGACCGCGTGCACAAGCTGCACCCGACACCGCGGACAGGTCGGTGGCCACCAGGCGCAGGAGACGAACGATGTTTGGCCCGCTGGACAACGGCGAGGTCCCTGCACCCCGGGACAATGCTCGTGATGACGGCCTCCTACGGATCATTGACCACGCCAGTGGCCGACACCCGGGCGCTGCACCTCGACATGCTCTCGGCGACGATGTCGGGGCAGGGCCTCCAGGGCATCGCCGAGCTCGCCCATGCGCGGCTCGGCACCCCGGTGGCGATCGTCGTCCCGCGGCTCCGTGTCGCGCTGGCTCCCGTAGAAGCCCTCGAAGCGGCGCGCCTCGCCGAGGTCTGCGGGCACGTGTTCGCGTGGATCGAGGACGGCGGCCCGGTGATCCAGCGCGGCGACCTGTTCGACGGGATCCTCCGGCAGGTCGCGGTGCGCACCACCGATGAGGTGATCGGAGCCGTGCTCCAGCTCGGGGATGGTGTCGCCGCTCCCGACCCCACCGCGGACGAGGTGCTTCAGACGGCTGCCGTCGCTGCCGTGACCGAGCTAGCCGTCGCCGTGGCGCGGGAGCACAACGGCGACGTGATGCGCAGTTCCCTGATCCAGGAGATCCGCGCCGAGCCTTCGCTCTCCGCCGAGGAGATCGTCCGCCGCGGCAAGCAGGTAGGAGTCGATCTCACCGACGGCGCGATCGCGCTGTGCGCCGAGATCACTGGTGGGCGGCTGCGCTACGCGCTCGACGTGCTCCGCACCCAACAGCCCGGCGTGCTGGCCGAGCTGCACGGCACGCGCATCTACGCGCTCGTGCCGACCGAGCGGTCGACCGATCCGTCGTCGTCGCCCGTCAAGCTCGCTCAGGCCATCAGCGATGCGCTCGAGCCGTACGGCCCGGTGGCGTTCTCGTCCTTCCGCCGGCCGCAGATGTTCCAGCACTCGATCCGCGAGGCCGAGGTGGTGCTCGCCCTGCTCGAACATGAAGACGTGCTCCCGGGCAAGGAACTTGACACGCCCACCTACCGTCTGCTCTTCTCGATGCTCGCCGCGCAGCCAGACGAGGTGACTCGGCTCTACGAGGAGACGATCGCACCGCTCGTCCGCTACGACGACCAATACAGCACCGAGCTCGTCGCGACGGTCGCCTCCTACCTCGAGCACCGATGCAACACCAACGCGACGGCAGCGGCGATGTTCGCGCACCGCCACACGATCGCCTATCGGCTTGAGCGCGTCCGCGAGCTCACGCAGCTCGACCTCATCAACCGCTCCGAGCACCGCGAGCGGATCGGCATCGGTCTCAAGGCGTACCGCCTGCTCGCGCCGCGGCTCGAGCGGTCCGCGCGCTACGCGAAGATCCGCGACTCGGTCGCCTCGGCCGCCAGCTAGCCGCGTCGTCGGCACGCGGCAAGCCGGCGGGGCCGCTCAGGCGAGGGCGATACGCGGCAGCTCCGACCAATCGGTGGTGCCGGTGAGGAACTCGCCGCCGTGCTCGGTGACGAGCACCATCTCCTCCACGTGGATCCGTTCCCCGGTGGGCCCGATGATGTCGGGCTCGATGTTGAACACCATCCCGGCCTCGAGCACGGTGTGGTCGGAGGCCATGAGCTTCGGGGCATCGCTGGCGTTGGTGCCGATCGCGTGGCCGAAGCCGATCGACGGCTGCTCGAGGAACTCGACCCCCAGCTCGCGTCCGATCTCCTGCTCGAGCGTGAACAGCTCCGAGCACGTGACTCCCGGCCGCATCGCGGCGACGACGCGCTGGTTGAGCTCGATGTGGGCGGCGTAGATCGCCTCCTGATCGGGCGTCGGCTCGCCGACGATCGCCATCCGGCCGAGGTCGGCGTAGTAGCCGCGGCGCGTCGCGTTGAGGTCGATGCGCACGAACTCGCCGGCCGTGAGCACGCGGTCACCGGGCTCGCTGAAGGAGCGGGCGCCCTCGCCGACGCCGGCGAGCAGCATCGGGACGGTGTCGGCCCCGAAGTCGGTGATCCGGGCGGCAATGCGGCGCGCGAGGTCGCGCTCGGTCCAGCCGGCGCGCGCCTCCTCGAATGCCGCCCGCGTGCCGAGTTCCACGCTCTGCGCCACCTCGCGGAGGATCGCGATCTCGTGCGCCGTCTTCGTCGCACGCAAGTCGTCGAAGAAGCCATCGGCGGCCACGAGCTCGATGCCGGGTGTGCGATCGGTGATCGCCCGGTGCACGGCGATCGGCATGAGCAGATCCTCGTACGCGATCCGTGCCTCGAGCAGGCCGCGCTCGTCGAGCGCTCCATGGAGGAGGTCGGCGAGGCAGTCGGCGGTGGTGCGGCCGTCCTCGCGGTAGCCGCGCAGATCGGTGATCCAGCTCGTGGCGCGAGGGCCCGCCAGCTGATCGGAGCCGCTGAAGAGCACAGGCTCACCGTCGCGTGGCCAGAGCACCGCCGTAGGCCGCTTGCAGTAATAGAGCTGGAACGGCAGTGGGGCGCCGGAGAGGTACTTCGAACCCTCCGCAGACACCGTGAGTAGGGCGTCGAACCCAGAGCCGGCGAGCGCCTCGTTGATCCGGTCAGGGATGTCCTGGCCCGTCCGCGGGAGCGTGTTCGTCGTGGTCATGCCATCCACCGGAGGAGCCTTCCCGTGAGTCGTGAGAACGCCGTGACGCTGGCCGCGGCGAGAATGATGAAGACGCCCGAGATGAAGACCATTCGGCCGAGTGCGCTGAACTCGATGGCCTGCGACATCATCGCCCCGAGGCCGCCTTGCACCCCGAGGAGCTCCGCGCCCAGCACCATGCTCCACGCGAAGGTGAGCGCCAGGGTGAGCCCAGCACGCAGCTCGGGCAGGATCGCGGGCAGCAGCACCCGCCGGAACAGCTGCAGGCGCGTGGCGCCGAGCGTGCGGGCCTGATCGGTATAGCGCCGCGGGACGTTGTCGACGGCGTTCACCGTCGCGCGCACCACGGTGACGACCGTGCCGTAGAAGACGAACCAGATCGCTGCCTTCGTCGTCGCGCCGAACCAGAACGAGAAGAGCGGGAGCATCGCCAGGAGCGGGAGCGCTGCGAGGAGCGCTAGCGGGCCGAGCGAGAGCCGCCGCAGACGGGCGGAGAGCCCGATCACGATGCCGAGGGCGATCCCCACGATGCAGGCGAGCGTGAAGCCCGCGAGCATCCGCAGCGTCGTCGTCCAAGCGCCGTAGGCGAGGGCGAGCACCGCGCCGCGGTAGGTCTGATCGCCGCCGTCCTGCACGGCCTTGAGGCCGAGCCCACCCTTCCAGTAGTCGGAGAGGCCCTTGAACTCGCCGAGGATGTCGGGGATCGACGGCAGCACCTGCTCGGGCACCGCGAACGTGCGCGCCACGACCATCGAGGCGAGCTGCCACACCACGAGCAAGGTGGTGAAGCCGATCACGAGCGAGCGCACGGTGGTCACGGTGCGCACGCGCGTCGTGAATGGGCTCGGGGCCGTTCGTGCGAGGCGACGTCGCCGCAGCGGCGAGGTGAGATCGGGCGTGGTCATCGCGCGAGCGCCGCCCGTGCGGGATCGACGACGCCGAGCTGATCGAGCAGCCGGCGCCGCATCGCGATCGCGTCGGGGTCCGCGCGCAGGTCGTCGGTGCGGGGCCGCGCAAAGTCGAGCCGCAGGTCGTCGACGATCTCGCCGTGGCGGATCACGAGCACGCGGTCGGCCAGCAGGAGCGTCTCGTCGACGTCGTGCGTGACGAACACGATCGTCTTGCGCTCCTCGCTCCAGAGACGGATCACGATGGAGTGCAGCGTGCTGCGGGTGACGAAGTCGAGCGGGCCGAAGGGCTCGTCCATGAGCAGCACCTCGGGATCGGCCGCGAACGCCGTCGCGAGCGACACACGCTTGCGCATGCCGCCGGAGAGCTCGCGGGGCCAGGCGCCCGCGGTGTGGGAGAGGCCGACCTCCTCGAGGTAGCGGGCGGTGAGCGCCTTGCGCTCGTCGGGGGCGACGCCGCGGAGCTTCAGCGCCCAGTCGACGTTCGCGCCCACCCGCATCCAGGGGAAGACGGTGTCCTCCTGGAACACCATCGCGCGCTCGCGGCTCGGGCCGGAGACGGCCTCGCCATGCGCGAGGATCTCGCCCTCCGTGGGCTTCAGCAAGCCGGCGATCACGTTGAGGAGCGTCGACTTGCCCTGCCCCGACGGGCCGATCAGGACGACGAACTCGCCCGGGTCGATCGTGAGATTGATGTTGGAGAGCGCCTGGACCCGTCCGGCTTCGCCGTTGAAGACGACGGAGAGGTCGCGGAGCTCGATGGCCGGAGTGGTCATCGCCGTTGTCCTGACTGCCACCGCGTGGCGTGGGTGAGGGCGCCCGTGATGAGCGTTTCGATGACGAGACCGCCGACGCCGAGCAGCAGGATCACCGCGAGCGTCGAGGCGGTGTCGCCCAGTTGCTGGGCCATGCCGACGACCCGCCCGACGCCCCGGTCGGATCCGAGGAGCTCGGCGGCGGCCTGGAGGCTCCATGCCGTGCAGAGGCAGAGGCGCACGGAGACGATGAGCGGCGGGATGCTCGCCGGGATCACGATGTGCCGAAGGCGGTCGCGTCGCGAGGCGCCGAGCGTCGCCGCGAACTCCTCGAAGGCGGGAGAGAGGGACGACGCCGCGTTCTGCGCGCTGACGCCGATCACGACGAAGCAGAAGAACGCGACGATCGTGGACTGCGCGAGCTGGCCGGGGCCGAACCAGATGAGCATGAACGGGCCGGCGACGAGCGGCGGTACCGCGGCGAAGAGCACCAGCAGCGGCGAGGCGAGGTCGCGGAGCAGCTGGCTGCGGGCCGAGGCGACGCCGACGGCAAAGCCGCTGAGCCCGCCGACGGCCGCCGCGACGGTCGCCGTCGTCAGGGTGTAGAGCACGTTGCTGAAGTAGCCGCCCTGCACGCCTGCGAACTCGAGCGCGGGCGACGAGGAGAAGTTCGCGGTGAGCGCGTCCCAGACGAGCTCGGGGCGGGGCAGCTGGGCGGCGCTCAGCCTCGTGGCCAGCGCCGCCCAGATGACCAGGAGGACGGCGATCCCACCAAGGCGCCACGCCACCATCCCGGGCCAGGCCCCGAGCCGCACACCCATCCGTTTGCGGCCCTCTCGCGTCCCCGCCACGGGACGCGCCGTCTCCGCCTTCATCACCGCGCTCACAGCGTCGCCAGAGCCCGGTAGGCGTCGAGGTAGTTGCGCTGCTCGTACCGCTCGCGGGCGACCTTGAGGACGGCGGGATCTCCCGTCGCCTTCTCCTTGAGCAGCTTCGCGGAGCGGTTCTTGAGATCGAGCATGTCGAGGTACACCTGCTTGGCCCCGTCGAGCTCGTCGACCTCGTGGGGCTTGCGGAGCACCTGCTTCTTGCGGAGCTCGGCGATCTGCGCCGCGCCGGAGGTGTAGACGTTGAACGCGTTGTCGCGCGTGAAGTAGTCGGCCATCTCGTCGAACGTGCGCTCGTGCGTGATCGTCTCGTGGAGGAAGGCGAGCTGCTTCGGCGTGGTCTTCGATCCCGCGTAGGCGTTGAGGTAGGGCAGCTGCGCGGCCGCCGCGGCCTGTGGGTCCTTGCGGATGAGATCGAGCGAGCGGTACACCGCGCCGGCCATGCGCAGCACGGTGTTGTAGTTCTCGTCGTAGAACTTCTTCGTCGTCACGTACGTGCTGTGGTTCACCAGCGCGAGACGTCGCTCGTCGGTGCTCGCGGCGAGGATCTGCTGCTCGTTGACGATCTCCTTGAGACCGCTCGACGCGAGCCGCTCGACCTGCGGGCCGCCCGACGGGGCCGCGAGTTCGGCGCGCCCGGCGAGCGCGAGGTTCACCACCTGCGCGTTCGCGACCCGGGAGACGTCGAAGTCGGCCTCCTTCACGCCGGCGACGTCGAAGAGCAGCGAGTAGAAGAGCTGGATCGAGGGGTCGTTGGAGAACGCCAGCGTGTCGCCCTTGAACTGCCCGATCGCCTCCTTGAGCGCGACGTCGAAGGGCTTGCCCTCGGCCTCGAGCTCCTTCACCGACTTGGCGTCGGAGCCGATCGGCGCGAAGAGCGCGAAGCCCTCGAAGCTGCCGTGCACCACGAACGTGCGCACGTTGTCGACCGTGTCGAGTTTGGAGAGCAGCACCTCGAAGACGGCCGAGCCGGCATCGACCTGCCCGGAGATCAGCGGTGCGACGTTCGCCGTGAGGGCCAGCTTTGCGCCGTTCGCCTCCGGGCCGATCTGGATGCCGTTGTCCTTGAAGTAGCCGAGCTTGGTGCCGATCGCGGCGATGGTGTCGTCGGCGAAGGGCGCCATCGAGAAGTCCACCTTGGCGGTGGGGATGTCGACGCCGGGCGTGAGGTCGGCCTTGGTGGCCGGCGAGCTTGCTGCTGCGCTGTCTTCACCGCCTTGGCCGCTGCAGCCTGCGAGGAACGGGCTGGCAAGCAGCCCGGCACACGCGAGGGTGCGTGCGCTGCGAGCGAACGCCCCGCGCTTGCGCAGTGCACCGCCGCCGGCGGGAGTGGGGGAAGCGAGGGTGTTTGCAGGTCCGTTCATGGGAGAACCAGTCTCCGTAAGCCACCCCGATCGTCATATGGACACGCGGTCGAAACTCGGCCGACCGCGGGTCCCAATTGGCGACACCGGTTCGTACCGCCGGTCCGAAGGCAGCGCTCCTATTGCGCGCGAGCCTGTGCCCATGCCCCCAGATCTCGTCATCCGCAACGTCCGGCGCCGCGGCGCGCCGCAGATCGTCGACGTCGCCGTCGCGAGCGGCCGCATCGTGGCCGTCGGCGCCGATCTGCCGCAAGTCGGCGCCGAGGAGCTCGACGGGGCGGGGGCGCTGCTGCTGCCCGGCTTCGTATGCGGTCACCTGCACCTCGACAAGGCGATGCTCGCTGATGAGCTGCGGCCCGCCAGCTGGCATGGCGACCGCCAGGCGCTGCGAGCCGTGAACGAGCGCCAGCGGGAGACGTTCACCGAGGAGGACCTGCTGGCCCGCGCCGCACAGGCGGTGGAGCTCGCGATCTCGCACGGGACGACCCACCTGCGGGCGTTCACCGACGTCGAACCGGTGGCCGGACTGCTCGGGACGCGCGCGCTCGTGGAGCTACGCCGCCGCTATGCCGCGGAGATCGACATCCAGGTCGCCGTGCACCCGCAAGACCTGATCTTCGCGGCGCGTGACAACTCCGAGCTCCTTGCGGCCGCGGCCCGCGAGGGCGCCGACGTGATCGGCGGCATGCCGTCAGAGGAGCGCACCCCGCAGCTCGTGCAGCGGCACGTCGACTTCGTTCTCGATCTCGCGAAGCAGCACGGCTGCGCGGTCCACATGTTCGTCGACGACAGCGACGACCCGGCCGACCGTGCGCTCGAATACCTCGCCTGGCGCACGATCCAGGAGGGGATGCAGGGGCGCGTCACCGCCGGCCACTGCGGCGCGATGAGCGCCTACGACGATGCGCACGCCCGGCGCGTGATCGGGCTCGTCGCCGAGGCTGGCATCACGATCTGCGTGAACTCGCACATCTCGCTCAATCTCCGCGGCCGCCTCGACCGCGGCCTCGTGCGCCGCGGCACCACGCGCGTTGCCGAGCTCGCCGCCGCCGGAGTGAACCTGATGGCCGCGCAAGACGACCTCGACAATCCGTTCTACCCGCTCGGTCGCGGTGATCCGCTCGAGGTCGCGCACTACGCGGCGCACGTGCTCCAGCTCCTGTGGCCCGAGCAGCTCGAGGACGTGTTCGACATGGTCACCGTGAACGGCGCCCGTGCGCTGGGTGTCGAGCGGTACGGCACCGAGGTTGGCGACGACGCGAACCTCGTGCTGCTCGCCCACCCGACGCTGCGCGAGGCGCTCGCCGCGATGCCGCCGCCGCGCGCGGTGATCAGCAAGGGCGTGGTGCGCGCCGAGCACGAGATTCGCAGCGTGCGGCGCCGCGCGGTGGGCGAGCCACTTACGACGTCGTGACGGGCGCCGCGCTCCACGAGGCGCTCGACGCGATCGCACGGCTCGACCCCGAGCTGCACGCCTTCGCCGCCCTCGATCTCGCACGGGCGCAGCGAGAGGTCGCGGCGTTCGAGCGCGGCGACCGCCTGGGCCCGCTGGCGGGCGTGCTGGTCGGCGTGAAGGATGCGTACACCACCCTCGATCCGGCCACGCGCTACGGCACCTCGGTCGCGGTGCCCGCGATGCAGGGAGCGGGGGAGGCGGTAGTCGTGCGGCGGCTCCGCGACGCTGGAGCGATCCTGCCCGGCAAGACCAACATGACCGAGCTCTGCATCGGCGACTACGCCATCGCAGGGACGCCGCGGTCGCCGACGATTCCCGGGCGCAGCGTCGGAGCCTCGAGCGGCGGGTGCGCCGTCGCCGTCGCCGCCGGCCTGGTTGCGGCCTCAGTCGGGACCGACACGGGCGGCAGCGTGCGGGCCCCGGCCGCGTACTGCGGCGTGGTCGGGTTCAAGCCGACGTTCGGCACGATCCCGCTGGCGAACGTGGTGCCGCTCGCGCCGTCCCTCGATCACGGTGGCGTGATGGCTCGCGATGTCGCCACGGCTGCGCTCGTCGCGTCGGTGGCGGCGGCCCGCGATCTCCTCGACGGCCCGGCGGCGCCGCGGCTGGTGGTCGTCGACCCGGCCGAGATCGCGTCACCAGCGATCGCCGACGCGCTGGCCGCGATTGCTGCCGCGCTCCGGCGCTCCGCCGCCCCGGTGGAGGTCATGAGCGCAGCCGGTCTCTTCGACGGCTGGCGCGAGGCGTTCATGGCAACGATGCCGGCCGAGGCCTCCCGGGTGCACGGTGCACTGGCCGATGATCCGCGTCTCGGCATCGGCGCCCGGGAGATCCTTCGCGAGGGCTTGGCCACCAGCGACGCCGAGCTGCGCGACGCCGCGATGGTACGGGCGCAGCTCGCCGAGCGGCCGCGTGCGCGCGACAGCCGTCAGCAGGGTCTCCCAGCCCTGTCT
>JAGIBJ010000083.1:28024-28267 GCA_017744415.1 Solirubrobacteraceae bacterium
CTCCCGCCGTCGACGGCGTCGCGCACCGCGAACTCCCGCCGCGCGGGTCGGAGCCGTTCTGGAACGAGATGGCCTGGCATGCGCCGGGCAACCTCACCGGCGCGCCATCGCTCTGCGTCCCGATCCCCGCTACCTCGCCCCCGGCCTCGCTCCAGGTGCTCGGCCGGCCTGGCGACGACGCCGCGGTTATCGCTGCCGCCCGCGCCGTAGAGCGAACGCTCGCGCGCCGCATCGGCTGAGTCC
>JAGIBJ010000084.1 GCA_017744415.1 Solirubrobacteraceae bacterium
GACAGCCCCGGGCGGGAACGCCGGCCCCGCGACGGGCGGCGGCGCCGGGCCGACAGTCACCACCCTCGCGGCGCGTGGCACGCGGCGCGCCGAGGTGCTCCGCTCGGGCGTCAAGCTCACCGTTCGCTGCAGCTCGGGCCGGCTCGACCTGCGCGCGATGCTTGGGAAGACGGTCGTCGCCCGCGGGCGCGCCACCTGCACCGGCGTTGAAAAGCGCGCCACACTCACCCTCACCAAGGCGGGCCGCACGCGGCTGCGCGCGATCCGCAGGCCCGTGCTGCGCGTCACCGCTGGCACGGCGAGCCTCCGGCTCGCGCTCAGGTAGTCGGGGCGCTACGTACCCTGGGCCCCGCGGCCGCCGCCTCCACGGTGGCGGCCGCGGCGGCACGTGCGGCCACTCGGTTCGCGCCGATGATCGCGAGGATCGTGAGCACGGCACCGGCGAGCTCGCCCGCGGCCGGGTCATAGCCCTGCCCAATGGCGACGGCGAAACTCGTGACCGGCACGAGGTTCATGAACAGCGACCCCGTGGAGGGTCCGAGCCGCCGCACGCCCTCGTTCCACGACAGCACCGCAACGAGCGCGCCGAACACGATCACGTAGAGGATGGGGAGCCACTCCGCGCCCACATCGCCCAGCGACGGGAGGGTCGTCCAGCCGGCGGCATCCGACACGGCCGTGATCGCGACGATCGAGATCGTGCCCGCTGGCGCGGTGAGCGCCGTATAGCGCAGTGGCGAGAGTTCCGCGTGGCCGGCGGCGCCGAGCGTGTAGAGCACCCAACCGACGACGCCTCCGAGCACCAGGAGATCGCCGACGTTGGCGTGCGCCGCGATCGAGAGCGGATCGCCCTGCCCGAGCACCATGGCGACGCCGAGGAGCGCAAGCAGGATGAACGCCAGCACGCCCGGCGCCGGGCGTATGCCGTCGCGCAGCCAGCGCAGGCCGACCGTGACGAGCGGCGCGAGCGCCACGATGAGCGCGGCGTTCTGCGGCTCGGTGTACGTGAGGGCGACGTACGCGAGCAGGTTGAAGCCGGCGAAACCCAGCGTCCCGAGCCAGAAGAGCCGTAGGAAGCGGCCCTCGTAGCGCAACGCCTGGCGTCCCTCGACCTTCCAGAGCAGCAGGAGGAGCAGCGGACTCGCACCGAGGTAACGGAGCGCGGTGAGGTTGAAGGCGTCGATGCGCTCGATCACGCCGGCGGCGATCGGAAACATCAGGCCCCAGGCGAGCGCCGCCGTGATCGAGAAGCCGGCATCGGCCGCGCGGCGCCGCTCCACGGCGGCGACCGGCGTGACACCCGGTTCGTTGGTTCGATCCATATCGAACTTCATGTTGGTCACGGTAGCAGGGGTTCGACGTTGATCGAACGATTATGATCGTGGAGTGACCGATCTGCCGGAACCCGACGCGGACGAGCTCGAGCTCACCACCGTGCTCAGCGCGCTGGCCGACGACGTGCGCCTCGTGATCGTGCGTCACCTGGCCGCGGCTGGCGAACAGGCCTGCGGCACTCTCGAGCTCGGCATCTCGAAGGCGACGCGTTCCCACCATTTTCGCGTGCTGCGCGAGAGCGGCGTGACCCACACGCGCATCGTGGGCACCCGTCGCCTCGTCACGCTCCGCCGCGACGATCTCGATGAGCGCTTTCCGGGGCTGCTCGACGCGCTCTTCGCCGCCACGCCGGCCCGCTGAACCTGCACGTGGCCCGCTCCGCCCTGCTCTCCCTGCTCGCCTGCGCGCTCCTGTGCGCGAGCGTGCCGGCAGCGCGTGCCGCCGGGACCATCCTGCCGCCGCTCGACGATGCCGTCTCGTACGGCGCCGATCTCACGGCCAGCGGCACCGGGCGCACGTGGACCGGGACGGAGTCGATCGTCGCCCGCAACGACGGCCGCTCACCGACCGATCGACTCTGGATCCGCCTGTGGGGCAACGGCCCGAAGGGCTGCTCGCCCCGCGCCGTGACGGCCACGATCACCAGCGGCGGGCGCCGCGGCCGACTGATCCGGGACTGCACGGCGATGGAGGTGATCCTCCCCACCCCGCTCGCCCCCGGCGCCGCCACCACGATCACGCTGGCGCTCACGATCACCGCCCCCAACCTCTCCGATCGTTTCGGCGCGGCCGACGACATCGACCTCTTCGGCAACGCCCTGCCGGTGCTCGCCCAGCGCGACCGCAAGGCCTGGCGGTTGCCGAGCTACTCGCCGTACGGCGAGAGCTGGGTGACCACCTGGGCGAGGTTCGCGCTCACGCTCCACCACCCGGCGGCGCTCAAGGTCGCCGCGGCGGGCTCCACCACCACGACGCCCGACCCGAACGGCGCGACGGCCACGACCACGAGCGTCGTCGACGCCCGCGACACCTTCTGGGCGATCGGCGCGATGGAAGAAGTGCAGCGCACCACCGCCCGCGGCGTGAAGATCCGGGCCTGGTCGCCCGTCGAGGCCGGCGGCGACCGCGACGACGCCGCCGCCGGTGCCGCGAGCGCGATGGAGGAGATCGAACGGCACCTCCCGGCCTACCCCTACCCCGAGTACGACGTGATCGTCGCCCGGATCCAGGCCGGGGGCGGCATGGAATACCCGACCGTGGTGATCACCGACGGCACCGACGACGTCACCCGGCACGAAACCGGCCACCAGTGGTTCTACGGGCTCGTCGGCGACGACCAGTACCGCGAGCCCTGGGTCGACGAGGGCCTCACCAGCTTCCTCGAGGTCTACTGGACGTCATCGAACTCGCAGCAAACGCCGGCGTGCTACCCGTCCCGGCGGTTCACCGTGAAGGACCCGGCGACGTTCATCACGAGCTCGATGACCTACTGGAACCGGCACGTGGGGCAGTACGGGCTCGCGTACGACAATCCGGCCTGTGCGCTTCGCGAGGCGCGCTCGAAGCTCGGCGACGCGAAGTTCACGGCAGTGATGCGCGGCCTCGTCACCAGGTACGAGCGGCGGATCATGACCGGCGCCGACGTCCGCCGGGCCTTCGGCAAGCGGCTGAGCTCGCTGTGGCCGAAGTGGGGCCTCGCCCCCGGCCGCTAGCCGCCCGGGCTCAGGCGCCCGTCTTCGGCTTGAGCACGGTGTCGATCGTGTGGATGATGCCGTTGCTCGCTTTGGCGTTCGGCACCAGGATCACGCCCTTCGTGAGGCTGTTGCCGATCGTGTACTGGCCGTCCCTGATGGAGACGCGCAGTCGCGTGCCCTGAAGCGTTGTGAGGAGCTGCCCATCTCGCAGCGACTTCTCGCGGATGCGGCCCTTCACGATGTGGAACTTCAGGATGTTCTGGAGTGCGACCTTGCCGGTCGGCTGAAGGAGCGCGTCGAGCTGGGTGCCCAGCTTAGTGAACGCGTCGTTGTTGGGCGCGAACAGCGTGTAGTCGCCGGAGTCGAGCGTGTCGGCGAGCGCGGCGGCGTTCACGACGGTCGAGAGCGTGCGCAGGTCCGGGTTCTTGCTGAGCTGCGTCGTGATCGAGTCCTCCGTCGTGATGCCGGTGTCGGCGTGCGGGGTCTCGGAGGTCGTGGTCGGCGTCGTGGTGCCGTCGAGCGTGCCGTCGTCACCGGTGCCGGTGTCGGGCTGCTCGTCGACCGCCGCGCCGGTGATTGGCGTCGCGGTCGCCGCCGGATCTTCGTCGCTTCCGCCGCAGCCGGTGCCCGCGAGTGCGAGCAGGATCAATGCCGGGATGACGGCGTGGCGTGCGCGCATGGTGAGGCGGAACTCCAGGGTGATCAGCAAGTGGTGCAGCCGGCGGCTGCGGCGCACAGAGCGTAGCTCGCCCGAAGGCGACGCGGAGCCGCCTGGCGGAGATAGCCGGATTGGCGCCCGCTCAGCGTGGATCCGGGAGGCCGAGCTCGCGCCACCACTGCTCGCGGTAGCGCGCCTGGGCGTCGAGCACCTTGCCCACGTACTCGCGGGTTTCGGTGAACGGGATCGCGTCGACCGTGAAGTCTTCGCCGCGCGCCTTCGACTCGGCGACCCACCGTTCAACGTTGCCTTCGCCACCGTTGTACGCCGCCAGCCCGAGGAGCACGTTTGCGTCAAAGCGGCGCAAGAGATAGCGGAGGTACCACGTGCCGTACGCGATGTTGATCTGCGGGGTCGCGAGGTCACGGGTCTCGAAGCGCACGCCGCCGCTCTTGTGCGCGATGAAGTCGGCCGTCGCCGGCGTGATCTGCATCAGCCCGACCGCTCCGGCCGGCGAGTCGCGCGGGCGGAAGTGCGTCTCCGTGTAGATCACGGCGGCGATGAGCGACGGATCGATGCCCTTGTCCCGCGATTGCTGACGGATGATGTCGTCGTGCTGGAGCGGGAGCCGGAGCTCCTTCACCGCGTGGCGGAAGTAGGGGCGCAGCGCAAGGTAGCCGCCCGCGCCGATCATCACGGCGGCGAGCAGCCAGACCGTCAGACGGCGTGCGCGCGTGGGCGCCTTCCGGCGCGTGCTGGGGGCCACTCGTCGTAGCTTGCCACGGCCGTCAGAGGAACGGCCTCACCGGTGTTTGTCCTGCAAGTGGGCGTGCGCCCAGGCTGCAGGGAACCGCCCGCCCTGGCGGCCGCTCCCCGCTACCGTGGGACGGCCGGCTCCGGTCGGCGACCGAGCCTCCATGCCCGAATCCCGCACCCGCACCACCCCCTGGCGACGCCCAGCCGCCCTCAGCGCTGCCGCGGTGACCACCGTGGTGGCCGTGCTCGCGCAGTCGCCGGTTGACCCAAGCCAGGCCGATGTCGCCGCCGATCGCGCCGCCGCCGCCCGGGTGCGGGCAGCGATCGCCTCCGAGGAGCGCCGCATCTCCGCCACCTCGAACGGCCTCGCCTCGGCCGAGGCCCGCCTGGCCAAGCTCTCCGCCCGTGAGGCCGAGCGCCGCGACCAATTCCTGCGCGCCCAAGAGGAGCTGGTGAACGAGCGGATCCGCCTCACCCGCCTCGAGAAGCGCTCCACCCAGGCCAAGAGCCTCCTCGGTTCCACGCTCGCCGAGAGCTACCGCCGCGGCCAGCCGGATCTTGCGACGATCGTGGTCTCCGCCCGCGGCCTGAGCGATGCGATCGACCGCGTCGAGTACGAGCAGCGCGTGCACCGCCGCAACGCCCGCGTGCTCGAAGCGACCCGCAACGCACGTGAGGACGCGACCGAGCAGGAGGCGCGGCTCGCCAAGCAGGAGCAGAAGTTCCAGACGCTCGCCGCCGAAGCCGCGAAGGATCGCGACGCCGCCAACGCCGTGCGCACCGCCCTCTTGCGCCGCCAGGCCAAGCAGCTTGCCCGCAAGAACGGCGCGAAGAGCCAGCTCGTCACGCTCCAGGGCCGCATCCGCCGCGCCGAGCAGGCGCAGATCGCGGCCGTCCGCGCGCAGGTGAACAGCCAGGCGGCCGTCTCAGAGGCGCCGCGCATCACGGGCACGTCGAACGCCGACGCCGTCGTCGCGCGCGTCGTCGCCGCCGCCAACCAGATCGCGACCACGCCCTACGTGTGGGGCGGCGGCCACGGCGGCTCCGCCAGCGGCGGCTACGACTGCTCCGGCTCGATCTCCTATGCCCTCGCGGCCGGCGGCCTGCTCTCCTCCCCCCTCACCTCGGGCGGCTTCATGAGCTGGGGTCTCGCCGGCGTCGGTCAGCGCATCACGATCTACGCGAACGCCGGCCACGCCTACATGTACGTCGACGGTCGCCGCTTCGACACGAGCGCGCTGCGCGCCGGCGGCACCCGCTGGACGAGCGCGGCGCGCAGCAACGCGGGCTTCGTCGCCCGCCACCCTGCCGGGCTCTAGGCCGGCGCGAGCTGCTCGAGCAGCGCCGCGAGGCGCTCGCGCAGCTGCTCCTCGGTGCCGTCGTTGACGATCACGTGGTCGGCGCGCTCGGCCTTCTCATCCTGGCTGAGCTGCGCGGCATTCCGCTCGTCGACCGCCGCATGCCCGCGGGCTGCCGCGCGCTCTGCACGCACCGCCTCCGGCGCGATCACGGCGATCGTCGCGTCGTAGAGCCCCTGCATGCCCGCCTCGAACAGCAGCGGCGTCTCGACCACCGCCACGCGCGGCCATGCCGGCAGGTTCGGCGTGCCGACCAGCGGTTCGCTCGGGCCGTCGCCGCAGGTCTGATCGGCGCGCGAGGCGGCGTCGGCGGCAAGCCGGAACTGCCAGATGGCCTCGCCGACGAGCGGCCAGATCTGCTGCTGCAGCCACTCGCGCTCGGCTGGCTCGGGGAACACGCGCTCGGCGATCGCCTTGCGGTCGATGATGCCATCTGCGGCAAGCACGCCGTCGCCCCAGCGCTCGACCACGAGCGCGCGCAGGCGCTCACCTGCATAGAGGTCGTGGACGATCTGGTCGGCGCTAATCGTCGCGCACCCCAGCTCGCCGAGCAGGCGCAGCGCCGTCGACTTGCCCGATCCCAGGCCGCCCGTGAGTCCGATGAACGGGATCGCGTGGTCGGGTGCGACGGTCATGCGCGCCGCAGGTTAACGACCGCGCCGCTCCCGAGCCCACTGGCCGCAGAACGACCGCGGCCGCCGCCCACCGAGCAGGTGGACGGCGGCCGCGATGCAGCTCGGATGAGCGTGGCGCTAGGCCTCGGTGGAGGCGTCGCCCTCAGCAGCGGCGTCGGCGTCAGCGTCGTCGCTCGCGACGGGAGCCTCCGCGACGTCGCCCTCGGCGATCTCGCCCTCGACATCAGCCTCGACCTCGGCGACCGCCTCGACGTCGCCCTCGACGATCTCCGTCGTGTCAACGGCGACCGGCTCGTCGCTGGCGGCGTAGTCGCTGTAGTCAGCGGCGTCGTAGCCCTCGTCGGTGACCTCGTCGTAGCCGTCCTCGAGCGTGCGGGTCGGGAGCACCTGGCCCTCGACGCGCTTCACCGAGAGGCTGAGGCGACGACGCTCGTCGTCGATCTCGAGCACCTTGACCTTGACCGTGTCGCCCGGGGCGACCACCTCACGCGGGTTCTCCACGTGGTGACCGGCGAGCTCGGAGATGTGCACGAGGCCCTCGACGCCGTCGAGGATCTCGACGAACGCACCGAAGGTGACGACCTTCGTGACCGTGCCCTCGAGCTCGTCGCCCACGTTGTACGTGTCGACGACGCGCTGCCACGGATCCTCCTGGGTCTGCTTGAGACCGAGGGAGATGCGCTGGCGCTCGCGATCGATGTCGAGCACCTTGACCTGAACCGTCTCACCGATCGAGAGCAGCTCGCTCGGGTGGTTGACGTGCGACCACGACAGCTCGGAGATGTGGATGAGTCCGTCGATGCCGGCGAGATCGACGAACGCGCCGAAGTCGACGATGTTCGAGATCTGACCCTCGACCACGTCGCCGGGGTGCAGGCGATCCAGGATCTCCTGGCGCTGCTCCTTGCGCTCCTCCTCGAGCACAGCGCGGCGGCTGAGCACGACGTTGTTGCGCTGGCGGTTGAGCTCGATGACGCGGCACTCGATGGTGGTGCCCATGAACTCGTCGAGGTTCGCCACGCGGCGGATGTCGACGAGCGAAGCCGGGAGGAAGCCGCGGATGCCGAGGTCGAGGATGAGGCCACCCTTGACGACCTCGATCACGTTGCCCTCGACAGCCTCGCCGGACTCGGCGGCGGCCTCGATACGGCGCCATGCCTTCTCGAAGCGCGCACGCTTCTTCGACATGATCAGGCGGCCGTCCTGGTCCTCCTTGATGAGGACGAGCGCATCGACCTCTTCGCCGAGCTCGACCTCGTCGGCGGGGGCGACCGACTTGCGGATCGAGAGCTCGTGCGAGGGGATGACGCCCTCGGACTTGTAGCCGATGTCGACGAGGACCTCGTCGTGGTCGATGCGGACGACCTTGCCGGTGACGACGTCACCCTCCTTGAACGGAGTGATGGTCGCGTCGTAGTTGGGCACAATCCGGCCGTCGATCTCGAGCAGCAGCCCATCGCTGCCGGGAACGATCGTGGCGTCCGGGGTCGTAGGTGTGGCGGTCTGGGTCATGAACCGCGAAGAGTAGCCCATACCACTTGGCTCACGCGGCCACGTCCGCCGCCGGAAGCGCCCGGCCTCTCGGGGAATTTCCGGGCCTGGGCACACCACCCACGGCGGGGGCCCGGGTTCGCGCAGCTCCGAACACTGGTAGGAGGCGTGTACGAACGACGAGCAAGGGCCGGGATCGGGTTTAAAGTGGCGCTACGTTCCGCGACCGCTTCGAGCGCACCTTGGCGCGTTCGGGTCCGGAGTGGATCCGAGGCAAGCGCCAGTCACGATGACGAACTCCCCCCGCCAGTCTGCCGGTTCTCCATTGTGGAACAGCAAGCCGGTCACCCTCCTGCTCGACCCGGAGGGCTGCTTGATCCGGCTCATCCGCGGCGGAGCGCACGACGACGACGTGCGGCTCGCCCCGGGGACACCGATCGGGGAGATCTTCCCCGACCCTTCCGGCTGGGACGACCGCCTCACGCGCCTTCGGCTCGATCCGTTCACGACCGTGCACGTCGACGTACCCGTGGCCGCTCCCACGGCAGCGACGCCCGGCAAGCTCGCGCGGGCCGGCACGGCGATCCCGATTCCCGGCGACGACGGCCAGCTCGACCACATCGTGCTCCAGCTCGGCCTTGCGCACGAGGTCGGCGAGCAGCAGGTCACCACCGAGCAGCAGTTCCGGCTGCTCGCGGAGACGCTGCCGCACATGCTGTGGATCGCCCGCCTGGACGGGACGATCGAGTACTACTCGCCGCAGTGGGCCGAGTTCACCGGGAAGTCGATCGACGACCTCCTCGCGCACGGCATCCACGGCCTCGTCCACCCGGACGACCTCCCCGCGCTCATGCGTCCCGGGCGCAGCGTCGACGGCGACATCCCCACCCGCCCCTACCGGCTGCGCCGCCATGACGGCGTCTACCGGTGGGTCGAGGCGCTCGTCAATCCCGTACGCGACGACGACGGTACGACATGGCGCGTCGTCGGCTCCACCAGCGACATCGCCGACCGGCTCGCCGCCGAGCAGGAGCGGCGCGACCTCAACCACCAGCTCGCCGCAGCCCTCGCGGTCTCGCAGCTCGGGCGGTTCACCACCGACCGCCGCACCGACAGAGCGGCGGTGGACCAGCGCTACCTCGACATCCTCGGGATCGACGCGACGCCGGAGACGCTCACCAGCCGAGCGGCGCTGATCGCGGCCTGGCCGCCGATCCACGCCGACGATCAGGGTCGCCACGACGACGCCATCGCCAGGGTGTGGGAGCTCGGCTCCGAGCTCGAGGTCGAGTTCCGGGTCATGCGACCTGGGGAGAACGGCCCGCAGGAGCGCTGGGTGTCGCTGCGTGCGCGCCCAGAGATGGTCGACGACGAGGTCGTCGGGATGGTCGGCGTGCTCGGCGACGTGACCGACCAGCGCAAGGAGGATGCGGCTCGGCTGCGCTCGCAGAAGCGCGAGGCGCTCGGCACCCTCGTCGGCGGCATCGCACACGACTTCAACAACGTGATCGGGGCGATCCTCAGCAACGCCGCCGTGGCGGAGGAGGAGATCGCGGCCGGCGACAGCCCCGCCACGAGCCTGGCCGAGATCCGGCGCGGCGCCGAACGCGCCGGCGACGTGGTGCGCAGGCTCCTCGGATTCAGCCGCGAAGGCGACCACGAGGAGCAGCGCTTCGACCTCAGCGACGTGACGCGGGAGGCCTGCGAGCTGCTCCGCCCGACACTCGCGCGTGACGTGAAGCTCCGCTGCGCGCTGAGCCCCGCGCCGGACGTGCTCGGATCGTCCTCGGAGCTGCACCAGGTGGTCGTCAACCTCGTGCAGAACGCCGGGCACGCCGCAGCCGATGGCGGCGGCAACGTCGACCTTGCGATCGACGTCGTCAGTGCGGGCGAGCTGCAGGCGACGGCGTCGTCGGACGACCCGATCAACCAGCTCCCGGGCGGCCGCTACGTGCGCCTGCAGGTGCGCGACGACGGCGCCGGAATCCCTCCGGCGATCCTCACCCGCATCTTCGATCCGTTCTTCACGACGAAGGAGGCGGGCCAGGGCACCGGACTCGGGCTCGCCGCAGCCCAGGCGATCGTGCGCAACCATGGCGGCGAGATCACTGCCGTCAACCGGCAACGCCCGGACTCCGGCGCCGTGTTCACCGTCGTCCTCCCCGTCGCGAGTACGCCGGCCGGGCCCACGCCGACGCCCACCGCCACCGCCGCACGCGGAGGGCTGGTCGCACGCCCGCATGTGCTCTTCGTCGATGACGAGGCGCCGCTCGCGCGCCTCGCTGCCCGGGCGTTCCCGCTGCACGGCTGCACCGTCGAGGTGTTCACGGATCCCGTCGAGGCACTTGCGGCGTTCCAGGCCACTCCGGCCCGCTTCGACGCGCTGGTCACCGATCTCTCGATGCCGCACTTGAGCGGGCTTGAGCTGGCCGCCGAAATCCTCGCGGTGCGCGCCGACATCCCAGTCGTGCTCAGCTCGGGCTACGTGACCGCCGAGAACCGCGCGGCAGCCGCCGCGTGCGGGATTCGCGAGGTGGTTGCCAAGCCGTGTGCGCTGCAGGACGTCGCCGATGCCGTCCTGCGCGTGACGGCGCGCGCCGCCGTGGGGATGTGAGCGGCTGCCACGCGCGCCCGGACCGGAATCCCGCAACTTGCTGAACAAGCGTTAGGTTCAGCCGGAGGCACGCCCTGCAGACGCGTGAGGCGACCGGCACCAGTGACCGACCCCACGACCAATCCGACTGAGGAGCGCGCGGGCGTCGCCGCGTCGGCCCACGCCCTCACCGTGGTGCTCGAGCCCGACGGGAGCCTGCGGCGCGTGGTCAGGGTCGGCCCCACGAGCACCGTCGCCCGACTCGAACCCGGGTTGCCGGTGTACGAGCTCGCCGCCGCGATCTGTGGGGCCTCAGCGGAACCGGCGCTTTGGGAGGCGCAGCTCTCGGCGGTCCGCGAGCACCCGGCGGTCGCCGTGCAGTTCGAGGTGACCGTCGACCCGACCGCGAACGCCACGCAACGGGTGCGGCGCGAGGTCGTCGCCACGCCGGTGCTCGATCGGACCGGTCAGCTCGACTGCGTGGTGCTGCAGTGCTCAATCGGGCGGCAGGTCGACGACGGCAGCGTGCCGATCGACCCCGACGCGGATCGCTTCGAAGAGCTCGTCGCAGCCCTTCCCGCGCTCGTGTGGTCGGCGCTGCCCGATGGGTCGCTCGCCTACCTCTCGCCCGAGTGGGAGCGCTTCACGGGAATCCCGGTGCCGAGGATGCTGACGAACGGCTACTACGACCTCATCCACGCCGACGACCTACCGGCTGTGGCCTCGCAGCAGCTCGAGTTCGACGACGACGACCGGTTCGACTTTCCCGCGTTCCGGTTGCTCCACGCCAGCGGCGAGTACCGGTGGGTCGACACCAGCGTCGTGGCGGTGCGCAACGAGTCGGGGCAGATCCAGCGTATCCTCGGCGTCACCACCGACGCCGCGTCGATGCACGACGCCCAGATCGCCGAGCAGCGCCTCAGCGAGCAACTCTCCGCGGCGCTGGAGGTCGCGGGCCTCGGTCGCTTCGACGTCGACATCGGCACCGGGCTGGCGCGACTCGACGCTCGCGGGCGGGAGATCCTCGGCCTCGAACGCGGCGACTTCGACTCCCCGCCGCTGCCGATCGAGGCGCTCGTCGCCACGAGCCATCCGGACGACACCGAGCGGGTGAAGGCGGCGATCCAGCGCGTCTTCGATGGCACGGACACGAAGTACCGCACGCAGAGCCGGCGGGTGGTGCAGACGCCGGCCGGCCCGATGATCCGGAACGTGCTCGGCGTCGGGCGGCTCGAACCTCGCGAGCATGGCCACTCGCACTTCGTGGGCGTGATCCACGACCTCACCGCCGAGTCGGCGGCGGCCGCGGCCGGCCTCCGCGCGCAGAAGCACGAAGCGCTCGGCACCCTGGCCGGCGGCATCGCGCACGACTTCAACAACATGATCAGCGCGATCACCATGAGCGCCGACGTGCTCGAGGCGGAGGTGGCCCGCGGCGGCCAGCCCGACGAGGGCATCGCCGAGATCCGGGCGGCCGCCGAGCGCGCGGCCAAGCTCGTGCGCAGGCTCGTCAGCCTCAGCCAGGACTCCGCGCCAGAACTCTTGCCCGTCGATGTCTCCGAGCTCGCGCGCGAGGTCTGCACCCTGATGCGTCCGACCCTCCCGCGCCGCGTCGAGCTCGTGCCGCCGTCGCCGCTCACGCGCGTGCCGCCCGTGCTGGGCTCCGACCGCGACCTCCGCCAGGTGCTCCTGAACCTGATCGACAACGCCGGGCAGGAACTCGCCGAGGGCGGCCGCATCGAGGTGCGCGTCGACACCGTCGAGCTCGACAGCGTCGCGGCGGCGGCGTTCACGCGCGGCGCGGCCCTCGGCGCCGGACGCTACGTGCGGCTGGTGGTCACCGACGACGGCCCGGGCATCCCCGCCGACGGCCTCGCCCGCATCTTCGACCCGTTCTTCACCACGCGCCGTCCGGGTGGCGGCACCGGCCTCGGGCTCACCGCCACCCAATCGATCGTGCGCGGCCACGGCGGCGCGATCACCGCCGACAACCGCATCGGCGCTCGCGGCGCCGAGTTCAGGGTGCTGCTGCCGCAGGCCGACGGCGGGTGAGCAGCGCTACTTGGCTTCGAGCCAGGTGCGGCCGACGCCGACGTCGACCTCGAGCGGCGGCTCGTGCTCCCACAGGCCGACCATCGCCTCGACGACCAGCGGGCTGATCTCGTCGGCAAGCGACTCCTCGCACTCGACGACGAGCTCGTCGTGCACCGTGAGGACGAGCATCGCGCGCTCGCCGTAAGGCGCAAGCGCCCGCTCGACGCGGAGCATCGCGATCTTCAGGACATCGGACGCCGTGCCCTGGATCGGGGTGTTCGTCGCGAGCCGCTCGCCGAGCTGACGCATCTGGAAGTTGCGGGCGCGGATCTCCGGGATCTGACGGCGGCGGTGCCAGATCGTCTCGACGTAGCCGTGCTCCTTGGCCTGTTCGATCGACGCGTCGATGAAACCGCGGATGCCCGCGAACTGCTCGAGGTAGGCGTCGATGATGCCCTGGGCCTCGTCGCGATCGATGTTCAGGCGCTCGGCCAGGCCGTACGAGGACAGGCCGTAGACGATGCCGTAGTTGACCATCTTCGCCTTGCTGCGATGGCCGGCGTCGAGCTGGTCCGGCGGGAGGCTGAACACCTTCGAGGCCGTCGCCGTGTGGACGTCCTGGTCGGTGCGGAAGATTTCCTGGAGCGCCGTCTCGTCGGCGAGGTAGGCGAGCAGCCGAAGCTCGATCTGCGAGTAGTCGGCGGAGAGCAGCACGCGTCCTTCCGGCGCGACGAAGCAACCCCGGATCTCGCGCCCGAGCGCGGTGCGCACCGGGACGTTCTGCAAGTTGGGGTTCGTCGAGCTCAGCCGGCCGGTCGCCGCGATCGCCTGCTCGAACGTCGTATGGAGCCGAGAGTTCGCGTCGACGAGGTGCGGGAGCGTGTCGAGGTACGTCTTCTTGAGCTGGTTGAGCTCGCGCCACCGCTCGATGCGGGGGACGATCTCGTGCTCGTCGCGGATCTGCTGCAGCACACGCGCATCGGTCGAGAAGCCCGTCTTGCCGCGGCGCTTGCGGCTGAGCCCGAGCTCCTCGAAGAGCACCGCGCCGAGCTGCTGCGGCGAGCCGATCGTGAAGCTGTGGCCGGCGAGCGTGTAGATGTCCTCCTCGAGCTGACGGAGTTCCGTGTCGACCTTCGTCGTGATCTCGCCGAGGGCGGGCACGTCGAGACGGATGCCGCGAAGCTCCAGCGCGCGGAGGACGGCCACGAGCGGAAGCTCGATGTCGTCGAAGAGCTCGATCTGGCCGCGCGCTTCGATCTTCTCGCGTTGCACGCCCGCGAGCGCGAGCAGCCGGGCAGCGTCGTCGGCGAGCGGCTCGCCGGTGTCGGCGGCGATCCCGGACTCCTCGAGGAGCTCCGCGAGCGGGTAGGCGCGGCGCGCGACGTCGAGCAGGTACGCGCCGATGAGCGTGTCGTGGTGGAGGTTGCTCGGGACGCGCCCGAGCGCCTTCGCGTCGTGGGCGACGACGGGCCGGTCGCCGAGGAGTTCGACCACCTGTTCGGGCGACTCGCAGGTGCCCGTGATCGCGGTCGTCCCGGAGCACACCGCGAACTGCACCTCGGTCTCGACGGCGAGCAGCTCGCCCGTGGCAATCTCGGGCACGACCACGACGATCGCGACCGGCTCGTCAGCGGGCAGCCCGGCGATGAGCTCAAGGCCGCCATCCTCGAGCTGCGCCTCCACGTGCACGGTCGCCGTCGCTTGCGCGGCCTCCTCGGGCGTGTCGTCGAGGTGCTCCTCGAGGCGGCGCAGCGGATCGCGCAGCTCCCAGCGGCGGAGGATCTCGCGGGCCCGTGAGCGATCGCCGATCACGAGCAGGTCGTTCGGGTCGATGCCGACCGGGATGTCGCGGTGCATCGTCGCGAGCTGCTTGCTGATTCGCGCGTCCTCGGCGTGGTTGGTGAGGTTCTCCTTGCGCTTGGCGCCGCTCACCTCATCGATGCTCGCGAGCACGTTCTCGAGCGAACCGAACTGCTGGAGCAGGCTCGAGGCGGTCTTGTCGCCTATGCCCGGGACGCCCGGGATGTTGTCCGACGTATCGCCCTTGAGCCCCCAGAGGTCGGGGATGAGGTCGGGGCCGACCCCGTAGCGCTCGACCACGTCGGCAGCCGTGTAGCGCTTGGTGTCGGTGATGCCGCGCCCGGTCGCGAGCACGGTCACGAGGTCGTCGTCAACCAGCTGGAAGCTGTCTCGATCGCCGGTGACGATCGTCGTCTTGATCCCCGCGGCGCGCGTGAGCTCGGCGAGCGAGGCGATCACGTCGTCGGCCTCGTAGCCCTCGACGTCGAAGTTCTTGTAGCCGAGCGCCTCGACCATCTCGGGGATGTGCGCCCACTGCTCCTTGAGGAGATCCGGGCGCGAGGTGCGGTTGGCTTTGTACTCGGTGTGGATGTCCTTTCGGCCCGAGTGGCCGCGGTCCCACACCACGACGGTCGGCTCGTCGCCGTGCTCGTCGATCAATTTGATGAGCATCGAACAGAACCCGAAGATCGCGTTCGTCGGCTCTCCGGTGGAGGTCGCGATCGATTCGGGCAGCGCGAAGAACGCGCGGTACACGAGCGAGCTGCCATCGATCAGCCGCAGCGACTTGGGCGCCTCGTTCGTCGCCTGGGGTGCGTCGGTCACGGGAGCGCAGCCTACGCGTCCGGGAGGCGTGCCCGCCGTAGCCAGGTGCACGGCTGGAACCTGGGCGACGTGTGCACTCCGCTGAGCGCTGCTCACCTTCCCCTCGCGGACTCGACCCGTTCGGGCGGGTCTGCCAGAGTGCGGCCCGTCGATGAGGAATACGCCCCGTAGCTCTGTTCAGCCGGCCCGGCTCGCCGCCGTGCTCCTCGCCGCCATCGGGCTGCTCCTCGCCGCGTTCGCAGCGCCCGCGTCGGCGAAGCCCAAGCCAGTGCTCGCGCTCCAAGCGGTGACCAAGGGCGATTACACCCAGCTCCAGGGCACGATCATTGGGAAGGCCGGCCGCGCCAAGACCGGCGTGAAGGTGGCGGTCTACAACCGGACCGGAACACGCTGGAACCCGCTCGGCGGCGCGCCCACGAAACGCTCGGGGTCCGAGCGCCGCTTCCGACTTACGGTCCTTGTCGCGCCGACCAGCTGCCGCGAGCTGCGCGTCGTGGTCCGGCTGCGCGGCAAGATCGTCGCCCGCGAGCAGCTCAAGCCGTGCACGGCGATCAAGCCACGCGCCACCGCGACGCCGACACCCAAGCCCGCACCCACCCAGTCGGTCGTGCTCGGCGAGATCGTCGGCGGGGTGCCCAAGGCCACGGCGACGCCCAAGCCCACGGCCACCCCGAAACCGACCGCGACGCCCAAACCCACCGGCACCCCCGCGCCGACGGCAACGCCGACGCCGACGGCCAGCCCAGAGCCGACGTCAACCCCGACTCCGGCCCCGCCGGCTCCACGGCGGATCAGCGCTGGAGTGCGGCAGACCTGCAGCCTCGACGACGATGGCAGCGCGTCGTGCTGGGGCGACCAGCAGGTCGGCGGGCCCTACTACAACATGCCGACCCGTCGGCTCACCCCCACGCCTTGGATCACCGGCGTGCAGAGCCTCGCCGCCACCGGCGCCTACGCATGCGCGGCGCTCGCTGACGGCCATGTCCGCTGCTTCTCAGAGCTGTACGGCAACGAGTTCGACATGGAGGTCCCGGGCGTCACCGGCGCCACGACCGTCAGCGTCGGCGGCTCGTACGCGTGCGCCCGCCGCGCGACCGGATCGGTGGTCTGCTGGGACACGTACGAACTCCACCGGTACCTCTATGAGGAGGTCGACCACGTCGCGCTCGAGGAGATCTCGAGCGCCCCGGACGCGCTCGACATCGCCGTGGGCGCTCGTCACGCCTGCGCCGTGCGCGCTGCCGGCACCGTCGTCTGCTGGGGCGACAACACCTACGGCCAACTGGGTCGCTACAGCTACGTGCCGTCGGTATCGCCCGCTCCCGTGGTCGGGGTGGCCGACGCCGTCGAGGTCGCCGCCGGCGGCGACCAGACCTGTGCGCGCACGCGCTCCGGCGACGTCTGGTGCTGGGGCAACATCTGGCAGGGCAGCCCGGAGGCCTGGCACCAGGGCGGCTGGGCACAGGGCAAGCAGGTCTCCGGCATCACCGACGCGACCCGCATCGCCGTCTCGGGCAAGGTCGCCTGCGCCGTCCGTGCCGGGGGCACCGTGGAGTGCTGGGGCGAGGGCACGTTCGGCCAGCTCGGCAACGGCACTCGCGCGGTGAACGGCGCACCCGAGCCGGTCTCGAACCTCACCGGCGCGGTCGATGTGGCCGTCGGCAACAACCACGCGTGCGCAAAGACCTCGTCCGGAGACGACTGGTGCTGGGGCACCAACGACGCCGCTCAGCTCGGCACCGGGTTCGCCGGTAGCGGCGCCTTCGTCCCGAGCCCGCCCATCGTCGGGGTAGCGGGCGCCAAGCAGATCGACGCGGGCACCTACCACTACTGCACCGTGCTCGCCGGCGGCGGGATCACCTGCTGGGGCGCAAACTCAGCCGGGCAGCTCGGTCGCGGCGCCGCCTCCGAGCCCCAACTCGCTGGACCGGTCGTCGGCGTGACGGATGCCGTCGAGGTCGCGACCGGCGACCTCCACACGTGCGCGCGGCTCGAGGACGGCACCATCGAATGCTGGGGCGACAACACCTACGGGCAGCTCGGCGACGGTTCGACCACCCCCTCCCTGTCGCCAGTGGCCGTCGACGGCATCGACGACGCGACCGGCCTCGTCGCCGGCCGCGACTTCACCTGCGCGCTGCGCCCTGCCGGCGTGGTCTCGTGCTGGGGCCGGGACGATCTCGATCAGCTCGGGACGGCGCCTGGCACCGATCCGACGGTGCCGAACCCGGTCGTCGGCGTGAACGACGCGACTGCAGTGGATGCCGGTGACGTGCACGCCTGCGCGCTCCGCAGCGGCGGTACGGTCGCCTGCTGGGGCTCCAACAGCCAGTCCCAGATGGGCGACCCGGACTTCACCGACGCCACCGCGCCGACCCCGCGCGCCGTGCCGGGGGTCAGCGGCGCCGCCGAGCTGAAGGTCAGCGAACGCTCGTGTGCGCGCCGCGCCAACGGCACGATGACCTGCTGGGGCCAGGTCGACAACCCGGTGTTCCAGGCGCTCGAGGCCTCCAAGGGGGCGACCGACGTCGCCGGCGTCACCGATGCGGCCGGGATGGTCGTCGGCGGCGGGCAGCTCTGTGCGCTGCGCAGTGGTGGCGGAGCCGCATGCTGGGGCTTCGCGACGGACTTCGAGGAAGGTGAGTGGGAGACCACGCCGCACCAGGTCGTCGGACTCACGGGCGTGGTCGACGGCGCCTCCTCGCGGTGGGCCAGCTGCTTCGTGCTCAGCTCCGGGGGAGTCCGCTGCCAGGGCCCCAACAACAACCTCGCGATCGGAACGCCGAAGTCGATCGACGTGCCCGTGAAGGTGGCGGCGCCCTAGCCGCCGCCGGGCCTTTGACAGCATGCGGCCGCGGATGGGAAATACGTTGCGTAGTCCAAGTCAGGCGCTGATGGCGCTCGTCCTCGCGCTCACGCTCGCCGCCGCGCCAGCGAGTGCGAAGACCCTGCGCGGCGCGCCCGCGAGCTCCCTCTCGGTCGCGGCCGTGGCAAAGGGCAGCAAGGCCCAGCTCATCGGCGAGTTCGGCGGCAAAGCCGGGCGTGCTCGCAATGGTGTAGAGCTGGCAGTGGAGCGGTTCCGCAACTCGCGCTGGCGCGCCGTCACGAACGGCGCCACGCGCCGCGCGGGGACGACACGCACCTTCAAGGTCGTCGTGCCCTACGCGTCGACGAGCTGCGTGCGCCTGCGCGTGACGGTGCGGCTCCGCGCCAAGATCGCCGACCGCTTCTCGTTCCGGCTGTGCGACGTACTCCGCCCCACCGCGCCTAGCACCCCGCAGAACGAGCAGGTTCCGCCGCCGGCGACCAGCACGCCGGCACCGACGGCCGGCGCCGCGACGACGCCCACCCCCGCTCCGACCGCGACCGCGACGCACACCCCCACCGTGACGCCGTCGCCCACGGCGTCGCCCACCCCGACGGCAACGGCGTCGCCGTCGCCGACCTCGGCGCCCTCACCGTCGCCATCACCCACCGCGACACCGTCGCCCTCGACTGGCCCAGGCGTCCGCACCCTCGCCGCCGGGTGGCAGCAGAGCTGTGCCCTCGAAGACGGGACCGCATGGTGCTGGGGCGACCAAGCGGTCGGCGACCCGTACTACGACATCCCGACGAAGCGGCTCACGCCGGAGGCGTGGATCAACGGCGTGCGCAGCCTGAGCACCTGGGGCGCCGTCACCTGCGCCGTCCTCACCGACGGGCGCGTCAACTGCCGGAGGCACTACAGCGCCAGTGAGGTCAGCGGCGAGGTGCTCCCGGGGGTGACCGACGTCGCCGCCGTGGCGATCGGCGGCAACCAGGTGTGTTTCGTTCGCAATGCGGGCACCGTGGGCTGCTTCTCTGGGGCGTACGTCAGCTCGGACGACCGCCCGGACCCTGACGTGATCCCAGTGTCCGACGCGCCCGGCATCGACGACGCGAGCGCGGTCGCAGTGGGCCATGACCACTACTGCGTGCTCCGGTCCACCGGCGCCGTGCAGTGTTTTGGCGACAACGACTCCGGCCAGCTAGGCATCGGCACCTTCACGCCCCCGGCGACGCCGGAGGCGGTCCATGATCTCGCCGACGTGGCCGACATCTCCGCCGACGGCGACCAGACCTGCGCGCTGCGCACCGACGGCACCGTCTGGTGCTGGGGCAAGGTGTGGAAGGGCGCCACGGCGCCGTCCCAGGAGAGCCAGGCGACCCCGGCGCAGGTCTACGACCTCGGGGCCGCCAAGGCGATCTCGGTGCACGCCGACTTCTCGTGCCTCGTCCGCGTCAACGGATCCGTCGCTTGCTGGGGCGCGGGCGCCAAGGGCCAGCTCGGCGACGGCGAGTCGACCACCTCCGCGTACCCGGTGACGGTGAGCGGCGGCCTCACGAACGCAACCGCGGTCTCGGCAGGCGAAAACCACGCGTGCGCAACCACCAGCAACGGCGACTGGTGGTGCTGGGGCGACAACGAGGCAGGGCAGCTCGGCACCGGCTTCGCACCGGAAGGCGCGTGGACGATCAGCCCGCCGATCCCCGGCATCAGCGGCGCCGTACGGATCGATTCAGAGTTCAACCACTCGTGCGTCGTGCAGTCGGGCGGCACGCTGACGTGCTGGGGCGCCAACAACCATGGCCAGCTCGGCCGCGGCACGGTGACGGATGGCGAGATTCCCGCAGCCGTCGACGGGCTCTCGGAGGTCACCGACGTGGCCGTAGGCAGCTACCACACCTGCGCGCTCCGCACGGCCGGCGACGTCCTCTGCTGGGGCCGCAATCTCGACGGCCAGCTCGGCGACGGCACCACGGACGATGCCCTCGAGCCGACTGCCGTGGAGGGCCTCGACGACGCCACCGCGATCGCCGCCGGAACGAACTTCACCTGCGCGCTGCGCGAGGGCGGCACGGTGGTCTGCTGGGGCAGCAACGAGCAGCAGCAGCTGGGCACGTTCGACGGCGACGCCTCCGACACCCCGGTGGCCGTCGATGGCGTGACCGACGCGATCGCGCTCGACGCCGGCACCGACCACGCCTGCGTGATCCGCGCCGATCACAACGTCGTCTGCTGGGGCGCGAACGACCTCTGGCAGGCCGGCGACCCCGACTTCGACGATCCCACGACGACGCCGCGACGAGTACCCGGCATCACGACTGCCGTCACGATCTCGGTCGGCGCAAACGCCTGCGCCGGCTTCTCCAACGGAGAAGTCGACTGCTGGGGCCAGATCCAGGACCCGGCCCGAGACAGCGGTCGCGGGTCGCGCGGTGTCGCGCCGATCGCAGGGATGGGCAGCCAGACCCGGCTCGCCGTGGGCCGCAGCGCGATCTGCGGGGTCAACATGTGGGGCCAGGGACAGTGCTTCGGATGGCCGGTGTACGTGGGCGAGAACGACTGGGACCCCGTCCCGGACTACGTGATCGGACTGCACGACGCGTTCGACGTCGGCGCCGGTCAGTGGACGACCTGCTTCGTCATCAACGACGGCACCGTCCGCTGCCGCGGGTGGAACAACCAACTCGCTAACGGCATCCCGCAGGGCTCTCCGATCGCGAGCCTCGTCGTTCGGCCCTGAGCCCTCGCACGCGGGCGCCCGACGCCGGGCGCTCAACGCAGGAAGCGCTCGCGCTCCTGGTCGCCGAAGATCCGCTTGCCGCGCTCGCGCGCGTCCCATCCGACCATCACGGCGATGCCGCTCGCTGCCACGGTGCCATCGGGCCAGCGCACCTCCTGGCGGCTCGTGACGCTCGACGCGCCGATGCGCGTGAGCCGGCTCGTCGCGACCACCTGGTCGTGGTGATAGTCCACCTCGCGCCGGTAGTCGAGCTCGACGCGCGCGAGCACGAACGCCTCGTGGCGCTGCAGCTCGGCGGGCCGCACGTGGTTGAGCCAGGCGGTGCGCGCCTGCTCGATGAGCACGTGGTAGACGGCCTGGTTGAGGTGCCCGAGGCGGTCGAAGTCCGACCACCGCAGATCGCAGGTGATCGAGAACTCGGGGGCGTCAAGGCTCGCTGCGTCGCTCACGGCCGCAGAGCCTACGCGCGCGGCGCGTGCGTGTGTGCGGCGGGCGCTCTTGACGGACCCGGTCTGGGCCGGGAAGGGACTCGATTGCGCCCCGCTCACCAGCGGCGATGCCTGGCGTAGGAACGGCTTCATCCCGAGCCTGACGTACCCGGCTCGAGCTGACCTGACCGCCAACCCCCGGCGACCTGTAGCGTCTTCTTCAGGTTCGCCACTCCGGCGACACACCGTGACCGACCGCAGGTCGGTCACCCCACCTATGGAGGCCGGCATGGCCACAGGCACCGTCAAATGGTTCAGCGACGAGAAGGGCTTCGGCTTCATCGCACCCGATGAGCAGGGTCCCGACCTGTTCGTCCACCACAGCGCGATCGTCAGCGACGGCGGATTCCGCACGCTCGCAGAGGGCGCGAAGATCAGCTTCGACGTCGCTCAGGGCCAGAAGGGCCCGAACGCGGAGAACGTGCGCGTCATCTCCTGAGCCGCTACTCGCCCGCGCGTCGCCCATCCGTCCCGCAGCGCACCGGGGAGGCAGGGAAATGCGCCGCGCTTGCGTATGCTGGAAGGGTTGTGACCCGACCTAGTGCCCAGTACTCGGTCGTTCTCCGCCTGGAGATCGACGAATCGCCCGGCGCCGTGACGCGTTTGCATGACGCGATCGAGGCGTGCGAGGGCAAGGTCGTATCGAACGACGTCGTATCCGCCGAGCACGGCCGCTCCGTTCGCGACGTCGTCGTCGACCTCGGCGGCGTCGAGCACCAGCAGGCCATCCGCGACCTCCTCGAGGCGTTTGAGGACGTCCGCGTCCTCGGCATGACCGACCGCACCTTCGCGCTTCACCACGGCGGCAAGCTGACCACCGAGCCGGCCGCACCACTCGTCACCCGTGACGACCTGGCGATGGCCTACACGCCGGGCGTCGCGCGCGTTTGCGAGGCGATCAATAAAGACAAAGCCAAGGCCTTCGACTACACGATCAAGCGCAACACCGTGGCCGTCGTCTCCGACGGCACCGCGGTGCTCGGCCTCGGCGACATCGGCCCCGAGGCCGCCATGCCCGTGATGGAGGGCAAGGCCGTGCTCTTCAAGGAGTTCGCCGGCGTCGATGCGTTCCCGATCTGCCTCGACACGAAGGATCCCGACGAGATCGTCCACATCGTGAAGATGATGGCCCCGACCTTCGGTGGCATCAACCTCGAAGACATCTCCGCCCCGCGCTGCTTCGAGATCGAGGATCGCCTCAAGGCCGAGCTCGACATCCCCGTCTTCCACGACGACCAGCACGGCACCGCGATCGTCACGCTCGCCGCGCTCTACAACGCGCTGAAGATCGTCGACAAGCGGATCGAAGACCTTCGCGTGCTCTGCGTCGGCCTCGGCGCGGCCGGCGTCGCCGTCACCAAGATCCTCATGAGCGCCGGCGTGCGCGACGTGATCGGCTGCGACACCAAGGGTGCCCTCTCGACCACGCGCCCGGACTACCTCGACGGCTCGATGAACGGCATGAAGCGCTGGTACGCCGAGCATTCGAACCCGAACAAGCTCCTCGGCACGCCGAGCGACGTGATCGACGACATCGACCTCTTCATCGGGCTCTCCGGCCCCGGGGTGATCGAGGCCAAGGAGCTCGCGCGCATGGCGCCGAACGCCATGGTGTTCGCGATGAGCAACCCCGATCCCGAGGTGAAGCCCGAGGAGGCCGCTCCCTACGTGCGCATCATGGCCACCGGGCGCTCGGACTACCCGAACCAGATCAACAACGTGCTCGCGTTCCCCGGCATCTTCCGCGGCGCCCTCGACGTGCGCGCCCGTCAGATCACCGAGAAGATGAAGCTCGCCGCCGCCCGCGCGATCGCCGATGCGGTGCCGGCCGACCGGCTCCGTGAGGACTTCATCATCCCCTCGGCGTTCGACCGAGAGGTGGCTCCGGCCGTCGCGGCGGCCGTGGCGCAGGAGGCCGACCGCGAGCGCAGCTCCCGCGGCGACCTCGACGACTTCGAGGCCCCGGGCGGCCCGAGCGGGATCGGTGGCGGGGCCGGCGGCCCCGTGACGCCGGCGCTCACGCCCAAGTCGTAGCGAGCCGGCGATGCGCGTCACCGTCACCGGCGCCACCGGCGGTATCGGACGGCTCCTGGTTGCGACGCTGCTCGAGCGCGGGGACGACGTCACCGTGCTCACGCGCGACCCCGATCGGGCGTACGACGCGCTCGGCCCGGACGTGCACGCGCATGCCTGGGATTCCACGTCGACCGCGCCTGCCGAGGCTCTCGCCGGGCGCGACGCGGTGATCAACCTCGCCGGTGAGCGGATCGACCAGCGCTGGAGCGACGAGGCCAAGGGGCGGATCATGAGCTCCCGTCGCGACGGGACCCGCCATCTCGTCGAGGGCATCGCCCTCACCGAGGGGGACGACCGACCGCTGGCGCTGATCTCGGGCTCGGCGACGGGCATCTACGGCGACCGCACCGGTGATGGCGAGATCGACGAGACCGCCGAACCCGGCGAGGGCTTCCTCTCGGACGTGTGCGTGGCGTGGGAGGCCGAGGCCCGCCGCGCCGAGGCTCTTGGGCTCCGCGTGGTGGTCATCCGCACCGGCACCGTGCTCGATCCTGAGCATGGGGCGCTCGTGCCGCTCAAGAAGGTCGCGAAGTTCGGCGTCCTCGGGCCGCTCGGCTCCGGTCGTCAGCCGTTCCCCTGGATCCACGTGACCGACGAGCTCGGCCTGATCCTTCATGCCCTCGACAGTGGCCGCGCCTCCGGACCGATCAACGCCGTGGCGCCCGGGATCGTCACGCAGGCGCAGTTCGCCAGAGCCCTCGGCAAGGCTGTTCACCGCCCAGCCTTCCTCCCCGCTCCGGCATTCGCCGCCAAGACGCTGCTCGGTGAGCAGGCCGAACTCCTCCTCAGCGGCGCCTGGGCCGTGCCGAGCGCCGCTCGCGACCTCGGCTACGCCTTCGCGTTCCCGGAGCTCCCCAGTGCGCTCGACGATCTGCTCAGCGGCCGCTCCGGCGACGAGCCCAGCGGCCCGCTCGGCGAGCTGCTCGGCTGACGCCGCAGGGCGTGCTCAGCGCGCGCGGAGCCAGCGCCCGCCGCTGAGCCGCTCCACCACGACCTCGCCCAGCGTCACTTCGGCGTCCCGCACCGGGAGCTGCGCATTCGAGGGCGCGTCGCCAGAGAGCTGCTCGGCGTACGTGAGGCGGTCGATCGTCTTGTCTGGCTGCGAGGCGCCGAGATCGAGCATGCGCTTCGCCGCACGGTAGCCCGCCACGACGGCGTCGCCGCGGTCGCGACCGAAGAGCTCGCGCTCCTTGGCCCGCACCCGCTGCCCGACCCCGTCGGAGGTCGGAGCAAGCGCGCGGCGAACTCGGTAGACCGGCCCGTCGTGGCCGGCGACGGCGGAGGCAGCGATCGGGCGGTCGGCGCCGTCGATCACGACGAGCAGTCCGCGGGACCCACGCGCGGCGCGGCGCGCGATCGCCGCGGGATCACGCTCCGTCGGATCGATGACGAGGATCTGCGCGCCCTTGCGAAGCTGGTCGGAAGCATCGCCGCCGGTCACGCCGTGGATGGCCTCGGCGATCCGGGCTGCGTCGCTGACCGGGTTGTACACCGAGCGCGTGCTCCCGGGAATGAGCGGCGGCACGTCGTCGCCGGTCTTGCCATCGGCGACCGCGGCGTCGTGCGCCGACTTGGCCGCCGCAACGGCGGCGCGGCTGGCCGACGCCTGCTGCGCGTTGAACGCGCCGTTGGCGAGCACCGACGTGATCCCCTTCGTGCCGGCGATCCCACCGACCGCCTTGGCGATGGCGGCATCGGACGGAACGCCTCGCAGTGCGAGGTTGCGGCCAGAGGGCTGATAGCGGCCCGGTTCGCCCGGGCGGCCGGCCTGAGTGAGGCCGAGCATGCCGGTGCCGTACTGCAGCAGGCTGATCTCGCCGCCGTTGAGCTGCGCGGCGGAGATCTCGAGCTGGGGCGCGGAGTAGGTGCCGAGCACCGCAAGGGTGCGTGAGTCGCGCAGGATCCGGCCGGTGCCGACGGCGGCACTCACCTGGTCGCCGTCGCGCTGCTCGATCGGCACGACGACGGTGGAGACGGCGCGCGCGCCCATGATCCCGTTGCGCTCGGCGACGGCGATCTTGGCGCCGTCGGCGAGGCCTTCGAGCCGCGACGACCATGCGCCGCCGGGATCACCGGCGACGTAGATCACCGAAATCGGCCGGTGTGCCGGCCTGCCGGGCTCATCGCTGCCGCAAGCGGCGACGGCCAGCGTGAGGAGCCCCGCCGCCGCAGTTGCGGCGGCAGCGCGCCGGGGGGTCACCCCTCCCGGCTGTTGCTCTGGCGCACCTGCTCGCCCACCGTGCGGACGGCGGCGGCGACGAGGAAGAGCGAGAACGAGATCATGGCGGCATCGCGTGCAGCGATGTGGAAGCACCAGAGCACGACCCAGAGGGCCAGACAAAGACCGGAGGCGACGATGAGTCCCATGCGCGGAAGCTTACCGATCCAGGCCGCGGGCGAGGTCTTCCATCACCGCGCGGGTCGCCGCGGCACCGTCGGGCTCCCCCGCGGCGCGTACGAGACGCGATCCGACGATCACGCCATCAGCACCTGCGTCGGCCGCCGCAGCAGCCTGTTCGCCGCTGCTGATGCCGAATCCGAGGGCTACGGGCACGCTCGTCGCGCGCCGCGCGCGCTCGATCACGTCGACGTAGCCGGCCGCGCCCTTGCGCTCACCGGTGACGCCCGTGGTGGAGACCGTGTAGAGGAAGCCGCGCGCTCGGCCACCGACGAGGGCGAGGCGCTCCTCGGGCGTCGTGGGCGCGATCAGCGGCACGAGCGCGAGGCCCGCCGCGTCGGCGTGCTCGAGCAGCTCGCCGGACTCCTCGGGCGGGAGATCCGGGACGATCGCGCCGGCCGCGCCGGCCTCGACGAGTCGCGCGCAGAACGCCTCAGCGCCGCGCGCCTGCACGATGTTGGCGTAGGTCATCACGACGACGGGCACGCGCGCCGACACGGTGCGGCAGATCTCGAGGCAGGAGTCGAACGTGGCGCCGTTCTGGAGGGCCACGGTGCCGGCGGCCTGGATCAGCGGGCCGTCGGCGAGCGGGTCGCTATACGGGATGCCGAACTCGATCACGTCGGCGCCGCTCTCGACGCACGCCTGCATGATCGCGATGGACGTGTCGTGGTCGGGATAGCCACCCATCACGTACGGCATCAACGCGGCCTTCCCGGGCGCGCTGTTGATGGCCTGCTCGATGCGCTCGGCGCCGGCGTTGACGGCGGAGGCGGTCGGGTTAGTCACGGGCCAGGACCTCGGCGAGATCCTTGTCGCCGCGGCCGGAGAGGCAGACGACGTCGAGCGTGGAGGTGTCCTTCGGTCCGTCGAAGACGTAGGCGAAGGCGTGGGCCGTCTCGAGCGCGGGCACGATCCCCTCGAGCCGCGCGACCTTCTTGAAGGCGGCCACCGCCTGCTCGTCGGTGACGGCGACGTACTGCGCCCGGCCGCTGTCTCGGAGCCACGCGTGCTCCGGGCCCGTGCCCGGGTAGTCGAGGCCGGCGCTGATCGAATGCGCTTCGAGGATCTGCCCCTCGTCGTCCTGCATGATCGCCGAGAGCGAGCCGTGCAGGATGCCGGGGCGGCCACCGACGGTGAGCGGGGCGCCGTGGCGCGGCGTGTCGATGCCGTCGCCGCCCGCCTCAACGCCGACGAGCGCCACCTGGGGGTCGTCGACGAAGCCGGCGAACATGCCGATCGCATTGCTGCCGCCGCCGATGCAGGCGAGGGCACGATCCGGCAGGCGGCCGGCCTTCTCGAGGATCTGCACGCGGCTCTCGTCGCCGATGCGGCGCTGCAGGTCGCGGACGATCGCCGGGTATGGCGCGGGGCCGACCGCGGAGCCAAGGATGTAGTGGGTGTCGCCGACGTTCGTGACCCAGTCGCGGATCGCCGCGGAGACGGCCTCCTTGAGCGTGCGGGTGCCGTCTTCGACGGGCCGCACCTCGGTGCCGAGCATGCGCATCCGCTCGACGTTGGGCGCTTGGCGACGCATGTCCTCCGAGCCCATGTAGACGATGCACTGGAGGCCGAACAGCGCGCAAGCGGTGGCGCTCGCGACGCCGTGGGAACCTGCGCCCGTCTCGGCGATCATCCGCGTCTTGCCCATTCGCTTGGCAAGCAGCGCCTGCCCGAGCGCGTTGTTGAGCTTGTGGCTGCCCGTGTGCATGAGGTCCTCACGCTTGAGCCACACCTCGTGGCCCACCTCCTCGGAGATGCGCTGGGCAAGGTAGAGCGGGGTCGGGCGGCCGCAGTAGTCGGCGAGCAGCTGGTCGAGCTCGGCGCGGAAAGCGGAGTCGCCCCACGCCTCGATCCAGGCCTGCTCGAGCTCATCCAGTGCGGGGATGAGCGTCTCGGGAACGTAGCGACCCCCGTAGGGGCCGTAGCGCTCGGGGAGCTTGGCCTCGGTGCTGCGCGTCATAGTCGTGTTCAGCAGACTACGGCGCGCAGGGGCTCGGCGCATCGCGACCGAGCCCCAGGCGCCGACGTCTAGCGCTCGCGGTCGTCGTCTTGATTGCGACCGCGGTCGTCGTACTGCTTGGGACGGCCAGGCCCGCCTTTCGGGCGCGGCGGGCGATCCGCACGCGGGCCACGGGGGCCACGATCGTCACGGTCGCGGAAGCCGCCACCGCCGCCACGCGGGCCGCGATCATCGCGATCGCGGAAACCACCGGGACGCGGGCCCCGGTCATCACGGAAACCACCGCCGCCACGCGGGCCACGGTCATCACGGTCGCGGTAGCCACCGCCGCCACGCGGGCCACGGTCATCACGGAAACCACCCCGCCACGCGGGCCACGGTCATCACGGTCGCGGAAACCACCGCCGGGCCGGCCGCCGCCACCGGGACGCGGGCCCCGGTCATCACGGAAACCGCCACCGCCGCCACGCGGGCCACGGTCATCACGGTCGCGGTAGCCACCGCCGCCGCGCGGACCGCCGCCGTCGTTGTCACGCGGACGGTAGCCGCCGCCCTCGTTGCGATCGCGGTAACCACCGCCGCCGCCACGCGGGCCGCGGTCGTCACGGAAACCACCGCCGCCACGCGGGCCACGGTCGTCGCGATCGCGGAAGCCACCACCGCCGCCACGCGGGCCACGGTCGTAGCCGGCGCGCTCGTCACGGCTGCCGTGGCCGCCACGTCCGCGATAGCCCCCGCCACCGCCGCCGCGTGGGCCACGGTCGTCATCGAAGCTCCGGGGGCCGCGGTCGGTGCCACGGCCGCGCGGGCCGCCATGGGCGCCGCGGGGCGCGCGATAGCCACCGCTGCGGTCCTCGTAACGACCGGCGCGCGGAGCGTCATCGCCCGCTTCCTCGTCGTCCTCGTCGGCGTCCCAGTCGTCGTCGCCGGGCTCCGACCCACCGACCACGAGGTCGGCCTCGGCCGAACCGATCACGGTCCAGCCATCGTCGTCGCCAGTCTCCTCAAGTGGATCGGCGTCGTCGAGTTCGGCTTCGCGGGCCTCGTCGAGCTCGGGCTCGGCCTCGGCGGCCGGTTCCGCAGCGGATTCTTCGTCCGGTGCCGGCGACTCCGCGGGCTCGGCGTCATTGGCCGCAGCCACTTCGGGCTCGGCGCTTCCTGCCTGCGCTGCATCGCGCTCGGCGTCCGGAGCGGGCTCGTCGGCCGGCTCAGGATTGCTGTGGGATTCCACGTCTACCTCGGCGTCTTCGCCGTGTTCCGGGCGCGCTGCGGCTACGGCCGCGGCGAACGCCTTGATCTTGTCCAGGTCCTTGATGCCTGGTTGTTCCTCAATACCGCTCGAAACGTCGACCGCGAAGGGTGCGACGCGCGTGATTGCATGCCCGACGTTGTCGGGGGTGAGCCCACCGCTGAGAATCAGGGGGATACGGCGCCGGTGAGCGCGCGCGAGCTCGTGGTCGAAGGTCTTGCCCGTGCCGCCCGGCTCCCCGTCGACGTACGTGTCGAGCAGGTGGAAGTCGACGTCGATCCGGTAGGCCTGCAGGGCGTTGACGTCACCGAGCGAGTCGACGCGGGCGGCCTTCACGACCTGCGCGCCCGTGCGGTGGTGCACCTCGGAGCAATACGACGGGCCTTCGGTGCCGTGCAGCTGCACGAGATCGAGCCCGACCTGCTGGGTGAGCTGGACGACCTCGTCGAGGGGCTGATCGACGAAGACGCCGGCGATCCGCACCTGACGGCGGAACTGCCGGGCGATCGCCGCCGCCTCGGCGGGGTCGATGTAGCGGGGGGAGTTGGGCCAGAGGATGAAGCCGATCGCCCAGGCGCCGGCCTCGACGGCGGCGGTCGCATCCTCCAGCCGCGTGATCCCGCAGAACTTGATGCGCGTCGCTGTTGCCACTGCACCTGATGGTAGGGCAGGCGGCACCGCCGCGCGGCGCGCCGGGCGCGGGTTGCATCGGCCCATGCAGGGCGGCCGGGGCCCGTCGTTACGGCGCGGTGACGGTGGTCGGGCGGTTGCCGAGCTTCACGTCGACGCTCTTGCGGTCGCCCTCGCGCTCGTAGTCGACCTTCACGGTGTCGCCGACCTTCTTGCCGCCGATGTAGGTAGCGAGCTCCTCGGCCGTCGCGAACGTCTCGCCGTCGACGCTCACGATCACGTCACCGCCGAGATCGACGCTGCCGCCTCCGAGCTCGAACGTGACGCCGCTGTCGCCGGCCTTCAGCCCCGATTTGTCGGCGGGGCTGCCCTCCTTGACGCTCACCACGAGCAGACCCTTGCCGATCTTCACGACCTTGGCGATCTTCTTGTCGATCGGCACGGTCGTCACGCCGAGGAAGGCGACCTGCACCTCCTTGCCGGCCTTCAGTGTCGGGAGCACCTGCTCGACCTTGTCGACCGGGACGGCGAAGCCGATGCCGACGTTGCCGCCGTTCTCGGTCTGGATCTGCGAGTTGACGCCGATCACCTTGCCCTGCGCGTCGAGCAGCGGGCCACCGGAGTTGCCCTTGTTGATCGCGGCGTCGGTCTGGATGACGTTCGTGATCTTGAAGCCGTTGAGCCCGTCGATCTTGCGCGCGAGCGCGGAGACAACGCCCGTCGTCAGGGTGCGGTCGAGGCCGTACGGGTTGCCAATCGCGACGACCGGATCGCCGACCTTGAGGCGCTTGGCGGTGCCGAGGTCCAGCGGCTCGAGATCGTGCGCGTCGGGGTCGACCTTCAGCACGGCAAGATCGGAGTTCACGTCGATGCCCTGCACCTTCGCGTCGATGGCCTTGTCGGCACCGAACTGCACGGTTGCCTCCTTGGCGCCCTGCACGACGTGCGCGTTGGTGACGATGAAGCCGTCCTTCGACACCACGAAGCCGGTGCCGGTCGACTCGCCCTGCTGCTCCTGCTGACCGAACGGCGAATCAACCTGCTCAGTGACGAGTGCGTTCACGAGGACCACGCCCGGGCTCGTCTTCTCGTAGATCTCGGCCGGCGTGAGTGCGCCGTCGCCCGTGCTCTCGTTGCTCGGCTGCGAGCTCGCCGAGAGGGGCGCCTGCTGCACGACGGTCGCGTCGCCGTCGCTCTTGATGAACTCGTCGTACGCCGCAGCCCCGCCGAGGCCACCCGCCACGGCGACGACGAGCGTGCCGAGAAGCGTTGCTTTGCGCCCCATCAGTGGTGCGCCTCGTCCTCCGGGCCCGCGAGCACGCGGGTGGCCACGGAGAGGTCTTCGGAGCGCATGAGAGCCTCGCCGATCAGCACGGCATCGCAGCCGACACGCTCGAGCTCGTCGATCTGCTCGCGATGGTAGAAGCCGGATTCGGCGACGACGGTCTTACCGGCGGGCACGTCGACGAGGAGGTCATGCGTGCGGGCGATGTCGACGGTCATGTCGGTGAGATCGCGGTTGTTGATCCCGATGATGTCAGGGTCCATCACCTCGAGGGCGGCCTCGAGCTCCTCAGGGCCGTGCACCTCGACGAGCACGTCGAGGTCGAGCTCGCGCGCCTGCGCGTGGAGCTCGGCGAGCGCCAGCGGCTCGAGAGCGGCGACGATCAGGAGGATCGCGTCGGCCTCCCAGGCCGCCGACTCGACCACCTGGTAGGGGTCGACGATGAAGTCCTTGCGGAGGATCGGGAGATCGACGGCGGCCTTCGCGCGGCGCAGATCGGCGAGCGAGCCACCGAAGTGGGCCTCGTCGGTGAGCACCGAGATCGCGGACGCGCCACCCTCCTCGTACGCGCCGACGATGTCCTCGACCTCGAGGTCTTCGCGGATGCGGCCGGCCGACGGCGAGCGCCGCTTGTGCTCGGCGATCACGGCGACGCCGGGGCGCAGCAGCGCCTCGTTGAACCCGCGCGGCTCGCTGCGCTCGGCGGCGAGGCGCTCGAGCTCGGCGTAGGCGACCTGTTTGGCGCGGCGCGCGACATCCTCGCGCGTGCGCTCGATGATCTTCTCGAGGTGGTTCACAGCTAAGCCACCGCCTCGGTGGTCGCAGCGACGAGCTCGTCGAGCACGCGCGCGGCACTTCCGGTGTCGATGGACTGGCGGGCGAGGTCGGCGCCTTCGGCGAGCACGTCGGCGAGCCCCGCGACGACCAACGTCGCTGCGGCGTTCAGCACGACCACGTCGCGCGCCGGTCCAGGTTCCCCCTCGAACACCCTTCTGATGGTGGCAGCGTTCTCGGCGGGACGCCCCCCTTCGAGCCCGGCGAGCGATTCGCGGCGCTCGATGCCGGCCTCCTCGGGGTTCACCTTGAACCGCACGAGCTCGCCGTCGGCACGCACGTCGATCACCGCCGACGTGGCCGCGATCGAGAGCTCGTCGAGCCCGTCTTGCGAGCGGAGCACCCAGGCGCGCTCCACACCGAGATCGGCGAGGGCCTCAGCGATCAGCGCCATGCGCGACGGGTCGGCGACGCCGATCACCTGGCGGACCGCCCCGGCGGGGTTGGTGAGCGGGCCGAGCACGTTGAAGATCGTGTGCACGCCGAGCGCGCGGCGAACGGGGATCACGTGGCGCATCGCCGGGTGATGGCGCGGCGCGAACATGAACCCGAAGCCGATCTCGTCGATGTTCTGCGCCGTGCGGAGCGGGTCGACGTCGATGTCGACGCCGAGGGCCTCGAGCACGTCGGCGGAGCCGCACTCGCTGGTGGCCGAACGGTTGCCGTGCTTGGCCACGGCGGCGCCGGCGCCGGCGGCCACGAGCGCGGCGGCAGTCGAGACGTTGAAGGTGGTGAAGCCGCCGCCGCTGCCGGCGGTGTCGACGAGCGGGCGCCGCGTCGCGTGCACCGGCTCGAGGTGGGCACGCATGCCGCGCACGAGCCCGGCGAGTTCGTCGCGGGTCTCCCCCTTGCCGCGCAGGGCGACGAGCAGCGCTGCGGTCTGCACCTCGCTGGCCTGGCCTCGCATGACGAGATCCAGTGCGGCCTCGGCCTCCTGGCTGGAGAGGCTCTCGCCGATGATCAAGCGCTCGATGACGGCCGTGAGGTCGTGCATCGGCTCGGGACTTCGTGGGTCTTCGTCAGGCACTGGTCGGAGAAAGATAGACGGTCGTGCGGGCTCGCGTGTGATCGCGCTCCCAGAGCGGGGACGCCCGCCTCGGCGCGCGGTTCAGCGGCCGGCCGCTGGAATCAGCTGGCCGCCTGCGCGAGGAAGTTCGCGAGCATCTGGCGGCCATCGCGCGTGAGCACCGACTCGGGGTGGAACTGCACGCCCTCGGCGGGGAGCTCCTTGTGGCGGATCCCTTGGATCACGCCGCCGCCGCGGGAGCTCACCTCGAAGCAGTCCGGCAACGTGTCCTCATCGACGATCAGCGAGTGGTACCGGCCGACGACCGTGCTCTCGGGCAGCCCGTCGTAGAGCGTGCGGCCGTCGTGCTCGATAGTGGTCGTCTTGCCGTGCACCGGCTCGTGACGCACGACGGTGCCGCCGAACGCCTGCCCGAGGGACTGGTGACCGAGGCACACGCCGAGCATCGGGATGCCGGCCTCCGGGAACGCGCGCACGGCCTCGAGCGAAATGCCGGCGTCGTCCGGCGTGCAGGGCCCGGGCGACACGACGACGAGGTCGGGCTTGCTGGCGATCAGCTCGCTCACGGTGGCCTTGTCGTTGCGGACGACGTCGAGCTCGACCCCCTGCTCCCCGAGCATCTGGACGAGGTTGTACGTGAACGAGTCGTAATTGTCGATGACGAGCACGCGGGTCATGCCCAGTCCTCCTGGCTGACGGCGAGGTCGATCGCACGCTTCGTGCCGAGCGACTTCGTCACCGACTCCTCGTACTCGTTCTCCGGGAGCGCATCGGCCACGGTGCCGCCGCCGGTCTGCGCGTGCACCAGGCCGTCCTTGACGACGACCGAGCGGATGTTGATGCAGGTGTCGAGGTCGCCGCCGTACGCGAGGTAGCCGACGGCTCCGGCGTACCAGCTGCGCTTCACCGGCTCGAGCTCGTCGATGATCTCCATCGCCCGCACCTTCGGCGCGCCCGAGAGCGTGCCGGCGGGGAGCGTCGAGCGCAGGGCGTCGATCGGGCGCACGCCCTCTGCCAGCGTGCCGCTCACCAGTGAGCTGATGTGCAGCAGGTGGCTGAACGTGTCGATCTTCATCAGCTCGTCGACGACGACAGAGCCGTACTCGCTCACGCGCCCCAGATCGTTGCGACCCAGGTCGACGAGCATGATGTGCTCTGCGCGTTCCTTCTCGTCGGCGAGCAGCTCGGCGGCGAGCTCGGCATCGTCGGCCGGGTTGCCGGTGCGGCGGCGCGTGCCGGCGACGGGGTAGGTCTCCACTCGGCGGCCCTTCACGCGCAGCAGCGGCTCGGGGCTCGCGCCGACGATCTGGAAGTCGCCGAAGTCGAGGTAGTACATGTACGGGCTCGGGTTCACGGCCCGCAGCCCGCGGTAGACGCTGAACGGCTCGATCGGGAGCGGCGCCGTCCAGCGCTGACTGGGCACGACCTGAAAGGCGTCGCCGGCGTGGATGTACTCGACGATCTTCGCGACCGTCGTCTCGTACTGCTCGCGCGTGTGGTTGCTCTCCCAAGCGAGCGGGGTGTGCTCGCGCGGCGCGACGTCGGGCACCGGGATCGGGCCGGCGAGGATGTTGCGCACGCGTCGGATCTCCTCGGCGGCGGCCTCGTAGGCGGCGTTCGCGTCGCCGCCTGCGGCCGTGAGATCGGCGTTGGCGAGGATCGTGGTGCGGCGGTCGAGGTGGTCGAACACCACGAGCGTGTCGCTGAGCATGATCGCGAGGTCGGGGAGCCCGACCGGATCGGGGTTCTGCGGCGCGCCGAGGCTCGTCTCGACGGTGCGGACGAGGTCGTACCCGAACATGCCCACGGCGCCGCCGGTGAACGGCGGGAGGCCGTCGACGCGCGCCTGCCGGGCGCCCTCGGTGAGGTCGGCGACGAGTCCGTAGGGATCGCGATCGTCGTCGCCGATGCTCCAGCGGATCACCTCCTTCGGGCGGGTGCCCACGAAGGCGTAGCGCCCCACCTGCTGGGCCTGCTCGGCGGATTCGAGCAGGAACGACGGGCTGCCGGGGTCGGCGGCGCGCAGCTTCAGGTAGGCGGCGACGGGCGTCGAGAGGTCGTCGACGAACGAGTGCGTGAGCGGGACGAGCCCGTGGTCACCGGTCGCCGCGAGCTTCGAGACCTCGTCGCGGCTGGGCGAGATCTGAGAGTCAGCGACGGCGGGCAAGGAGCACCTCGAACGCGTCGGTGTACGTGCGCCCGCGGCCGGAGAGCACGGCGAGCAGGTGGTAGAGCAAATCGGCGGCCTCGTTGTCGACGCGGTCGTCGGTCTCCTCGCGCGCGGCGCGCACCACTTCCTCGGCCTCCTCCTCGACCTTCTCCCCCGCGAGCGTGGGATCGGCAAGCAGCTTCGCCGTCCACGAATCCTCGCTCGGGCTCGCCTTGCGGTCGGCGAACGTGCGCGCGAGCGCGGGCAGCGCCTCGTGCGGCGTGAGCTGCGGCGCGGCGCCGTCCTCCAGGCGCCGGTAGAAGCACGTGCGCTCGCCGGTGTGGCAGGCCGGGCCCGCCGGCTCGACGATCGCGAGCAGCGCGTCCCCGTCGCAGTCGATGCGCAGGTCGCGCACCTTCAGGATGTTCCCGCTCGTCGCGCCCTTGTGCCAGAGCTCGTTGCGGGAGCGGCTCCACAGATGCAGCTCGCCCGTCTGCTGCGTCAGCCGTACCGCCTCTTCGTTGGCGTACGCGAACATCAGCACCTCACCCGTCGCGTGATCCTGGGCGATCACGGCGACGAGGCCGTTCTGGTCGTAGCTGGGCTCCATGTGGAGCCTGAGTCTAGGGATCCACTGACCAATTCGATGCCCGTGGTGACCGCGCCTTGAGCCAGCCGCGCGGCGCCGGCGTCGGCGGGTCAGGGGCCGGTCAGCACCACGTAGAGGCGGCCGATGCGGCCGTCTCGTGCGAATGCGATGTCGGCACCACGCACGACTGGCGGCTGGCCCGGTGCGCCGAGCTGCCACGCGAGGTAGCCGAGGTCGCCGATGAGGTCGACGTCCCCGGCCGGCGCGAACTCGAAGTCGGGGGCGAGGCGGGCGTGCAGTCGCGCGACAGCCTCGTCGAGCGCAGCATGCCCGCTGGCCTCGCCGTCGTGATCGGTGAACACCACCTGCGGATGATGCACGCGGGCAATCGCCGCGCGGCGGCGGTCGCCGTCTCGCTCGCCGAACACCTCGACGAGGTTCGCAAGCATGAGTGTCGCGAGTTCGGCCATGCCGTCGCTCTATTCGATGCCGAGGCGGTCGAGCAGGCGGTCCTCGCGGCGCCAGTTCTTGCGCACGCGGACGGTGAGGTCGAGGTGGATGTGCTCGTCCATCTCGAGCTCGATCTCCTTGCGGGCGGCGCGGCCGATGCGCTTGACCATGTCGCCGCCCTTGCCGATCAGGATCCCCTGCTGGGAGTCCGTCTCGACCCAGATCGCGGCGCTCACGATCAGGAGCTCGTCGTCGCGGCGCTCGATGTCGGTCACCTCGACCTCCACCGAGTGCGGCACCTCCTGGAAGGTGCGGCGCAGCACCTGCTCGCGGACGAGCTCGGCGAGGTGCACCTCGAGGCGCTGGTCGGAGCTGTCGCGGGTGTCGAAGTAGAACGGGCCCTCGGGGAGCAGCGCGGACACGTGGTCGACGAGCGCGTCGACCTGGTCGCCGTAGCGAGCGCTGATCGGGAACACCTCGGCATCCAGGCCGAGCTCGTTCGTCTCGTTGAGGGCCGTGATGAGCTTGCTCTTGTTGAGGCGGTCGACCTTGTTGGCGACGATGATCACCGGCACGTTCGCCTTGCGCAGCGCCTCGGCGATCCAGCGGTCGCCCGGGCCGATGCCCTCCTCGAGGTTGACCACGAAGAGCGCAGCGTCGCACTCGCGGAGCTCGGTCTCGACACGCCCCTGCATTCGCTCCGTGAGGAGGTCGCGCGGCCGCTGCACGCCCGGGAGATCGACGAGCACGAGCTGGTAGTCCGGGCCGGTGCAGACGCCGCGGATCGCGCGGCGCGTCGTCTGGGGCTTGTCGCTGACGATCGCGACCTTGCGGCCCACGATCGCGTTCACCAGCGTCGACTTGCCCACGTTCGGGCGGCCGGCCAGGGCGACGAAACCGCTACGGGTGCCGCTCTCCGGGGCGCCCGGCGAGCGGAGGTCGGTGGTGTCGGCAGCCGTCGGCTCATCGGTGGACCGCCGCGCTGCGGCCGAAGGTTCGTCACCGGTGAGTCGCTCCCCCGGCTTCGGCGGCTCGGGGATCGGCAGCTCCACCCCGTCCTCGGGGCCGTACTGGGGCTCGCGCGCTGGCATCACGTCCTATTGGAGCAGGTTGGGCGCAGTGAGCGCACGCCCGGCGAGCCAGACGGGCCCTCCGCGGCGGCGCACATGCGCGCTACCGCAGCCAGCCCATCAGCTCGGACTGCACCGCGAGCATCTCGCCGTCGTCGACCTCGTGGTCCATGCCGACGAGGTGGAGGGCACCGTGAACGATGGTCTCGAGGATGTCGTGGGTGCGCTCCGGGCAGATGACGATGTCGCCGAGCTCGCGCATCACGTCGGCGGTGATCTCGGGGCCGAGGTCGTCGTCCTCGTCGACCGGAAAGCTGATCACGTCGGTCGCGTCGTCCTTGCCGAGGTACTCCGCGGCGAGTTCGTGCGAGCGGGCCTCATCGACGAAGTGGATCGCGACGTGGCCGGCGCGGATGCCGGCGCTGGCGAACGCGAGCTGGAGCGCCTCACGGATCGCGGCGTCGCTCGGCGCGCCCGGAGCGAGCTCCCGGCCTTCGACCTCGATCTCGAACATCTGGCGGTCGCCCTGGGTGGTCAGTCTTCGCGGGTGCGCTCAGCGCGGCGCTGGGCCGCCTGGCGCTCGCGGTCGGCATCGTCGAGGTCGTAGGCGTCGACGATGCGCTTGACGAGCCGGTGGCGGATCACGTCGTTGCTGCCGAACGTCACCATGCCGATGTCGTCGACGTTCTCGAGGATCCGAGCGGCGCTGATCAGGCCCGAGCGGGTGCCACGCGGCAGATCGATCTGGGTCATGTCGCCGTTGATGACCATCGTCGAGCCGAAGCCGAGGCGCGTGAGCACCATCTTCATCTGCTCACGGGTGGTGTTCTGGGCCTCGTCGACGATGATGAAGCTGTCGTTCAGCGTGCGGCCGCGCATGAAGGCCAGCGGCGCGACCTCGATCTGGCCCTTCTCGAGGTAGCTGGCGACCTTCTCGGCGCCGAGCATGTCGTGGAGGGCGTCGAACAGCGGGCGCAGGTACGGGTCGACCTTCGCCATGAGGTCGCCGGGCAGGAACCCGAGGCGTTCGCCGGCTTCGACGGCCGGGCGCGTCAGCAGGATCCGCTGGACTCGCCGCTCGGCCAGTGCTGCGGCGGCCATGGCAACGGCGAGGAAGGTCTTGCCGGTGCCGGCCGGGCCGATGCCGAACGTGACCGTGTTCTCGCGGATCGCCTGCACGTACTCACGCTGGCCGGCCGTCTTCGGGGCGACGCGCATCGTGCGGCCCTTCCAGACGACGTCGTCGTGCAGCGCCGCGACGGGCTCGCGGCGGGCGACGCCACCGGCGATGCGCTCGATCGACTCGGCGTCCGGCGGAGCCCCCTTGTCGCTCAGGGCCACGATCTCCGAGATCACGGCGGTGGCGGCGGCGACGGCGGCCTCGTCGCCCTCGAGGATCACGTGGTTGCCGCGCAGCGTGACGTTCGCGTCGAGGTTGCGTTCGAGTTCGCGCAGGGTCGAGTCGCTCGCGCCGGCCAATGCCGTCGCTGCCTCGTTGCTGAGTTCCAGTTCCTTGCGCTGAATGCTGCCTGCGGCCACACGTTCAGCGTAGCTGCCGCCGGGGCGCCACTCGACGCGCCACCGACGGCACCTCAGCCCTCCAGCCAGCCCCGGGGCCGGGCGCGTATGACGCGTGGTGGTCTCGCAGCGAGGCTGCCAAGCGTCATACACGCCTACCGGGCGGCCGCTGGCGTGTTGGGGTGTGGGTAACGGGCGGCCGCTGGCGTTGGCGTCTCGCTGGCGGCTTGGCCTACTCGTCGGCGTGTTTTCCGGTCACCGAGGTGTCGGCGGGCACCGAGGTGTGCTCGCCGCCGAGGCGCGGCACGTGGCCGAGCTGGCCGAGCTCGGCGGTGTCGCGGCCGAAGAGCAGGCCGACGTTCCAGTCGGCGAGGAGCCGGAAACGTCGGCCGAGACCCGGCATCATCGCGAGGTGGTAGCTGCGGGCGATGAACCAGGCCGGAGCGCCCCGCCACTTGAGGCCCATGGTCTCGGCGACGGCCTTGCGCTGGCCCATGTCGACGACGACGCCGCGGGTCTTGTACGTGAAGCGCCGCTCGCGACCGGTGCCGAGCGCAGCGGCCGCGTTGAGCGCGGCGACCTTGCCCTGGCGGATCGCGTGCTGGGCGGTCGGGGGTGCGGGGCGCTGGCCCTTGGCCGCCGGATCAGGGACGTTGGCGGCGTCGCCGAGCGCCCAGACGCCCGGGCGGCCTTGCACCGCAAGCCGCGAGTCGACCACGATGCGGCCGTTCTCGGCGAGCGGGAGACCGAGCTTTGCGACCACCGGATGCGGCTTCACGCCCGCGGTCCACACGACGGTGCGGGTCGGCACCACCTCGCCATCGCTCAGGCGAGCCGTGACCGCCGTGACCTCGTCGAGGGTCGTCGACGTGCGCAGCTCGATGCCGCGCGCCGTGAGCTCACGGGCGGCGAAGTCGGCGAGCGACGGCGACACCTCGGGCATCACGCGGTCACGCGCTTCGACGAGGATCCAGCGCATGCCGTGCACGCGGGCCCGCGGATAGAGGTCGAGCACGTCGCTGGCGAAGTCCTGCAGCTCGGCGAGGCCCTCCAGGCCGGCGTAGCCCGCACCGACGAACACGAACGTGAGCGCAGCGCGGCGCTCGACCGGATCCTCGGTCGACTCGGCCAGCTCGAGGTTGCGCAGCACGCGGTTGCGGAGCGCGATCGCCTCCGGCAACGACTTCAGGCCGACGGCGTGCTCTGCGAGCCCGGGGATCGGCAGCGTGCGACTCACCGACCCGAGCGACACGATGAGCTGGTCGTAGCGCAGATGCTTCTCGCCTCCGCCGACCGTCTGCACCGTGACCGTCTTGGCATCGGGGTCGGCACCGGTAACCGTCGCGAGGAGCAGGTCGACGGCATCCGGGAGCGACTCACGCAGCGGCACCACGACGTGCCGCGGCTCGAGCGTGCCGGCGGCCGCACCTGGCAGCAGCGGCGTGTAGGTGAGGAAGTTCGTGTCGTTGACGAGCGTGATCCGGGCGGAGTGATGCGGCAGCGCGCGGGCGAGGTGTTTCGCCGCGTGGAGCCCTCCGAAGCCGCCGCCTGCGATGACCACGTTCCATGCCATACCCACAACTTAGTGGCATTGCGTTACAAACTCGTGGCAACGGTCACGAGCTCAGGCGCACCGCCACCCAATCGCGATCAGAGCGCCGCAGACGCGGTGATTCTTCGGACCCCGGTCACCGAAGGGCGCGCGAGGCCCGGAGGCGCCCGACGCCACGCGCTAGCGAGGCGCGAACGCGGCGCCGACCGTCTGCTCGAAGAGCGCGACGGCCTGCTCGAGCTCGGGCGTCTGCCCGCGATCGTAGAACTCCAGCAGGAGCCCGCGGAACCCGGCAAACATCAGCAGCGACAGGATCTCCGGCGCCAGCGGGGGCTCGATCCCCCGCTCCTTCGCACGCTCGATGTGCAGGGCGACGACCTCGAGATTCGCTGCGCGTACGTGGTCGAGGAGCTCACGCAGCACCGGGTCGGCGCCGGCCTCGCCGAGCACCGCGAAGTAGGCACGCACGAGCACCGGATCGCCGGTGACCCGCTCCCACGCATGGCGAAGACTCACCCGCACACCTTCAGCGGGATCCGCGGCGGCGTCGAAGTCGGCCCGGGACTGGGCGACCATCTGGCCGACGATCCGCAGGACGAGCTCGCTGAACAGGTGCTCGCGACTCTCGAAGTAGTAGAGGACCATTCGCTTCGTGGTGCCCGCCTCTTCGGCGATCCGCGCGAGCGACGTCGCGGCATACCCACGAGACGCGATCGACTGCACCGTGGCATCGAGGATCGCCTCGACCTGCCGCGCGCCCTTCTCGGTCGGTGCCGCGGCCCTCGCCGGTCCGGGCCCGATTCCCGATGTAGCCGCGCCGTTCGTCACCCACGCAGCGTACCGGTGGACGAATGTGTACCGGTCGGTACGTTTGCGTGGTACGGTGCTCGAGACCGGTCGACGTACCGATCGGTACGCCATCCTCCGTCTCACCCCCAGGGGACACGCATGACCGCCACGACCGCCACCCCGAGCCACGCCGCGGGCTCCCCCACCGCACCGGCCCCGCGGCCGGTGAGCGAGGCACCGGGCGCCACCACGTTGCTCGCCGTCGGCCGCGAGCTCGCGGCGATCCGCAAGGACCCGGTCCGCTCGCTCGAACTCAGCTCCGCGCGCCACGGCGGCCGTCCGTTCCAGCTCTCCGCACCCGGCGCCCACGCCAGCCTGTTCATCAACGATCCCGAGGGCGCCAAGGAGGTGCTCCTCACCCACCAGGACGACTACGAGAAGAGCAGCCAGTACGAGATCCTCCAGCGCGTACTGGGCTTGGGGCTCGTCACGAGTGAGGGCGAACTGTGGCGCGAGCACCGCTCGATCGTGCAGCCTGTGTTCGCCGGCCGCGCGATCGGCGCCTTCGCCCAGTACATGGTCGCCGCCGCCTCGGACGCCCTCGATCGCTGGGATGCGACGTGGACCGACGGCCAGGAGATCGACCTGTCGGTCGAGATGAGCATGCTCACCCTCGACATCGTCGGCCGCGCGCTCGTCGGCACCGACTTCTCCGCCCGCTCCACCGAGTTCGGCGCGGCCCTCGGCGACATGCTCGAAGCGGCCGGCGCGATCGGCCGCTCGCCGGTCACGCACATCTCAGGCGGCATCAAGCGCATGGGCGTCGGCCGCGGGATGAACCTCCAGCCGCGGCGCCTGCAGCGGATGAACGCGGCGATCGACGTGCTCGACGACGTGATCCTCGAGCTCATCGAGCGCCGTCGCCGCAGCACCGACGAGCACGACGATCTCCTCGCGGTGCTCATGGGCTACCGCCACCCGGAGACGGGCGAGCCGCTCTCCGCCACCGCGCTGCGCGACGAGCTGATGACGTTCGTGACGGCCGGCCACGAGACGACGGCCAACGGCCTCTCGTGGATGTGGGGCCTGCTCTCGCAGCATCCGTCGGCACGCGCCCAGCTGCTCACCGAGGTCGACGAGGTGCTCGGCGGCGACCGCACGCCCGATTACGACGACCTGCGGCGCCTGGAATGGACGACTGCCTGCTTCCAGGAATCGATGCGGCTCTTCCCGCCGGTGTGGATCGTCCAGCGTCGCGCGAAGGTCGACACCGTCGCCGCCGGCTACGCGATCCCGGCCGGCACGGTGATCTCGATCAGCCCGTGGGTGATCCACCGCGACGCCCGCAACTGGCCGAACCCGGCCGGCTACGACCCCTCGCGATTCATCGGCGACGCGCCGAAGGATCGCCCGCGCCTCGCCTACCTGCCATTCGCCGCAGGCCGCCGCATGTGTATCGGCCAGGGCTTCGCGATGATGGAGGCGACGATCGTGACCGCGATGCTCTCGCAGCGCTACACGTTCGATCTCGTGCCGACGGCTCGCCTGGAGACGGATCCGAGCATCACCTTGCGCCCGCGTCACGGGATGCCCGTGATCGCGCACCGCCGCTGATGCCCGCGCTGCTCCGATCAGGGACGGAGTGACGCCGCTCGCTCGCGCTCGGGACGGCGCGGGCGAGCGGTCAGGCTCGTTCGAGCAGCAGCGCGGCCCAGTCGCCGAGCTCGCGGCGGCCGGTCTCGCGCAGCCCGTGCCGTTCGTAGGCCGCGGCGACCTCATCAGCCTCGTGGCGCAGCAGTCCTGAGAGGATCAGCGTGCGCGGCGGCTCGGGGGTGAAGCCCGTCTCGGCGATCTGCAGAAGCACGGGGCGCAGGATGTTCGCGGCAACGGTCGGCGCCGACGGGATTGCTTCGGCGCGCATCAGGTCGAACTTGCCGGCCTTCACCTCCACCCCGTTCGCAACGGCGTTGAGCTCGGTCGCCTCGACGCTCGCAGGGTCGAAGTCGAGCGCCACGCACGGCCCGAAGCCCCGCTGGGCAGCGGCAATGGCGAGTACGCCGGAGCCGCAGCCGAGATCGAGCATGGCGCCCTCGGCTCGGGCGTCGAGCAAGAACTCGAGGCAGAGCTGGGTGGTTTCGTGGGCGCCGGTGCCGAACGCCATGCCGGGGTCGATCACGAGGTCGGTGACGCCCTCCTGGGCCTCCAGCCACGGCGGGCGCACGTGGAGACGGCCGCCGATGGTGATCGGCTTGTGGAAGTCGCGCCAGCGCTCGTGCCAGTCGTCAGCGATCTCCTCAGTGAACACGTCGACCGGGATCCCGGCGACGTGCGCGGCGGCGGCGCCGAGATCGGGCAGCTCACCGGCCGAGCCGTAGACGGCGTACTCGACGAGGTCGGCGTTCTCGGGCACGTCGCGCTCCTCGATCCCGCTCGGCGCGAGATCGATCAGCTCGGCCAGGACGAGCTCGCAGGAGTCGCGCGGCACGCGGACGGCAAGACGGATCATCGGCGCCTCCCTGCGAGCCGGCGTAGGCGCTCGCCGATGCCACCCGGAGACTTGAGGTTGCGGTCCTCGAGCGTGTCGGCGAACTGCTGGAGCAGCTCGCGCTGGCGCTCGTCGAGGCGGCGCGGCACGACGACGTCGAGCACGACGCGCAGCTGGCCGCGATGGGCGCCGTCGCGGGTTCGCGGCATGCCCTGTCCGGCGATCCGCACCTCCTCGCCCGGCTGGGCGCCGGCGGGAACGTCGATCTCGATCGGACCATCGAACCCGTCGAGCTCGAGCGTGGTGCCGAGCGCGGCGAACGGCGCGCCGACGGGGACGACCGCGATCAGGTCGTCGCCATCGCGCGTGAAGATCGGGTGCTGGCGAACGGCGACCTGCACGTAGAGGTCCCCGGGAGGCGCACCGCGCTCGCCGGCGTGCCCCTCACCGCGCAGGCGGATGCGCTGGCCGTGGGCGATGCCGAGCGGCACGTCGATCTCCACCTCGCGGCGGCGCACGATCCGGCCCTCTCCGCGGCAGGTGTCGCAGGGGTCCTCGATCAGCTCGCCGCGGCCGCCGCACTGATCACAGGCGACGGCGCGCACCACCTGGCCGAACGGAGTGCGGCTGACGGCACGCAGCTCGCCCGCGCCTTGGCAGCGCGGGCACGTGGTGGTCTTCGAGCCGTCCTTTGCGCCGGTGCCGGTGCAGGTGTCGCAGGTGACGATCGCGTCGAACGCGATCTGCACGCGGCCCCCCTTGATCGTCTGCTCGAGCTCGACATCGAGCCGGACGAGAAGGTCTTCGCCGGGCGCCGGGCCAGTCGGTCCGCCGCCTCCGCCGAATGCTTCGCCGAAGAACGCCGAGAAGAGGTCGGAGAAGGAGCCGAAGCCCTCGGTCTGGCTTTGAAAGCCACCGCCGCGCAGGCCGTCGTGGCCGAAGCGGTCGTAGGTCTGGCGGCGCTCCGCATCGCCGAGGATCTCGTAGGCCTGCGCGGCCTCCTTGAAGCGCTCCTCGGCGTCGGGCTCGTCGTTGTTGTCGGGATGCAGCTCGCGGGCGAGGCGGCGGAACGCCTTCTTGATCTGGGCGTCGTCGGCGTCGCGGGAGACGCCGAGCACCTCGTAGGGGTCGCGTGGCACGGCCTGCAGTTTGCCGGAGTCCGGGGCGCGGCGGTGTGCGGTGGCGCGCGCCGACACCGCGGCGACGGCTCGACAGCTGATCGACGCACCGGGAGGCGCGGCGTATCGTGAGGATCCCGCACCCGGCCGCGCCATCCCAGCGCACCCGACCGACATGCCGCACACCGAAGGGCCCCGAGCATCGCTCGCACGGTCCGCTCTCGACCCGCAGTCGGTCCTGTACGGGATCGACGAGGGCACCCAGGCGCTTCTGGCCGAGCTCGGTGAGCTCGTCGACGCCGACGCGCTCCTCACGACGTGGACGACCGCCTCGAGCGAGCTTGCCCGAGGTGACGTCCTCGACCACGACGTGTTCGCGGCGGCGCTCCGTGTGCGCGACGCACTCGCCGACGTCGCCGCGATGCTGCCGCCGTCGGAGGATCGCCTCTCGGCGCCACTGCGCGCCGCGGACCACGAGTTCTGGCAGGCAACGCAGGACGATGGCGCTGCCGGACCGCCGCCGTCCGAGGATTGGGGTGGACGCCCTTGGTGGCGCTCGCGCGCGGTGCGGGGCACGGAGCGCACCACGGTCGCCGTCGCCGACGGCACCGCCGCCGCCGTACCCGGCCCGAGCCCACGACCGGGCCAACTCTGCCGGATCCTGCAGATGCGGTCGTGGGCCAGCGACCTCGCTGCGGCCCAGCGCAAGCTGGAGGACGCCGACTACCGAATGGATCGCGCACGGGCCCCGCAGGCCGACGACGTCGTCGCCGCCCTGCGCTTCGTCCTCGAGCTCACCCGACGAGCGACGCCGCGCCTCCACGCCGCCGATCTCGATCTCAAGGCCGCGCGACCACTCGCGATCGAGCACCTTGAGCGACTCCTCGCCGGCGCACCAGGACCGCACGCCGATGACCTCCGCGGTTGGTGGCGGGCCGAGAGTCCCCTACGGCTCGCCCGCATGCTCGCGTGGGAGCGGGACGTGCGCGACACCGTCCCGAGTTGGGCGCGCGAGCCGCAGAGCCTGCTGCACGGGGCCGACGACGCGACGATCGCGCGCGTCGTCGACCTTGCACTCTCCAGCGAGGGCCTTCCGCGCTCGTTCGACGCGTGCCGGGTGGGAGGGCCTGGAGCCCGGCGAGGGCGACGTCCTCGACATCGCTGAGTACGACCTCTGCATCGATCGCCGCGCCCAGCTGGCCGCGATCGAGCGGGTGCTGCCGCCTACGCATACGGCGTTCTTCGAACGACTCACGGTGGCCGATGAACGTTGGGAGCGGCGCACGCTCGGTGTCCGGGAGCCCATCAGGCACTGGCGTCGTTCGGCAGGACCGGCCCAGTGGTGGCAGCGACGGGTGCCGCGGTTCCTCCCGAACAGCTTCACGATCAACCTGTCCGGCCGCTCGCCCGGCATCTGGGCGGAACTCGTCGAGCGCGGCATTCCCGAGGATCCGAACCACAACCCTTCACTCGACGCGTGGAAGCTGCGCTTCGGGATGGGCCGCTCCGTCGCGCGCGAGCAGCAGTTGCCGGTGCCGATGTCGCAGATCCTCGCGACGGCGCGCCGCGAGAAGGACGCTGGCGCCGTCCGCGAGCGACTGCTGATCTGGGCAGGCGGTAGTCGCTATTCCGTGCCGACCGTCGACGACGTCCTGGCCGCGTACGCCAGCGCGCGGGAGCTGGTGGCCACCGTCGAGCCGCGCGCTGCGACGCTGAGCCGGCTCGCCAAGCCGACGGGGCGCCGTCGAGGGAAGGCCGACGACGCGGCTCCATGGCGCGAGCAACGGGACGCCCACGCGATCGCGCGCACCGCAGATCTGCACGTGCTCGAACGGCTCGCGTCCGGAGAGGCGGGCACCGCCTGGGAAGGCGAGCCGCGCGGAGCGCTCTCGCTCGCGTGCCTTCTGGCCGAGGAGTGCGAGGTGGGCACGGCGCTCCGAGCCGCGGCCGAAGACCCGATGTCCGTGCTGTTCGGTCTCGGTACCGACGCGCTCGACCTCCTGCTCGACGCGCGCGTGGGTGCTCGGATCACGTGGCCGGGATTCGGCTTCTGCAGCGGCGAGATCGAGCTCTGGCAGGCCGGAGCGTCGTATGTCGACGCCGAGTTCGCCGCCTGGGAGCTCGCCGTCCGGTGGGCCGAGGCAGGCCCCGACGCTCCACCGCTCAACCAGTACGACATGGACGGCCTGCTCGGCCGCCGCGACTACCTCGAGTCGATCTCGCAAGCGGTGGCGCCGACGCACGAGCCGTTCCGCGATCGACTCGCCGACCTCGATGCGCGCTACTGGCGAGTGAGCTCGCCCGCGCCGGAGTCGACCACGACGCCGGCGTCGATCCAGCCGGCGGCGTGGTGGTGGCACCGCGTCCCGGACGTCGTCCCCGCCGACGGCGAACGGGATCGCTGGATCCTCTGGTGAGCGGCGGCCGCCACCCCGGATCGCTCAGTCGTCGTAGACGTCGCTGACGTACCTGGAGAGCTGCGTCGCTGCCGAACGCACGACGGAGATCGCGGCGCCGTAGTCCATCTGGAGCGGGCCGATCAGGGAGACGGTGCCCAGGGGGCGGCGCGGCAGGCCGTAGGCGCCGGCAACGTGCGAGAGGCTGCGCAGGGCCGGGTCGGGGTTCTCGGCGCCGATGCGCACGAGCACGTCGCCGGTGGTGAGCGCGGCGCGCAGCGCGCCGAGCATCGAGCGGCGCTGCTCGAGCAACTCGAGCAGCTCACTGGCCACCGAGAGGTCGCGGCCGCGCATGAGGCGGGCCGTGCCCTCGACGTACAACGAGTCCTCGCCGGCCTCCTCGAGCTCGGTGAAGGTCGGCGCGATGGTGGCGAGAAACGCGGATTCGCGGGGGCCGAGGCCCGACTCACGGAGGCGGGAGTGAAGCATCCGGGCGCCGAGGCCGAGCCCCTCCACCCGTTCGCGTAGATACTCGGCGGCCCACTGCACGAGGCCCTGGTCGACGCGCTGCTCGAACGTGAACACGCGCCGCGTGACACCACCGGTCGACGTGATCACGACGACGGCGACGACATGCGGCTGAAGCAGCAGCACCTCGATATGGCGCACGGTGGCGGTGCCGATCGGAGGCGCGGAGACGACCGCGAGCAGATCCGTGAGCTCGGAGAGCCGCTGTGAGACGAGCCGCATCGCGGCATCGACCTCGCGGCGCATCAGCTCGAGATCGACGCTGACGGCCGGGACATCGTCGATGAGGTGGTCGACGTAGTAGCGCAGGCCGGCATCGGTCGGCACGCGGCCAGCCGACGTGTGGGGATGGTCGAGGAGCCCCTGACCCTCGAGCCACGCGAGCTCGTTGCGGATCGTCGACGGGCCGGCGCCGATCTCGGTGTCGAGCGCGAGCGACTTGCTGCCGACCGGAAGCGACGTAGCCTGGAACGTGCGTACGACCTTGCACAGCACCAGCTCCTGGCGTGGCGTGAGGCGCGGCTCCCCGGTCATGCCCCAATTCTAGGGGCGGCGGCTGGCGCCCGGCGGCGAACCGGCGCCACTTGGGCGGCGCGGCGCCAGACTCCCCGGCGATATGCCGTTCACCGTCAGCCATGCCGCAGCGGTGCTGCCGCTGCGCAGCCCCCGCTGGCCGTTCACCGCGCTCGTCGCGGGGAGCATGGCTCCCGACCTGCCCTACTTCGTGCATCTGCCGGTCGGCCAGGGGATGACCCATTCGATCCTCGGCATCCCGACGATCGATCTCGCCATGGCGATCGCCGCCGTCGCCGTCTGGCACGCCCTGCTGGCGCCGGGCGCGCTGGCGCTCGCGCCGCAGGCGGTGCGCGCTCGTTGTCCCGAGGCGCGCTCATGGCCGTCCGTACTCCGCAACGCCGGCTGGCCTGCCGTGATCGCGGCCTGCATCGCGGGCGCGACCACGCACGTCGCCTGGGATGCATTTACGCACCCGGACCGCTGGGGCACGCGTCGGATCGATTGGCTGATGCAACTCCACGGCGGCCACATGGGCTACACGTGGGCCCAGTACGCGAGCAGCGTCGGCGGCCTCGCGATCCTTACCGTCGTCCTGCTGCGCTGGTGGCGCCGCGCCGCCCCTCAGCCCTCCCTCGCTCCTCTCGTGCTGGCCGACCGTCAGCGCCTGCTGTGGTGGGCGGCCGTGATGCTCTGCGGGCTCATCGGCGCGGCCCTCGGCGTGGTCACCGCCTCTGAAGCGGCGGCTCGTTTCCGCGCCGTCACGTGGGGCGGCACCGGGGCCGGCGCCGTGATGCTCGCCGCGAGCCTCGAGGTCGCGCGCCGCCGCCTGGCGCTGCAGCGCGCCGGCTGATCACACGCCTCACGCCGCTCCCGCCCCAACCGGGCGTCGACGCCCTCGGGGCCCGCTGCTACGGTGACTGGCGAGCCTCGCAGGCTCGCCCTATGCGTACGCGCTGATCGACACGCCGCCTCGAACTCGCCCCGGCCCTCGGCCGGAGGTGCGGCCGTCCTCTTGGACCCATCGATCTCCGGAGGCACGCATGCCTGCCACCTTGCTCCACGCCGAGCGGCTCACCCGCCGCCATGGCGACCGCACCCTGCTCGACGCCGTCGACCTGCGCATCAGCGCCGGCGACCGCGTCGCGATCGTCGGCCCGAACGGCGCCGGCAAGTCGACGCTGCTCCGGCTCCTCGCCGGCGCTGAGCTCCCCGACGGCGGCACCGTGCACCGTCACGCGATGCCGCTCTACCTCCCGCAGCCGGGGCGTCGCCCGGCCGATGGCCGCGCGCTGCGCACGGTGCTTGCCGAGCGCCTCGGCGCAGGCCCAGCGACGGCAGCCCTCGACATCGCCGTGCGCCGGCTCCAGGTGGCGGGCGAGGACGACATCGGCGACGCGATCGAAGCCCACGCCGCCGCGCTCGACGACTGGATCGCGGCGGGCGCCGACACGCTCGACGCCGACCTCGAGCGCGCCGCCGACCGGATCGGCCTTCCACCGGAGCTCCTCGATCGGCCGATGCAGCAGCTCTCCTCCGGGCAGGCCTCGCGCGCGGCGATGCTCGCGCTCGCCGCCGCGCGCCATCCGCTGGTGCTCGCCGATGAACCCTCGAACCACCTCGATGCGGCGGGGCGCACCCTGCTCGATGAGCTGCTCGAGGCACACCAGGGTGCGCTCGTCCTCGCCTCTCACGACCGCGCACTCCTGGCACGGCACGCGGTGCGCGTCGTCGAGATCGACCCGCACCGCGGCACGCTCACCGAGTACGCCGGCGGCTGGGAGGCGCACGAGCGCGAGCGCGAGGCGACGCGGGTGCGAGAGCACCGGGAGTACGCCGAGGCCGTGCACCGGCGCGACGAGCTCCGCGAGGCCGAGCGTGAGATCCGCCGGCGGGCTGCGGCCACCCGCGCCCGCGTCGGCCGATCGCCGCGAGACAACGACAAGCACCACAAGGAGTGGTTCACCTCCCGGGCCGACGGCGTCGCCGCGCGCGGACGCGTCGTCGGGGCCCGTGCCTCACGCGTCGACGTACCCGACCGCCCGTGGAGCCCCCGTCCGCTGGCGCTGGCGCTCACCCCGCAAGAGCGGGCCGGCTGGCTCGTCGAACTCGATGGTGCCGCTGCACGCCGCGGCGATTGGGAGAGCCCGCCGTGGACCCTGGGCGTGCGGGCCGGCGATCGCCTCCTGCTCCGCGGTCCCAACGGCGCCGGGAAGTCGACGCTGCTCGGTTTGCTCGGTGGCACTCTCGAGCCGGTGCGCGGGCGCCGGACCGCGGCCGCCGGCGCGGTCGTCGCAGAGCTCGGGGCCATCGAGCGGGCGTTCACGGCCGATCTCCCACTGGCCGACGTGGTGCGCGGGCTCACGGGCCTCGATCCGTCGGCGGCGCGCGGGCAGCTCGCGCACGTGGGCCTCGGCGCCGATCAGGCGAGCCGGCCCGCGGCGACCCTCTCGCAGGGCGAGCGCACCCGCGCGGAGCTTGCCGTGCTCGGCGCGAGCCGCACGTCGTTGCTCCTGCTCGACGAGCCGACCGACCACCTCGACCTCGCCTCGGTCGAGGCTGTCGAGGCGGCGCTCGACGGCTGGCCGGGCGCCGTCGTCGTCGCGACGCATGACGAACGCTTCGCCGAGCGCCTCGGCGCACGGGAGGTGATCGACGTCTGAGCGCGCCACGGCAGCCCGACGCCGCCGGTCGGCGTCAGCGGTTGCGCTCGAGGATCTCCCGCACGGTCGCCGGCTCCTGGCCGGTGAGCGCGCGCACGTCGGTGGTGACCTTCTGGAAGAACTCGCTGTAGACCGCCTGCCCGACCGAGACGATCAGCTCGACCGCGGGCGCGGGCAGCCCGGCCGCCGCGAGATCGACCGCGTAGTCCTCGTCGTCTTGGTCGACATACTCGATGTTCGCGCCGTGGATCTCGTTCGCGAGCGCGACGAGCTCGGCCTGGGTGAGCGCCGCGGGACCCGTGATGTCGTAGCTCTCACGCTCGTGGCCGTCGGTGAGGAGCACGGCAGCGGCCGCGCGGGCGCAGTCGTCGCGCGACACGTAGGCGGTGCGTCCCTCCCCCGCGTTGCTCACCCACACGCCGGACTCGAGCGCCTGTTGCACGGCCGGCACGAGCCCCTCGGCGTAGAGGTTGTTGCGTAGCAACGTCCACTCGAGACCGCTCTCGCGGATCGCCTGCTCGGTCGCGAGGTGGTCGGGGACGATCAGCGCCGGATTATCGGCGCTCGGCTGCGCGATCGACGTGTAGGCGATGTGCCACACGCCGGCACGGGCGGCGGCCGCGATCGCCTGGCGGTGCTGCTCGAGGCGCGCGCCAACGGCATCGGTCGAGATCAGCAGCAGCCGCTCGACGCCCTGGAGGACGCGCTTGAGGCCGGTCGGGTCTTTGAAGCTCGCCTTTTCGACGCGCGCGCCGCGCTTCGCGAGATCAGCGAGACGATCCGGCGTGCGGGTCAGCAGCAGGACGGACTGGGGGTCGGTCTGCTCGAGGACGAGTTCGGCGACCCTGCGCCCGAGCCCGCCGGACGCACCGGTGATCGCGATCATCCAGCGACGGTACCCACCGCGGCCTCTGCCGTGCGTGCATGGTCGGCAATGAGCGCCACGAGCTGCGCCCAGGCCCCGACGGGCAGGTCGTGGCCCATACCCGCGATCGTCTCGTGGCGGGCGCCCTGGATCGCGCTGGCGGTGGCGAGGCCGCCGCTCGGGTGCACCATGCGGTCACGATCGCCGTGGATCACCAGCGTCGGCGCGGTGATGTGGCGCAGGGCGCGGGTGCGGTCACCGCTCTTGAAGATCGCGGCGAGCTGGCGGCCGACGCCCTCGTGCGACGGCTGTGGCCCGCGCTCCCACATCTCGTCGGCGAGGGTGCGCACGGCGTCCTCGTCGAAGTCGAAGCCGTGCGAACCGATATGGCGCATCATCGCCACGAGCGAGTCGGCGGCCTTCTCGCGGGTCGTCGACGGCGGCCCCGCCATGCGGAGCCAGGTGGTGACGTGCGGACGCCCGACGCCGCGCGCGCCGGTCATCGACATGATCGACGTGAGCGACGCCACCTGCTCGCCGTGACGCGCCGCGAGCATCTGGCCGATCATGCCGCCCATCGACATGCCGACCACGTGCACCTGGCCGAGGTCGAGCTCGCCGACGAGCCCCGAGGTGTCAAGCGCCATGTCATCGAGGGAGTACTGCGACGGATGCCAGCGACGCGTGACGAACCGCACCGGGTTCGGCGCCGGCGCGCGCCCCTGGCTGCTGCGTCCGACGTCGCGGTTGTCGAACCGGATCACCTGGAACCCCTCGCTGGTGAGCCGCTCCACGAAACCCAAGGGCCAAGCGCCGAGCTGCTGCCCCAGGCCGGCGACCAGAAGGATCGCCGGTGCCGACTCGTCGCCGAAGCGCTGGTAACAGAGGCGCGTACCACCGCCGACGTTCGCGAACCGTTCCTCGACGCTCATGCCGCCGCCTCCTGTCGATCGCCGCCCGCCGGCGGCTGGTCGTCCCCCACGCCCGGCACGGCCGCGCGCCCGCGCGGCGCGACCAGGGCCACCGCCGCCCGCGAGCGCACCCGCGCGACGCCGCCCTTCGACGGCGCGAATGCCACGCCGCGGAACCGCCAGCGCTCGCTCGGCTCGGTGGTCGGGACGAGGTCGACGTTGAGCAACAGGGTGCGCAGGACGACGTCCATCTCCATGTGCGCGAACGCCGCGCCCACGCACCGCCGCCGCCCGCCGCCGAACGGGATCCATGCGTACGTATCGGGCTTGACGCCGACGAATCGGTCGGGATTGAAGCGGTGCGGCTCGGGGTAGATCGATGGGTCGTGGTGGATCGCGACGCCGTCGACGTAGATCGTCATCCGCGGCGGGATCACCCAGTCGCCGAGCTCGAACGGCTGGTGAGCCCACCGCAGCGTGCCCGTGATGACCGAGCGCGAGCGCTGTACCTCGCGGATCGTGGCCTCGCGCAGCTCCGAGCCGCCGGCCTCCGCCTCGGCCCGCAGGCGCTCGACGATCTCCGGGTGCCGGCGCAGCCGCTCGACGGTCCAGGAGAGGCTCGCGGCCGTCGTCTCGTGGCCCGCGACGAGGATCGACAGCAGCTGATCCTTGAGCTGGGCGTTGGTCATCGGCGAGCCGTCGTCGTACGAGGCCTGAAGAAGTAGCGCGAGCACGTCGGTACGTTCGGCGAGGCGCTCGTCGGCGCGGCCGTCGGCGATGAGGCGGTCGATCGCGGCGTCGAACCGGCGGCGCATCCGCAGGAACTTCCCCCATGGGCTCCACGGGCCGAGGTCTTTCTGAAGCGCCGGGGCCGACGTGAGGTAGCTGCCGAGCTTCACCCAGCTCGGGAGGAAGGTGCGCAGCTCGTCGAACTCCTGGTCCTCCGCGCCGAAGACCGTGCGCAGGATCGCGTTGAGCGTGATCCGCATCATCGGTTCGAGCGTGCGGAAGTCCTGCTCGAGCGGCCAGGTGGCGATCTCGCGGAGGGTCTCCTCCTCGAAGATCGCCTCGTACCCGGCGAGTCGTCCGCCGTGAAACGGCGGCAGGAGCAGGCGCCGCTGCGCCAGGTGCGGAGCCTCGTCCAGCGCGAACGAACTGTTCTTGCCCAGCGTGCGCTCGAGCGGCGCGAAGTCGGCACCGTGCACCACGTCGGCGGGAGCGGTGAACACCTGCTTCACGAACGCGGGATCGGTGACGGAGATGCCGTCGCCGAACCCGGGGATCGTCGTGAGCACGACGGGTCCACCACCGGCACGCACTTTCAGCGCCGCCATGGGCCCGCCGAGCACGTAGCGCGCCGTGATCGCGGCCTGCGAGATCGGCAGGCGCGGCGGGAGGCGTGTGGCAGTTGTCGTCATCGTGCTCCGGCTTCAGCTGGCAGTCGAGCCATTCCAGATCGGGTGGTGGAGACTGATGAGTCTCCACTCGAACCGAGGTCAACATACCCGCCGGTCTCTGAAATGGCAAGGGTCGGCCAGGGCAGGCGGTGACGCACCCCACCGAGGCGTCGGCCAGGGCAGCGCGAGTCGCGACGAACGGATACTCAGGCGGAGGGCAGCAAGGCGCGCCGGAAGAGATTCTTGATCGCCGGGCCGAGCGGCACGACGTCCTCTCCGCGGGCCACCGCCTGGCCGACGAGCGCGTCGAAGCCACCCATCAGCATCATCGCCATCTCGCGCGACACCGGTCCGACGCCAGCCTCGACCATCACCGGCTCACGCGTCACCCGCACGAGCATGTCGACATACCGGTCCAGGCTCTCCTGCTGGATGCGCAGCCCCTGGGCGCCGAGCATCGGCAGTTCGGTCTTGAACGCGCTCACGAGCACGGGGTCGGCCGCGAGGATCGCGAGGAACACGTCGACGGCCTGGTCGATCTGCACCTCCCAGGGCGCAGTCGGGTCGACCGCCGCCTCCACCTCGCTGCGAGCGACGCGGAACAGCGTCTCGGCCAGCGCGATGAAGCAGGAGTCCTTGTCGGGGAAGCAGCGGTAGAAGGTGCGCCGCGAGGCGCCGGCGTGCCGGACGATGTCGGTGACCTGCGTCTGCGCGAGGCCCTTCTCCCGGATCGCGCCCGCGAGGCCACCCATCATGCGCTGACGATGACGCTCGATGGCGTCGTCCGCCGAGGCACTCTCAGGGGCCGGAAGCGGATCGGGGATGGCGAGCGGTGTGCGGGTGATGGCCGAGGCGGGTCGCAGGGACCCCACCATCGTACGCGCGCCGCACAGGGCAGCCGATCAGAGCATCGGTGCGCCGGCCTCGTACGTGGGCCCGGCGACGAGCTCGTTCGGATCGAGCGCATCGAACGCCTCGACGACGATCGGATCGAAGTGCGTACCGCTGCAGGCGTGGATCTCGTCGACCGCCTCGCGCACGCTCCACGCCGACTTGTAGGGCCGCTCGTGCGTGAGCGAATCGAACACGTCGGCGACGGCGACGATCCGGCCGCTCAGCGGGATCTCGGTCTCCCCTACCCGTGACGGGTAGCCGCTACCGTCCCAGCGCTCGTGGTGGCTCACGGCCACCTCCGCCGCAACCCGGAGCGCATCCGAGGAGCTCCCCGCGAGCATCGCGGCACCGGCCGTCGGATGGGTGCGCATGGTGGCGAACTCAGCATCGGTGAGCTTGCCCGGCTTGAGCAGCACCGAGTCGGGCACCGCGATCTTGCCGATGTCGTGGAGCGCCGCGCCCTGGCGCAGCAGCTCCCGGGGCTCTTCGGGGATGCCGAGCTGCTCGGCGATGAGCGCGGAGGTGTGGGCGACACGCTGCGTGTGCTGCGCCGTGTCGTCGTCGCGATACTCCGCGGCCAGCGCCAGGCGCATGAGCGTCTCGAGGCGCGCCTGCTCGAGCTGCGCGAGCGCCTGCACGTTGGCCATGGCGACGGCGGTGGAATCGGCGAGCGCCTGCAGCAGCTCGGTCTCCTGGTCGCTCGGCGCATGCGGCTTGGCCCAGTAGACGCCGATCGCGCCGACGGGATCCACCTGCCGGATCGGCACCATGAGCATGCTCTTCACGAACGTCGGCCGGTAGGCGTCGTGCGGCACCCGCGGATCCGAGTAGATGTCGGAGATCGGCACGGCCTCGCGGTGGATCATCGCGTGGCCGCTGATGCACGCCTCCATCGGGAAGCGCTGCCCCTTCCAGAGGGGTTCGATCGCGTCTTCGTCGACGTAATGGCACTGCCCGTTGTCGCGCAGCACGAAGGTCGCGCCGTCGGCGCCTGCCACGATGCGCGCAGCGCTGCGCACGGTCTCGCGAACATCCTGCACGGTGCGAGCAATCGCGAGCTCCTGCACCGCTTCCACGAGCAACTTGGCGCGGTCGTACTCGGTGATCATTGGCCTCCCCTGACCCGTCGGTCCGAACGTACCTCGCACGTTCGGACCGCGGGCATGAATCGGGGGGCGAAACCACTCAGGTCCTATGGTCGAACCTGGTCTTGGCGCATCGAGAGGCGCCCTTGGGCGCGTTCACCCAGGCTTGGCCGATAAACGATCCCATGGCGGGGTGCCATCCGCAGACGCGGTTCCGGCCTCGAGCTCGCTCATCTGGGTCAGTGCGTGGCAGGAGCTGGCGCGAGCAGCTCGTCCTTGGCACCTTCGAGCACCTCGGCGAGCGGCGTCGGCGCCTTGCCGGTGAGGTCGGCGACCGCCGTGGTGACCAGCTCGAGCGCACCGAGACGGGCGGCCTCGCCGAAACCGACGAGGATCGGCGCCATGAACTCGGGAACGCCGCCGGCGATCATTCCGGCCGTGAGCGCGGCGTCGTCGACCTCGACGAAACCGGCTGGCTGGCCGGTCACTTCTGCGAAGAGCGCGGCAAGCTGCTCGTCGGTGATCGCCTCGGATCCGCTGATCTCGTAGACGACGTTCTCGTGCTCCGCTCCGCCCGCCAGCACGGCGGCCGCAGCGGCGGCGCAGTCCTCACGGGTCACGTAGGCGACACCCCGGCCGGCCTTGTTGGAATAGACCGCACCGCCGGCCACCGCGCCAGCGCCGGCGGCGATCTGGAACTCCGAGTAGAGGTTGTTGCGCAGGAAGGTGTAGGCGAGGCCGCTGGCCTTCAGCGCCTCCTCCGTCGCGTGGTGCTCACGGACGACGAGCGAGGGACTGTCGGCCGAGGTCTGCGGCGCGGACGTGTAGATCACGTGGCGCACGCCGGCAGCCTTGGCCGCCGCGATCGCCGCCTGCTGCTGCTCGACGCGATCACCGACGGTGTCGGTGCTCACGAGCAGGAGCTTCTCGACGCCCGCGAGCGCGGCCTCGACGCCGGCCGGATCGGAGAAGTCGGCGGCGCGGACACTCGCACCCTTGGCGGCAAGATCGTCCAGCTTCGAAGGCGTGCGGCTGAGGAGGACGACCGACGACGGGTCGACCTGCTCGAGGAGGAGCTCGGCTGTGCGGCGGCCGAGGTTGCCCGAGGCACCGGAGATGGCGATGGTCATGCGGAGGTCCTTGTCGGATTCGGAGGTCGCAGGCGGCGCAGAAATATTCGTCGTCGCCTTGGTTGCGGATTAACCGTAGCAGACGTGATTGCGAATTCCGCCGGGCGTGCGACAATGTGGGTGTGGCAGGCCCAGCAAACACTCAGTTCGCCGTCGCGGTGCACGTGCTCACGATGCTCGCCGGCATGCGTGCGGCGCCCGTCAGCTCCGAGCTGATGGCCGGGAGCACGGGCTCGAACCCGGTCTACCTGCGGCGCGTGCTCGGGCGCCTCCGCGAGGCCGGACTCGTCGGCAGCCGCCCCGGACCGCGCGGTGGCTGGCACCTCGAGCGCGAGCCCGCCGACATCACTCTCGGCGACGCGTGGCGCGCCGTTCAGGAAGGGGCTCCGGTCTTCAACCTCCACGCGGTCCAGCCGGACTGCCCGGTCGGCTCGTCGATCGCCACCACGCTCACCGGCATCGATGAGCGTCTCACCCGCAGCGTCGAGGCCGAGCTCGACGCGATCTCACTCCTCGACGTCTTCCCCGGGGCCGCGCAGTTCGATCCAGCCGACTTCGTCGCCGGCGGCACCCTACGTTCCTGAGCACCCGCCCGGAACGACGAACGCCGCCCGGGCCGTTCGCAGCCGGTGCGAACGACCCGAGCGGCGCTCGGCACAACGTGGTGGGTGCCTAGACGGCGGCCGTACCCACGGCGTTGCGGATGATCTGGTTGCCGTCCTGCTCGGCGACGAGCTCGACGGTCGCGACGCCATCCTCGACCGATGTGGTGGAGCCGGAGACGGTGATCTCCTTCTCCGGGAAGCCCATGCCGCGGAACTGCACGGACAGGCTCTTCACATTGGCCGGGCCGCCGGCGTTGTCGGTCAGCGCTCGGGCGACCTGCGCCATGGAGTAGAGCCCGTGGAGGATCGTCGACGGGAGCCCGACCATGGTCGCGTACTCCTTGTCGGTGTGGATCGGGTTGAAGTCGCCCGAGGCACCCGCGTAACGGATCGGCAGGAAGCGATCCGGGGTGACCTTCAGCTCGTCGATCGGCTGGCCAGCTTCGATAGCCATGGTGCTCAGACTCCCCGGACCAGGAAGGTCCAATCGGCGGTCACGACGGTCTCGCCGGCCTCGTCCTTCGAGATGGTCTCGTAGACGTAGAAGCCCTTGCCGTCCTTCTCGGTGATGTCCTTGACGCTCACGTGCGTGGTGATCTCCTCACCAGCGACGATCGGGCGCTCCCAGGTGAACGACTGGCCGCCGTGCACCATCATCGCGAAGTTCATCCCGACCTCGGGATCGAACAGCGTCGGCGTCATCGTCTTGCTGATGAAGACGACCGCGAACATCGGCGGTGCGACCACGTCGGCGTAGCCCGCCGCGCGAGCCGCCTCCGGATCGAGGTAGAGCGGATTGGTCTCGCCGACAGCTTCGGCGTACTCGCGAACCTTCTCGCGGCCGACGACGTACGTGCCGGGCGCGAAGGTCTTGCCGATGGCGGAGGTGTTGACTGGCATGGCGCGCGCCAGCTTACCGACGCACCGGCGGGCGGCGGGTCCCGGCGCACACGCGCGCTGAACCGGCCGCATCATCGGCCGACCACAGGGGTTGGAGCCGCTGGATGCGTCGTCGCCCGTTCTCGCAAGATCGCCTGCACATGCCCGACCGGCACCGGGGGCTCGGCGCCGAGTTGGCGAATAGGATCGCCAGCCCGATGCGTCGCCCCTCGACCACCGCCGCGACGCGATGCGTCACCGCCCTGCTCCTCGCCACCGGCGTGAGCGGTACTGCGCTCGCCGCCGACACCGGTGAGGCGATGGGCCCTCCCGCGCCCGGCGGCACCGAGCCCGCGGCCACCACTCCCACGGCAACCGCCAAGCCTGCCGCCGCCGATCTCGACACCACGCCGGACCCGTGGCGCCTGGGGGACGACATCGCCGCCCGCGTCGATGCGCGCTGGAACGCCGCCCGCGGCGTCTACATGAACGAGAAGGGCTACCCGGACACGCGACTCAACGCCCTGATGCTCCAGCTCCACGGCATGGCGGCACAGGCCGGCCACGTGGGCGCGAGCCGCAACGACGCCCGCATCGCCCCGATGGTGCAGGTGCTCACCTCGCCGCCCGTCCTCGTCGCCCGCAACCTGCGTCCTCGCCAGACCGGGCACTTCCCGCACGCCCCCGCATGGACGCCGTCGATCGGCGAAGACCCCGAACAGGCCGTCCTGCACCCGTCGATCGACACGGCGGTGGTCCGCGCGCTCACCGCCGCCTGGCGGGCACGCAGCGTGATCGGGATGACGCCCGAGCTCGGCACCCGCATCGGGCAGGTGCTCATCGATCTCGCCGCGTCGCCGTTCTACCGCGCCCCGTCGCGGGCGCTCAACCAGATCAACTGGCACGCCGAGGTGTACGCGGCCGCCCTCGAAGTCGCCGGCGACAAGTCGGTGCTTGACGACTACCGCGCGCAGCTCAAATGGTTCGCGGACCATGCCCACAGCCCCGCCTACTCCGGCGGCTCGCCCAACCTCACCTCCGGCGGCGGCTTCCGCTATCTCCCGAACCGCCCGCGCAGTGCGCAGCTCAACTCGATCGAGACCACCGAGTACGGCAACCTCGCGGTCGGCGCGCTCGGCTTCTACCAGGCGTTCCTCAAGGCCGGGATGCAGCGGCTCTCAGCGGCCGACGAGAAGGTCCTGCGCCAGTGGAGCAAGCACATGCTGCTCGGCTCCTGGACCCAGGCGGGTTACCCCAACTGGGACACCGGCCTGGGTACCAAGCGGCGTCACTTGCGCCAGTACTGGGCCTGGTCGCTCGACGGGCTCATGACGGCATCGGGCCCGGACGCGCTCCTCGGTTACCCCAAGCAGCGGCAGTACGCACGCTCGATCGCCGAGCACGGCATCGCCCTCTACCTCGCGACGGCGTGGAGCCCCGACATGGCGGCGCTCACCGGCCCGCTGCCGGCAAAGACGAGCTTCAACGCGCCGAACGGCTTCACCTCCGGCTCCGGCAACGAGCTCATCGGGCCGTTGCGCTTCGCGCTGCTCGACGCCAGCCTCGACGGCCGTTTCCAGGACGTGCCCTCCACCGAGCCGCCGAACTGGTTCGCGCACGACCAGGAGACGGGCCGGTACGCGCTGAGCACGCCGACGTACAACACGGCCATCCTCCCCACCCGAGCCGGTCAGGGCCAGGGCGGCGTCGAGCCCGTGCGCCTCTTCGACGGCCTCATGCGCCCGCTCACCTCGCTCGGCGGGCGCGGCACCGGCAGCTTCGGACTCGCGCTGATCAAGGACGGCGTCGTGCGCCTCGACACCGAGCCCGCACTGCCCGGTCGCCAGAGCATGTCCGATGTGCGCCCCTCCGGGGATCCGCCCGACACCAGCCGGTCGTTTGAGCAGCAGGCCGACGTGACCGCCGGCGTGCGCTCAGGTTTCGGCCGCGTCGCGCTGCGCCACCGCTTCCACACGACCGACCTCCAGACCGTCTACCGCCTCACGCGCGTCACGAAGGGCTCCACCGTCGCGCTGCGCGTCCCGCTCTGGGGCACCCGGAGCAGTCTCGTCGTCAAGCAGGGCGCCATCCGCCAAGGCGGCGGGTTCGTCCGCACCGGCACGCCGCTCACGCTCGGAGGCCGCACCACGGACGGCGCCGAGATGACCGTGCGGTTCGGCGGCATCCCACGCTCGGCGAAGGTCGCGTTCGTGACGCTCCGTCCGGACGGCTACCACCCGGACGGCGGCCGCCAGGCGATCGTCACGTTCACCGCGCCCTCCACGCGGTTCGCGGTCACCCGCCGGATCGACGTCACGACCGCCAAGTGAGCCGCGACGCGCTCTTCGGTGTGCGGCCGCGCCTCGGCCGCATGCCACGCCTGCTCGCGCTCGTCGCCGCCAGCGCGGTCGCCTCGCTCGGGCCCAGCGCCGCGACCGGCGATGCGCAGCAGGCCGCACCGGCGGCTGCGGAAACGGGCGACCCCGTCCTCCCCGGGCTCACCAGCGAGCAAACGTGGCGCCTACCCGACGCGCTCGTCACCAAGCTCGAGGAGAGCTGGCAGCCCAGGCGCAACCTCTACCTGGATCGCGGCAACGTCTCGATCCGCGCGAACGCGATGCTCCTCGAGATCCACGCCCTCGCCGCGCTCGCCGGCCACGAGGGCGCCTCGCGGCAGGATGCGCGCATCCCCGGACTCGTACGCTTCTTCACCACCGCGCCGGTCTACGTGACGAAGACGACCACGAAGCGCGACACCGGGAGCTTCCCGCACGCGCCGGCCTGGGAAAGCGTCTACCGCTCCGATTCAACGAAGGCCGTGCTCCACCCGTCGGCGGATGCGATCGTCGCGCGAGCCCTCGCCACGGCCTGGCGGGCACGCGACGTCGCCGGGATCCCGGCCGAGGACTCGCAGCGGATCCAGCAGGTGATCGGGGCCGTCGCCCGCGGCAAGTTCTACGACGCGCCCAACCGCGCGGAGAACCAGATCAACTGGAACACCGACGTCTACGCCGCCAACCTCGAGGTGAACGGCGACCGCTCGCGACTCCCGGATTACCGCGCGCACTTGAAATGGTTCGTCGACCACGCGTTCAGGCCGGCCTACAAGGGCGGCAGCAGCAACCTCTCCGCCGGTTTCGGCTTCCGCTACCTGCCGCAGTACAAGGGCGGTAACGCCAACAAGATGGACACGGTCGAGTACGCGAACCTCGTGCACTCGGCACTCGGCTTCTACCAGACGGCCGTGAACTCCGGAATGCGTCCGCTGAGTGCGTCGCAGGTGCGCAAGCTGCAGCAGTGGAGCCGCCACATCCTCTTCGGCACCTGGACCCACGGCGGCTACCTCAACTGGGATTCCGGCCTCGGCACCGCCCGCCGCAACCAGCAGCAGTACTGGGCGTTCGCGCTCGATGCCCTCGTCAAGTCGGTGAGCCCGGGCGCGCTGCTCAGCGTCGCCAATCAGCGCGCCTACGTGCGCTCGATCGTCGAGCAGGGCCTGCTGCTCTACTCCCGCATCGGCTGGCCGGCCGAAGGCCCCTTCCCGACGCGCCCCACCGCCTTCGGCGCACCGAACGGGTTCCCCGAGGGCACGAAGAGCCCGCTCATCACGCCGCTGCGCATGGCGATCGTCGCCGCGGAGCTCGACGTGCGCCTCCCCTCGTCCACCGCCAAGATTCCCCCGAACATGTACGCGCACGACGCCGAGTTCGGGCGCCTGGCAGTGTCGACCGAGAGCTACAACACGGCAGTGATCAAGCCCGTGGCCCAGGCCGAGGGTGGCCTCGACCTGTCGCGCCTCTTCGATTCACGCCAGCGCCCGCTCACCACCCTCGGCGCCGGATCGCTGCTCGGCGCTGCGCCAGGCATCCGGCTCGCGCGCGGCAGCGCCACGGTGCTCGACGACCAGCCCGGCACGCAGACGCGCTGGTCGGTGCCCGGCATCGCCGCCGGCTCGCACCGCAACCGATCTGGCACCTTCAAGACACTCGTCGCCAGCGGTCTGATGAAGCACGGCAAGGCCCGGATCGACGTGCGCCACGCGTTCACCAAGGATGCGATCTCGACGACGTTCAAGATCTCGCGCGGCGCCGCCACGAACGTGACGCTGCGGATGCCCGTGTGGGGCGCCTCGAGCACGATCGAGGCCGTGCGCGGCGCGACGCTCACGAAGCAGCGGTTCCGCCGGAGCGGCAACGGCTCGATGCTCTTCAAGCTCACGACCCCCGAGGGGGGCACGATGTACGTCGCGTTCCGCGGAGTGCCGCGCAAGGTCGACATCAGCGTCGTGCGCATCACGAAGGGCGCGCGCAATCCGGATGGCGCCCGCGAGCTGCGGCTCCGCTTCAAGGCCGATCGCGGCATGACGCTCAGGCGACGCATCGCAGTCGTCGCTGCGGCCCCGCTCCCCTCCGGATAGGCGGGTCACAAACCTCGGCAAATCCGGCGCGTTGCAGGGCTTTCGACCCGTGAATGCCCCGTGAACGGTCACACGAGGTTCACGCGCCACCCGCGCGGACGTGGCACGGTCGGATCGTGACGCTCGACGATCCACAGCCGTCCCCGGCGGCGTCCGCGGAGCCGACGCAAGCCGTGGCGCCCTCCCCCGCGCCGCGTCACGCGGGCGAACGATCCGCGGATCGCCGGCGCCGCGCGACCGACCGCGCGCGCCGCGAGCGCCTGCCGTTCATCGTCGCCCCACGCGGCGCGAGCGGGGTGCTCCCAGAGCACACGCTGCCCGCGTTCGCGCGGGGCATCGCCCTGGGCGCCGACGCCGTCGAGGTGGATCTCGTCGCCACCGCCGACGGCCGGCTCGTCGCCCGCCACGAGCCCGAGCTCATCGAGACCACCAACATCGCCGCCCGCCCCGACCTGCTGCCGGAAGTCGTCGGCCAGGGGGAGCCGCCGTCGGACGCCGCGGGCATCTGCGCGCACGACCTCACGCTGCGCAGCCTCACCCGCTTGCGAGCCCGCCAGCGCGATGTCGAGCGCCCGCTCGAGCACGACGACCTCTTCATGATCCCGACGCTCGCGCAGGTCCTCGGGCTCGTGCGACGGTCGCGAACCCAGCAGGGGCGCGTCCCCGCGCTGCACGTCGAGCTGAAGTCGCCGGCGCTCCACGCCGAGCTCGGCGTGCCACTGGAGCGCGAACTCGTACGCGACCTCGCCGCTCACGGCTGGAACCGGTCCGACGCCCCGGTGTTGGTGATGAGCTTCGAAGCCGACTCGTTGCTGCTGCTCTCGGGCCGCACCAGCGTCCCGCTCATGCAGCTGGCGCGCCTTGACGACGAGGGCCTCGCGCGCTGCACGCCGCGGGGCCTCGAGGCGGTCGCCACCTACGCCGCCGGGATCGGCATCTCGCGGGAACTACTGGCCGCCGTGGGCGACGACCTCGTCGCGCGGGCCCAGGCGCGTGGGCTCGCGGTGCACGTCTACACGTTCGCCGATGACCGAGAAAACGAGCCCGGCGCGGCCGCCCGGGCCTACGAGCACGCGCTCAAGCTGGGAGTCGACGCACTCGTGACCGACTTCCCGGATGCCGCGGTCAGGGCTCGTGCGTCGTGGGCTGAGGCTGGTCGGCCGCGCTGAGCAGTCGGCGGGCTTCGTGCTCGTGCGCCATGGCGCGGAGTGCCATGAACGCTGCGCCGAACACCACCGTACCGACGACGACCTCGTCGATCGTCCGACGCTCCGCAGCACGATCATGCTCGGTGAACCGCGGCTTGAGCGCGCCGGTCTCGAAGCGCGCGAGCTCGTACGCAAGGCGCGCATGCTCGGTGAAGACGATCGGGTGGGCGTTCATGCCGAGGGCCTGCAGCGCGGCATACGCCTCGGCGAACTGCGCGCGAGCCGGCGACTCGGCATCGGCCACCAGACCGATTGCGTCGAGGAACTCGTCGGTGAGCTTGCGCGCCTGCGCGAGCTCGTCGTCGGGTTCGTCATCGACGGGGCGCATGCGCTTGGGCCCGGCGGCGAAGCTGGTTGCCGCGAGCGCATAGCTCACCGCCCGCGACACTTCACCGACGCCGGTGCCTTCGTCCTCGAGCACCTCGACGACCGAGCGGATCTGCGCGATCGAGAGCGTGCCGACCTCCGAGAGCACGCGGATGATCCGGAGACGCCGGAGGTGCTCGGCGTTGTAGAGCGCCTGTGTCTTGGCGGTCGCCTCACCGGGCTGCAGAAGCCCTTCTCGGAGGTAGAACTTGATCGTGCCGACCGCGACACCACTGCGGCGCGAGAGCTCGCCGACGCGGAACACCTCGCCAGCATTCCCCTCGGGGCCCGACTGGAACGGGTTCAGCGCGTCGCGGTACTCATCCGGCACCGGCACCAACGGGAGCGGCTGAGGAACCGGCAGATCGTCGGGTTCGGATTCCACGCTGGAAACAATAACTTTCTAGTTGCCGCTCGGCAAGCTCGCCAGGGCGCCAGCACTGTACTGCGGAGGGCGGGCGCGCCGTGCGCCCACACGGTGCACCACTCTGCGGCGCGCCGTTGGCTGACGACGTAGAGTCGGGCCATGGCGCATGCAACGAGGCTGCTGATCGACGGGGCGCTGGTCGAGGGCGCCGGGCCGCCGCTCGCCGTCGAGAATCCGGCCACCGAGGAGACGATCGCGACGGTGGGCAGCGCCTCCGCGGAACAGGTCGAAGCGGCCACGCGCGCGGCGCGTGACGGGCAGCGCGCGTGGGCCGCGATCGCTGCCGCCGAGCGGGCCGAGCTGCTCCACGAGCTGGCGCGCGGCCTGCGCGATGGCACCGACGAGATCGCGGCAATCATGACCGCTGAGGGCGGCAAGCCACTGGTCGAGAACCGCGACGAGATCGGCTGGACGGCCGCCGCGTTCGACTTCTACGCCGAGCTGGCACGGCTGCAGACCGGCCGGGTGATCCCGCCCGTCGAGGTGCACCAGCTCGCGATGGTCGTGAAGGAGCCGCTCGGCACCGTCGTCGCGATCGTTCCCTGGAACTACCCCCTCCTGCTGCTCGCATGGAAGCTCGCACCCGCACTCGCGGCCGGCAACGCCGTCATCTGCAAACCCTCGGAGCTCACGCCCCTCTCCACGCTCGCCCTCGCGCCGCTTTTCGACGCCCTGCCCGCGGGCACCGTGCAGCTCCTTGCCGGCGCCGGCGACGTAGGCGCGGCGCTCGTCGACGATCCGCGCGTCGACGGGATCGCGTTCACCGGCTCCACCGCCACGGGCACGGCGATCGCGCACCGGGCCGTCGAGCGGATGGCACGCCTCAATCTCGAGATGGGCGGCAAGGACGCGTTGATCGTGTGCGGCGACGTCGACGGCGAAGCCCTCCAGATCGCGGCCGAGGGCGCGGCATGGGCCGCCTACCTCAACGCCGGGCAGGTGTGCACCTCCACCGAGCGCATCTACGTCGATCGTCGCCGGTACGAGCCCTTCGTGGAGGCTTTCCTCGCGCACGCGCGCACGTTGCGGGTCGGCGATCCGACCGACCCTGCCACCGATCTGGGCCCGATGGTGTCGGCAGCGCAGCGCGCGAAGGCCGTCGCGCAGATCGACGCGGCCGTGGCCGGCGGGGCGACGCTGCTCCACGGTGGCGACCGCGCCGGCCAGGAGCGTGGCCACTACCTCGCCCCCGTGATCCTTACCGATCTCCCCGAGGCGGCGACCATCCTCACCGAGGAGACCTTCGGGCCGGTCGCACCGATCGTCCCGGTCGACGGCCTCGATGCTGCGATCGCGCTCGCAAACGCCTCGCCGTACGGCCTGGGCGCCAACGTCTACACCACGGATCTCGAATCGGCTCTGCGCGCAGGGCGAGAGCTGAAGGCCGGCACCGTGTGGATCAACGACCCGCTCACCGACAACGACGCAGGCCCGTTCGGTGGATTCAAGCGCTCCGGACTCGGCCGCGAGCTCGGCCCCGAGGGCCTCGAGGCGTTTCAGGAGACCAAGCACATCCACCTCGATCCGCGGATCGAGCGCAAGGAGTGGTGGTACCCGTACGGGCGCTGACCGCCGCGCAAGGATGAGCCCGTCCAGCGGGCAGGCGCGGGATCAGACGATCGTGCGCACGGCGCCACCGTCGGCCGACCAGGCCGCACCGACCACCGTGGAACAACGCTCGGAGCACAGGAACGCGACGACGTCGGCGATCTCGCCGGCCTCCGCTACGCGCCCGAGCGGCAGCTGCCTGCCGAGTCGCTCCACCACCGCCTCGATCGTGCTGCCTTCGCGGCCGGCGAGCTGTTCGCCCATTCCGCCGCGCCCAGTCCAGAGCTCCGTCGCCGCGGGGCCCGGAGCGACGGCGTTCACGAGCACCCCGCGCGGCGCCCAGTGCTCGGCGAAGGCTCGGCTGAGTGCGAGCTCAGCGCTCTTGGCCACGCCGTAGGCGGGGTTCATCGACGACGGCCGCTTGCCGGAGCTGGAGGTGACGTTCACGATCCGCCCCCACCCCGCGCCGGCCATCACGGGCGCCGCGGCGCGCATGAGACGCATCGGGGCGAGCACGTGTTGGTCGAGCTGGCTCTGCCAGTCGGCGTCGGTGAGCTCCTCCATCGGGGTGACCGCCGAGCCGCCGGCGTTGTTCACGAGCACGTCGAGGCGGCCGAACCGGCCGCGGCAGGCACTGACGATCTGATCGGCGGCGGTCGGCTCGGTCACGTCGATCGCGAGGCAGGCGACGAGCGGGCTCGAGAGCCGGTCGATCGCGGCATCGAGCTCCTCACGCCCGCGGCCGATCAGCAGCACCCCAGCGCGCTCGGCCACCAGCCGCTCGGCGACGGCATATCCAAACCCGCGCGACCCGCCGGTGACGATGCAAGCGCGCCCTGCCAGCCCGAGATCCATGGCCCCAGAGACTAGGCCGATTCGGCGTTGAGCTCGTCGGTGATCTCCCCGACGAGCTCTTCGAGCACGTCTTCGAGCGCGACGAGGCCGAGCACGGTCCCGGAGCCGTCGGTGACCGTGGCGAGGTGGGCGCCGGTGCGCTGGAGCGTGGCAAGGACGTCGCGCAGGCGGTCGGTCTCGTCGACGCTCGGCAGCGAGCGGATGAGGTCCATCGACACCTCCTCGTCGAGCGTGGCCGGATCGTCGCGGAGTACGTCCTTGAGGTGCAGGTAGCCGGAGAGCACCCCTTCGCGGTCAACGACGGGGAAGCGCGAGAAGCCCGTGCGTGCGACGGCGTCCTCCACGGCTCGGGGCGTCGTGTGGACGGGCAGGGTGACGACCTCGTCGATCGGCAGGAGCACCGTGCGGGCCATGCGCTCCTCGAACTCGAGCGCGCCGGTGAGGAGCTGCTCCTCGTGGTCGTCGAGGAGGCCCTCACGGAGCGATTCGGCCACGAGCCCGGCCACCTCGTCACGGGTGAAGGCGCTCGCGACCTCGTCCTTGGGCTCGACCCGCAGCGCGCGCAGAATGCCGTTGGCGGAACCGTTCGTGAGCGCGATGATCGGCCGCGTGGCACGAGCGATCCACACCAGCGCGGGCGTGAGGAGGAGCGCGTAACGATCCGGGGCAGCGAGGGCCATGTTCTTCGGCACCATCTCGCCGATCACGACGTGCAGCGAGACGATCAGCGCGAGGGCGATCGCGAACGAGACCGGGTGCAAGAGCGACTCGGGGATGCCGGCGGTCTCGAACCACCCCTCGAGCACGTGCGCGACGGCCGGCTCGCCGAGCGAACCCAGGCCGAGCGAGCAGACGGTGATGCCGAGCTGTGCGCAGGCGAGCATCACGGAGACGCGCTCCATCGCGCGCAGCGTGGTGCGTGCCGAGCGCTGCCCTTCGAGCGCCTTCGGCTCGATCGCGGTGCGGCGCGCGGAGATCAGCGCGAATTCCGCGCCGACGAAGAACGCGTTGGCGAAGAGCAGCAGGACGGTGAGTCCGATGAGCGTGAGGTCGCTCATGCGCGGCGGCCCTCCTCGTCGCCGTTGCGGGGCTCACGGTCGTCGGCCTCGTCGTCTTCGTCGGGAATGTCCTCGAGGCTGACGTTGATCTTGTCGACTCGCAGGCCATGCATCTCGACCGCGCGCAAGGTCACGCGCACGTCGGGCTGGTCGAAGCGCTCGACGACGATCTCGGCGGTATCGCCCTCGTCTGCGATGTGCTCGAGGTGCAGGGTGAGCAGGCCGGCGAGGGTCTCGTACTCCTCGTCCTCCGGGAGCGGCACGCCAATGATCTCGGAGGCCTCGTCCGGGCGCAGCAGGCCGGAGAGCAGCCAGCTGCCGTCGGGCTCGCGGCGGTAGGAGGCCTCGGTGTTGTCGTGCTCGTCGACCACGTCGCCGACGAGTTCCTCGATGAGGTCCTCCATCGTCACCACGCCGTCGATCGCGCCGAACTCGTCGACGACCACGGCCATCTGGAGCCGGCCTTCGCGCAGCAGCTCGAGGAGCGGATCGAGCTCGAGGCTGGAGGGCACGACGACGGGCTCGACCATGATGTCGCCGACGGAGACGCGCTCGCGATCCTCCGCGTCGACCTCGACGACGTGCTTCACGTGCACGATGCCGACGACCTGGTCAACGCCCTCCGGCACGACGGGGAAACGCGAGTGGCCCGTCTCCCGGGCGAGGCGGTAGACGGCGTTCACCGATTCGGTCGGCTCGATCGTGTGCATGCCGACGCGCGGCGTCATCGCATCGTCGGCGCGACGGTCGCCGAACGCGATCGTGCGGGTGACGAGCCGCGCGGTGCCCTGCTCGAGGGTGCCCTGCTCGGCCGAGCGGTTGACGAGCGACGCGAGCTCCTGCGGGGAGCGCGCCGAGGCCAGCTCCTCCTGCGGCTCGAGCCCCATGCGGCGCAGGATCCAGTTGGCCCAGCCGTTGAAGAGGCGGATCGGGCCGTGCACGATCGTCGTGAACCCCCGCTGGAAGCCCTGCACCGCGCGCACGACCTCGAGGGGCCTGGCGATGGCGAGGTTTTTCGGCACGAGCTCGCCGAAGACCATCGTGAGGATCGTCGAGAGGAAGAGGGCGATGGCGATCGACACGCCCTGCGAGAGGTCGCTGCCGAGGCCGAGATCGGCCAGCGGCGCGTCGATCAGCTCGGCGATCGCCGGCTCAGCAAGGAAGCCGATGGCGAGATTGGTGATCGTGATGCCGATCTGCGCGCCGGAGAGCTGCGTCGAGAGCGTCTTGAGCGCTGCGAGGCCGCCCTGGGCAGCGCGATCACCGCTCTCGGCGGCGCGCTCGAGCGTGGAACGGTCGACCGTGACGAGCGCGAACTCGGCGGCCACGAAAAGACCGCACATCGCGATCAGCGCGAGCGCGGCCAGGAGGAGAAGCCACTCCACCGGTCAGTCCTGCGCGACGCGGCGCGGCTTCAGGCGCGGCTTGCGTTGCGGAGGGTGGTCGTCGTCCGAGGCGCTTGGCATGTGGTGGTGTGCACCATAGCCAGCCCGTCGGCCGCCTGCCGCAGAAGCTGGCCACACCGCCCAGCCCCAGCTTGGAAGACACGCCCTGCCCCTGTGCCATGTGGCCACATGGACAAAGCGAGATGCCCGGACTTGCTCCGCCCGTCGTACGGGGAGCCGATCGGCGCGGGGCATGATGTGGACCTGTCCTCGCAGGCCCCCATCTCCACCACCTCGAGTTCGGGTTATCAGCCGCCCACGGGCGGCGCACAAGACGAGATCTTCGCGCCCGACGGATCCCCACGCGACCACGCGCGCCGGCTCGCCAGCGAGCTCGCCGCGCTCGGTCCGGACGCGCTCGCCGACGCTGGCCGAAGGCGCGACGCGATCTTCGTGCAGCAGGGCATCACGTTCGATGCCACGGGCAAGGACGGCCCGGTGCGCGACCGCCCGTTCCCGCTCGACCTGGTGCCGCGCATTCTCACGGCGGCGGACTGGGAGTTCCTCGAGGCGGGCTTGCGGCAACGGATCACCGCGCTCAACCGCTTCATCGACGACGTCTACCACGACCGCGAGATCATCCGCGCGGGCATCGTCCCGTGGCAGCTGGTCGTGAGCCGTTCGCACTTCGCGCGCGCCGCGGCGGGCGTGCGTCCGCCAGGCGGCGTGTACTGCCACGTCTCGGGCTGCGACCTCGTGCGCGACGGCGACGGCACCTGGCGGGTGCTGGAGGACAACGTCCGCACGCCGTCGGGCATCTCGTACGTGCTCGAGAACCGCGTCGCGATGACGCGCCTGCTCCCCCAGCTCTTCCAGCACTACCGCGTGCGGCCCGTCGACCAGTACCCGCAGCTGCTCGCCGGCGCGCTGCGTGCGGTGTCGCCGTCCTCGGAGGAGGAGGCGACCGTTGTCGTGTGGACGCCAGGCTCGCTGAACTCCGCGTACTTCGAGCACGCGTTCCTGGCCCGTCAGATGGGCGTCGAGCTCGTCGAGGCCTCGGATCTCGTGGTTCGCGACGACGTGCTCTACATGCGCACCACCTCGGGCCTGCGCCGCGTGCACGCCGTCTACCGCCGGCTCGACGACGACTTCGTCGATCCGCTCGAGTTCCGCCCGGACTCGATGCTCGGCGTGCCCGGTCTCGTGCGCGCGTACCGCGCGGGCAACGTCGCCATCGCGAACGCGCTCGGCACGGGCGTCGCCGACGACAAGGCGATCTACCACTACGTGCCCGACATGATCCGGTTCTACCTGGGGGAGGATCCGATCCTCGCGAACGTGCAGACCTACCTCATGAGCGATCCGAACCTGCTCGAGATGGCCATGCAGCGCCGGCACGAACTCGTCTTCAAGCCGACGAACGAGTCGGGTGGCAAGGGCGTCTGCATCGGGCCGCGGTCGACGACCGAGGAGCTCGACCGCGTCGAGGCCGTCGTGCGTTCCAACCCGGACGAGTGGATCGCCCAGGAGCTCGTCAACCTCTCGACCGTGCCCACCGCAGGGCCCGACGGGCGGCTCGCGCCGCGGCACGTCGATCTGCGGCCGTTCGCCGTGTTCGGCGAGAAGCTCCAGATCATCCCGGGCGGACTCACGCGCGTCGCGATGGTCGAGGGGTCGATGATCGTGAACTCCTCGCAGGGCGGCGGTTCGAAGGACACGTGGGTGCTCGAAGACGGCGCCAGCACGCCGGGCGCCGAGGCCGAGGCCGACGTGCAGCGGATCGTGTCGCCGACGATGCCGCAGCTGCGTTATGGCAGCGAGTGGCACAGCCAGCAACAGCAACAGCAGCAGCAGCAGGCCGAGGTCGACGAGGCCAACCGGATCCTCGCCGAGGCGTTCGCCCCCACCTCCGAGGAGGACTAGATGCTCTCCCGCATTGCGCAGGAGCTGTTCTGGCTCGGCCGCAACGTCGCGCGCGCCGAGCACACCGCGAGGATGCTCGACGGCGTCTTCCAGGCCAGCCTGCAGAGCAATCGCGACGGGTTCGGCTCGGGCTCCGTGCAGCTCGGTTGGCGCTCGATCCTCGCGATCATGGGCGCCGACCCAGGCAGCGAGGTGGAGCGCGAGGAGGTCATGCGCCGCATGACCATCGACCACGGTGAGCCGGCCTCGGTGATCAGCTGCGTGGCGCGTGCCCGCGAGAGCGCGCGCACCGTGCGCGACGTGATCTCCGCCGAGATGTGGGAGGCGATCAACACCACGAACCTGCGCCTGTCCGACCCCGATGTCGAGCGGCGCCTGGAGCTCGGCCCCTACAACTTCTTCCAGGAGGTCAAGGAGCGCAGCGCGCTGTTCTGGGGCCTCAACTCGCGCACGATGCTGCGCGACGAGGCGCGCGCGTTCCTCGTCGCCGGCGGCCGGTTCGAGTCGGCCGACATGATCCTGCGCATGCTCCGCGTCACCCTGCCCGCGCCGGGCACGGAGTCGCACGAGAGCGAGAGCGGCCCGACGGGCCTCCTCGACGGCCAGGCACAGGCACTGCTGCAGGCCGTCGGCGGGTTCCAGGCGTTCCGTCGCGCCGTGCCCTCGCCCCCGCACGCGGGCCCCGTCGCCCGCTTCCTGCTCTACGAACGCGCCTACCCGGATTCGGTTGCGGCCTCCGTCGACGCGGTGCAGCAGGCACTGCTCGACGCCGACCTCGATCCGCGCCACTCTGATCCGGTGCTGCGCCTCGCGCGCCTCGGCGCCGACATCGAGTTCCGTGGCCGCATCGCTCTCGACCATGCGAGCATCGCCGAGACGTGCGAGCTCGTGCAGCGCGAGCTGATGCTCGTCGACGCCGACATCGCCGGCCGCTACTTCGTCGGCTCCACCTCGCCCGCCGGCACGGTGCTCGCATGAACTACGACATCCACTACCTCATCGAGTACACGTACTCGGGCACGGTCACCGACAACCTCAACACGCTCCGCGTGCGCCCGGCCAACACGGCGACCCAGCGCTGCGACGAGTTCAAGGTGCGCCTCGATCCGGAGGCCCGCCTCACCCGGCACATCGACTACTTCGGTGCCGAGGTGCTCGAATTCGGCGTCGCCCGCCCGCACGACCGGCTGCGGATCGACATCAACGCGCGCGTGGCGACCTCGCCGCCGCCCGAACCGCCGACGGGCATCTGGCAGTCGCTCGGCGCCGATCCCTACCAGCTCGCCGGCACCGAATACCTCCAGCCGGCCCCGGATCAACCTGACGATGCGGCGATCGCCGACCTGGCTGCGGCGATCTATGGCGACACCCCGCTGCAGACGGTCCTCAATCTCTGCCAGGTGGTGCCGGACCGATTCACCTATCTCCCGGGCGCCACCTACGTCGGCTCGACGATCGACGATCTGCTCGCCGGCGGCGCCGGCGTCTGCCAGGACTTCGCGCACCTCTCGCTCGTGCTTCTGCGCTACCACGGCATTGCCGCGCGGTACGTGTCGGGCTACCTCTTCTCGACCGGTGAGAACCGCTCGGCCGACGAGCTCGTGCCGAGCACCATCGAGTCGGTCGAGGTCGCCACGCACGCCTGGGTCGAGGTGCTCCTCCCCGGTGGCGACGGCGGCGGCGAGCCACGCTGGGTCGGCGTCGACCCGACGAACCGCCGGCTCGTCGGCGAGGCGCACGTGAAGATCGGCCACGGCCGCCACTACACCGACGTGCCGCCCACGAAGGGCGTCTACTTCGGCGCGGCGACGTCGATGCTCGAGGCGAAGGTCACCATGACCCGCCTCGACCCGAGCGCCGCGATCTAGCGATCGCAGGTTGGGGCGGGTCGCTGCCGGTGATCGCAGCGGTATGCGGCCGAGAGCCGTAACCAGCTCGGACCTGCGAGCTATTCGTCGCCGGCGCGGGCTTCGCGCTCGGCGTGGATGCGGCGCAGCTCGTCGGCCTCGCCGGATGCTTCGCGCTCGGCCTGGCGGCGTGCGAGCGCCGCCTGCTGCGTGCGGAACGTGGTGATAGCGCCGTAGACGAGGCCCACGATGACCAGCAGGCCGATGACGATGGCAAGCGCGGCGCTCATGCCATCACCTTAGGCGCCGGTTCGCTCGACGCCGCGGGGTTGCCGCTCACTCGCCGCCGGGGATGCCGGGAACGCTCACCGACGACGAGCCGGTGGGGCTCGCCGGCGGCGTTCCGGGGGCGGTGAAGGCGGCGGCTTGGGCCTGCTGCGGCGCGCCGGGCTGGCGGCGCCACACCTTGTTGAGCTCGTTCTGCAGGTAGCCCGTGAACACGAACCCGAGAACGATGTAGAGGAGCACGGCAAGGAGTCCGTTCCCTCGCTCAGTCTCCTGCACTCCGGTGAGTTCTTGCGCAAGCTTCATGCGCTTCCACGTGCCGTAGGCGGAGAAGAACGGCGGCAGGATGAGGAGCATGCCGAGCGTCACGGCCAAAAGGGACGTGCCCGGACTCGTTCCAAGATCGCTGCGGCCGGTCTTGGTGCCGAGATCCCGCATCTCGCGATTGATCTTGTACCACCACACGAAGTAGTAGATCCCGAACGTCACGAACGGCAACAGGGCAGGCCCGAAGACGCTTCGAATCTTCGCCTCTTCGGGACCACCGGCAATGGGAACGACGTCGGCCATGGCGCGAACGTACCACGCGTCGCCGGCGACGCTACGGTCTTGGACGATGGGTGTCAGCGGACAGGTGACAAGGCGAGCCGCGCTCGTCACGTCGCTCGTCACCGCGGCTGCACTCGGCCCGAGCGCGGCGGTTGCCGTCACGACACCAGCGGCCCCGATCCAGGCGACGACGGCTGCCCCGAGCCCCACTCCGGCTCCCGCGCCGACGCTCCGCACTTGGCGGCCCGGCATCGAGGCCGCGCAGCGCTTCGCGGCCACCCGCCCCGGGCGCGTGCGCTGGGCGGTGCTCGACCAGACCACCGGCCGGCGCTGGAACTACCGCGCGCACGAGCAGGTCAGCGGCCTGAGCCTGCTCAAGACGCTGCTAGTGGTGACCTACCTGCGGCGTGGCGCCGTGCAGGACGCCCCACTCACCGCCCGCGCCCGGAGGCTGCTCCCGCCGATGATCCGCAGGTCGGCCAATGGGCCGGCCACTGAACTCGTAGGCCAGCTCGGGCCGGCCGCAATCGCACGCGCCGGGCGCGCCGCGGGCATGGGCCGCGTGCACGTGGTGCGGCCATGGGGCACCACGCAGACCACGGCGGCATCGCAGGTGGCGCTGTTCTCTCGGCTACCCGGGCTCATCCCCGCGCGGCACCGCGACTACGCCATGGGCCTCCTCGGGTCGATCGTCCCGTCGCAGCGCTGGGGTATTGGCGCCGTGCAGCTTCCAGCCGGCTGGAAGCTCTACCTCAAGGGCGGCTGGGGCTCGGGTACCGGCCTCGCCGACCACCAGACAGGCCTGCTCGTCCGGGCCGCCGATCCCGTCGCCGGCCGGCCACAGCAGCGCGTGGTGCTCTCGATCACCACCACCGGCCACCCCAGCCACGAGCGCGCGAAGGCCACGCTGCGCGGCGTCGCCGCCCGCCTCCTCGCTGGCCTGCCCGGCTGAGCCACCCCCTACCCCCGGGCGCACGCACCTAGGGGTGGGCGCCGAGCGGCGGCCATCGGATTGGGGAAGAACTTTGGGGAGGTGCCCGATGCCGCCCGAGCGCAGGCCCCGCAGGGTGATGGTCATGAGCAATCTCATCACCCGCCCAGCCACCGCGACCCCGGCCGACGCCATCGCCGGCACCCAGGTCGCTCACGACCAACGAACCACCGCGAGGCCGATCGACGCGATCGGCGGCGTGGCCGCGTTGCCGCCGGTCGAGCCGACCGCCGAACCGGACGCTCCGCCCGGCGCCATGAGTGCGCTCCAGCGCTGGACCCTCGCCGCGGTGTGCCTGGCCACCGCGATCCTGATGCTCGACATCGCCGTCGTGAACTCTGCGCTCACGAGCATTGCCGGGAGCCTCGACACCGGCCTCACCGGCGTGCAGTGGGTCGTCGACGCCTATACCCTCGCGCTCGCCAGCGTGGTACTCACCGCCGGGTCGCTTGCCGACCGCTTCGGCCGCCGCCGCCTGTTCGTCGCCGGCACCGGGCTCTTCACGGCCGCCTCGATCGCCTGCGCCGCAGCCTCGAGCATCGAGATGCTCAGCGCCTCCCGGGCCGTGCAGGGCATCGGCGCCGCGGTGATGTTCGCGGTGTCGCTCGCGCTGCTCGCCGACGCGTTCCCGAGCGAGCGCCAGCGGGCCGGAGCCCTCGCGATCTACGGTGCGACGATCGGCGCCTCGTTCGCGATCGGCCCGTTCGTCGGCGGTGCGCTCACCGAGGGCCTCTCGTGGCGCTGGATCTTCCTCATCAACGTCCCGATCGGCCTGCTCTGCCTGGCGATCACCGTCTCGCGCCTGCGTGAGTCGCGCGATCCGCACCCACGCCGCGTCGATCTGCCGGGACAGGTCTTCCTCACCGCGGGGCTCTTCACGCTCGTGCTCGGCCTGCTGCGCGGCAACGAGCAGGGCTGGGGCAGCACCTCGATCGTGCTCCTGCTCGGCGCAGCCGGCGCGTCGCTCGCCGCCTTCGTCGCGTGGGAGCTCCGCGCTCGCGAGCCGATGTTCCCGCTGGGCATGCTCCGTGATCCGGCGTTCGCCGGCGCGCAGATCGCCGCCTTCTCGATCTCCGCCTCGCTGTTCGCGGTGTTCATCTACGCGACGCTCTACCTCCAGCAGGTGCTCGGCCTCTCGCCCATGGAGGCCGGCCTCTTCTGGGTGCCCGCCACGCTGGTGAACCTCTTCGCCGCCGGCGCGACCGCGTCGCTCGTCGACCGCATCGGCGCGGGCCGGCTGATGGCGATCGGCCTCGCGCTCGTCGCCACCGGCCTGGCGCTGATGACCGGCCCGGGCGCCGACGCCTCGTGGGAGGCGCTCCTCCCCGCGAGCATCATCGCGATGCTCGGCACCGGGCTCTTCAACCCGGCCGTGATCGCCGTCGCGCTCGACGTGCCGCAGGAGCGCTCGGGCCTGGCCGCCGGCATCAACGACACCGCCCGGCAGGCCGGCATCGCCGTCGGCGTCGCCGCACTCGGCGCGCTGATCCCAGCGTCGGCGGGCCTCGGGGCGGCGGATCCCACCGGGTTCGTCGACGGTCTCCACGACGCCTACTGGGTGGGCGCGGCCGTCGCAGCAACCGGCGCCGTGGCCTCGCTGGCGCTCATCCGCCGCAAGGCGGCCTGATCTTCGGGGACGAAGCGGGAAGTCAGCCGGTCGCGCCCGCGTGGGCGCGGCCGGTTCCCGCTACGAAGCGCGGGCCTACTTGCTCTTGCTGTCGCCGAGCTCGAGCACGGCGAGGAACGCCTCCTGCGGCACCTCGACCTTGCCCACGTTCTTCATGCGCTTCTTGCCCTTCTTCTGGTTCTCGAGGAGCTTGCGCTTGCGGGAGATGTCGCCGCCGTAGCACTTGGCGGTCACGTCCTTGCGGAACGCCTTCACCGTCTCACGGGCGATGATGTGGGAGCCGATCGCGGCCTGGATCGGCACGTCGTACTGCTGCCGCGGGATCTTCTCGCGGAGCTTCTCGGTGAGCTGGCGGCCGATGTCGTACGCCTTGTCCTTGTGGACGACGAGGCTGAGCGCATCGACGGCGTCGCCAGCGAGGAGCACGTCGAGCTTCACGAGCGGGCTCGGGCGCAGGCCGATGATCTCGTAGTCGAGCGACGCGTAACCCTTGGTGCGCGTCTTCAGCTGGTCGAAGAAGTCGAGGACGATCTCGGCGAGAGGCAGGTCGTAGAGCAGGTTGACGCGGTCCTCCGAGAGGAAGCTCATGCCGCCCGTCTGGCCTCGCTTGTCTTGGCAGAGCTCCATGATCGTGCCGATGTACTCCTTCGGCGTGAGGATGCTCGCGCGGATGTAGGGCTCGCGGATCTCCTTGATGCCGTTCGGATCGGGCATGTCGCTCGGGTTGTGGACCTCGACGATGTCGCCGTTCTCCATCTCCACCTGGAAGCCCACCGACGGCATCGTCGCCATCAGCTCGAGGTCGTACTCGCGCTCGAGCCGCTCGCGGATGATGTCCATGTGCAGCAGGCCGAGGAAGCCGCAGCGGAAGCCGAAGCCGAGCGCGTCGGAGTTCTCCGGCTCCCACGCGAGGGCCGCGTCATTCAATGAGAGCTTCTCGAGGGCGTCGCGGAAGTCGGGGTAATCGGAGGCCTCGATCGGGAAGAGACCGCAGAACACCATGGGCTGGATCTCGCGGAAGCCAGGGATGGCCTCCTCCGCGCCGTGGTACCGCTGGGTGATCGTGTCGCCGACCTTGAGGAGCTTCACGTCCTTCACGCCGGTGATCAGGTAGCCGACCTCACCGGCCGCGAGCTCCTTGACGGGCGTCATCGTCGGGGAGAAGAACCCGATCTCGTCGACCTCGGCGTTGAAGTCGGCCGCCATCGCACGAATCGCCTCGCCCTTCTTGAGGACGCCATCGACCATGCGGATGTAGGCGATCACGCCGCGGTACTGGTCGAACTCTGAGTCGAAGATGAGCGCGCGGGCCGGCGCGTTGCGGTCGCCGTCCGGGGGTGGCACCTGCGCGACGAGCTGCTCGAGCACCTCGTGCACGCCCGCGCCGGTCTTGCCGGAGATGATCTTGATCGACTCGGGGTCCTCGCCGATCAGCTCGCTCACCTCACCGGCGACGCGCTCGGGCTCGGCGCCCGGGAGATCGATCTTGTTGAGGCACGGAATGAGCTCGAGGCCGGCGTCCACGGCGAGGTAGGTGTTGGCGACGGTCTGCGCCTCGACGCCCTGCGAGGCATCGACGACGAGCAGTGCGCCCTCGCACGCTTGGAGGCTGCGGCTCACCTCGTAGGTGAAGTCGACGTGCCCGGGCGTGTCGATGAGGTGGAACTGGTAGGTCACCCCGTCGTCGGCGGTGTAGTACACGCGCACGGCCTGCGACTTGATCGTGATGCCGCGCTCGCGCTCGAGCTCCATCGAATCCAGGAGCTGCGCCTTCATGTCGCGCGCGCTCACGGTCTTCGTCATCTCGAGGATGCGATCGGCAAGCGTCGACTTGCCATGGTCGATGTGCGCGATGATCGAGAAGTTGCGGATCAGGCTCTGGTCGGACATCGATGTGCGTCCCAGGTTAGAGGTGTCCGCGAGAGGCCGCGTTGTCCGCGGGGACAGCGCCTCAGAAATCGAGCGTGCCCAGCTCCGCGGGAGCGGCCCGACCGCGCGCGATGAGCCGCGGCGCCAGCGCTCCTTCGAGGCCGACGGTGGCCGTGATCCAGCGCACCGCGGTCTCCGCGACGTCGGGTTCCTGGTCCCAGAGCTGCAGCCTGAGCCTCGCCGCATCCTCCATGGCCGCACGCGCGACGAAGAAGGGGAACGTGTCGGTGTGCGGCTCACGGTCCGACTCCGTCAGCCATTGCGGAACAAGTGCCTCCACGAGCCCGAGTGGGCTCAAGCGCTCGCCGGCGACCTCGATGATCTCGGCTTCGCCCGTCGGATCGAGAGCGCTGAGGGGCTCCTGGTAGCTGTCTCGCCAGATGGGGCTTGTGCCGGGGAGCAGCCACCGGCCGTCCGGGAGCGTGCAGAGCGGCGCGACCGCGAGCTGAAACGGCAGCTCGCTCACGGTGCCGTCGGCGGAGACCAGCCACGGCTTGAGGGTGGTGGTGTCGGTGCCGACGTAGCCGCCGAGCGGGCCCGTGCGGTCCTGTGTGACTGTGCGCCGCAGGAGCACGCCGTCGCGAAGGACCAACGCCGGCAGGTGCACGGCGGTCACGCCCCCACGCGCCGTTTGGACCTCGTCGAGGAGCTCGACCACGACCCCATCGCGGCGGATCTCGAATCGACTCTCGATCGAGGCGTCGCTGTCGGCGTCGAGCTCGGCAAGCTGCGCCTGCTTCGCGGCTTCGAACGCGTCGGCCGGCGTCCCAACCGGAGCGAAGAACCCCACGGAACCGCCGAAATCGCCGCCCGTCCAGAAGTCCTGCTCGACCACGCGGCCGGTCGCGTGCAGGGTCCAGCCCTCGCCCAGGTCGTAGATCGAAGCCACAGGGGTCACGCTACCGACCGGCCGGCGAACCGGCGGCTGGCGCACCGCCGCCTGGTTAGGGTCAGGCGGGTGCTGCGGCGACTCCTGTTCCTCGCTCTGCTCGGCCTGCTCGCCATCTTCGGCGGGCGGCTGATCCTCCTGGGTGCCGCCCACGGCGCGCCGGCGGCCGACGAGGTACCACCGGTGGCGGATGACCAGCATCGCGCGGCGCTGGTGCTCGGGGCCGGCCTCAATCGGAACGGGACGCCATCGGCGGTGCTCCGCGACCGGATCCGCGAGGGCGTGGCCCTGCTGAAGGCGGGCAAGGCCGACCTGCTGCTGATGAGCGGCGACAACTCCGTGGATCGGTACAGCGAGCCGACGGCCATGCGCAAGGCGGCGCTCGCGCTCGGCGTCCCGGACGAGCAGATCGCCGTTGACTACGGAGGCCGGCGCACCTGGGACAGCTGCGTGCGTGCGCACGAGGTGTTCGGCGTGCGGCACGTGATCGTGGTGACGAACGACTTCCACCGGGCGCGCAGCGTGGTGCTGTGCCGGGCCGCGGGCCTCACGGTCGACGGCGCCGCCGGCACGAAGACCACGAGCTACGCGGGGTACAAGGGCTGGATCGCGCGCGAGACGATCGCGTCGTGGCGGGGCGTGGCCGACGCGTGGATCCACCACCCGAAGGTGGCCGTCGGCGGTGAGCCGATCGACCCGTACGACCGCTGCGACGTGTGGGCCTCGCTCAGCGACACCGACCGCGACACCGTCGCGACCTCCGCCCCGGACTGCTGAGCCGCGGGGCCGTGGCTCGAGCCGTAGGCTTCGGCGCGTGAACCGATCTGCGCCGCTACCGCCGAGCCTCGTCGCCGCGCTGTCGCTGGTCGTCGGCTTCGCCGTTGCCGACATCACCGGTGTGCGTCCGCTCGGCGGCGTCGTGCTGCTGGCCGGTGGCGCCTGGTGCGCGATCCGGTGGAATGCCGCCCGCGGGACGACCGTCACCGTGGTGCTCGGCGTGCTCTACGTGTTCCTGTTCATCTTCTCGCACGTGCTCGGTGACCTCATCGGCACGTGGCCCGCGGTGTTCACCGTCGCCGCGGTGATGGGACTGGCCGGCTGGCTCGCGGCCGATCGCGGCACGCCGCCGCACACGATCGACATCGTCTGACCCGGCCTCGCGGCGCCGGCAAACGGCGCCCTCGCTGAAGCCAATCTCGCGTCACGCGCGTCCGAGACGCCCGCGCACCATGCTCTCGAGTCGCACGGCCTCCTTGACGCCAAGCGCCCGGAGGATCGCCAGGTAGGCCGCGCCGCCGATGGCCAGCGACGCCCCGATGGCGATCGCCAGCGAGAGCACGCCATCGCCAAGCACGCTCCGCACGCCCGCATCGACGCCGACGCACACGGCCGCGAGCACGGCGGCCGCGACAAGGATCCGGACCGCGGCCGTCGCCGTGCGCATCAGCCCGAGCGAACCCCCGAGACGGCTGCGCAGCACCCGGATCTGTGCGCCCACGACGGCGATGTTCGCCGCGACGGTGCCGGCGACGATGCCGCCCACTCCGAGCGGCTTGTAGAGCGCCACCGAGACGACCAGGTTCACGAGCAGGCTGAGCACCGCGAGACGGGTCGTCGTCCACGGATCCTTCAGCGCGAAGAACGTGCGGGTGAGGAGCAGGTTGAGCCCGTTGAGCGGGAGGGTGATCGAGAAGACCCAGAGCGCCTCGGCCGCGAGCTTCGTCGATTCGGCATCGAACTCGCCCCGCTGGAAGACGAGCCGGACGATCGGCGCTGCGAGCGCGATCGACACCGCCGCCGCAGGGATCAGCAGGACGAGGATCAGCCGCATCCCGTCGCCGATGATCGCGCGCAGATCGCCGTGGTCGTGCCGCGCCGCCGCACGGCTCAGCGCCGGGAACAGCACCGTGGCGATCGCGACGCTAAAGATGCCCTGGGGCATCATGTAGAGCCGGAATGCGGCATCGATCGCGCGCGGGACGGCCTCGCTGATCTTGAACCCGAGCGTCGAGTTGATCAGCAGGTTGAAGTTGACGAGCCCGAGGCCCAGCGCGACCGGGAGCATCAGCACGAGCACCTGCCGCACCTGCCCGTCGGTGTTCCATCGCAGCCGCCCGAGCTTGAAGCCCTTGCGCCGCACGAGCGGCACGGCCATCAGCAGCTGGGCGACGGTGCCGACGAGCACGCCGATCGCGTAGCCGTAGAGCTGGTCGCCCGGGTCGTCGATCGCCACGTGCGTGCCGATCATGAACGCCATGATCAGGAGGTTCCAGATCACCGGCGAGAGCGCGGGGATCGTGAAGTGGTCCTCCGCGTTGAGGATGCCGACGAGCAGGCCGTTGAGGCCGAGCAGCGCCACCACCGGGAACATGATCTGCGTCAGGTGGACGGCGAGGGTGGTGTCGGCATCGGAGAGGTCGCTCGTCAGCAACGGGACGACGAGCGGCGTGAGCAGGATCGAGATCGCCGTCACCGCCGAGAGCGCAAGGAGCACCACCCAGGCGAGGTTGGCCGCGAGCGAGAAGGCCTCCTTGCGGCGCTTCTGCTGGAGGAGATCGCTGAAGACGGGGACGAAGGCCGCGCTCAGCGCCGCGTCGGCGAAGAGCGAGCGCAGCAGGTTGGGGATCTGGAAGGCGAGTGTGAAGGCCGAGGCCGGGCCGGTGGTGCCGTAGAAGCCTGCGGCGAGCATCTCGCGCAGGAGCCCGGCGATCCGCGAGAAGCCGGTGAGGAGCGAGAAGATCGCAGTGTTGCGCGCGCGGCCGGAGGCAGCCGAGGGGCGGGATTCGGTGGCGGGGGCGCTCTCGGCGAGCGCATCGACATCGCCCGCGTAGTCATCGGCCGAGCGCGGGGCGACCGGTGCGGCGTCGTGGCGTGATTTGGGGCGGCGACGGCCGGCGCGCCGCTCGGCGACATCCCCGACCTTCTCGCCTCGCGCAGCCCGGGCCGCCATGCGCTCGGCGTACCGCCGCGAGGCGGCGGTATCGAGGATCTCGTCCGACCGGTCGAGGCCGGGATCGCGGCGCGGGTCCGGGTCCATGCGCGCCGGATCGTATGGTCTGGCGCCCGCGCGCGGCGCACACCGCCGCCCTCGCCGTCACGCGACCGGACGACACCCGCCGTGCCGACCCCAGGCGGGCGGCACGGGCGCAGGCCGACCGCTATGATCCCCGGTCGTTCTATGGCAAACATTGCATCCCAGAAGAAGCGCATCCTGCGCAGCGAGCGCGAGCGCCTCGAGAACAAGCGCTACACCTCGTCGATCAAGACCTACTTCCGTCGCCTCGAGGCCGCTGCCTCCTCCGGTGACGACGCGAAGGCTGGCGAGGAGCTCCGTCTCCTCCAGAAGACGATCGACAAGGCCGTCAAGCGCGGCGCGCTGCACAAGAACACCGGCGCTCGCAAGAAGGCGCGCGCGGTTCGCGTTCGCCGCGGCTCCGCCGCCTAGCCCGTCCCTTCGGACTCGCTCGATTCGCGCCCGGCTTGCCGGGCGCTTCGTCGTTCCAGGGGCTGGCGAATGCGGTGAGGCGTGGCGCCCGCCCTCAGCTCTCGCGAGTTAGACGCGGGCGGCCGCAGGCGGACGGAAGAGCTGCTGCACCACGAGCACGGCGGGATCGGCGGCCGAGCCGCCGCGAGTGTCGAACTCCAGCTGGCTGAGGCGTACGACGAGGGCGTCGAGCCACTGGCGGTCGGCGCGCTGGGCTTCCTGCACGCGCTTGCCGCGGGCCCACGGCGGCCCCTTCACCGACGCCTCCACCTGCTGACGCGACTCGCCGGCCGCGAGCCGGACGGCGAGGTCGCGGAGTTCGCGGGCACGGCGCTCGACCATCGCGAGCAGCCGCACGGGCGACTCCCCGCGCTCGGTGAGCTCGAGCATCAGCTTCAGCGCGTGCCGCTCCTGCCCGGCGACGAGGGCGTCGACGAGCGGCCACGCCACCAGCTCGGCGTCATCCCCGACGAACGGAGCCACATCCGGCGCGCCGAGGCGCTGGCCGGGGTCGGTGCCGAGAGCCAGCACTTCGAGCACACGCGAGAGGCGGGAGGGCCGGCGGCCGATGCGGGTCGCGATCAGGTCGGCGGCCTCGCGATCGAGCTCGATGCGCTGCTGGGCGGCCTCGCGGACGACCCAGCCGGAGAGGTCGCGTTGCTCGGGGAGGTTCACCTCGGCGACGTCGCCACCCGCCCTCGCGACCGCGTCCACGAGGGCTTTCGGAGCCGTCTTGCTCTTCTCCTCGCGGGCGAAGAACGCGATGGTGGTGAGGTCGTCGAGATGCGCCATCGCGGGCGCGAGCTGCTCGGCGACGTCCTTCTCCTTCCATTTCTGCACGTCGTCGACGATCACGACGCGCCGTTCCCCACCGAGGGTGAGGGCGGCGAGCGAGGCGGCAGCGGCCGCCGGCGTCGACCGATCGCCCTCGAGGAACTCGAGCTCGGCTTCCATCCGCTGGGCGAGGCCACGGAGGTTGGCGCGACGCTCGGCGATCTTGCCGTGGTCGTCGCCGTGGAGCAGGTAGGCGGGCTTGAGGGAGGCCACGCTTCAACGGTAGAGCACCCCACACCACGGCCGCGTCTCGCTGCGGCCGCACGTTGCGGGTCTGTTCGGTGCGCTCTGCCGGGGTATGTTTGCGCGATGCAGACGATCGCCGACGGCGTGATCCTCCTCCCCCTTGCGCCGCGGTTCGGCCTCAACGCCTACCTCATCGACGACACGGTGCTCGTCGACACCGGCATGCCCTTCCACCACGGCCGCATCCGCCGGCTGCTGGAGGGGCGGCGCCTGGATCGCATCGTGCTCACGCACGCGCACATCGACCACGCCGGCACCGTCGCGCATACCTCCGCCGACCATGGCGCCGAGGTGCTCTGCGGCGCCGCCGACCTCGCCGATCTCGCGGCCGGCGTGTCGCCGCCGATCCGCCTCGGGCAACCACTGAATCCGGTGCAGCGCGCGATCGTTCGTTACCGCCCGATCCGCGCCGTCGAGCTCAAAGACGGCGCAGAGGTCGGCGGCGGGTTCGTCGCCGTCGCCACCCGCGGCCACACGCCGGGCCACATGTCGCTCTGGCGCGAGTCCGACCGCGTGCTCATCGCCGGCGATGCGCTCTTCGGTGTGTCCACCCGCCTGCGCACCGGCGTCTTCCCGCCGCCGAAGGTCGATCAGCCAGATCCCGAGAGCTGCCGCCGCTCGATCCAGCGCCTCGCCGAGCTCCGGCCCGAGATCATCGCGTTCGGCCACGGCCCTCCGCTCGTGCTCGACGCGGCCCACCAGCTCTCGGCCTTGAACGCCGCGCTGCGCTGAGCTTTGGGCGGTGGCCGTGACGCCGACGGCGATCACGGCGACGCGATCCGCCGGATCGTGAGGCCGGCCGTCGCCCGCCGGAGGTCGACCGATCCACCGTGATCGGTGCGGAGGGTCGGCACGTGCACACTGCGGAGCGCAGCGAGCGTCTCCGGACGCGGGTGACGGTACCCGTTGTGGGCTCCGACGCTGATCACGGCGACCGCCGGGCGGAGCGTGCGCAGCACGCGCGGCAGCTCGGGATCCTCGCTGCCGTGGTGGCTCACCACGAGCACGTCGGCGCGGAGCCCGGTGAGGTGCTCGAGCACGTTGCCCTCGGCATCGGCCGGGATCAGCGCGCGGAGGTCGCCGAGCGTGGCCTGCACGACGGCCGCCCGATCATTCGGATCGCCGGGGCGCGCCGCCGCGGCCGGCGTGGGCCAGCGGATCCGCACGTCGATCCGGCCCGCTCGGAACCGCTGCCCCGCCCGCACTGGCAGCACGCGGACATGTCGTCTCCCGGCCTCGCGGATCGCCGCTGTATGCGTCGGGCCGCCGCCGGGCGCGCCGCCGTCGAGCACGAGGTCGGTGGGGAAGGCCCGGAGCACTGCGGCGGCACCGCCGTCGTGGTCCGCCGCGGGGTGGCTGAGGACGATCGCTCGGAGGCGCCGCACCCCAGCCTGCCGGAGCTGCGCGACCACGCCGCCATCGACCGGGCCTGCGTCGACGAGCACCGCCTCCGCACCGTCCTGCAGCAGCGCGGCGCTGCCCTGCCCGATGTCGAACACCACCAGCCGCGGCTCGCTCGGGGGGCGCGGGACGTCCAACACCACCACGACAACGAGCGCCACCCCGATCAGCAGGGTGAGCTGGCGGCCCGGCCGGATGACGGCGAGGATCGCGGCGCCGGCGAAGGCGAGCACCACCGCCTGCCCGCCGAGCTGCGCGTGTGCCCGCCCGGCGCCCCACTCCGCAATCGCCAGCGTCGCCGACGCCCCCGCCGCCCCGGGTTCGGCGACCAACCGAGCGACGCCCGCCGACCACGGCGCCACCACCGCCGCAAGCGCGCCCGACCACACCGTGACGGCCGCGATCGGCGCCGCCGCGACGTTGGTGACGAGCCCGACGGCCGAGACGCTTCCGAACGTCGCGAGCATGATCGGGGTCGTCGCCAGTGTCGCAAGCACGGTCGCCGCGACCGGCAGCCCGATCGGGCGCGGCACCCCGAGACGACGCAGCCGCCGCTGCAGCGGCCCGGCACCGAGGAGCAGCGCGGCCGTCGCGGCGAAGCTCAGCTGCCAGCCCACGTCCATCCAGGCGCGCGGATCGACGGCGAGGGTCGCCGCGGCCGCAAGCCCGAGTGCGTCGACGGTGCGGTGCTCACGTCCGGCCAGCAGCGCGAGCAGCGCCGCGCACCCCATCACGCCGGCACGCTGGATCGACGGTCCGGCCCCCGCCAGCGGCACGTAGGCGATGACAGCGACGAGCGAGAGGAGCAGCCGCGCGCGGTCCGGAAGGCCGGCGAGCCATCCGAGGACGAAGCAGAGCGCGACCACCAGCGCGACGTTGCCCCCGGAGGCCGCCGCCAGGTGCCAGAGCCCGGCGGCGCGCAGCAGCTCGCGGTCGTCCTGGCGCACCTCCTCCGCAGTGCCGAGCGCCATCCCGGCGAGGAGCGGCCCGGCGCGCGGCCCGCCGGCATGAACAGCAGCCTGCGACGCACCACGCGCGAGGCCGTCGACCGCTCCGAACAGGCCGCCGCGCCGGCGCCCGCTATCGCTCGCGTCGGTGAGCAGCAGCCGGCCGGCGACGCCTTGACGCGCGAGGCGGCCATCACCGGCGGCGCCGCCGAGCGGTACGAGCCGCCCGCTCGCCAGCACGATCCAGCCGCGCCGCAGCAGCGGGGTCGGCCGGCCATACCGCGCCGGTGACACGACGATCACGCGACCGTGACAGCGCGCCCGCGCCGCAACCCCAGCCGCCATCGCGGGACCATGAGCGGGCAGCGTCTCGAGCAGCGTGATCTGTTCGCCCCGCAGCTCGGCCGGGACCACCGGCGCGGCGGCGTGGTCGATCATTCCCGTGCGGACCCCACCCCACGCCGCCGCGAGGAAGATCGCGAGCGCGACGCTCCGCCGCCCGCTCGGAGCGGCGAGCGCAATCCCGGCGACCACGACGAGCGCCGTGGCCCGCAGCGGGCCCCCGGCCGCACCGCCGGCGGCGAGAGCCGCCGCCACCGCACCCCATCCCACCCAGGTACCGCTCACAGTTCGAGCTGCGCCTGCAGGCTCGCGAGCCGCGCTTCGCCGACCCCGGGCACGTCGTCGAGCTGCTCCAGGCGAGTGAAGCCGCCGAGCTTGGTGCGCAGCGCGATGATCGCCGCCGCCATCGCCGGCCCGATGCCGTCGAGTGCGTCGAGCTGCTCGGCGGAGGCGGTGTTTGCGTTGAGCTTGCCCACCGGCGCACTGCCCGTCGCGGTCCCGACGCCGGGTTCGGCCCCATCCCCGGTCGCCGGAGAACGCGGCACGATGATCGCCCGACCGTCGGTGAGCCGCGCGGCCAGGTTGATCTGCGTGAGATCGGCATCAGCCGTGAGCCCGCCGGCCCGCTGCACCGCATCGATGAGCCGGCCGGGCGCGCGGACCCGGTAGACGCCAGGCCGCCGCACGGCGCCGGCCACGTGCACGACGACCCGCCGGACCCTCGGCGTCGCCGGCTTCGACGCGAGGCCACCGCTGGCGACAGGTGCGGGGTGCCCCGTTTGGGGCCCCGACAACGCGATCGACGCAGGGGCGGGCCCGCGCGGCGCCGCCAGCAGCCAGGCCACGGCGATCACGAGCAGCACCGCGGCTGGTCGCCACCACCGGCCCGCGACCTCCAGCACTCGATCGACCGTCACGCCCGCGACGCTACGCGCGTCCCTGTGCCGGAACGCGCGCACACTGCGACGAAACTGCACGCTCCGTGCGACGACTCTCCGCGGCCGTTCCGGGGCGGTGCACCCGCGACTAGTTCAGGCGAGCGTCTTCGAGATCGAGATCGCGCTCGATCCGGTGCTGCACCTCGGAGGAGATGAAGCCGATGTCGCGCAGGCGCACGATCTCGCGGCGCTCGGCGTCGAGCACCTCGCGGCGCAGCCGCTGGTAGGCCTGCGACTGCGTCTCGATCTCGCCATCGTCTTCGTCGTCGAGCCGAGCTTTGAACCGTCTGATCCGGAACTCGTAGAGCCCGCGCATCCGCGTTGCGGTCGCCTCGCCCACCCACGATTCGCCGCCGAGCTCGTCGAGCCGGGCGATGGCCGCCTTTGCCGCCTTCACGCGCGCCGCCGCCTCGCGCGCCTCGTGCTGCGCGGCATCGTCGAGCCCGACGATCCGGATCAGCAGCGGCAGCATCAGGCCCTGGCCGACGATCGTCGCGAGGATGACGAAGTAGACGAGCAGGATGATGAGGTCGCGCATCGGGAACGCCCCGCCGTCGTCGATCGTGGCCGGGATCGCAAGGGCGGCTGCCAGCGACACCGCACCGCGCATGCCCGTGAACGCCACGAGCAACGTCTCGCCCCACGGCGCGAGCGGCCGCTTCATCTCGCGCGCCTGGTTGCGGCCGATCCGCCGTACCCCCGCCTGCCCGAACACCCACGCGAACCGCGTCGCGCTCACGGCCAGCGAGACGACCACCCCGTAGAGCAGCAGCGTCTCCGGCTCGAACGTGTCGGAGACCGCCTCGATGATGCCGGGCAGCTGGGTGCCCAGGAGCACGAACAGCGCAGCGTTGAGTACGAACATCAGCACTTCCCACACCGAAGTCGACTGCAGGCGCGTGGTCGGCGTGACGAGCAGCGGCGCCCGCCAGCCGAGCCAGATGCCCGAGGTGACCGCGGCGAGCACACCGCTCGCCCCCGCGACCGCAGCCGGCAGGTAGGCGAGGAACGGCGTCAGAAGCGAAATCGTGATCTCGGTCAGCGGATCGTCGATCGGACGCCGGACTTTCGCCACGAGCCAACCGACGGCGACGCCGATGCCGATGCCGCCCGCAGAGCTCAGCACGAACTCGCCGACCGCGTCCATCGCCGAGAAGCCACCGGCGACCGTCGCCGCCACTGCGAACTTGAAGATGATCAGCGCCGTCGCGTCGTTGATGAGTGACTCGCCCTCCACGACCGTCACGAACCGCCTCGGTGCGCCGAGGCGGCCGGCGATCGCCGTCGCCGCGACCGGGTCGGTCGGCGCGAGCACCGCGCCGAGCGTGAAGGCGGCCGGCCAGCTCATCCCGTCGATCACCTGGTGCGCGGCGACGCCGACCACGGCGGTCGTGCCGACCACGAGCCCGATCGAGAGGCTCGCGACCGGCGCGAGATTGGCTCGTAGGTCGCGCAGGGACGAGAAGAACGCCGCGCCGTAGAGCAGCGGCGGGAGGAACAGCACGAGCACGAGGTCCGGCTCGAGCTCCACGTCCGGGATGCCCGGCGCGAACCCCAGCGCCAGCCCGCCGAGCACGAGAACGATCGGATAGGGCACCGACACGTAGTAGGCGACGATCAGCAACGCCGTGACGGCGAGCAGGACGAGCGCGAGCGCACCCTCGTTGGTTGCGCCCGTCGACGAGGCGAGCACGCTGGCGAGCTGCAGGGTCACGCGTGGTGCCAGCGCCGCGTCGTGATCGGGTGACTGGCCGCCTCAGGCATGGCAGCGAGCCTAGTGGGGCGCTCTTCCGCGCGCGGTGTGACTCGCAGGCCTCGATATCGCCAAGCGTCCGCATCCGCTCCGCAGCGTCGTGGTACGGTCGGACGGTTAGCCCGCCGCGCCCCCGACGTGGCTCACCGCTCCATTCCGGAGGAACCATGTCCCGTCCCGTTCAGCGGGTTGTCGTCTGGCACGCGCTCCGTACGCGCGCGTTGCTGGTGCTGAGCCTCTTGCTCGCCGTGCTCGGCGCAGCGCCGGCCGCCCACGCCGAGCGCTCCACCCTCTCGTCGGGTGAGCGGCAGACGTGCGTGGTCCGTGCGGCGGATCAGGGGGTCTCTTGCTGGGGCGCCTACCGGCTGTCGACGCTGTCCGAATCCGACAAATACAGCAAGCCCATCCCGACCGACGTGCCCGGTGCCGGGCCGGCGCGCTCGGTGGCGACCGGCCGCCTTGGCTACCAGTGCGCCGTCCGGCAGGACGGGACCGTGGGCTGCTGGGGTGCCGGCCTCTACACCAACACCGACCTCGGCATCACGTTCGAGGTGCCCACGGTCAAGCCGGTCGAAGACGCCACCGGCTCGCCGATCTCCACGTACGTCGACGCCGCCGTCAACGATCGCGAGGGGTGCGCGGTGCGCGCCAGTGGAGCGGTGGACTGCTGGCGTCCGGAGGGCGTCGCGAAGCCGATCAGCGGGCTCTCCGACGCCACTTCCGTCACGAGCAATGGTGTCCAGTTCTGCGCTCGACGGTCGTCGGGCCGCGTCTCCTGCTGGGACCGAGGACTCCCGCGCCTCGCCGACACCGTCGAGGCCCCCGCGGTCTGGACGACCGGCGCAGTCGCGACCGAGGTGCCCGGAATCACCGACGCCGTCACCGTGTCCGGCCTCTGCGCCCTGCGCGTCGGAGGGGTGAAGACGTGCTGGTCGATCACGCATCGCCCCAAGTACCAGGAGGAGTACCTCGCATTCGGCCCGCCGCTCGACGATGCCTCCATCACCGACGTCGCCGACCTCGCCGTCGGCGCCACGCACCTCTGCGCGCAGACCAAGTCCGGCACTGTGTTGTGCAACGGCAGCAACAGCGACGGTCAGTTCGGTCTTGGACTCGTCGAGTTGCCCGCCGCGCGCAAGGGGCCTGACGGCACCGAGGTCAGCGTCACGGGCTCGTCGAGCTGCGTTCGGCTCATCGATGCAACCGTACGGTGCTCCGGCAACGCCCGACGACTGAGTGACGGCGTCCTCGGCAACCCCTCCCGCCCCGCTGGCGACAACATCCGCCCGATCGGATATTTCAGCGTCGCAAGGTCGCAGGAGCCGCGCCCGGTGGACATCTACGCCCAGCCGATCATCCACCCGGAAGCCCCGCTTCCGGTTGCGCCCGCGCCGTACGGCGATGCGACCCCGAACTCGCTCGTGGTCCGGTGGGATCCGCCGGCGGCCGGGTTTGGCGTGCAGGTGGCCGAGTACCTCGTGCGCTATGGCACCAGTGAGATCGCCGTTCCCGCCAGCCAGACGCAGCTCCAGATCAACGGACTCACTCCAGACACCGACTACGCGATCACGGTGTCCGCGAACGGCAGCAACTCGCTCGAGTCGGCGCCGCTCACCCGTACCTACCGCACCCTCCCGCAGGTCGTGCTCGGCGTGCCGAACTTCGGTGACCCGGACGTGACCGATACGTCGGTCACCGTCCACTGGCAGCCGACCGGCAACGCGATCGTCGATGGCTTCCGGCTCGTCCTCGACGACCACCCGAGCGTCACTGTCGGCGCCAACGCCCGCTCGTACGCGTTCACCGGTCTCGAGCCAGAGTCCGAGCACACGATCTTGCTCAGCGCGCTGAGCCCGGAAGGGAACGAGTCCGCCCCCGCTCTGCAAGTCGTCGCCACGAGCTCGTCGGCGACGCCAACGCCGACACCTACCCCGACGCCGACCGTCGTAACGCCGACGCCGACGCCGACCGCGACGCCGATCAGCCCGTCGGCCTTCGCCGTCGCCGCGAACGTGACCGGATCGACGACGATCAAGTCGCTCTCGCGCACGCCGCTGCCGCTCACCGGCACGCTGGCGGTTCGCGGGGATCTGCGGACCGCTCCGGTGACCGCAGATCTGGTGCTCAACGACACCCAAGCCCGGTCGACAGCCCTCGGTTTCCTGCCGGTCACGCTGTCCATCGGCTTCGTGTCGTCGGCGAGTGCCACGGGCTCGCGTGACAACGGCCTGCACCTCGCCGCGAAGCTGCGGATCAAGGTGCGCTCCGTGAAGGCGTTCGGCGCCATCCCGATCGCTGGTGGCAACTCGTGCCAGACGAAGCAGCTCTCGACGGTTCCGCTCGACGCGACCTCGTCGTCGCGCTGGCCGGACGGCGGCTTCGCCGTCACGCTCGCTGGCTCGTACGCGATCGGCGATCTGAATGGCTGCGGGTTCTTCGAGGGCCTCGTGTCGCCGCTCGTCGCAAGCACCGGCAACACGATGAGCCTGGCGCTCACCTCGCGCCCCTGATCCGTTCGGATCGGCGGCCGGCGCCCGCCGGCCGCCGATCCGCTTCGTTTCCAACGCGGGCGGCGCGTCGTGGTACGTTCGATGCGTCCCGCCACGCCCCCGACGTGGCTTACGCCGTTTCGGCCTCGGAGGAACCCATGCCCCATCCTGCTCTTGCGCGTGAACGCTGGCGAGCGTTGCTGAGCCGCGCGGTCGCGTGCTGCGCGCTGCTCTTGGCGGCACTCACCGCGCTGCCGGCTGCCGCCCAGGCCGAGTTCGCCACCCTCTCGACGGGGGCAGGCAAGACCTGCGCCGTCACGACCTCGGCCGACGTCACCTGCTGGGGCGCCTACACGGCGGTCGGCGGCCCACCGCCACCGCCCGGACCCGGCATCTTCACCCCCGAACCGACGACCGTCCCGGCGGCCGCCCCCGCCAAGACCGTCGACGCCGGCGAGCAGGGCTACCAGTGCGCCGTGCGCACCGACGGCTCGATCGGCTGCTGGGGCTGGGCCTGGTACTTCGACCAGGACTACTGGCCCACGCGCAACGTCGCGCCCGTCGGGCTGGTGAAGACCGGCGTCTCCGGCACCGCGATCACCAACTTCGCCGATGTCGCCGTGAACGACCGTGAGGGCTGCGCCGTGCAGTCCACCGGCCGTGTGCGCTGCTGGCAGGCCGGCGCGGAGGCCATCAACGACGAGATCGCCGGCATCACAGACGCGACCGCCGTCACGAGCGCCGGTGAGGCGTTCTGCGCCGTGCGCGCCACCGGCGGCGTCGCCTGCTGGGACCGCGGCCTCTCCCGGACCACCGGGATCATGATGGGCCCGGTCGCCGTGTGGACCAAGGGTGCCACCGCGACCAACGTGCCGGGCATCGCCGGAGCCGTCTCCGCCTCAGGCACCTGCGCGGTGCTCGACGACGGCAAGGTCACCTGCTGGACGATCAGCCATCGCCCGAAGAAGGACGAGGAGTACGTCAGCTTCACGACCCCGACCGTGGTCGAGGGCACCGGCAAGGTCTGGCGCATGGCCTCGCGCCCGGGCAACAACTGCGCCGTCCGCATCGACACCAAGGTCGTGTGCTGGGGCTCCGGCGCGCCCGCGGTGGTCGACGGCGTCGACTTGGCGACCGACGTGAGCGTCGGGGACGGCTTCGCCTGCGCCCGCGACGCCGACGCGAAGGTGCTGTGCTGGGGCGCCGGCAAGTACCTCGGCAACGCCGCGGTCGCCGACCTCCCGCAGTCGCCGCCGGCCACCCCGACCGGCAACCCGCAGGTCGCCGGTTCGATCGGCCCCCGCCCTGAGCTCTACCCGCTCGCGCCGTCCCGTCCGCTTCCGTCGACGAACGGCGGCGGCTTCGGCGAGGTGACGGCGACCGCGATCATCGTCCGCTGGGACGCTCCGCTCAACGTGCCCGAGTCCGGGCTCAAGGGCTACGAGGTCACGCTCGGCGGTCAGACGAAGTCCGTGCCACCGACCGGGGACGCAACCCAATTCACCGGCCTCACGCCGTCCACCAGCTACACCGCCAACGTGATCGCGATCGACAACGACGGTGGCCGCTCGGAGCCGCTGGTGATCCAGTACACGACCCTGGCCGACCTGAAGATCGGCCCGCCGGCGTTCGAAGACCCCGACATCGCCGGCGCGGAGATCACCATTCACTGGCACCCCACCGGATCGCTGGCGCCGGTGTCGTTCCTGCTCGAGGTCAACAACCAGCAGATCAGCCTCCCGGGCAGCGCCAGGTCGTACACGATCACTGGCCTCGCGGGGAGCACCAACTACCTGATCCGGCTCACCGCCAGAGACGGCGAGGGCCAGCAGCAGGCGACCTCGGAGGTCACCTATCGCACAGAGCCCAACACGCTCCCGACACCCTCGCCGAGCCCGACACCGGTCCCGACCCGCGTGCCCGTGATCGCCGAGCGCGTGTTCACCGCGAAGGGGACGACAACGATCGCGACACTGACCAAGTCGCCGATGCCCGTCACCGGGCGGGTGAGCGTGATGGTCAACGATCTCTCCGAGATCGTGGGTGCCGGAAGCATCACGCTCAACGACACCCAGGGCCGCAGCACCGCGCTCGGGTTCCTGCCGGTGACGGCGACGATCGGGTTCGCGACGAGCCAGGTCACGCTCAGCCAGGCCTCGCCGCTCGCGCTCAGTTACAAGCTGCGCGTGAAGGTGAAGTCGGTGAAGGCGTTCGGTGCCATCCCGCTGGCGGGCGGCAACAACTGCCAGACCAAGCAGCTCACGACCATCCCGTTGGCCTCCACCGCGGGGGGCTTCAGCGTGGCCTCAGGCGGCACCCTCGCCGGCAATTACGCCATCAGCGACCTCAACGGGTGCGGCCTCTTCGGAGGCCTCGTGACGCCGCTCGTCGCCAGCACCGGCAACCCGATGAGCCTTACGCTCACGCCCTAAGACCTCGACGAACCGAGGCGGCCGGCCGCGCATGCCTTCAGGCTTGCGCGGTCGGCCGCCTCTCGGGGCCGACCGGTCGGCGCGCGCCCTGCGTCCGGCGGTCCTGCGTCGGTTCAGCGCTGCTGCGCGCGGCGCCGCACTCCCGCGACCCCGAACCAGAACCACGCGAAGATCGCGACCGTCGCGACGCCGACGACCACCGTGGTCGGCGTACCGAAGAGAAAGTCGGTGACGAGCAGCACCGAACCGGTCATCGCCACCGCGAGGAAGAACAGCCCGCTGATCGCGGCTCGCTCCGCGAACCGGATGATCCGGCGCTTGTCGCCGCGCTGGAACAGCAGTCGGTGATAAGCGGCGGGAGCGATCAGCAACGCCGAACTCAGCGTCGCGCAGAGCAGCGTCGCGAGGTAGACATCGCGCGCGAAGTCCGACACCTCCCCGAACCGCGCCTGGAACGGTACGGCGAGCAGAAACGCGAACAGCAGCTGCACGCCCGGCATCGCGATGCGCAGCTCTTGCAGCAGCTCGCTCAGCTGACGGTCGAGCCGTGCCTGCTCGTGCTCGGGCCGTTCCGGGGCACCCATGGCCGTGGTTCTAGCGAAGGACCGCGCTCCCGACACCGGTCAAGCCCGGTGCCGGATCCGTCCGCCCGTTGCTAGCGAACGACGAAGTTCACGAGCTTGCCGGGCACGACGATCACCTTGACGACCTGCTTGCCGTCGAGGTGCGCGGCGACGTTCGGCTCGTTGCGCGCCAGCTCCTCGAGCGTGGCGTTGTCGGCGTCGGCCGGCGCGGTCACGCGGCCTCTGACTTTGCCCATCACCTGGCAGACGAGCTCGATCTCGTCGGCGACGAGGTAGCGCGCCTCCGCCTCGGGCCAGAGCTGCTCCCACAGCCGCGCGCCGTCGTTGAGGAGCGCGTAGCCGTCGGTGGTCGCGTGCGGCGCGAACGGGTAGAGCAGCGAGTTGGCCGTGGAGAGCGCGAAGCGCACCACACCGGGCTCAGCCTCGCCGCGCTTGGCGGCGCTGAGCTCGTTGAGGAGCTCCATCACCGCGGCGATCGCGGTGTTGAACGAGAAGCGCCCACCGATGTCGGCGGTCACCTTGTCGATCGCCCAGTGCGCCTTGCGCAGGATGCGCAGGCCGTCGGCGTTGGGCTCGGCCGGGAGCGCCTCGGCGGGGAGCTCTCCGGCGGCCTCAGCCGACGTGCGCCAGAGCCGCGAGATGAAGCGGCTCATGCCCTCGACGCCCTCGTCGCTCCAGTCGGCGTCCTGCTCGGGCGGGCCCATGAAGAGCACGTACGTGCGCAGGGTGTCGGCTCCGAAGCGCTCGACCATCACGCGCGGACTCACGACGTTGCCCTTGGACTTGGACATCTTCGCCCCGTCCTTGGTGATCATCCCCTGCGTGAACAGGTTCGCGAAGGGCTCGCGGGCGGTGAGCAGACCCATGTCGGCGAGCGCCTTGGTGAAGAACCGCGCGTAGAGCAGGTGGAGGATCGCATGCTCGACGCCGCCGATGTACTGGTCGACGGGCATCCAGCGGTCGACGATCTTCTTGTCCCACGCCGCCTCGGTGTTCTGCGCGTCGGTGTAGCGCAGGAAGTACCAGGACGAGTCGACGAACGTGTCCATCGTGTCGGTCTCGCGCTCGGCTGCGCCGCCGCACGACGGGCATGACGTGTGCACCCAGTCGGTCGCCGCGGCGAGCGGGCTCTTGCCTTTGGGCTTGTAGTCGGTGACGTCCGGGAGGACGACCGGGAGATCGGCCTCGGGCACCGGCACCATCCCGCAGCTCGGGCAGTGGATGATCGGGATCGGGCAGCCCCAGTAACGCTGGCGGCTGACGAGCCAGTCACGCAGGCGGTAGTTGACGGTCGCTTTGCCCTTGCCGTCGCGGTCGAGCCAATCGACGATCGCGTCGAGCGCCTCGCGGTTCGGAGTGCCGTCGAACTCGGGCGAGGAGTTCATGAGCGGGCCGTCGCTGAGGTACGGCAGCTCGACGGGCTGACTCGGCCCGCCCTCCCCCGCGATCACCTGCTTGATCGGCAGCTCGTACTTCGTGGCGAAGGCGAAGTCGCGGTCGTCGTGCGCAGGCACGGCCATGATCGCGCCCGTGCCGTAGTCCATCAGCACGTAGTCGGCGACGTAGATCGGCAGCAGCTCGCCGTTGACGGGGTTGACGACGTGGCGACCGGTGAACACGCCCGTCTTCTCGCGGGCGTCGTCGCCGCGCTCCTTGGTGTCTCCCACCATCGCCTGGCGCACGTAGTCGGCGACGGCCTGCTCCTGCGGGGTGCCCTTGGCGAGCTCCGCGACATCCGGGTGCTCCGGCGCCATCACGAAGAAGGTCGCCCCGAAAAGTGTGTCGGGGCGAGTGGTGAAGACCGTGTACGAGGTGTCGAGCTCCTCGCAGCGGAACTGCACCTCGGCGCCGCGCGAGCGTCCGATCCAGTTGCGCTGCATCGTCTTCACGTGCGAGGGCCACTCGATCGTCTCGAGGTCGTCGAGGAGCTGCTCGGCGTAGTCGGTGATGCGGAAGAACCACTGCGTGAGCTGACGGATCTCGACCAGCGCACCCGAGCGCTCTCCGCGGCCGTCGATCACTTGCTCGTTCGCGAGCACGGTCTCGTCGACAGGATCCCAGTTGACCGCCGCCTCCTTGCGGTAGGCCAGCCCGGCCTCGTAGAGCTTGAGGAAGATCCACTGGGTCCAGCGGTAGTACTCCGGCGTACAGGTGGAGAGCTCGCGGGTCCAGTCGATCGAGACGCCCCAGCGACGGAACTGCTCCTGGAAGCTCGCGATCGCGGCGTCGGTCGACTCACGCGGGTGCTGGCCCGTCTTGATCGCGTGGTTCTCCGCCGGCAGGCCGAAGGAGTCGTAGCCCATCGGGTGCAGCACGCGGTGGCCGGTGCGGCGGCGGAAATGGGCCACCGCATCGCCGATCGTGTAGTTCTTCAGATGGCCGACGTGGGGCTCGCCGCTGGGGTACGGGAGCATCTCGAGCACGTAGGCGTCGCGGTCCGTCGGGCCATCCTCGGGAACGACCCACGTCTGCTCGTCCTCCCACACCTGCTGCCAGCGGGGTTCGATCTCGTGCGGGTCGTAACGGTAGTCGGCCATCTGCGGGGGATCAGGATACGTGGGGAGCGCGCGCGAACGTCTTCTCGCGCGCGCGTGCGCGAGGAGCGCCCCCGCGCCAGCCGCCAGTTCCGAGCCCCCCCGAGCGCACGGATTTGCACCTTTCCGTGCAGGAGCGGGCTGCGCCGGGGCGAAGCAGACTTCCATGACGACCGGAGTGACGCGTACCATCGCGGGCATGGCCAACGCCGAAGGCAGTAAGGAGCCCGTGCGCCCGTTCGCCGGCGATGCCGGCTCCGGAGACACCACCCCTGCTGGGAAGGGCACGCCGTGGGGCAACGCCTCCGCCCGGGTCGAGCTGGTGGTCGATGCCGCCGAGCGCGCCGCCGAGGAGCTGCGCCGCCAGGCCGAGCGCCGCGCGCGCGAGCGCATCGCCGAGGCCGACCGCGCCGCCGAGCTGCGCGTCGAGGCCGCCGAGCGTGAGAGCGGTGAGATCATCGCCGCCGGCAAGGCCCGCGCCGCACGCGCCGAGGCGAAGGCGCGGGAGAGCGCCGCACGCGCCCGCGAGCATGCGATCGCCGAGCGCGACGCCGTGCAGCGCGAGGCCGCGCAGATCCTCGACGCCGCCCGCGCCGAGGCCGAGCAGCTCGTCCGTGAAACGCGCGGCGAGGTCGACGAACTCCTCTCCTCCGCCCAGGCCGAGGCCGATGAGGTGATCGGCGCGGCCGAGCACGAGGCCGACACCGTCCGCCGCCAGGTGCGCGGCGAGCTCGCCCGCGAGAAGGCGATGCTCGAGGCGGAGCTGAAGAAGGTCCGCGACGAGGCGGAGGGTGAGCGCGAGCGCATCCTGGCCGGCGTCGAGGACGAGGCCGCGGCACTGCGTGCCGAGGTCGAGCGCGAGGTCAAGGAGCGTCGCGAGGAGGCCGTGCGCCGCGCCCGCGAGGTCGTCAGCAACGCGCGCATCGCCGCCAGCGAGGTGCTCGAGGAGGGTTCCGAGCTCGGCAACAACCTCAACCAGCTTGCGAACTCGATGCGTTCCAACGCCGAGCGCATCCTCCGCGACACCGCCCAGGCGCACCGCGCCCTCACCGCCCGCCTCGACGCCGTCGAGAACCCGGTGATGGAGGACGATCGCCGGGGGCGAGACGAGATCCGAGCGTCCCGCAGGGCGCCGCGCCCGGCCGCCCCGGTGAGCGACGACGAGCTCGGCGTGCCCGACTTCCTGTCGGTCAACAACCTGAGCGAGCGCGACTTCGACATCCCGGAGTTCCTGGCCTAGGGGGAACCGCCCCCAAGGCTCTCAGTCACTTCGCGAAGGGCGCCCCTCCGGGGGCGCCCTTCGTCGTTCTGCGGCACCCATGCCACGCCTCCGGGAGACGCCGGCCAGCGGTCCTCGGACGGCACAGAGAGCTCCTCGAAACGACCGAGGCCCCGGCGTGAGCCGGGGCCTCGATGCAGTGCGGGTGATGGAGCTGAGGGGGCTCGAACCCCTGACCTCCGCCATGCCATGGCGGCGCTCTACCAGCTGAGCTACAGCCCCGCGGGAGTCGAGATGGTAGCACCGCGCCGGTCGCTGCGCGGTCTGGGGCGACGCATGCGCACTGCGCCTTGCAGGCGCCGCGAAAGGGTCAGTGCTGCGGCGCGATCTTCGCCATCAGCAGTCGCGCGGCGCTCACCGCAGCCGATCGGTCGTAGACCAGTCGATACTCGAAGCGTCGCGCCATGTCGTCGCCGTCGTCGCCGAGGTCGCGGGCCACCATCGCCGCCGTGAAATGCGGGCTGATGACAAAGACGTTCCACTCCTGCGCCATCGGATCGGACGGAGCAAGTGCGCCCCCGCGCACGCCGGCCACCGGCTCGCCGGAGATGTGTTCCCCCACCACGCCGACGAAAGCCGTGCGCTCGGCGAGCCGCCGATAGCGCTCGCGCGTCGCGGCCGTGAGGTGGCGCTCGGCCTGCAGGTTGGTGATTACCACCGCCTCCGGGCCGAGATCCTCCGCCTGCAGCTCGAGCTGCCGCGAGAGCGCCAACAGGAGCTGCTTGGTCGCCACCCGCGAGCGCTCGTCGGCGGCAGCAATCTGCTCGAACGGCGTGACGTCCTGAGTCGGTTCCGATCCCGGTGCGTGACTGCGCCGTGCCATCGGGAACGTCGTTCCCACCGGCCGCAGCGAAGGCGCGGGAGCAGGGCGCCCATACATCCAGCCTTGGCCATGCGTCGCTCCGAGCGCGAGAGCGCGCTGCAGGTGTTCCGGAGTCTCGATCCCCTCGGCGAGAACGATGGCACCGAAGGCATCCGCCTGAGCATTGACCGCATGCATCGTGCGGGCCATCCGCAGCGACGCGCGGCCTTGGACGACGCTCATGTCGAGCTTGATGACGTCGGGCCGCAGGAACGGCATCAGCGCCAGCGATCGCGGGTCGACGCCCACGTCGTCGAGCGCGATCATCGCACCGAGCCGGCGCAGTTGCTCGACCGCCTGCAGGACCTCGGCCGGACGATCTGTCAGCGCTCGCTCGGTGAACTCGAACACGACTTGCAGGCGCTCGCGGGCATCGGCGACGACCTCGTCGAACTGCGTCGGGATCGACGCCATCGCTGCCACCGGCTCGATGTTCACGAAGAGGGCGCTCGGCCGTTCGATCGCGGTGCCGAGCGCCCCGCGCAGGGCCGCCGCTCGGCAGGCCCAGTCAAGCGCTTCGAGACGCCCGGCCCGTACGGCCGTGCCGAACAACGCACCGGGGGTGTGAAGCGGCGAGTCCTGCGGCCCGCGAGCCAGCGCTTCGTAGCCCACCACCGACCCGGAGGAGAGCTCGACGATCGGCTGGTACACCGACGCGATCGTTCCCTGCTCCAGGATCGCGTCCAGTTCGAGCTCAGGACTCAGCACGTCGGGCGGGGTCGGCGGCGCGGCAGCAACATGACTCATCGTTTTGGTATCGGCCGGTTCCCTCTCCGCAGAAGCGGATTCCGGTCTGAACGCCGATCGGACGGTGGACCTCGACGCTACCGCCTCCCCGCCGGAGTCGTCAGGTCGTCCGCGGGCGGTCGACAGGGCCCGGACGCGCAATTTGCCGGCATTAACCTCTAGCTGAGACTCAGGCTTGCGGCGAGACCATAAGGCTCTCGTTCACGGTCTGGTGACATCAAGCTCTACCTCAGCTTGACCATCCACCACGCTCAACCACCACGCTCATCGAGCAGCGCATCGGGGGAGCGACTGGGTCAGTGCTGGATTCGCCTCGGCGCCGAGGAGTCCTCCTCACGCCGATCGCGACTTGGCCAGCAACAACCGAATCCATGCCGCGGCCAGGACAGACATAGCTACGCCCCCGTCGTCAAGGCGAAATCCCCAGCAACGACGGGCGAGAGCCGCTTTTCGGGGCGGTCCCCGCGGTTACCCTCAGCAACCGCGGGCCATTGAGCAATGCTCAGCGATACACCGGGAAGTTGCCCAAGAAGTGTGCAGCTGTCACACTGCCTCCCGGTTCGGAGTCCCAACCGAACTTCACGTCGCTTCTGGAGGAGCAACATGTCCCACCCGTCCCAGCGGGGCAGCAGCCGCAAGGATGCGGCAACGCGCCGCCCCCTGCACCGCCTCTCAGTCCTCGTCACGTCGCTGCTGCTCGTGCTCGGCTTCTCGCCGGCGCTGAGCCAGGCCGCGACGGCCAACGTCACGCAGTCGGATCTCTGCAACGCGTGGAACGCCAACCCCACCTCCCCCGAGGTGACCCTCGCCAGTGGTTACAAGATCACCGGCTCCAAGCTCGTCCGTGCCGGCGCCAGCTGCGCCGCCGACGACGCTGCCGTCTCGATCAGCAACTCCGCCATTGCCGAGGTCAGCACGACCTCCGGCGGTAGCGCTGCCTCGCGCATGCTCGCGGCCGCGGTCCAGACCGCCGTCAGCGAGTCCGACATCAAGGTCGGCGACGAGGTCTTCAAGGGCGCCTCCATCACGTCGCTGACCGCCGTGCTCCAGAACGGCTTCATCGGCATCAAGGGCGGCATCGAGCTCAAGTGGTCCAGTGGGACGGCCACCAAGCTCAACTTCGAGGGTCGCTTCTACGCGCTCGACCGCTTCAGCCTCGTGCTCCGCTCGCCCGCCGAGGGCTCGGTGCTCCCGAGCGTCGGCGGCCAGCCGATCAACTTCGCCGGCGACCTCGTCAAGGACAGCGCCGGCTACCACATGAACGTCAACGGCACGGCACCGCTCGTGACCGTCGGCGAGGGTGACAAGCAGATCTCCGTCAGCAACGCGACGCTCAAGATGACGCTCGCGAACGTGCTCACGGGCGATGGCCTCACCGTCACGGTCACCGGCGACGGTGGCCTCGGCACGGCCGTGAAGCTCACCGGCGCGAAGCTCACCGCCGAGTTCGACAGCACCGGCCTCCTGAAGGCCACGGGCAACGGCACGGTCAACGCGACCATCCCGGCCAACGGTCAGCTCCCCGAGGGCAAGGCCACCGGCACCGCCGACTTCACCTACATCCGCGACGGCAAGCAGCAGGCCGACTTCGCCGGCGACGTGAAGTTCGCCGACGCGTTCGTCGCCAACGCGAAGGGCACCCTCGACGCGCAGACCCTCACTTTCACGGGTGACGCGACCCTCACCAGCAACGACCTTCTCGTGAAGGGCGCCATCGACGGCATCGCCTACTGGGGCGACAACCTCGCCGGCCGCACGGTCGAGAACCGCGCGGGCGCGCAGGTCCAGGCCAAGAAGGGCGACGTCCTCGTCAAGACCGCGACCGCCAGCGTCACCGCCAAGGGCGTCGACATCAAGGGCTCGGCCCGCATCGGCGACGTCGACGGCGAGCAGTGGGCCAAGGGCACCGGCACCCTCGACCTCACCGTCTCGGTGGCCGGCCTCCCGGACACCGCCATCAAGGGCACCGCCGACTTCGGCTGGGTGAAGGGCGGAAACCCCACCGTTGATTTCAAGGGCACCGTCGGCTCCGGCTCGACGGCCATCGCCTCGGCCACCGGCACCGTCGACGGCAACAAGATCGACCTCACCGGCTCCGGCTCGCTCGTCAACCCCGACCTCTCCATCAAGGGCACCGTCGACGGCGTCGTCTACTACGGCGACAAGTCGGGCGACCAGGTCGCCGGCAAGGACGGCACCAAGGTCGCCGCCAAGAAGGGTGACTTCATCCTCCGCAGCGCAACCGCCAAGGTCGCGGCCAAGGGCTTCGACCTCACGGGCGCCGCCTCGATGGCGCGCGTCGGTGGCGACCTCTGGGCCTCGGGCGGCGGCACCGTCGACCTCACGCTCGGCGAGACCAGCCTCAAGGGCAGCGCCGACATGACCTGGGTCTCCGGCCAGCTCCCCTCCGTCGCCTTCAAGGGCTCGCTCAAGCAGGGCACCACGGCGGTCGGCAACGTCTCCGGCACGGTCGACGGCAACAAGCTCAGCCTCAAGGGTGATGGCTCGTTCGCGCAGAACGGCCTCGCAGTGAAGGGCTCGGTCGAGGGCGTCGTCTACTACGGCGCTGACCTCTCCGGTCTCACGATCATCGACGGCTCCGGCAAGGAGACCGCAGCGAAGAAGGGCGACTGGATCGTCAAGAGCGCCACGGCCGACGCCACCTACCAGACCCTCAAGCTCGGCGCGACCGCTTCGTTCGGCAGCGTGGCGGGCAAGGAGTGGGCGAACGCCTCCGGCGCGCTCAGCGGCACCTACGGCGACACCGAGCTCAGCGGCTCGGCCAACGTCACCTGGGTCGAGGGCGCGAGCCCGGCCGCCACGTACGAGGGCACCGTCAAGGCATTCGGCACCACGCTGAAGGCCAACGGCACCATCGACGCCAACAAGATCACGACGAAGGGCAACCTGTCCTTCGCCACCGCCCAGATCGCGGCCCAGGGCCAGTTCGAGGGCGTCCTCTACTACGGCGACACCACGGGTGTCACCCTCCCGAACGCTGCCGGCAAGCAGGTCGCCGCCAAGCCGGGCGACTTCGTCGTCAAGGCTGCCGGCACCGGCCAGGCGATGGTCTGGAACACGCTCGTCAGCGGCGACGTCTCGCTCGTCAAGGCCGGCGGCGACATGTACGCCACGGGCGGCGGCACCGTCTCCGTCAGCGGCGGCGGCGTGAAGATCACGGGCACCGGCTCGTTCACCTGGCAGGAAGAGCAGTACCCGGTGCTGGCCTTCGCCGGCTCGGTCACCAACGGCACCACCGCCGTGGCCAACGTCACCGGCACCCTCGACGGTCGCAAGATCACGCTGAAGGGCGACGCCAAGATCACCGAGCCGAACTACACGTTCAGCGGTGCGGCCGAGGGCTACATGTACTACGGCACTCCGGGCGCGCGGAAGGTCGAGAACAAGGACGGCCAGCTCGTCACCGCTGCCAAGGGCGACTTCTTCCTGAAGACCACCCAGGGCAAGCTCGAGACGAAGGGCACCACCCTCACCGGCGCGATGTCGGCCGGCAAGGCCAGCGGCGTCACGTGGGTGAACGCCGGCGGCACGATCGACACCACGTTCGGCAACCCGGCCGTGACGATCAAGGGCTCGGCCAACGTTGACTGGGACAGCGCGACCAACGCGATCACGTTCCAGGGCACGATCACCACGGGCACCACGGTGCTCACGGGCAAGGGCGTGATGGACGGCAAGAAGATCGCCTTCACGGGCGACGCCGTCAGCACCTCCCCCGCCTTCTCGCTCAAGGGCGCCGTTGAGGGCGTCGTCTACTACGCCGATCCGGCCGGCGCCACCATCGCTGATGCCTCGGGCAAGCAGGTCGCGGCGCAGAAGGGCGACTTCGTCGTCACCAGCGCCACCGGCACCGTGACGGCCCAGAACCTCACGCTCACCGGCAAGGCCACGCTCGGCAAGGTCGGCAGCCAGGTGTACGCGAGCGGCGGCGGCACCGTCGACGCCACGTACAACGGCGCGACGCTCAAGGGCTCGGCCACCGCCAGCTGGATCCTCGGTCAGGCCCCGGCCGTGAACTTCGAGGGCACCGTCACCTACGGCAACATCGTCGTCACGGGCACCGGCACGGTCGACGGCAAGAAGGTGACCATCAAGGGCACCGCCAAGGCCACCGACCCGAACTACACGATCAGCGGCGCGGCCGAAGCCGTGTACTACTACGCCGATCCGGCGGGTGAGACGATCTCCGATGCCTCCGGCAAGCAGGTCGCTGCCGCCAAGGGCGACGCCGCGATCACCTCCGGGACCGCCACGATCACCGCCAAGGGCGTCACGGTCACCGGCAAGGCCACGGCCGGCAAGAACGGCGACAAGCTGTGGGTGAAGGGCGACGGCACCGTCGACGCCACCTACGCGGGCGTCGCGCTCAAGGGCAACGGCACGTTCAGCTGGGCCACCGGCACCACCGGCGTCGTGAACTTCGACGGCACCGTCTCGGCCGGGAACACCGTGTTCTCCGGCAAGGGCGAGCTCGACGGCAACAAGATCAGCCTCACGGCCACCGCCAAGGCGACCGACGCGAGCTTCGTCATCGACGGCGCGCTCAGCGGCTACGTCTACTACGGCGACCCGGCCGGCGCGAAGATCACTGATGGCTCCGGCAAGGAAGTCGCCGCCTCCAAGGGCGACTGGTCGCTCACCTCGGCGACCGCCACGCTGACCACCAAGGGCACCACCGTCACCGGCAAGGTGACCGCGGGCAAGGTCGGCTCGGAGATCTGGGTCAACGCCGGCGGCACGCTCGACGTGACCTTCGGCAACCCCGCCGTGACCATCAAGGGCTCGGCCGGCGTGACCTACTCGAGCAGCGCCAACAACGGCGCGATCGGCTTCGAGGGCACCGTCACCACGGGCACCACGGTGCTCACGGGCAAGGGCACGATGGACGGCAAGAAGATCGCCTTCTCCGGCACCGCTGCCTCCACCGTCTCCGGCTTCTCCCTGAAGGGTGCCGTCGAGGGCGTCGTCTACTACGCCGATCCGGCGGGCGACACCATCGCGGACGCCTCGGGCAAGAAGGTCGCCGCGCAGAAGGGTGACTTCGTCGTCACCAGCGCGAGCGGCTCGGTCAACGCGCAGAACCTCGCCCTCACCGGCAAGGCCACGCTCGGCAAGGTCGGCAGCCAGCTCTACGCGAACGGCACCGGCAACGTCGACGCCACCTACAACGGCGCGACCCTCAAGGGCTCGGCCACCGCGAGCTGGATCCTCGGCTCCGATCCGGCCGTCACCTTCGAGGGCACCGTCTCCTACGGCAACTTCGTCGTGACCGGCAACGGCACCGTCGACGGCAAGAAGGTGACCATCAAGGGCACCGCCAAGGGCACCGAGAGCGGCTTCGCCATCACCGGTGCTGCCGAGGGCGTCTACTACTACGGCGATCCGGCCGGCGACAAGATCCTCGACGCCTCCGGCGCGAAGGTCCCTGCTGCCAAGGGCGACGCCGCGATCACCTCCGCGACCGCCACGATCACCGCCAAGGGCGTCACCGTCACCGGCAACGCCACCGCCGGCAAGAACGGCGACAGCTACTGGGTCAACGGCAACGGCACGCTCGACGCCACCTTCGGCGGCGTGGCCCTCAAGGGCAACGCGACCGCCACCTGGGCGACGGGCAAGACCGCAGTCGTGAACTTCGACGGCAACGTCTCGGCCGGGAACACCGTGTTCTCGGGCAAGGGTGAGCTCGACGGCAACAAGATCGCCCTCACGGCCACCGCGAAGGCCACCGACTCGAGCTTCACGCTCGACGGCTCGCTCAGCGGTTACGTCTACTACGGCGACCCGGCCGGCGCGAAGATCACGGATGCCTCGGGCAACCAGGTCGCCGCGTCCAAGGGCGACTGGTCGCTGACCTCCGCCACCGCGACCCTCACGACGAAGGGCACGACCGTCACCGGCAACATCGCCGCGGGCAAGGTCGGCTCCGACATCTGGATCAAGGCCGGCGGTGCCATCGACCTGACGATTGACGGCAACCCCGCCGTGAACATCAAGGG
>JAGIBJ010000085.1:0-6401 GCA_017744415.1 Solirubrobacteraceae bacterium
CGCTCCTGTTCGCGGCCGGGCTCGCGCTCGAGGGCGTTCGGCCCGTCGCCGCGATCTACTCCACGTTCCTGCAGCGCGCCTACGACCAGATCGTCCACGACCTCGCGCTCCAGAAGCTTCCGGTGGTGCTCGCCATGGACCGGGCCGGGCTCGTCGGCGACGACGGCCCCACGCACCACGGCGTGTTCGACATCGCGTACCTGCGCTCGATCCCGAACATGGTCCTTGCTGCACCGCGCGACGAGGCTGAGCTCGTCCACCTGCTGCGCACCGCGGTCACCTGGGACCAGGGCCCGTTCGGCCTGCGCTACCCGCGCGGCGCGGGTCCCGGCGCCGAGGTGCCTACCACTCCGCACGCCTACGAGGTGGGCAAGGGCGAAGTACTGCGCTCCGGCGACCGGGTCGCGCTCGTCGGTTACGGCTCGGGCGTGCAGCTCGCGCTCGAGGCCGCCGAGCTGCTCGAGGATCAGCTCGGGGCCGCACCGACCGTCGTGGATGCTCGCTTCGCCAAACCGCTCGACGGTGCGCTCCTCGACGAGCTGGCCGCGCAGCACGAGCTGCTCGTCACGCTCGAGGAAGGTGTCCTCGCGGGCGGCTTCGGCACGGGCGTGCTCGAGTACTTCGAGTCGTCCGGTCGGCGGATCCCGGATCTGCTGCGCATCGGCCTGCCCGACCGCTACGTCACCCACGGCAAGCCGGCGCTGCTGCACGCCGAGGTCGGCTTCACCCCCGATCGAGTTGCAATGGCCATCGCCGGTCGCCTTGGGGTACGCCAGAACGGCACCACCGCCGCCGCTCGGTAACGCTGAGCACCAAAGGCAACCGGACCGCGTCCCAGGCTGGACGCGGCGGGGTGGAAGGTATGTGTGTCCGGTTCGTTGACGGCACGTCAGCAACTCTTCCAAGGGCCCGGTAACGTCTGTTACAACGTGAGGTGAGACCCATCCCGCGCCCAGTCCCAGGGTGCGTGGATCTTGTCCCAGGTTTCACCCCGTGTCCCATCCGCAGTTCTACTCGTCCATCTCGGACTCGTCAGTACCACTGGCAATCCCGCCCCGGGCGATCGCCCGGTGGAGAGCGGTGGCGGTGGGCATGCTGGTCGTCGGGGCGATCTCGGTCGAGGCCGTGCTCGCGGCGCCGGGGGTCGACACCGATGCCCCGTGGATCGCCCACCTCGGGCTCGTCTGCTTCCTGCTGCTCGCCATCGCCGCGTGGCGCGTGTCGCTCGAGCGCTACCGCGTGGTGACGATCCTCAACGTGGTCGTCTGCATCACGCTCCTGTCGGCGTTCATCGCGCTCGTGCAGGGTGTGAACGGCATCGAGCTGTTCTACCTCTGGCCGCTCCTCGGGGCTGCCTACCTGCTGCGGCGCCGCGAGGTGATCGCGGCCGGCGCGCTCACGATCGCGGGCTACGGCACTGCGCTCGCCGCCTCGCCGCAGGAGCCAGGCTTCCCGGTCGGTCATTTCCTCCTCTTCACGGTCGCGACGACCGTGGTCGTCGCGACCGTGCGCGCGCTCTCGGAGAACCTCCACCGGCTCATCCGCACGCTGCGCACCAGTTCGGCGACGGATCCCCTCACGGGCCTGCTGAACCGACGCAGCTTCGACCGCCGCTTCGCGGCCGCCGTGATCGATGCCGGGCGCACGGGCCTGCCGCTCAGCGTGATGCTGCTCGACCTCGACCATTTCAAGCAGGTCAACGACGAGCACGGGCACGCCGTCGGCGACCTGGCGCTCGTGCGCTTCGCCGAGCTGCTGCTCAGCCAGAGCCGGGCGAGCGACCTCGTGGCACGCGTCGGCGGCGAGGAGTTCGCGGTCGTGCTGCCTGGCGCCGGCGTCGACCAGGCCCTGCGTCGTGCCGAGCAGTTCGCGCACGCGTGGCGAGTCGATCGTTCGGTCGAGGGGCTTGCGCTGACGGTGAGCATCGGCGTCGCCGGGCTCGAGGTCGACGCCGACACCACGAGCACCCTGCTCATGCGGGCTGATGCCGCGGTGTACCGGGCCAAGGCCGAGGGACGCGACCGGGTCGTGCTCTCGGCAGCGGCCGGCGAACTGCGCACGGCGACGCGGATCACCGTGTCGCGTACCGGCGGCACGCGAGCCGACGTGCCTGGCGCTCGGCGCTAGTGGCGCCGAGCGACCGGAGCGAGTCGCCTAGACGACGTAGCGCGTGCGCAGGCGCAGGATGGCGAGGATCATCGCGCCCGAACCGGCGATGAACGCGCCGGCGGTTGCGCCGTCGGCAGCGAGCACGATGGCGATCGTTGCCCAGGCCGTTGCGAGCGCGGCATCCCAGCCGGCCTCGCCGGTGGGGCGGAAGGTGGTGCGATCGCCGGCGTCGAGGATGCGGAGAGCGCGGCTCGCCACGAGGATCGCGACGATCAGGATCAGGGCGCCGGCCGAGGCCGTCAGACCGGCCGCGATCGCGCCGATGCCAACGAGGATGGCGAGCCCGAACTTGTACGCCGCCTGGGTTTCGAGCGCAAACGTGGCGATGCGCCGCTTCGTGGGGCGAGACTGGTGCGGAACGGCCCCGGTGTGCAGGAGAGAGCTACGGTTGGACACAGCAGTTACATAAGCGAAACTTGCCTGCAGTTCGGCGTGATGCTGGGCACGGAGGCGTTCTGTGTCCCCCGCGTGGCGGTGAGGGTCGACACACGCGGGAGGTATCGTCCCCTCGGCATGGCACGGACCCGCATCGATGCGCTCCTCGTCGAGCGTGGTCTGTTTGATTCGCGCACCCGCGCGGCAGCGGCCGTGATGGCGGGGCAAGTCCTGCTGGGAGCAGGGCGCGAGCCCGCCAGCAAGCCGGGCCAGCAGATCGACGAGAGCACCGAGATCGCCCTCCGCGGCGGCCGGGAGTACGTCTCCCGCGGTGGGCACAAACTTGCAGCGGCGCTCGATGCGCTGGCCGTTCCGGTGACAGACCGTCGATGGCTCGACGTCGGGATCTCCACCGGCGGCTTCACCGACTGTCTCCTGCAGCGCGGAGCGGCGCACGTGGTGGGCGTCGACGTCGCCTACGGGCAGGTCGCCTGGAGCATCAGCCAGGATGCGCGTGTGACCCTGCTCGAGCGCACCAACGCGCGGGACCTCGATCCGGCGGCCGTCGGCGAACCGGTGGACGCCGTCGTCGCCGACGTCTCGTTCATCTCGCTCACCAAGGTGCTGCCCGCGGTTGCGCAGTGCGTGGGCCCGGCGTTCGATGCGCTCCTCATGGTCAAGCCGCAATTCGAGGTCGGCAAGGACCGCGTCGGGAAGAACGGCGTGGTGCGCGAGCCCGAGCTGCGTCTCGAGGCCGTGGGCTCCGTGGCTGCGGCTGCGCGCGAGCTCGGATGGGCCGTGATGGGTGCCGCGCCGGCGGGACTGCCCGGGCCCAAGGGCAACCGGGAGACCTTCCTCCACCTCGTCGAGGCCGGCCGCGAGGGCGCCGAGGCCGAGCTCACGCCCGCGCTGGCCGAGGGGGTCGCATGAGCGCCCCGACCCGAGGCAGCAGCGCCCGGCGCGTTGCGCTGATGACGCGCGAGGGCTACGGGATGCTCGAGTCGGCGGTGCGCCTGCTCGTCGCGGCCTGCCTGGAGCGTGGGGTGGAGCTGTGCGCCGTTCGTGGCGACATCGGATCCGCGGATCTCGAGGCGTCGGGCTTGCTGCTGATCGACCACGATCCGCGCGAGCCGTCGGTCGATCTCGTGGTCACGCTCGGTGGCGACGGCACCATCCTCCGGGCACTCCGCGCGTTTGCCGGCACCGGCGTGCCCGTCTTCGCCCTCAACTTCGGGCAGGTCGGATTCCTCGCGACGGCCGAGGCCGACGACCTCGCCGGTACGTTCGGCCGTGCACTCGACGGCGAGTTCGAATGCCTCGACGTCCCGGCCGTCACCGTGCACGTCGATGGCGAGGAGGCTGAGCATTTCGGCGTCAACGACGTGTCGCTGCACCGCCAGACGGGCACGCGCGTGGCCGAGCTCGGTTACGGCGTCGATGGCGCGATCATCGGCGCCGTGCGCTGCGATGGGCTCGTGGCCTGCACGCCGGCCGGTTCGACGGGCTACAACCTCGCCGGTGGTGGCCCGATCATGGCGTGGGGTGTGGCTGGCTACGGCGTCTCGTTCATCGCGCCGCACTCACTCACGGCTCGCTCGATCGTCGCCGCCCCGACGGACCAGCTCATCGTCGAGAACCGTGGGCAAGGAGCGCTCGACGTGCTCGTCGACGGCCGCGAGACCGGCGTCGAGCTGCGGCCCGGCCGCCGGGCGGTGCTGGGGTACCGCACCGACGCCGCCGTGCTGGCGCAGCTCCCCGGGGCGACGTTCTACGCGCGCCTGCGCGAGAAGTTCGGCCACCTGCGCGGCTGACGCCGCGCGCCCCGGGCGGCAGGATCGAGCTGAACTCGGCGCCGGAACACCCGGTTGCGCAGGGCTGTTGCAGCGCTGTGCGAGATCCGTTGCAATTGCGAACAGGTGTTCGTCCGGTGGCTACGGTACAACCCGATCGTGCTCCTCGAACTGCGTGTGGAGAATCTCGTCCTCATCGAGCGCGCCGAGCTGCGCCTCGGTGCCGGGCTCAACGTGATCACCGGTGAGACCGGTGCGGGCAAGACCATGCTCGCGAGCGCCCTCGATCTGCTGCTGGGCGGACGGTCGCGGTCGTCGCTCGTGCGGCAGGGCGCTGCGGAGGCGTACGTGGAGGGCGTCTTCGATCTCACGCCGGCGCTCCGAGAACGCCTCGGCGACCGCATCCCGGTCGATGCTGAGGATCTGGTGCTCGCGCGGCGGGTCACCGCCGAGGGCCGCACGCGGGCTTACATCGCCGGCCGCTCCGCGACCGCCGGCGAGCTCCGGGAGGTGGCCGAGGTGCTCATCGCGTTCACGGGCCAGCACGAGCATCGCCGGCTCGTGGAGCCTGCGGCGCAGCTTGAGCTCGTCGATGGGGCTGCGGGCTCCGCGCAGGTGGAGCGCTTGATCGCGATGCGTGGCGCCCACGATGCGGTGCGCGATGCCGAGCGTCGCCTGCGGGAGCTCGACGAGCGCGCTGCCGAGCGCGAGCGTCAGCTCGATGTCGCCCGCTACGAGCTCGACGAGATCGAGCGCATCGCGCCGCAGCCGGGCGAGGCCGAGGAGCTCGCGCTACAACGCGACCGCCTGCGTCACCTGGACCGGCTCGTGCGAGCTGCCGGCGCCGCTGCGGAGTCGATCGACGTCGACGATGCCGATGTGCGCGGGATCTCGTCGCTGGCCGGGGTAGGGCTCCACGAGCTCGAGGCGGCCGAGGGCGTTGACGAGCGGCTCGATCCGCTGATCGAGCGCTACCGGGCTGCGAGCATCGAACTCGCCGATCTGGCGACCGATCTAAGGGGCTACCTCGCCGACCTCGATGGCGAGCCCGGCAACCTCGAGGCCGTCGAGTCGCGGCTGGCAGAGCTCGAGCGGATCCTGCGCAAGTACGGTGGCAGCACCGAGGAGGCGCTCGCCCACGCTGAGCGCTGCCGTGCGCTGCTCGACGAGCTCGGCGATGTCGAGGGTGCCCGCCAGCGGCTCGTGGAGGCCGTCGCCGGCGCCCGCGAGCACCGCGACGATGTCGCCGCCAAGCTCACGAAGGCTCGCCGAGCTGCCGCCAAGACGCTGGCCGGTGAGGTGCGCACCCGGCTGCGCAGGCTGGCGATGGAGGCTGCCGACTTCCGGATCGACGTCAGTGGGGTCGCACCCGGTCCGAGCGGCGCCGACACGGTCGAGTTCGTGCTCCAAGCCAACCCTGGTGCCCCGGCCGCGCCGCTGCGCGAGGTGGCCAGCGGAGGCGAGCTCTCGCGCGTCCTCCTCGCGCTCGTCGGCGCGGCCGGCGGCGGCGCCGACACCACCTACGTGCTGGACGAGATCGACGCTGGCATTGGCGGGCGCACGGCGGCCGCGCTCGGCGCCGAGCTGCAGCACCTGGCGTCGGGGCGGCAAGTCCTCTGCATCACCCACCTCCCGCAGATCGCGGCGCTCGCCGATCGCCATTCGACGATCGTGAAGGCGGTCGGCCGGGGGACGACGACGACCACGATCACGCCCCTCTCTGGAGAGGCTGTCACGGCCGAACTCGTGCGGATGCTCGGCGCGGACGAAGGTGACGTCGCCGCCCTCCAGCACGCAGAAGCCCTGCGTATGGCCAGGGACTCCGAACCGGTCGTGGCAGGGTCCGGCACTTGATCTAGGATCGTTCTCCGTGCCCTCGCAAAACAGTCGCCCCGACACCCGCTACATCTTCGTCACGGGAGGTGTCGTGTCGTCCCTCGGCAAGGGCATCGCGGCTGCGTCGATCGGTCGTCTGCTGGTCAGCCGCGGCATGACGGTCGCGATCCAGAAGTTCGACCCGTACATCAACGTTGATCCGGGCACGATGTCGCCGTATCAGCACGGCGA
>JAGIBJ010000085.1:6411-28156 GCA_017744415.1 Solirubrobacteraceae bacterium
GTGGTGCCGCGCTCGACGCTGGGCGAGGTCATCGTTGAAGACGGCGCCGAGACGGATCTCGACCTGGGCCACTACGAGCGCTTCACGAGCGCCAACACGTCGCGCGCGTCGAACGTCACCGCCGGCGGCATCTACAACTCGGTGATCCGCCGCGAGCGCCGGGGTGACTACCTCGGCGGCACCGTGCAGGTGGTCCCGCACATCACCGACGAGATCAAGAACCGCATCCGTCTCATCGGTGAGACCACCGATGTCGACGTCGTCATCACCGAGATCGGCGGCACCGTTGGCGACATCGAGTCGCTGCCGTTCCTCGAGGCGATCCGCCAGTTCCCGGTCGAGGTCGGCCGCCGCAACTGCCTGTTCCTCCACCTCACGCTCGTGCCCTACATCGGGCACGCCGGTGAGCTGAAGACCAAGCCGACGCAGCACTCGGTCAACGAGCTGCGCCGCATCGGCATCCAGCCCGACATGCTCATGCTCCGCGCGGCCTCCGAGCTGCCGGACGACATCCGCAAGAAGATCGCCCTCTTCTGCTCGGTGCCGTTCGAGAGCGTGATCAGCGCGATCGACGTCGACTCGATCTACAAGGTGCCGCTCGAGTACCACCGCCAGAACGTCGACCAGGTGATCCTCGATCACTTCGGTCTCGAGGCGGGCCCGCCGAACCTCAAGGAGTGGGAGCAGCTCGTCTCCCGGATCGACGGCGCCACCGACGTCGTGAAGATCGCGCTCGTCGGCAAGTACATCCAGCTGGAAGACGCCTACCTCTCCGTCGCCGAGTCGCTGCGGCACGCCGCGTGGGCGCACGGCGCGCGGGTCGAGATCGACTGGGTCGACTCCGAGACGATCACCTCCCGCGAGGTCGCCGCCGAGCGCCTCGGCGATGCCGACGGCATCCTCATCCCCGGCGGCTTCGGCGGCCGTGGCGTCGAGGGCAAGATCAACGCTGCGCAGTACGCCCGCGAGGAGCGCGTTCCCTACCTGGGCATCTGCCTCGGCATGCAGATCGCGGTGGCCGAGTTCGCTCGCCACGTGGCCGGTATGGAGGGCGCCAACTCGACCGAGTTCGACCCCGAGACCGAGTTCCCGGTGATCGATCTGCTCCCGGAGCAGAAGGAGGTCGCGGATCTCGGCGGCACGATGCGCCTCGGCGCCGATCCCGTGAAGCTGCACGAGGGCACCAAGATCCTCGAGCTCTACGGCGAGGCGATCGCGTACGAGCGTCACCGTCACCGCTACGAGGTCAACCTCTTCCTGCGCAAGCGGCTGGAGGCAGCCGGCCTGATCGTCGGCGGCACCTCGCCCGACGAGCGCCTCGTCGAGGCCATCGAGCTGCACGACCACCCGTTCTACGTCGCCGCCCAGTACCACCCGGAGTTCAAGAGCCGTCCGGAGCGCCCGGCCCCGCTCTTCAACGGGTTCGTGAGCGCCGCGCTCGAGCACGGTGGCTCGCCCGTCGCCGCGCGCGTGGCGAGCGAGCAGTCGGCCTAAGGCGCGATGGCGATCGCGGCACGCACCACGGAGCCGGTGCAGGCACAGCCTGAGTCGTCGGCGCAGCACGAGGACGGGCTCGCCGCGCCGGTCACCTTGGGCGTCCGCGTCGAGCCGACCGGTCCCTCCGCGGAGCGCGCGATCGCGGTCGCCTGTGCCGCGAGCCCGCTCGGGCGCGACCCGGAGGCGCCGCTCGGCCGCCCGGCAGCTACCGGCGACGTCGAGGGCGGTGAGGCCGCCCTCGCCGAGCTCGTCCGCGTGGCCGCACTCTCGCTCGACGAGACCGACCTGCACCTCACCGTCCGGCGGCGATGAACACCGCGCAGGTCGGCCTGGCGTACGCCGCGGCGGTGGAGGACCTGCTCGCCTGGCTCACGGTCGAGCGCGGCCGCAGCCGCAACACGGTCGCGGCCTACCGCGCCGATCTCGATCGGCTCGGCGCGCGCCTGATGGACCAGGAGCGCGACCCGCTCGCCGCGTCCCACACCGAGCTCGCGGCCTACCTCGCCGAGCTCGCCGAGGATGGCCGCAGCATCGCCACGCTTCGTCGGCACACCGCCTCCATCCGCCAGCTCTACGGCTTCCTCGTCGCGGAAGGCCGCCTCGGCGTCGATCCCACCGTCGACCTGCGCCCGCCGCGCGAGCGTCGCGCCGCGCCCGAAGCGCTCACGCGCGACGAGATCACCGCCGTGATCGAAAGCGTAGGCGGCGACGCCCCGACGGCCCTGCGCGACCGCATGATGCTCGAGCTGCTCTACGCGAGCGGCCTGCGCGTGAGCGAGCTCGTGACCCTCGAGCTGCGTCACCTCGATCTCGAGGAGGGCCTCCTGCAAGTGATCGGCAAAGGAGACAAGGAGCGGCGCGTGCCGTTCGGCTCCCAAGCCCGGTCGGCGATCCGCAACTACCTCGTCGCCGGCCGCCCGGGACTCCTTCGCGACACCGCTGCTCCCTGGCTCGCGCTCAACGCGCGGGGTGGACGCCTGTCGCGGCAAGCGGTCCACACCACGGTGCAGGAGGCCGGGCGCCGCGCCGGACTCCCGAGGGAGATTGGCCCACACGCGCTGCGCCACACGTTCGCGACGCACCTCCTCGCCGGTGGCTGCGACCTTCGCGTCCTCCAGGAGATGCTCGGTCACGCGAGCGTCGCGACCACGCAGATCTACACGCACGTCTCCGCCGATCACCTGCGCGACGCCTACCTCGGCGCACATCCCCGGGCCAGACTGGACACGCCCACCGTGCTGCGCTGAGGCGCCGAACTCCCTGCGATGATGCAGCCCGTGCGTCGCCACCTGCTCATGCTTGCGCTCGCGTCGTCGGCAGCTGCCGGCCTTGCGGCCTGCGGCGACGGGCCGACGCCCTCACCGAGCGTGGGCCGGCCCGCGATGGACCCGAGCGGCGAGCCCTACCCGCTGCCGACCGGCGGGCAGATCGACATGCCCGCCTCGTGGACCACCACGCCCGGCCCAGCCGGCGGCCCGCAGCTCGTGCGTTCCGTCTCCGGGCAGGGGCAGATCGTTGTGTGGCAGTACCAGCGCACCGAGCCGCTCCCCACCAGCCGCCGGAACCTGCGCAACACGCGCCGCAGCCTGCGCAACGCGATCACCGCGCGCGACCCCAACTTCAAGTTCACCGCGGCGCTGCTGCGACGCGTGCCGCAGCCCGCAGTCGAGATTGCCGGCCTCGGCACACTGGCCGGGGCACGCCGCTCGATCCGAAGCCTGCACGTGTACGCCGACGGGCGCGAGACCGTCGTTGACTGCATCGGTCCCGTCACCGACTCGGCCGCGTTCAACACCACCGTCTGCGAGCCGGTCCTCGACTCGCTCACGCTCGGCTGAGTCGGGCCGCCGACGGGGTCGCTCCGGGGGCACGGGCCGCGGCGCGAGGCGCGCGTCGCAGTGGCGCCCGACCGCCTAGCCTCCATTCCAGATGCCTGAGCTCCCCGAGGTCGAGACGGTGCGCCGCCAGCTGGCCCCGCACGTCGAGGGCCGCACCATCACCGCGATGCGGATCGACGACGGGCGCTGGTGCGCTCCGCAGGAGCCCGGCGAGGTGGAGGATGCGCTCACCGGCCATCGGATCGACGCCCTCGGCCGGCGCGGCAAGCACCTGATCTTCAGCCTCTCGGGAGGCGCCCAGCTGCTCGTTCACCTCCGGATGACGGGGATCCTCCTCTGGGAGGCCGAGGAGGGCGCGCCCTACGAGCGCGTGCGCTTCTTCCTCGACGACGAGCACGCACTGGCGTTCTGCGACCCGCGGCGCTTCGGCACCGGCCTGCTGCTCCCTGATGAGGCCACCCGCGACGCCTACCTCGACGAACGCCTCGGCCCCGAGCCGCTCGATCCGGCCACGTTCACGCCCGACGTGCTGCGCCGTGCCTTCAAAGGTCGCGAGGCGCCGGTGAAGGGCATCATCCTCGATCAGCGCACGGTCGCCGGCGTCGGCAACATCTACGCCGACGAGGCACTGTTCCGGGCCGGGATCCACCCGGCGCGTCCCGGCCGCATGGTGCAGGCCGCGCAGATCGAGCCGCTGCGCGACGGGATCATCGAGGCCCTCGAACTCGGGATCGACGGCGGTGGCGCCTCGATCGACGACTTCCGCCATCTCGACGGCGCCCGCGGCTCGTTCCAGGACGACTTCCTCGTCCACCGCCGCGCCGGGCTGCCCTGCCCCGACTGCGGCGCAGAGATTCGCAAGATGGTCGTCGCCGGCCGCGGCACCTACGCCTGCGAGGTGTGCCAGCCGCCACCTCGGAAGCTCCCGCGATCGGCGCGCTACCTGCCCTGAGCACGCACAGGCGGCGGAACGCCCCCCGCAGGTGTCAAGGAGCCTTGACACGCCTCCGGTGTCAAGGTAGCTTGACACCCATGAAGAACGACGTCCGACGACTTCGCACGGAGCGCGGCCTCTCGCAGGGCGCGCTCGGGGATGCCGTCGACGTCTCTCGTCAGACCATCAACGCGATCGAGACGGGGAAGTACCTCCCATCGCTCCCGCTTGCGTTCCAGCTCGCCAGCTTCTTCGACCTCACCGTCGACGAGCTGTTCGACCCCTCGGAGTCAGGAGAACCCCGATGAAGCTCGATCGCCCCACCCTCATCCGCCTGGCCTACCTCGGCATCGCCGTGGCATTCCTCGTCATCGGCTTCGCGACCGGAGAGATCGAGAACGCCGTCCTCGTCGCCGCAGTCGTCCTCGCGACCTGGGCAGCCGGAGAGCTGATGTCGCGGCGCGGCTCCGCACTCGGCGACGAGATCGTCGGCCGCGGCGACGAGCGCGTCGAGCAGATCTCGCGCGACGCCGCGCTCGGCACCGTCTACACGCTGTCGGCGGCCGCCCTCGGTTACATGGTCTACGGCTTCACGCAGGAGCGGGCGGACGAGCAGTACATGCCCGTCCTCGTGCTCTTCTCCGTGGTGTGGGTCGTCAACTACGCGTTCGCGCGGTGGCGTCCGCATGCCGCCGCATCGACGCGCACGCGGTGATCGATCGGCCGAGTCCGGCGTGGCGGCCCGCCGCCACGCCCGACCGGGCTAGGCGGCCAGCAACTCTTTGAGCTTGCCCGACTTGTCGGCGGCCGCCGTCTCGGTGTAGCCGCCGACCAGCTCGCCGTTGATGAATACCTGCGGCAGGGTGAACATGCCGGTGCGGGCGCTGAGGTCGGCGATCGCCGCGGTGTCTCCGGTGAGGTCAATCTTCTCGTACGGGATCTCGCGGGCCTGCAGCAGACGCTCGACCTGCACGCAGTAGGGGCACGGGACCTTGGAGTAGACGACGACTTCTGCCATGCCCTCAGGCTAGTGGAAGCCCGCGGAGTGGCCGGGACGGCTGGACGCTCCGCATTTCGGGCGCCGGCCCCGGCAAGTAGCGTGGGGGAGGTGGCAGGACCCGTACGTACCGAGGCAGTTGTCCTGCGGGGGATGAAGTACGGCGAAGCCGACCGGATCCTGCACGTCTTCACGCCCGAGCTCGGCCGCAGATCGGTGATCGCACGTGGCGCGCGCAAGCCGCGGAGCAAGCTCGGCGGGCGGCTCGAGCCGCCGTCGCACGTGGAGCTCGAGCTGCACGAAGGACGCGGCGACATCGCCACCGTCACGGGCGCGACGACGCTCGCCGCTCTGCCGCGGCTGCGGGAGCGGCTCGACGCGATCGATGCGGCGATGCACGCCTGCGACGACGTCGACCGGCTCTTCGGTGACGGTGAGGCGCACCCGCCGATCTTCCACCTGCTCGTCAACCACCTCCGCGGCCTCGATCAGGATCCCGCGGCCGCAACGATCGGCCGCCAGCTCGCGTTCCGGCTCAAGCTCCTGCTCGGCGCCGGCATCGCTCCGGAGCTCGGGGCCTGCGCGCGCTGCGGCGCGGCCGGGCCGCTCACCGCCTTCTCGGGAGCCGACGGCGGACTGCTCTGCTCCGGGTGCGAACACAGCGGCTTCCGGATCGACCCCGCGCTTCCCGATGTGATGCGGGCGGCCCTCGGGAGCTCGCTCGCCGAGGCGCCGCTGCCGGCACCATTCGTGGCGCGGCAGTTCGATCGGGCCGTCACCGATCTCGCGCTGCACCACCTCGGAGCGAAGCTCCGCGGCCTGCAGATCGACGGCTGACGCTCAGGAGCCGGGCGGCGGTACCGAGCCGGGGCGCTCGGGCGGCGCGGCGGGCGGGTACGACCAAGCGCCCGGGAACGGCTCGACAGGTTCGGCTCCGAGCGGCGTGGCCGGGGGCGGGCCGGCGGGAGGCGTCGCCGCCGACGGTGGTGTCGCGGGGTTCGGGCGGGGCGTCGGCGAGGGGTAGGCCGGGTACGAGCGCCCGAGCCGCTGCGGAGCGGGCGTTGCGGACGAGGGCTGGGGCGCTGCCGCGGGTGCCGCGCCGTGGAGCTCGGGTGCCGAGTTAGGCCCGGCGGCAGGGGCAGGGGCCGGGGGCGCGGGACGGGCGCCCATCGGGGGCACGCCCGCGGCGTAGCCGACGGCCTCGATCGAGGAGTGAGGTGAGCGCGCCGTGCCCGTGCCCGTGCCGAAGTAGCCGCGTGAGGGCTTCTTCGGAAAGTAGCCGGTGCCCTGCGTCTTCGTGAGCCCGCGCGTACGCCCCGCGGGCACGTCGGTGAGGTCGGGGAGGACGTCGTCCACCGGGTTCGAGATCCCGATGCGCAACAAGTCGAAGAGGAAGCCGAGCATCTTTGTTCAATGTCGGCGCCGCCGCACGCGCAACGCAGCGGAGTCGACGATCGTCAGCGGGACGGCGGGACGGCGGGACGGCGGGACGGCGGGGCGCTCAGGCCCCGGGCGGGGCGGCGGGGCGCTCAGGCCCCGGGCGGGGCGGTCGAGCCGTACGGCGCGGGTGCGACGTTGGGAGCCTGCCCGGAAACCACGTGCGGCTGCGGCGGAAGGTAGGGCTGCGCCGGAGACACGTAGTGATGCGGGGGCGCTGAGGCCGCCGGGGTGGCGTAGGGCTGACCCGGCACCGCGTGGGGCTGCGGCTGGCCGTATGCGACGGGCGCATGCGGCGGTGCGTAGGGAGCCGGGGCGCTGTACGCGTGGGTGGCGGTGGCCGGATTCCACGTCTGCTGATGGCCGCAGTCGGGACGCGCGGGGTATGGCTGCGGTGCGACGCCGGCGGCCGCGACGTACGGCTGTGGTGGATGGCCCGCGGCGGTGAGCTGCGGATGATGGACGTATCCCGGCTGCGGCGGAGCCATACCGGCCACGTAGGGCCGCGTGTCGACGGGAGCCATGATGCCGTGCTTGTGACGGTGCAGCTGCCGCCATGCGTAGGCGGCGAGCGCGACCCAGAAGCCGCGGCCGAGGATCGTGCCGGCGACGTATTCGGGGTCAGCGTCGACGAAATCGCCCGTCACGGCGGCGTATACCAGCCCAATCGCGCTGAGCACGCCGAGAACCACCACCGCGCGATGAGCGAACCTCCAGAACGACGAGCGCGGCTCCATGCTCCCGGGATCGGCGGCCGCCCGGGCGATACGCAGCGATTCGACGAACGTTCCGGCGCAGTTCCGTTGCGAATTGCGCAGTTCATGCGCCGCTTCGAGGTCTAGCCTGCGCAGCGGTGCCGCTCCACGACCCCAGCGAGTTCCATGCGCGCCAGCGAGCGCGGGAGGCGGCCACGCTCTCGCCGCTGGCGTGCCTCACGTACCCAGCCGAGCGCGAGCGGCCCGAGCCCGACGCGCCCAATCGGACGCCGCTGCAGCGCGACCGCGACCGCATCGTCCACAGCAAAGCCTTCCGCCGGCTCAAGCAGAAGACGCAGGTGTTCGTTGCTCCCGAGGGCGACCACTTCCGCACGCGCCTCACCCACACGCTCGAGGTGACGGGCATCGCGCGGACGGTCGCACGCTCGCTCGGGCTCAACGAGGATCTCACCGAGGCGATCGGCGTCGGCCACGATCTCGGCCACCCGCCGTTCGGGCACATCGGCGAAGACGTGCTCGATCGCTGGCTCAAGAAGCGTGGGGGAGACGGCTTCCGCCACTGGGAGCATTCGGTGCGGATCGTCGAGCGCCTCGAGCACTCCGGCCGCGGCCTCAATCTCTGCCGCAGCGTCGTCGAAGGGATCGCCTCCCACAGCGGGCGGTCGCCGCGGCCGCGCACGCTGGAGAGCGCGATCGTGCGTGTCGTCGATCGGATCGCCTACCTCACGCACGACGTCGACGACGCGGTCCGAGCCGGGATCCTCGACGAGCGCGCGCTTCCGGCCAACGTGATCGCGGTGCTCGGCGCCGCGACGGGCGACCGGATCGATCGGCTCGTTGAAGACCTCGTCGCGACATCGGCGGCAGCGGGCGAGATCCGGCAGGGGGAGGAGGCGGGCGCCGCGATGGACGAGCTCCGCCGGTTCATGTTCGAGCACGTGTACCTCGGCGACACCGCCCGGGCCGAGCACGCCCGCATCGAAGCGGTGCTCATCGGGCTGCTCGACCACTACGAGACCAATCCCGACCGCCTCCCGGCCCCGTGGGCCTGTCAACCTGACCTGCACACGCGGATCGTGGATTGGGTCGCGGGAATGACCGATGGCTACGCCGTCCGCACGTTCGTCGGTCTGACGGTGCCGCGGGCGTTCGATCCGACCGCTTGAGGCCAACGCTTCATACGGGGTTCACGCCGATATGTCCCCCGTCTGCGAAGTAACTCTAGTTTTCTGAGTGATCTCGGTCACAAGTGGGTGTTCCTAATACACCGACTTTGCGACCGTTGCGCTCATGCAGGCCGGACACGCCCTTGCGCAGCTCTCTCCGCGGTCGCTCGATGGCATGCGCGCCCGACCGCTTCCGGGTGGCCGCGCGTGGTGCCTCTTCGATGGCGAGCACCTCGCAGCCGAGCCTGCGCTGGCCGACGAGCTGAGCGCGCTGCTGCGCCCGATCGCCGCCGAGGTGTTCCCCTGCGCGGCGCCGGCGTTCCTGGATCTGGTGTCGGCCGCCGATCGCCTGGCGGCGCGCACCACCGTTGCGATCCTCCGCTCGGCCGACGGCGGCGTCGGCGGAATGGTGTCGTACCGCAGTGGCGATTGGGGAGGCGAACGCTGCTTCTACGCGGCTTCGGCGTTCATTCGGCCCTCCGAGCAGGGCACCGGACTCGTTGCCGCCGGGTATGGCCTCCTCATGCGTGCCGAGCTCGTCCGCGCTCCGTTGCGCCCGATGTACGCCGTCGTGCGCACGCCGAATCCCGTCGCCTACGCGGCCTGGCGGCACGGCGGCCGGAAGATGGGCCATGAGGTGGAGCCGCGGCTGAATGGCGAGATCGGCGAGACCGTGCGACGCGTCGCGATGGGCACTGCGGTCGCGAACGGCTTCGGCGATCGCCTCGATCCGCGAACGCTCATCGTGCGGGGTGCGTACGAGGGTGGGATCCTGCCCGGCGGCGAAGGGCCGTTCGGTGCTCGGCCCCGCTCCGGCGACGCCGAGCTCGACGCGCTGTTCGACCGGGTGCTCGGTCCGGAGGATGCGCTCATGGTCGTGGGCAAGATGTCGCTGCACCGCGCTGCGGCGCTCGCCGGCGATCGAGCGATCCGCGGCCGGCTGGGCCGTCTTGGCGGGCGGAGGCGTGGCGCCGTCACGGCACCGGCGACGCACGTGCGCACGCGCGGCCCTGAGCGGCGCGACGGCGACCGGCGTGGGCGGGAGCGCCGTGGCGACGAGCGGCGCGATCACGAGCGCCGGCACGGCGATCGGCGCGCCGCGCAGCGGCGGCACGAGAGCCGCAGTGGGGCCGATCGTCGTCAGCTCGACCGGCGCCTCGCGCACGATCGTCGCACCGACGACCGGCGGGGCGTCCAGCGACGCGAGGGCGTGCGCCGGGCAGCTGCGGATCGTCGCGGGCTGCCCGGCTCCCAGGGCCGCATCTAGAGGGTGGGGAGGAGCGCGTCGAGCCGCTCGTAGCCCTCGTTGACGCCCTTCTCCATCCCGGAGGCGAGCATGCCATCGCGATCTTCCACGGCCATCGAGACGGACCGGGCATGCAGGCGAGTGCGTCCGTCGCCGAGTGCCTCGAACCACACCTTCTCGAGGGTGACGTGTCCCGGCATGCCCTCGAACTCGAACGTGCGCGTGATGCCGTCGACGGTCGGGTCGCCATGATGCACACCGCGGAACGCGTACGTCGCCGAGCCGTCGCGCTCCCCGTTGATGAAGCGGTAGGCGCCGCCGTGGCGGGCGTCGAGCTGCTCCACCTCGGTCGTGAGGCGGTGGGGTCCGAGCCACTGCGCGAGGAGCTCCGGCTCGGTGTGTGCGCGGAGCAGCTGCTCGGGCGTGGCATCGAAGTCGCGCGACATGTCGAGGATCGGCGAGCCGGGCTCGGCGGTGATGGTGGTCGTGGCGGTCATCATGGTTGTTCCTTGGATTCGCTGGTTGGTGGGTCTGAAGGCGGCTGTGCCGCGAGCAGCTGGTCGAGCCGGGAGAAGCTCTCCTCCCAGTACTCGCGGTAGGTGCCGAGGTAGTCGCTCGCCGTGCGCATCGGGGCGGCTTCGAGGTGACTCAGGCGTGCCGTGCCCTGGCGCGTACGGGAGACGAGTCCGGCCCGCTCGAGCACCTGCAGGTGCTTGGAGACGGCCGGCTGGGAGATCGGGAAGCCGGCCGTGAGTTCGGCCACGGTCACGTCGCCGCCGACGAGCCGGCGGAGGATCTCGCGGCGCGTGCGGTCGGCCAGGGCGCTGAAGAGCGCGTCGAGGTGGTCGTCGAGTGGGTCGTGGTCGGCAGGAGGCGTCATGGCAGTCGGGTGTGGTGTGAAGCCCGAGCGGTGATCGCCGCTCCGAGCTATCCATAACCAAGAGGTTATGAATGGCACCATGCCTCGGAATCCGCGGGTCGTCAACCCCCTTGGCGCAGCTCCACCCACGGCCGCCGCACGAGGGCCCTGCGCCGGTACCCTCGATGGACCGATGCCGAGGTACGCACCCGACTCCAAGGACCGCGTGAAAGACGCGGTCGACATGGTCGACCTCGTTCAGACCCGTACGGAGCTCAAGCGCTCGGGCCCGGGGCGCTACACCGGTCGCTGCTGCTTCCACGAGGAGCGCACCCCGTCGCTGAGCGTCGACGCCGACCGCAAGCTCTACCACTGCTTCGGTTGCCAGGCCGGCGGTGACTGCATCACGTTCGTGCAGGAGACCGAGGGCACCGACTTCAACGGCGCCCTTGAATACCTGGCCGGCCGCTACGGCGTCACCCTCGAGATCCTCGACGACGATCCCAAGAAGGCCGCCGCCCGCAAGCGTGAGGCGCAGCTGCTCGGGCTCACCGAACGGGCGGCGTCCTTCTACGAGAAGCTCCTGTGGTCGTCGCCCGAGGCCGAGACCGCGCGCAACTACCTCCTCGGGCGCGGGCTCGACGAGGAGGCGCTGAAGACGTATCGCGTCGGGTGGGCCCCCGAGGGCTGGGACCGGCTCGTCTCCGCGTCGGCCAAGGCGGGCGTCGAGCCGCGCATGCTCGAGGAGGCCGGGCTCGCGATGCGCAAGCGCGAGAGTCGCGGCTACAACGACCGCTTCCACGGCCGGATCACGTTCCCGCTCTGCGATGGCCGCGGTCAGGTGCGCGGGTTCGGGGCGCGGGCGATGAAGGCCGATCAGCAGCCGAAGTACCTCAACACGTCCGAGAACGCGATCTTCCACAAGGGCCAGCAGCTGTTCGGCCTGCACCTCGCCCGCTCGGCGGCGGCCAAGTCCGGGATCGTCGTGCTCGTCGAGGGCTACACCGACGTGATCGCCCTCCACCAGATCGGCATCCAGCACGTCGTCGCGCTCATGGGCACGGCGATGACGCCGGAGCAGGTGGGTGAGCTGGCTCGGCTCGCGCCACTCTTGGTGCTCGCGCTTGATCCCGACGGCGCAGGAGAGGCCGCGATGGAGAAGGCGGCGGGCCTCGCGAAGGGCTCGCGCCTCGAGCTGCGCGTTGCCGAGCTCCCCGACGGCCGCGATCCCGCCGAGCTGGTGCAGGACGGCCGCGCCGAGGAGCTGCGCGCAGCGCTCGATCAGCCGATGCATTTCACGCGCTTCCGGGTGGAGCGCATCCTCAAGAACTCCGATCTCTCGACCGCCGAACTCCGCGACGAGGCGCTCGCCAAGCTCGCGCCCGTGCTCGCCGAGCTCTCCGAGGGTGCGCTGCGTGAGGAGCTGGTGGCACGCGTCGCCGACCGCATGGCGCTCGGCCCGGCGATCGTCGACCGCATCGTGCGCGGCGCGCCCCGCCCGCGGCCGCAGCAGCAGGACGTGCCGCCGCGCGGCGGCTTCCAGGGAGCGCCCGGTGGCCCGCAGGGTGGCGGCTACGGCGGACCAGGCGGCGGCGAGCCGAACGGCGACGTGGTGGGCCGGCGCCTCCCGCACCGCCTCGATCCGTACGACGAGCAGGAACGCACCCTCCTTGCATTGATGCTCGCCCTGGGCACCGAGGGCCGTCGGCACCTGGGCGAGCTCGATCCGCAGGATCTCCGCGTGCCCCACGTGCGCGCGGTGCTCGAGTGGCTGCAGAGCGGCGGCGACGAGGGCGGCCAGCTTCCCGCCGACGACGGCCTCTCCGAGGTGGCCCGCGACGTGATCCTGCGCTCCGGCACGCTCGACGCCCGCCCGGCCGTCCTCGAGGTCGAGCTCGCTCAGCTCGCTTTGCGCCGCCTGGAGCGCCAGATCGAGGAGGCGCGCCGCGCCGGGCAGCCCATCGACGAACTCCGCCGCTCGGCGACCACGTTGCGCGATCGCCTCGACGAGGCGATGGTCGCCGCGATGGACCTCTAACCGGACTCCCGGGCGGCGTCCAGCCAGGCGCAATCGACGAGTCAACGCGATCGCGCTTCGGCCGATACTATGAGGGCCCCGTCCGCCCGACGGGGACTTTGGGAGGTAGCTCAATGGCAGAGCTCTCGACTGTTAATCGAGCGGTTGCGGGTTCGAGTCCCGCCCTCCCAGTCGCGATCTGAAGATTCGCAGCAGCTCAGAAGGCGGCCCTGCGGGCCGCCTTCTTCGTTCTCGCCGCAATGCCGGGTGGAGCCTCAGGAGCTGCAGCTCGAATACGGCGTCTCACGAGGCACCGTGATAACCAGGGCGCCGGAGCTCCCGTGAGGAGGGCCTTCTTTGTTCGGCTGGTACTCGATCAGGAGCACGCTCGAACGGCAGGCGCAGCGCGAGGTCGTCGCGCTCGTCCGCGATGCATCGCGCGCTACGTCTCAACGAACTCAATCCGATCCTGGCCGAGATTTCGAAGCGGTCGACCCACTGACGTCACCGGGGACGAAGGAAGCGTGTTCGACGGGGCGTCGGTCCAGGAGCCACAGCGTGACGCGACGTAGTCGCTCTCTCGACACGCACCCGGAAGGGCTCGGTTCGTCGCCGGTTGGGCACTTCGGATCCGTTACCCCGACGAGCCCTGTCGAATGGGTGGGAACGCCGTGTGATTGACGCGCGACTGGCGGGGCTGTAGAGCTTCGAACCTCAATGAGGGGGGACCATGGACGATCGCGACGCTGCCCGCGCGCTTCAACATCTTCATCGCGAGCTGCGACGCCGTGGTCTGCACGAGCTTCGCGATCATCTCGCCGGTGCGCTCGAAAGCTCCGACGGCGGTGGCCGCAACGACCTGATCACGACACTTCGAGCGTTCACTGTCGACGTGGAGCTGCGCCACCTCGGTACGTCTATAGCCGTACTGCGCCGCATCGGCGAGGTGGCGGAGATTCCTGGAGGCGGAGCGCCCTCGGCCCTCATGCTCGACCTCGCGCCGGCACACCAGAACCTTGTTGGGGCTGACTCGGTGCAGCTCGGCGGCGAAGGCGACTTCACCGAAACGCTTGCCCGACTCGGCGAGCTCATCGCAGCGCTTCGGTCCGACGGTGAAGACCCCTCCGGGGGCCGGTCGGTCGACCCGGCTCCGGTGCCCGCATGAGCATCGACCTGGACGACGCGCGGCGTGCGATCGACGACATTCTGGACTCGTACCGCGACGCCGCACGGACCGACACCGCCGAGTCCCTGCTTCCAGAACGCCTCACTACGGGTAAGGCGTACGAAGCTTGGGTTCTTTGTGAGGTACTCGAGCGTTTGCATCACGACGAAGGGTGCGACATTCGGCTTGTTGGGTCCGACGCCGTGCGGCTCAAGAGTTCCGGTGGTCCGATCAACCGTTCCTATGCGCATTTCGTCGCGACGCGGCGTTCGGACAGCCGCCAGTTCGAGGTTTGGACCGACGTCGAGTTTTCCGCCCTGAGCGCGGCACTAGAGGGCCGCAGCGGAGCTTCGCTCTCGCGATGCGACTACCACGAACTCGACATCGTGATAGTTCCCGCCGGAACGTGGGGACGGCCCAATCCCGCCGAACTGCTGGTCGGCGTCGAGTGCAAGAACCTTGATTATCAGAAGGACATGCTCCGCTCACTGCTCGGTGTACGCCGCGAGCTGAGTTTTCTGCAAGATCCTCGGCCAACTGCGTTCAGGCGGTGGCCGCGGGCCAGCGTCCCGGCAAATCCGCCGTCGTGCTTGCTCGCCTATGGGACGGACCCGAACATCATCGATTTCGCCGATCCTGGGCGCGTGTTCGGGATCGACTTCCATTTCGAACCACTCGGAAGCAGTTGAGCTCCCCTCGTTATCTAAGAGGGGTATACGCGCCGCGAGGGCTTTTCGAAAGGCGTTGCTCGCGGTCGCTCGTTACGCGTCCACGGCTGAGCCCGAAGCCACTGGGATATGCCTTCGAGTTCGCGCAGCGCGAGGCCTGTCAGGAGGAGCGATTCGCTCAGGTTATGTGCCTACGAGGATCTTCGATGCGGGGTGGAAGATCGATCCAGTCATCGAGGCTTCGCGACGCTTGGCCCGCAGGAGCTCTGGAAGGTCGATGCGCTCGTCGAGCACGGCGTAGAGGTCTTGGCCGTCCATGAGGATCAGTGGCGAGTGCTGGCGGCTGTGGAGCTCGATAGCGGTCGGCTGGAAGCCGTTGATCGCCACGAAGAGCCCGAGGGTGTTGTCGCTGCGGCGATGCACCTTTCGATCAAGGATGTCGAGATCGTCTCGGCTCGTGGGCGCTTGGTGCCACTTCGCTTCGAGAATGAAGTGCTCGCCGCCGAGCGAGAAGCCGCCGTCGATCTGCTCGCCCGTCACCCGAAACGACGCACGGGGATCGAGGTCGAACGCGTCGAACGTATCGCGGAGCACCGCCTCGAGTTCGTACCCGCGCTTCTGCGGTGCGACGGCGCCGAGCCCGATGTACTTGCCCTTGATCTCGAGGAGCCGCGCGGACGTGGCTCTGCGCTGGCTAGCGACGTGCTTGGTTACATCGATGCGCTCGCGGGTTGCTTGCTCTTGCTTGAGCTGCTCTTCATACGGCGCGACGAGAGCGCGCAGTCGAGCCACAGCGCTCTGCGCCTCCGCGATTTTGACGTCCGCATTCTCTGCGCGTTTCAGCTGCGGGAAAGCGTCCATCGCCGCGACATCCACGAGCACTCGAAGCAAGAGGCCCGGGAAGAGGTCTTGCTCTTTGACTAGCCGATCAACGAATAGCGAGACGCTGTCGCGCTTGTACTGGTCGGGGTCGAGCCAGTCGATGCCCGACAAGAACGTGGGCTCGCCGTGAACGGCCGCTTTGGCCCAGTTGTAGAGGTCACGCTTGAACCAGAAGGCAGCGACTAGCGCATCCTTGAGCGCCACGATCGCATTAGCCGAAACGCGTTTGGTCGATGCCACCTTCGCAGGATATGCGGCGACGCGGACGATCGATCGCGGGGGCGGCTGAGCGGCCGAGCGGCGGCTGATCAGGACGAGGGGTCGAATCGGTCGCAATGAAGCCGCGCGATGCGCCTCCAGACGGCCGGGGTGGACTTCGATCGTTGGACTTTCGAACGTTGTCCCGTCAAGGCAGTCGCGATCTGAAGATCGCTGCAGCATAAGAAGGCGGCCTCCGGGTCGCCTTCTGCGTTTGGAGTAGCAGCGAGGATCTCGGACTCGCTTTCGACCGCACCGACGCACCCTCCTCAGCCGACGCGGCACGGCACGGCTCGGAGCACAGCGGTGTCGTAACTGCACCGCGTTTGTCGTTGCGCCTTCAATCCGCCAGAAACAGAAAGAGAGCGGCCGCACGGGCCGCACCTCTACCCAGATCGCTTCTAGGACGCGTTCCCGCTGCTGCGGGCGTGACAGATCGCGTCCGGAAAGTGCCGATCACGTGTTGCTGCGCTGACGGCGAGAGCGTCCCACCAGTAATCGGCCGGGACCGGCCCGTCGTCGGTCGCAGCGAGGTGCGGTGCAGCAGGCTGACCGGCAACAATTTCGTCGGCATAGGCCGCGTTGACGTCCCAGCGGTTCCCCAGTCCCGTCCGGAGCAACCAGTCGCTGCCCTTCCCTGGCAGGAGCACCGTGGGGTACAGGCCCACGGCGAGTGTGTCGTTGCGGATGTCCGCATATACCTCGGCAAAGCCGAGCAACGCCGCCAGATCGAGAAGCACGGCTGCAGCCTGCGAAGACGGACGTCGCTGAAGTCTCACGTGCTGAAAGGGCGCTCCCAGGATACGGGTAAGTTCTTCGGCAGGCGTCGCCTCGGCGTCCGCGAGACCTAGATTGCTCGCTTCGTATCGCGTGCATACCCACCCAGCGGTGGAGCGCAGTGCGGCTTGCGCCTTGTCGGGATGGGTGTCTGCCAGGACCAGCACGAGCGGAATCAGACTCACGGCATAGCGATCGCTCAGCGGCCGACACAGTCCTGGCTGAGCATCGAAGAACTTGACGAGCCAGTCCGTGATGTTGGCTGCAAGGTCAGGCTCGCTCGCTTGGGCGCGCAGTGCCAGCAGGGCAACGATCTCGGCGATCCTGAGGCATCGCACTTGGTAGGTCACCCAGGCGCTGAACCCGCTGTACCCGACGATGCCTTGTTCGCGCAGTAGTCGGTCGTCGCACTCGCTCCAAAGCAGCTTCGCGTAGGTCTCAAACAGGGCGGCGCCGGCGCGACTTGCTGCGGATGCCTCACCGGAGACCCAACCGGCGCGTACAGCACAGAGGCCGACATGCGCGGCGAGGTCGAGGCGCTTAGCGCGTCGGAGGCGCTGTGCGACGATCGCGGCTTCGATGATCCCGACCCCGGCCATGCGTATCGGCTCCCAGCTCAGCCATCGTCGCGAGAAAGCCTCAATCGCGTCCATGTCGGCAACCTCGTCGTCGATCGCCCCCAAGAGTCCGAGGAGCTGACCGTCGACGGACGTTCGGAGCGCCGCGTCGGCGTTGCCCACGAACTTCCCGACCAGCTCGTCTCGGGGCCAGAAGTCGACCTCGGGATCACCACGCTTTTCGCTGTAGTCGCGAAACTCTTGGGCCGCGGGCGCCGCGCCTCCGGTTAGACGACCTGTCGTAACGAGGACCACAACGCGCTCGGCGCTCTTATCGAAGCTTGGAGCTGCGATGTCGCTGATTTGTGCCGTCGTGAGCTGATTACGGATTTCGCCGAAGGTCCTGCCGTTGACGTCGCCGGCTTTCGTCTGGAAAAGCCACTGTTTGCCATCGCGGCGAGCGACGATGTCCTTACCCATCTCATAGACACCGTGGATCAGCGCGATATCCGTGAAACCCTCGGCGCGGAGCAATGCCATGAATGGTTCGTCGAAGTCGCGTTCGATCGTGACGCTGTCAAGGAAGGCGGCGACGGCGTCGTCGAGCAAGTGCCTCACCTCTCTTTCGCTCACGGAGTTCGGCGAGCATTGCTTCTTGCTCCTCAGTCAGCGGGCCAAGTGCCTCGAGCTTTGCGGCCGTGTCCGGGTGCATGACGAGCGCGGGCATGATCAGGTTGCCCTCGTCGTCCAGCGAGTACTCGATCTTGCTCAATGCCTCGTAGATCGCCTCGAATGTTGGCCCTTCGCTCGAGCGGACTACATTGCCCGTCGCGTCGGTCACTCGATCGACCGTGTCGACCCATAGCCTCATCAAGTCACGGGCAAGGCCCTCTGCGGCGCGATCGATTTCTGCGGCGAACTCGTCGTAGTCGCCATCCCGAACGGCGGCGATAGACATGGAAAATTCGAATCCAATGTTCTCGGGAGCCAGGTCGATGTCCAGCCCTTCGTTGTCGCGAACCCGTGAGCCAACCGTCGACGGCATAGAGACGAACTGCATCTTGGATAGAACTGGATCGTGTGCGCGGGCAAGTTCGCGCACCGACTCTGATACGAACAGCGCGAACGCTCGATCGTATTCCGGCAATGCGAAAGGCATGAGCGGATTCAACGTACTTCACAAGATCCCGGAGGGCCAGCGTGGAGCCCGCGGCCGACTTTGGACCCAACGCTCCTTCGCGGCGAGCTCGCGGATGCGTCGCCAAACCGCTGGGGGCAAATTAGAACGTCGTCCGCTAGCCCAGTCGCACCAGCATATGAAGGCGGCCTTTTCGGGGCCGCCTTCGTTCATTTGGGAGGCGGGCGCAAGTTCTGAGAACGCACGGGCATCGTCAATCGACGTGGCCGCTGTGGATTTCCTGGACGGCCCATTGACGCCATCCATGCGTTCTGAGGGAGCGGCGTCGAGGTCTCGGGACGGCCTTCCGTCGGGCGCCACTGCCAAACTGGCGTTCGATGGCGGTGGCTGAGTGTCGGTAACGATGTATCAAGGGCAGGTTCGCCGCCTAAGCGACGACATCGCTGGGCTGCGCCGCAAGGTCGCGGACGAGCGCAAGCGGCTCGCCGACGCGAATGGCAAGACGATGCGCGCCGTTCAAAGCCTGGATCGCGCGTCATCCGTCACTCAGCTTTCGTCGGCCGGGCGGGACCTGGAGCGGTGTCAGAAGGCAGCAGCCGGGCACGAGTCCAAGATCGCGGACCTCGAGAAGGCACTGACGAAGAAGGAACGCGACCGAGACAGCGCGCAGAAGAACCTTGATCGAGCGCTTGCCGAGCAGCAAAAGAGGGACGAACGCGAAGCTGCGAAGCGTCGGGCAGACGCAGAACGCCGCCACAAGGAGGACCTGGCTCGAGTTCGCGAGCTTGAACAGGCCCAGCGCTCCGCCGCCGCATTGCCGGCCGCCCTATTCGCACGTCCGGCACGAGAGAGCGGGACGGCCTCGGGAACCACAGATCGCTCCCGCGTCGAGGTCGCTTACGACGTGTGCCTCTCGTTCGCTGGCGAACAGCGTGACTATGTTGAGATGGTCGCTGGTCAGCTCAAAGCCGCTGGACTGACGGTGTTCTACGACCAAGACGAAGAGATCGCCGCGACAATGTGGGGCAAAGATCTCGGTGAGTTTCTGGATCAGATATACCGTGAGGCCTCTCGGTTCTGCCTCATGTTCATCTCAGAGGCGTACGCCGCCAAATCCTGGACACGGCATGAGCGACGAAGCGCGCTTGCTCGCGCGCTCGAGCAGGACGAGTACGTCCTTCCGGCGCGCTTCGATGACACGGAGTTGCCGGGGCTTCGCCCGACGGTCGCGTACCTCGACCTGCGCGAGGTGGCGCCCGCAACTCTCGTCAGGTTCGTTGTCGAGAAGCTGCGCACGGCTGGCTGACGAAGCGTGCGGTGGCGTCCGGACGGCTGGCGAAGGGCTGCGTCGCGCCGAGCGGCTAGCGGACGTCAGCCGACCTCGGCTCCGAGACCCTGAAATCACACGCGGCTTCCAGCGCTCTGTAAAGCTCGCGGACGCCTGGCTTGAAGACGTCCGCGACGTATTCGGCCGGCGTTGGGATGCCTTCCTCTTCCGCGTAGATCACTCCGCGACCAGCAACCTCGCGGATCGCGAGCACGACGTCATCCACGCGAGCCGTCACCTCGTGTTTCGGCCCGAACGCGAGCTTTGACAGTCGCTGAATCGGCTCTAGCTTGGGAATCTCAGCCTCGATCACAGGCCCAATTCGCCCTTGACTCGGAGGTAGGATATCGCCGGCTTTGATCCCCGTACCGGGTCCGAATTCGAGGCCTTCTGGGACCACCCAATTTTTGGGATTGTGGATCCGATCGACTAGCTCGGATGCGTTCATCGCCCAACGGGCAATGTCGGCGGCGGCCATCTGTCGGCCGCTCACCCCAACCGCTACGGCTTGGAGCGCTAGAGCGCGCCTGCTTGTGACTAGGGCAAGGACGGCGACTGTGGCGGCAGCGAGTGCGGTGCCGACCGACACGGCTTCGAGTGTCGCGCTTGTGTTTGCAAGGACTTGCATCCGGCCAGCTTAAGTTCGTCTCGCAGGGGAGTAGGTCGAATGAAGGTCGCGGATTCGTCGCCAGATGGATGGGCTCAAGTTCGAACATTGTCCCCCTAGCCCAGCTCCGGCCCGAAGGCCCGCTCCGGCGGGCCTTCGTCGTTCCTGTCGGGGCCGTTCCGGGATATGGCCGGCCACACCGGGGCGGTAGACGAGTTCCCGATTCGGATTCGTAGCGTGTCTGGTGCATGATCCAAGGGTGCCCCGCGTGCCTATCCCGTCCCGGACTGAAGACGTTCCTCGAACGCCGGAGGAGCTGTACGAACGACTCACCGTCAAGGATTCGGCGATCGGCGCCCTCTGGCGCCATCAATCGCATGCGCTGGAGGTGTACTTCGAGGGTCATCGAGACCAACCGGATGTCGCGCTTGAGTTCCCGACCGGGTCGGGGAAGACGCTCGTAGGTTTGCTCATCGCCGACTGGCGTCGCCGAACGACCGGCGCAAGCTCTGCGTTCGTTTGCCCGACCAAGCAGTTGGCGGCTCAGGCGCACGAGAAGGCGTTGGGCTATGGCGTGCCGACGGTGTTGCTCGTCGGGTCGAGCCGGGGCTGGAATGAAGCCGATCGTACGCGCGGCTTGGGGGCCGGGGCCACAATCATCACGACCTACTCGCACATCTTCAACGTCCGGCCCCGGATCAACGCAACCACGTTGGTCCTTGACGACGCCCATGCCGGCGAGTCGTATGTGTCGCAACATTGGAGCCTCAGGCTCAGCCGAACTCATCCCGGGTACCGAGCCGCGGTCGAAATGCTGAAGGACGTTCTGGAGGATGGTCGCGCCGACGCGCTCCTGGATGACTCGCTGTCGCCTGCGGCTCGCGGTGTGCCGTCGTTCGTTGGGCCCGCTGCGCTCGCTCCCATAGCCCCGTCGCTCGTCGAGGTGCTGGAGGCAACGGTTGACGAAGGGGAGGACGCTTCGTACGCGCTCTTCACGCTCCGAGACAGCCTTGCTGCATGTGCCTGCTACGTCGCCTGGAATGAGCTCTGCATCCGGCCGGTCGTACCGCCCACAAAGTTTCATTCGGCGTTCGCCGGTGCGGCCCAGCGGGTCTACTTGTCAGCGACGCTGGGTGATGCGGGCGAGCTTGAACGTTCGTTTGGTCTTACGCGCATTCCGCGAATCGCGATGCCAGCCGAGTGGGAGCGGCACGGGAGCGGGCGGCGACTGGTGCTGCTGCCGGGCGCGGGCATGCCGCTCGCCGAGGCCGGCGCGTTTGTTGAGACCACGATCCGTGAGCTGCCTCGGGCGCTGATCCTAGTGCCGTCAGATGCCCAACTTGACGACGGCGCAGCGTTCGCCCCCGACGACTGGGACGTTCTGCGCCGAGACGATGTCGACGCTGCGCTGGAGCCGTTTCGATCTTCTTCCGAGAGTGTCCTGGTGTTGGCAAACCGGTACGACGGGATGGACCTTCCTGGCGACGACTGCCGGCTGATACTGATGTTCGGCCTGCCGAGCGGTACCAATCTCCAAGAACGCTTTCTCTTCGAGACATTGCACGCCGACGCCGCGCTCCGTGAGCGAATTCGAACACGAATCGTGCAGGGCATGGGGCGCGCGACCCGTAGCCGAACCGATCGAGCGCTGGTAATCAT
>JAGIBJ010000086.1 GCA_017744415.1 Solirubrobacteraceae bacterium
GTGCTCTACGACGAGACGCAGGACCCCGCGCTCAATCTGCCCCCCGCCGGCTTCTCTCCCCTCGTGACGACCAGCTACTACACGGTCTATGCCGCCTGCTGAGATCGAGGACCAGCGGACGCACAAGCGGACGATGAGCGAGCTCGCGGAGCTCCGCCGGCTCGTCGCGCGCGAGGCGCACGAGGCCGAACCCGCCCGCGGCCACCACCACGGCGGACCCCGCCGTTCGACCATCCCTATCTTCGGTCTGCTCTTCGTCGCCGCCGTGCTGCGGATCTACGGCCTGAAGCAGGGCCTGCCGTTCGCCTACAACGTCGACGAGCAGGCGCACTTCATGCCCCGCGCGATCGGCATGTTCGGCCATGGCGGCAACCCCGACTACTTCGTCAACCCGCCGGCGTTCACGTACGTCGTGCACGCGGTGCTCTCGATCCGGTTCGGCGGCCGCGACGGCGTCTACTCCGCCTACATCGAGGATCCGATCCAGGTGTGGACGTACGCCCGCCTCACCTGCGCGCTCCTCGGCGTGCTCGGCGTCTGGCTGCTCTGGCGCGCCGGCGTGCGCCTCCTCGGCCGCCCGACCGCGTTCCTCGCCGCGTCGATCCTCACCTTCTGCTTCCTGGCCGTCTTCTACAGCCACCAGGCACTCAACGACGTCCCGACGCTCGCGCCGATCTGCCTCTCGCTCTGGGGCACCGCCGGCCTGCTCATCGGCGACCGAAGACGCGACTGGATGCTCGCCGGGCTGGGCATGGGCCTGGCCTGCGCCACCAAATACACGGGCGGCATCGTCGCCCTACCGCTGCTCGCAGTCGCCCTGCACCGCTGGCGCGCGGACGGCCTCGGCCCGGTGGTTCTCGGCCTCATGTGGGCCGGGTTCGCGGCGGTGATCATGTTCGTGATCGCCAACCCGTACGCGCTGCTCACCCCGGGCGACTTCATCGACGACCTGATCCATCAGCAGACGGCCTCCGGCGACGACGTCGGCAAGCTCGGCCTCACGCAGACGAACGGCTTCAGCTACTACCTCACCGCGAGCGGCTGGGGCATCGGCTGGGTGCCGTCGATCCTCGCGGTCGTCGGCGCGTTCTACCTGTTCTTCAGAGACCGGATGCGGTTCTGGCTGCTCGTGCCGGCGCCCGTCGTCTACATCATGTTCATGGGCTCGCAGGTCCGGTTCTTCGGTCGCTGGCTGCTGCCGATCTCGCCGTTCATCGCCCTCCTCGCCGGCGTGGGCGCGCTGGCCATCGCGACGTGGATCCTCAAGTCGCCCGTCAAGGCCCGGCGTCCACGCGTGCTGGCGGTCCTGTTCGTGGCGCTCTGCGCCCAGGGCATCGTCTACTCCGCCCACTCCTCCCTCATCCTCGGCCGCGACGACACCCGCACCCTCGCCCGCGACTGGATGTTCAAGAACGTCCCGACCGGCGTGAAGCTCGTGCTCGAGCCGATCGTGCCCTCCGCCTGGATCCAACCGATCGGCAAGACCGAGAAGAAGGGGCGGTTCGGCGGCGACCAGTGGGTGAAGTACCCGGTCGGCAAGAGCCAGATCGACCCCAAGACGGGTGCGTTCACGCCCGATGGCAAGCCGGTGCTCGTGTCGGTCGAGGACTTCGAGCGGGTCCTGCGCCCCGATCTCGTCAACACGTACGTCCGCGGCGGCTTCTGCCTCGTCGTCGTCGGCTCGACGCAGCGCGGGCGCGCGCTCGCCGAGCCAGGTGAGGTGCCCGACGCCCTGCGCTACTACCGCGAGCTCGAGGCCAACAGCTCGATGATCTATCGGATCTCGCCGTTCAGCAAGCCGAACGAGGTGCCCTTCTCGTTCGACTGGAGCTTCATCTACTTCCCGCTCGCCTACGACCGCCCCGGCCCCGAGATCTCCATCTACCGCCTCCGCGGCGGCAAGTGCGGCGACGGCAAGGGCCCGCTCTCCTCGCTCGTCACCCCCGCCGTCGCGCAGGAGATCGCGAAGGAAGGCTCCCTCGAGGACGCCACCAAGCAGAGCGGAACGCCCGCCGGCGGCGGCACCGACTCCGCCATCAGCGGCGCCTCGAGCAACAACGCCGGCGCCCAGTCCGGCGACGCGGCTCCGACCACCCCGTAAAGGCGCCTCGGACCACCATCTGGACCGATGGGTCCGGGCGCGATCGGTGGTCTGGGCTGTCCACGTACACTCCCGCTGATGGCCATCGACGCGACCGACCGCACGCACCTGGCTCGCGCGGTTGAGCTGGCCCTGCGAGGCCAGGGATCGGTGCACCCGAATCCGATGGTGGGGTGCGTGATCATCGCGCCCGACGGCACCCTTGTCGCCGAGGGCTGGCACGCCCGCTACGGCGGTCCGCATGCCGAAGCGGCCGCGCTCGCCGAGGCGGGGGAGGCCGCGCGCGGCGCCACCGCCTACGTGAGCCTCGAGCCCTGCGCGCACACCGGCAAGACGGGCCCGTGCTCGGTCGCGCTCGCGCAGGCCGGCGTCACCCGCGTGGTGGTCGCGTCCGACGACCCGAGCGAGAAGGCCAGCGGCCGCGGCCTCGGCTACCTGCGCGACGAGAACGTCACCGTCGAGGTGCTCCCGAGCGACGATCCGATCGCCCGCGACGCCAGGCTCCTCAACCAGCCCTTCCGCAAGCACAGCAAAACCGGTCTGCCGTGGGTGCTCCACAAGGCGGCCTCCACGCTCGACGGCAAGATCGCCAGCCGCACCGGTGACTCGAAGTGGGTCACCAGCGAGGTGAGCCGCGAGCGCGGGCATCGCTGGCGCGCGAACCTCGACGCGGTCGTGGTCGGCATCGGGACGGCCCTCGCCGACGACCCGCAGCTCACCGCACGCATCCCTGGCGTGGTGCAGCAACCCCGCCGGATCGTCTTCGACACCGAGGCGCGCCTGCCGCTCGACTCCAAGCTCATGCAGGAGGCGCCGGAGATCCCGCTCACGGTGGTGGTCTCGCGCGCCGCACCGCGCGGCGCCGTCGGGGCGCTCACGAGCTCCGGCGCCGAGGTGATCGTCGCGACCGGCGAGCACGAGCAGGCACGGGTGCTCTCTGCGCTCGACCAGATCGGGCAAAGTGGCGTGACGTCGATCCTGCTCGAAGGCGGGCCACACCTCGCGGGGTCGTTCTACGACGCCGGCGCCATCGACGAGCTCCGGCTCTTCCTGGCACCGAAGATCCTCGGTGGCCGCAACGCGCGTGGCATCGTGGAGGGAGTCGGCATCGAGCAGGTGGCGGATGCGCTGCTGCCCGTCGACTGGAAATGGGAACCGAGCGGTGACGACCTGCTGATCACCGCACGACTGAGAGAGTGGTGAACGTGTTCACGGGCCTGATCCAGGACCTCGGCAGCGTCGCATCGATCGACCGCATCGGCGGCGGCGCACGCCTCGTCATCCGCACCCCGCTGGGCGCGCAGCTCGCACCCGGTGACTCGATCGCCGTCAACGGGGTCTGCCTCACCGCCATCGATCCGACGGCCGACGGCTTCGCCGCCGACGCGATCCCGCAAACCCTTGACAACTCCACCACGGGCGCCCTCGCTCCCGACGCGCCCGTGAACCTCGAGCTCGCGATGCGCGCGGAGGATCGCCTCGGCGGCCACCTCGTGCAGGGGCACGTCGACTCCGTCGGCACCGTCGCCTGGGTCCGCGATGAGGATCTCGGCAAGCGCGTCGCGATCGACGTCCCCGAGCACCTCAAGGACTTCATCGTCGACCGCGGCTCGATCACGCTCAACGGCGTCTCGCTGACGGTCGCGGCCATCAACGGGGTGCGCGTCGAAGTCGCCCTCATCCCCGAGACGCTCGAGCGCACCACCTTCGGCACCGCCGAGCCCGGCAGCCGGATCAACGTGGAGGTCGACGCGATGGCCAAGCAGATCGCGACGCTCGTGGAGCGCTACCTGGAGCGCCGCACCGAGGCCACGGCATGACCGCCTTCGCCACGATCGAGGAGGCGCTGGACGAGCTCCGCGCCGGCCGGATGATCATCGCCGTCGACGACGAGGACCGTGAGAACGAGGGCGACCTCGTGATGGCCGCCGAGTTCGTCACCGCCGCCGACATCAACTTCATGGCGACCGAGGCGCGCGGCTGGATCTGCCTCTCGCTCACCCCGGAGCGCTGCGAGGAGCTCGGCCTCGAACTCATGACCGCGAAGAACGAAGCGCCGCTCGAGACGGCCTTCACGGTGACGATCGAGGCGCGCGAGGGCGTGACCACCGGCATCTCCGCCGCCGATCGCGCGACCACGATCCGCGTCGCCGCCGATCCGAGCAAGGGCCGCCGCGACATCGTCGTCCCCGGCCACGTGAGCCCGCTCAAGAGCAAGCCGGGCGGGGTGCTGGAGCGCACCGGCCACACCGAGGCCTCCGTCGACCTGGCCCGCCTCGCCGGCCTCACGCCCGCCGGCGTGATCGTCGAGATCATGAACGAGGACGGCACCATGGCCCGCGTGCCCGACCTCGAGGTCTACGCCGCGAAGCACGGGCTGAAGATGATCACGATCGCCGATCTGATCGCCTACCGACGCAAGAACGACCAGCTCGTCGAGCGCGTCGTCGACATCAGCCTGCCGACCGCCTACGGCGACTTCACCGCCGTCGGCTACCGCGAGCTCGCGAACGGCAAGCACCACGTGGCGCTCGTCAAGGGCGAGGTCGACGGCCAGCAGGACGTGCTCGTCCGCGTGCACTCCGAGTGCCTCACGGGCGACGTGTTCCACTCGATGCGCTGCGACTGCGGCGAGCAGCTCGAGGCGGCGCTCGCTCAGATCGAGGCAGCCGGGCAGGGCGTGCTGCTCTACCTCTCCCAGGAGGGGCGCGGTATCGGCCTGCTCAACAAGCTCCGGGCCTACAAGCTGCAGGAGGAGGGGTATGACACCGTCGACGCCAACCTCAAGCTCGGCCTGCCGGCAGATCTCCGCGACTACGGCATCGGCGCGCAGATCCTGGTCGACCTCGGGCTCAGCAGCCTGAAGATCATGACCAACAACCCCAAGAAGATCCGCGGGCTCGAGGGGTACGGCCTGAGCGTCACGGCGCAGGTGCCGATCGAGGTGCCGGCCGGCACCCACAACCGCGACTACCTGCGCACCAAGCGCGATCGCATGGAGCACCTGCTCCACCACCAGGGGCTCGCGCTCGACGAGGAGCTCGATCTCGAGGAGCGCCAGCGCGATGCAGCGCGCGCGGAGGGACGGGCATGACGAAAGTCGCCATCGGCGTCGCGACCTTCTACACCGATCTCGCGGAGCGCCTGGAGACCAGCGCCACCGCGGCGCTGCAGGCGGCGGGCATCGAGCAGATCGACCGCTTCGAAGTGCCCGGCGCCTTCGAGCTGCCCGTGATCGCGAAGTACGCCGCCGATGCGGGCTACGACGCCGTCGTGCTGCTCGGCGCCGTGATCCGCGGCCAGACCTCGCACTACGACCACGTGTGCGAGGAGGTGGCGCGCGGCATCATGGAGGTGCAGCTCACCACCGGCGTGCCCTGTGGTTTCGGCGTGCTCACCGTCGAGAACAACGACCAGGCCATTGCGCGCTCCGGCGGCGGCAAGCGCGACAGCGGCGAGCACGCGGTCGCGGCGATCCTGGCGCTCCTAAAGGCAAAACAGGCGCTCACCAGGGTGTAGGTTCTCCGCGTGGCCACCGCAGCGATCATCTTCACGATCGTCATCCACACCCTCGGGATCCCGGTGATGATCTGGGCCGTGCGGGGTGAGGAGGGGCTCAAGGGCCTGTGGAACTGGCTGCCCGGCGAGGATGACGACGGAGGCGACGGCGGCAGCAAGCTGCCGGAGACGCCCGATCCCGTCGGCCCGAGCGGCGGCGGCATCCCGCTGCCGACCTCCGAGCCCGCGAGTTCGCGCCTGCGCGAGCACGGTGATCGCATCGCCGATCCGTCGCGCGGCCCACGTCGCCGCGTGCGCCCGCAGCAGCCCGAACCGGCCCGCGAGCCCCAGCGCACGCGCCGCTGAGGCGCCGTCGGAGGAACGGCCGGGCAGGCGCGCCGCGCCCTGAGCCCGTTTCCCGCTATCGTTCGCGGCCGTATGTCGAAGGTCTGTCATTCCTGTGGCAAGGGGCCGGCGTTCGGTCAAAGCCGCTCGCACTCCATGGTCGCTACCAAGCGCCGGTTCAACCCGAACCTGCAGAAGGTTCGCGTGCTCGTGAAGGGCACCCCGCGCCGCGAGTACACCTGCACCCGCTGCCTCAAGGCGGGCAAGGTCGTCAAGGCCATCTAGGCCGGCGCCACGCCCTCCCCGCGGAACCACCCCACAACCCTCATCGCGTCGCCTCGTAAGGGCGACGTGGATCTCGTCCATTGACCGATCCGAACCTGCTCCGGCTGCGCGCTCTCGTCGCCGCTGGACTCGCCGAACTCGAAGCCCGACGCCAGGAGGTCAACGACCTCAACGTCTTCCCGGTCGCCGACGGCGACACGGGCGACAACATGGCGCTCACGCTCCGCTCGGTGCTCGAAGAGCTCGACCGGCTCGCCCAGAGCGACCAGAGCCTCGACGAGATCGGTCGCGACCAGATCGTCGAATCCGTCGGCCGTGCCGCGCTCCTCGGCGCGCGCGGCAACAGCGGCGTCATCCTCTCGCAGCTCATCCGCGGCGCGACCGAGGAGCTCATCGCCCGCCCCGGCGAGCTGATCGGCCCGGCGCTGATCGCCGCCGGGATGGCGCGCGCCGCCGACCGCGCCTACGGCTCGGTGCGTGAGCCCGCCGAGGGCACCATGCTCACGGTGGCCCGTGAGATGGCCGCCCGCCTCTCCAGCGAGGTCGCGAACCTCGACGACGCGCGCGTGCAGCCCGGCACCGCGCAGGAGGAGCAGGATCAGCTGATCGCCAATGTGCTCGAGTACGCGCTCGAGACAGGCCGCGACTCGGTGCGTCGAGGCCCGCAGCTGCTGCCGGCGCTGCGCGAGGCCGGCGTCGTCGACAGCGGCGCTCACGCGATCACGATCATCCTGTCAGGCGTCCTCGGCCAGCTCCGCGGCCAGCCGCCGGCGGAGATCGATCGGTACGCCGCGCCTGCACGCACGCACCGTCCCGAGCACGACTCGGAGACCTACCGCTACTGCACGAACTTCGCGGTCACCGGCACCGGCCTGGATGCCGCCGCCTGGCGCGAGCGGCTCGAGGCGCACGGCGACTCGCTGCTCGTCGTCGGCGACCAGACCACCCTGAAGATCCACATCCACACCGACGATCCGGAGGCCGCCACGGCGCTCTTCGACGAGATCGGTGAGGTGTCGCGCCTCGACATCGCCGACATGCATCAGCAGGTCGAGCAGCGCGCGCATCGCCTCGCGCACGAGCCTGAAGGCCCGGCCGCACGGTGCGGCGTCGTCGCCGTGCACAGCGGCCCCGGCGCCGGGATCCTCTTCACGGAGCAGGGCGCTGTCGTCGTCGATGGTGGGCCGACGATGAACCCGGCCACGGCCGATCTGCTCTCGGCGATCCACGCCTGCTCCGCCGACGAGGTGGTCGTGCTGCCGAACTCGCCGAACGTGCACATGGCCGCCGACCGCGCGGCGCAGCTGTCCGAGAAGCCCACGCGCGTGATCCCGACCCGCTCGCAGGCCGAGGGCCTCTCGATCGCCGCGCTGCTCGAGAGCGACGCCAGCGCCGAGGAGAACGCCGACGCGGGCGCCGCGCAGCTCGCGGGCCTGCGCTCCGGCGGCATCGCCGAGGCCGCCAAGGACGACGCCTCGGGCCGCTTCCGCAAGGGCGACGCCCTCGGCTACGTCGGCGACGAACTCGTCGCCTGGGGCGAGCGCGAGGCCACCGTGCGCACCACGCTCGCCCAGCTCGCCGAGGGCGCCGAGCTCGTCACCTGCCTCGTCGGGGCCGGTGCCCCGCTCGGCGACGACGAGCTGCGCAGCCTCGCCCCGGACGAGATCGAGCTCGAAGTGCTCGACGGAGGCCAGCAGGCCTGGTGGTGGCTGCTGGCAGCCGAGTAGCGGGGCCCGGCATGGGCACCGTCCGTGGCTTCGCCGACGGCGCTGCCCTCGACAAGGGGCAGCTGCTCCGCGCACCCGTGCGCTGGCCGCGCCCGAGCCGCCTCGACGAGATCGTCGCGGGCCCGGGGCCGAAAGCGCAGACCGCGCTCGAGAACCTCGGCGCCGACACCGTCGGCGGGCTGCTGGAACACCTCCCGCGTACGGCCTCGGTCGCGCGCACCATCGAGGAGCTCGCGATCGGCGAGAGCGCGACGGTCGTGGTGGTCGTCGATGCGATCAAAAGCCGGGCGGTGCGCCGGCGCGGCATGCGCCCGATGGTCGAGGCGACGGTGAGCGACGGCACCGGCACGCTCAAGGTCGCGTTCTTCAACCAGCCGTGGCTCGTCGACCGCTACCGGCCCGGCACGCGCCTGCTCGTCCAAGGCGTGGTGCAGCCCGGCGGCAAGCTCCGGCTCTCGGGCCACGCGCCCACCCAGCTGCAGCCCGGCTCCGCTGAGGGCGCAGCCACCTACCCGGCGAGCGAGGGCATCACGTCGACCCAGATCGCCGCCCTCGTGCAGCAGCACCTCCCGCGGGCTCGCGATCTCCCCGAGCTGCTGCCCGCCTCGATCCGCGCCACCGAGCGGCTCGCCGGCATCGCCGACGCGACCGTCGCCATGCACGCCGGGGCCATGGAAGATGGCCGACGGCGGATCGCGTTCGAGGAGCTGCTCACCGAGCAGCTCGTGCAGCGCCGCATGCGCGATCTGCCTCGAGAGGGCCTCGTCGCCACCGCGCTCGATGAGGAGCCGACGCTCACGCGCCGCTGGCTGCACGAGCTCCTGCCGTTCACGCCGACCGACGACCAGGCCCGCGCGATCGTTGAACTCGACGGCGAACTCGCCCGCAACGTTCCCATGCAACGACTGTTGCTCGGCGACGTGGGGGCGGGGAAGACCGTGGTCGCCGTGCACGCGATGCTCCGCGCCGCTGAGCACGGCCGCCAGGCGGCGCTGATGGCGCCCACGGAGACGCTCGCCCGCCAGCACTTCCGCACCCTCCAGCACCTCGTGCCAGGGGAGCTGCTGCCGATGGCGCTGCTCACCGGCTCCACCAAGGCGGCCGAGCGCAAACGCATCCTCTACGACCTCGCCGCCGGTCAGCTCGGCATCGTGATCGGTACGCATGCACTCATCGAGGACCCCGTTGCGTTCCATGCGCTGTCGGTCGTGGTGATCGACGAGCAGCACCGGTTCGGCGTGCGCCAGCGCGCCCGCCTCGAGGCGAAGGCGCCCGAGGGCCGCACGCCGCACGTGCTGCACCTCACCGCCACGCCGATCCCGCGTACGCAGCGCCTGCTCGAGTTCGGTGCGGTCGACGTCACCGAGCTGCGCGCCCTCCCGAACGGCCGCCAGCCGATCGGCACGCACGTCGCCGAGACGGCCGACGACCGCGAGACGGCCTACGCACTGCTGCGCAGCGAGGTGGCGCAGGGCCGCCAGGCGTTCGTCGTCTGCCCGCTCGTGGCCGATTCCGAGGAGCTCGAGGCGCGCTCCGCGATCGCCGAGTTCGAGCGGCTCGGAGCCGGCCCGCTCAAGGGCCTGCGGCTCGAGCTGCTCCATGGTCAGATGCCCGCGCCCGAGAAGGAGGCCGCGATGGCCCGCTTCGTGAGCGGAGCAGCGCAGGTGCTCGTCGCGACGACCGTGATCGAGGTCGGGATCGACGTCCCGAACGCCACCGTGATGCTGATCGAGGATGCCGAGCGGTTCGGGGTCGCCCAGCTGCACCAGCTCCGCGGGCGCGTCGGCCGCGGCCAGTGGGGAGGGCAGTGCGTGCTGTTCGGGAAGCCCAGCTCGCCGCGGCTCAAGGCGCTCGTCGAGCACCGCGACGGCTTCAAGCTCGCCGAGATCGACCTGCACCTCCGTGGCGAGGGCGAGCTCACGGGCGTGCGGCAGTCGGGCATGGCCCGCTACCGGGCCGCGCGCCTTCCGGAGGACGAAGATCTCCTCGAGCGCGCGCACGCCGTTGCCGATGAGGTGCTCGCCGCCGACCCGTCGTTGGCCGCGCCCGAGCACGTGCTCCTCGGCCGGGCTGTCGAAGCAATCAGGACTGCGAGGATCGCCGCATGAGTCTGCGCATCACCGGTGGAGACCTTCGAGGGCGGCTCGTCGCCACGCCCGAGGGCAACGCGACCCGTCCGACGGCGTCACGCGTGCGCGAAGCCGTCTTCTCGATGCTGGGCCCGCTCCACGGCGCCTCCGTGCTCGATCTCTGCAGCGGCGCAGGCACCCTCGCGTTCGAAGCGCTCTCCCGCGGCGCCGGATCCGCGGTGCTCGTCGACGACGCCGAGGCGGCCGTCGAATGTGCCCGCCGCAACGCCGCCGCCTACGGGGTGGAGGATCGCACCACGGTGCTCCACGTCGACGCGATCCGGGCGGTGCGCCGCCTGCTCGACGAGAACGCGACGTTCGACGTGATCTTCCTCGATGCCCCGTATTCCAGGGCCCCCAGCCTCGCCGAGCGCCTCGATGCGCTGCTCCCCGAGCTGCTCGAACCGGCCGGCCGCGTGGTGCTCGAGGGCAACCGCAAGCAGCCGCCGCGGCTGTCGCTCCCGCTCGATCGCGAGCGCGCCTACCGGGACGTGCTGGTGCAGATCCACGACGCGCCGCAAGCATCCGCCCGGACCAATGCCCTGGATGGCGCGTAGGCTTCCCTGTCACCGATGACCAGCACGCCGCGCATCGCCGTCTGCCCGGGAACCTACGACCCGATCACCAACGGCCACCTCGACATCATCACCCGAGCTGCCAGCACCTTCGACGAGGTCGTCGTCGCCGTGGTGCACCGGCCGCACCGCAAGGTGACGACCCTCTTCCCGATCGAAGAGCGGCTCTCGTTCATCGAGCAGGCCACCGCCGATCTCCCCAACGTACGCGTGCAGACGTTCCGCACGCTGATCGTCGACTTCGCGCGCGAGGTGGGGGCGCAGGCGATCGTGAAGGGCCTGCGCGCGATCTCGGACTTCGAGTACGAGCTCGAGATGTTCCAGATGAATCGCCATGTGGCACCCGAGATCGACACGTTCTACCTGATGGCAAGTCCCCGGTTTTCGTTCCTTTCGTCGAGCGGAGTGAAGGAACTCGCCGCATTTGGCGGTAATGTCGATGGTCTCGTGGCTCCGACGGTGGCACGCCGCTTGCAGGAAGAGCTCGGCGGACCGCGAAACTGAGCACGTGATCTTCGCTTTTGATCCTTCGTCCCGCCGCGCGGGGCGCAACTAGGAGCACCATGGACGTACTCGTCCTCATCGAGAAACTCGACGACGTCATCCACGACGCGCGTGGTGTGCCGCTGTCCGGCGACGTGCGCGTCAACAAGGAGGAGATGTACGACCTCCTCGACCAGATGCGCGCGACGATCCCGGAAGAGATCAAGCAGGCACGCTGGATCGTCAAGGAGCGTCAGGAGATGCTCGCCGAAGCCAAGCGCGAGGCGGAGCGCATCGTCGCCGAAGCCAAGGACAAGCAGGCGCAGCTCGTCTCCCAGGAAGAGGTCGTCAAGCAGGCCGAGCGCCTCGCTGAAGACATCGTGGAAGAGGCACGCGCCCGCGAGCGGGAGATCCGTCTCGGGGCCGAGGACTACGCCGACGAGATCCTCTCGACGCTCGAAGTCAACCTGCAGAAGTTCATTGGTGCCGTTCAGCGGGGCCGCGACAAGCTGCAGGGTCGCGACGAGATTCGCGACACCGTCTGAGGCGCGTTCGCACCACGCGCCGCCTAGCGGCGCAAAGCACTATTCTTCCGCGCCATGCTCGGCACGGTGTCTGACAAGTTCCACGTCGCGCGCATCATGACGCGCGCGGGTGTCGTGGGATCGAGTCTGACCCGCCCCGATCGTGGCGCGCGTGCCGTTCGAGCCCTCGGCGAGTGGGGCACGAGCCCGGCCGGTGCGTTCACCGCCGCCGCGATCCGCGCGCCCAACGCGATCGGCGTGATCGACGAGCGCGGGCAGCTCACGTACCGCGAGATCCACCAGCGCAGCAACGCCCTGGCACGCGCGTGGGCCGCCGACGGCGTCGGCCAGGGCGACGTGATCGCGCTGATGGCCCGCAACCACCGCGGTCTCGTTGAGGTGAGCGTCGCGATCGCCAAGCTCGGCGCGCACGTGCTCTACCTGAACACCGCGTTCGCCGGCCCGCAGATCGAGGCGGTCTGCGAGCGTGAGAACGCGAAGGTGGTCGTGCACGACGAGGAGTTCTCGCCGATGTTCGACGGTCTCGACCTCAAGGCGCCGCGGGTGCTCTCGTGGGTCGACGGCCCGGGCCCGCACGCGTTCCCGACCACTGACGAGCTCTGCGCCGGCCAGGCCGACCACGACCACGAGCCGCCTGCGCGCGCTGGTCGCCAGATCATCCTCACGAGCGGCACCACGGGTATGCCGAAGGGCGCGCAGCGTCCGCAGCCCAAGAACATCGAGCCGATCGCGGGTCTGCTCGAGAAGATCCCGTATCGCGCCGGCGACTCGTGGCTGCTCGCCGCACCCGTCTTCCACGCCTGGGGCTTCCTGAACTGGGTGCTCTCCACGGCCCTCTCCGGCACCGCCGTGATGCGTCGTCGCTTCGATGCCGAGGGCACCCTCGACTGGATCGCCCGCTACCGCGTCGAGAACCTTGTCGTCGTGCCGGTGATGCTCCAGCGCATGGTCGACCTCGGCCCCGAGGTGATCGATCGCTACGACCTCTCGTCGCTGCGCTGCATCGCCGTGTCGGGTTCCGCGCTTCCGGGCGATCTGGCCGGCCGCGCCATGGATCTCTTCGGCGACGTCGTCTACAACCTCTACGGCTCGACGGAGGTCGCCATCGCGACCGTCGCTACGCCGGACGACCTTCGCAAGGCGCCCGGCACTGCCGGTCGCGCGAACCGCTGGACCCGCCTGCGGATCCTCGACGAGGCCGGCAAGCCGGTGCCGCAGGGCACCGTGGGCCGCGTGTTCGTCGGCTCCGACCTGTCGTTCGAGGGCTACACCGGCGGTGCCGACAAGGAGCGCATCGACGGCCTCCTCTCCAGCGGCGACGTCGGCCACCTCGACGAGGCGGGGCGCCTCTTCATCGACGGCCGCGACGACGACATGATCATCACGGGCGGCGAGAACGTCTTCCCGCGCGAGATCGAAGACCTTCTCGCCGACCACGACGCGATCACCGAGGCGACCGTCATCGGCATCCCGGATGAGAAGTGGGGCCAGAGCCTCAAGGCGTTCGTCGTGCTGCGCTCCGGCAAGGACCTCGACGCCCAGGGCGTCAAGGACTACGTGAAGCAGCACCTCGCCGGCTACAAGGTGCCGCGAGAGGTCGTCTTCCTGGATCAGCTGCCGCGCAACGCGACGGGCAAGATCCTCAAGCGCGAACTGCGCAGCGAGTAATTTGGGGTCCATGGAACCCGCGCCTGGCCGCTTCGAGCTCGGCGCACTGCATCTCGCCGCGGGCGAGGGCACGCGCGCCGAGGTGACCGTGCACGTCGATCCCATCAGCATCGGCACCGAGACCTATGCGGTCGGGGACGTGCCCGTGAAGCTCGACGTGGCGCGGATGGTCGGCGGCGGCTACAGCCTGCGGCTGCGCGGCGGTGCCGTCGTGCGCGGCACGTGCCTGCGCTGCCTCGACGTGATCGACTTCGACCGCACCCTCGACGTCCGCGAGATCGACCGCCCCGGTGGCGACGACGACATCGCCGAAGAGGACGACGACCTCCTGAGCCCCTACGTCGACGGCGACATCCTCGCCCTCGGCGACTGGGTGCGCGACGCGCTCGTGCTGGACCTCCCGGCGACGATGGCGCCGCCCACCGACGACGACGATCGCTGCGTGCAGTGCCATCGCACGCTCCAGGACCTCGGTGCTCCCGCCGTCGGCGAGCCGACCGAGGAACTCGACCCGCGGTGGGCCAAGCTCCGCGAGCTCGACCTCGGCGACGCCTAGCAAAACTAGTCCGTCGCGGCCGCCACGCGCGTGGCGCTCGAGTCCTAGAAGACGCTGCCGGTGGGCAGGTGGAACCGGCCGAGCGGCTCGTCGCTGAAGAGCGGGCCGTCGGGGCTGAGCGGCAGCCCGGCCTGCACGGCGGTGCGCAGCGCCCAGTCCTGGCCCTCGCGCACGTGGCGAAGGTGGACCGTCTCACCGGGCGGCACGCCCGCGAGCGCGGCCCGCAGTACGCGGATCGCCGCGCGTTCGTCGCGGGCCACCAGAATCCGGATCACGCCGCCCTGGCGAACGGCAGCGCCCTCCTCGCCGACGAGGTGAAGCGTGTCGCCGCTCGTCTCCCACATGCGGATGTCGTCGCCATAGGCCTCGCCCCGGGCCTCGCGAGCGAGGGCGTCGACGACCGCGGCGCCTTCGAGCGGCGAACACTGCTCGGCGCCCGCCGGGGCCATCACGGCGCCGGGGCGCAGGATGCCGCAGGCCGAGAGGCAGGGCCGCACGGCGAGCCCGAGCTTGGTGTAGCGCCGCAGCGCCTTGGGATCCAAGGAGCTCATCACCACGCGGTTGCGGCCTGCTCGCGCCGCCGGGAAGTGCTCGAGCATCGCCCGGCCGACCCCGCGGCCCTGCAGGTGCTCGTCGACGATCGCCAAGGAGAGGACGAGCAGGCCGCCACGCGGGCTGAAGATCGTCGCGCCGACGAGCTCTCCTTGCCCGTCATACGCGAGGCGGCTGCCGGGGTGGCAGCGCTCGATCGCGTGGGTGAAGCGCCGGGCCACGGCGGAGAGGTCGGAGCGGTCCGGTCCGGGGCCGAACACGGCCTCGGCCAGCTGCGCCACCGCGAGCGCGTCGGAGGGGTGGGGAGGCCGGAGGTCAATTCCCGGCGGGGTGCTGTACCCTGCGTCAGCCATGGCCGTACCCAAGCAGAAGCAGTCTCACAGCCGCAGCACCAAGCGCCGTTCGCAGCACAAGGCCGCGAACCCCGGCACGCAGGGCTGCCCCTCGTGCGGCGCCCCGCGCCTCCCGCACCGCGTGTGCCCGAGCTGCGGCACCTACAAGAGCCGTTCCGTCGTCGCTCCGAGCAACTAGCTCGAGTCGTCGATGACGGTCACGGTCGCCGTCGACGCGACCGGGGCCGATCTCGGACCGGCTGAGGTCGCCCGCGGCGCTGCGCGCGCCGCCCGCGCCAGTCACCTCCGAGTGCTCCTGTTCGGCCCCGCCGCCGAACTCCATGCCGCCCTCGAAGAGAGCGGCGCTGGGAACGTCGAGGTGATCGACGCTCCCGTGTCGATCGCGAAGGTCGCCGATCCGGCGACCGCCGTTCGCCAGCTGCCGCACGCCTCGATCGTGCAGGCCGTGCAGGCCGTCAAGGACGGCCGCGCGCAGGCGTTCGTCTCCGCCGGCGCCACCGGGGCGACCCTCGCCGCCGGCATGAGCGTGCTCGGCCGCGCCGACGGCATCCGTCGGCCCGCGATCGCGGCGATGATCCCGCTGCCCGGCGCCGAGGTGATCATGCTCGACGTCGGCGCGAACGCCAGCGTACGCCCGGAGCACCTCGAGCAGTTCGCCTTCATGGGGCGCGCGTTCGCGCAGACCGTCGTCGGGATCTCGCACCCCCGCGTGGCGCTGCTCTCCAACGGCGAAGAGGCCACCCGCGGCACCGATCTCGTGCGCGAGGTGAATCAGCGCCTCGGAACGCATGCCGGTCTCGGGTTCGTCGGCAACATCGAGGGCTCCGGCATCCCGGCCGGTGTCGCCGATGTGATCGTCACCGATGGCTTCACGGGCAACATCGCCCTGAAGACGATGGAGGGCGTCAGCACCGAGCTCTTCCACCTGATCCGCGGCACGATCATGGCGACGAACCGGGGCAAGGCCGGCGGGCTCCTGCTGCGCGGTCCGCTCCGGGGCCTGCGCGACACGCTCGACCCCGAGCAGATGGGCGGCGCCTACCTCCTCGGCCTCGCGGCGCTGGGCGTGATCGCGCACGGCCGCTTCAGCTCAGTCGGGTTCGAAAATGCCGTGCTCCGAGCCGGCCGAGCCGTCGAGCAAGACCTCCTCACGCGCACACAGGCCTCGCTCGCCGAGGCCGGAGCGCTGCACGTACGCCGCAAACGATCCGCCGGTGCGGATACCGTGACGCCATGACCCGCGACGAAGTTCTGCAGCTGGTCCGCGAGCATCTCGCCGACGAACTCGACCTCGACGAGTCGGAGATCCTCGAGGAGAGCCGGTTCAAGGAGGACCTCGGCGCCGACTCGCTCGACCTCTACACGCTCACCCAAGAGCTCGAGGACACGTACGGCGTGAAGATCCCCGAAGAGGACGCCGTCGATCTCCTCACGGTCGGCTCGGCTGTCGACTACGTCGCCGCGCGGGCGGGCGCCACGCCGCTCGCAGACCACTGAACGAGCTCCGCACCCTGCTCGACGCCCTGCCGGCGGATCTCCGCCGGCAGGTGTTCACGCATGCCTCGTGGTCGAGCCGGCGCTCGGACTCGTACGCGCGCCTCGCGTTCCTCGGCGATGCCGTGCTCGAGCTCGCGATCACCGCTCACCTCTACCCGCGCCTCGAGGCCGAGCGCTACGGCGAGGGCCGGCTGAGCAAGATCCGCGCGCAGACGGTCTGCGCCGCCGCCTGCCAGGCCGTCGCGCTGCGCCTCGGCGTGCCCGATGAGCTGCGCGAGGCCGCACCGCCGCAGCCCGGCGCCGCCGAGGCTGTCTTCACCGAGCGGGTGCTCTCGTCGATCACCGAGGCGATCATCGGGGCCTGCTTCATCGTCCACGGGTACGAGCCCGTCGCCGAGGCGGTCGTCGAGGCGTTCCAGCCCGAGCTCGAGGAGGCACTCACGCACCCCGTCGATCACAAGTCGATGCTGCAGGAGCGCCTCGCGCAGAGCCAGCGGGTGGTCGAGTACGTGATGCTCGGCCGGCGCGGGCCCGAGCACGAGCCGGAGTTCGAGGTCGCGACCCGGATCGAGGGCAAGACCGTCGCCACCGGCCACGGCCGCACGAAGAAGAGCGCCGAGCAGGACGCCGCACTCGCCACGCTGAACTCGCTCGACGCCTGACATGCACGTCCGCGAGATCACGATCAAGGGGTTCAAGTCGTTCCCCGATCGCACGCGGCTGGAGTTCGGGCCGGGCGTCTCGGTGATCGTCGGCCCGAACGGCTCGGGCAAGAGCAACGTCACCGACGCGATCCTCTGGGTGCTCGGCGAGCAGTCGCCCGCTGCGATCCGGGGCCGCTCGATGCAGGACGTGATCTTCGCCGGCGGCCACGGCGTGCAGGCCCGCAGCTCGGCCGAGGTGGAGCTCATCCTCGACAACTCCGACGGCGCCGTGCCCGTGCCGTTCACGGAGATCTCGGTCGCGCGCAAGATCAGCCGCGACGGCGAGGGCGAATACCGGCTCAACGGCGCCCGGTGCCGCCTCTCCGACGTGCTCGAGCTGCTCTCCGACACCGGCCTCGGCAAGGAGATGCACTCGGTGATCTCGCAGGGGCGCGTGGAGGCGATCGTCACCAGCAAGCCGCGTGACCGCCGGCTCCTGCTCGAGGAGGCCGCGGGCCTCGGCAAGCATCGGCGCCGACGCCGCGCCGCCCAGCGCAAGCTCGAGCGCACCGAACAGAACCTCGAGCGTGTCGTCGACATCGAGCAGCAGGCCCGCAAGCGCCTCGGCCCGCTGCGCCGCCAGGCCGAGGCCGCCGAGCTGCGCGGCCGGCTCGACCGCCAGCTCTCCGAAGCCCGCTGGGAACTCCTGGGGGAGGAGGTGCGTCGCCGCACCGCCGAGGAGGCCGAGGCCTCCGAGGCCGTGGCCGCGCTGCGCGCCGCCCGCACGGCGATCGACGAGCAGCTCCGCGAACTCGCGATCCGGCGCGGTGCCGCCGAGGCCGAGCTGCAGCAGCGCACGACTCGCCGCGAGGCGCTGGCCCGACGGGCCTCGCAGCTCCGCGCGCTCGCCGAGCGTCAGGTGGAGCGGGCCGAGCGCTCCTCGTCGATCGCCCAGGAGACGGCCGACCGTTTGCTCGGGCGCGAGCGATCGCTGCAGGTGGTGCACGAGGAGGTCGCGCAGGACCAAGGCGACCTGCCCGGCCACCAGCGCATCGCTGCGATTGAGCTGCAGCTTCGGGAGCTCGACGAGCGCCGTGAGGAGGTGCTCGCCCGCGAGCTCGCCGCGCTCGAGGCCACGAAGATCGAAGCCGAGGCGGCCGAGGCGGCCGTGAAGGGTCGGCTCGCAGATGCGCAGGCCCGCCAGACCGAGGCCGAGGCCGCCGTCGACGCGGCCCGCCAGGCGCTGACCGCGCAGCAGCGAGAGGTCGATGCGGCCCGCCGTGAGGCGGCCCGCATCAGCTCGGAGGTCGCCGAGGTGAACCGCTTCCTGCGCTCGCGCTCGGGTGGCGCCCCCGGAGGCGCCCGCGCGCTCGCCGACGGACTCGACGTTGCTCCTGGTCTCGAGGGCGCCGTGGCTGCGGCCCTCGGCGGCAACCTGCGCGCCGGTCTCGCCGCGGATGTCGGCGAGGCGCACTCGCTCCTTGGCCGCGCCGGCCGCGACGGCGGCCGCATCCTTCTGGCGGGAGAAGCCGCCGAGGCTGCCGCACAGGGCGGTCGCTACTTCTCGCTCGGCGTCCGCGCCGCCGGCGGCGAGGAGCATCCGGAGCACCCGCCCGGCTACCCCGAGGCGAAGCCGCTGGCGCCCGGCGTGCTCGGCGATACCCCCGAGGCGCTCCTCGCTCGCCGCTTGCTGGCCGGCGCCTACCTCGTCGACGCGATCGACCTCGACGTGCCCCACGGCCCGTGGCTGCTCGTCGCCAAGGACCTCACCGTGTTCGACGGCCGTTCCGGGCTCGTGCGCAAGAGCCCGGGCGACGCCGATGAGCAGCGCGTGCTCGCCGAGCGCAACCGCCGCGAGCAGTTGCTCGTCGAGACCGAGACGGCCGTGCAGGCCGAGCACCGCGCGCGGGGCGCGATCGCCGCGCTCGAGGAGGCCGTCACCGAGGCCGGACGCGTTCGCGACGCCGCCGTCGACGTCACGCGCGAGCACGATCGTGCTCGCGTGGGGGCGGAGGAAGAGGTCCGTCGCGCGGGCTGGGCGATCGAGGAGCGCGAGCGCATGCCCGAGAGCGGCGAGGCGGCGGTGCTTCGCGCCCAGCTCACCGGCGAGCTCGAAGCCGAGAAGCGCGGGCTGGAGCGTGCCGAGCGCGAGCGCGAGCGCCGCGCCGAGCGCATCGCGCTCCTCGAGGGCAAGATCGCGGCCGACCGCGCCCTCGTGCCTCGCGCCGAGCGCCTCACCGAGCTGCTGCGCCGCTACGCTGCGGCCGTCCGCGCGCTGGCCGTTGCCGCCGAGGCCGAGCTCGACGCCGACCGTAGGGCGGGGGAGGGCGTCGCGCAGGTGCTGCGCGAGTGCTCCACGCAGGAGGCGACCCTCAACGGCGAACTGCGACGCAAGGGCGACGAGCTCACGGGCGTCGAGGTGCGCAAGGAACGTGCGAAGGACCAGCGCGAGGAAGCGAGCCGCTCGCTCGCGATCGTCGCGGAGGAGCTCGGTCTCTCGCCGGAGGCCCGCGAGGAGCCGCTCCCGGACGAGCGCCGCGAGGAGCTCGCGCGTCAGGCCGAGCGCGTCGAGCGACGCCTGCAGCAGCTTGGCCCGGTGAACCCCCTCGCCGAGCAGGAGTACGAGGAGGCGCGCGCCGAGGTCGAGGAGCTCGAGACGTCACGCACCGATCTTGAGACGGCCCTTCGCGAACTCGGCACGCTGATCAAGGAGACCGATCAGCAGATCCGCGACACCTTCGAGCAGACGTACAACGCCGCGGCCGCGAATTTCGAGGAACTCGCCGCGCAGGTGTTCCCTGGGGGCTCCGGCCGGCTCCGGCTCGTGGAGGAGGACGAGGGCAAACCCGCAGCCACCGCAGAGAACGGGGCGGAGGCGCCCGAAGGGGGCGCCGACGGTGACGAGCCGGACCCCGAGGGCGACGGCCGCAGCGCAGCCGACACCGCGGGTGTCGAGATCGAGATCACGCCGGGCGGCAAGTCGATGAAGAGTCTTTCGCTGCTCTCCGGCGGCGAGAAGTCGATGACGGCGCTCGCATTCATGTTCTCCGTGTTCCTTGCGAGCCCGTGCCCGTTCTACGTGCTCGACGAGGTCGAGGCTGCCCTCGACGATCTCAACATCGGCCGCTTCCTCGAGCTGCTGCGGGCCTACCGCGATCGCACCCAGTTCATCGTCGTCACCCACCAGAAACGCACGATGGAGGCCGCTGACGTCCTCTACGGCGTTTCGATGGCGGGCAACGGCGTGAGCAAGGTGATCAGCCGCCGCCTCAGCGAGGTCGAGCCAGCGATGGCCTGAGCCGAACGTTGCGGATGAGCCGCAGCCGCATGTGTGGGCGTCTGCCCACAAACTGACCACCGGTCAGATAAGGTGGGTTCCGGTCCGTCCCGGAGGATGCATGTCTTCGCCGTCCCAGGTTGCCCCTGGTGCCCTGCCAACCGAGCTCTCCCCGCTGCCGCCGAACCGGCGCATGCGCCCGCGCGAGGTCGCGCGCTTCTTGCGCTACCTGCCGACGAAGGACATGCTCAAGGCGTTCGCCGTGTTGCCCGGCGACTCGGGGCTCGCCTGGATCGGCTACGGCGCCGGCCCGCCGGTCGCGTTCATTCGCGATCCGGAGCACGCGCGCCAGGTGCTGGTGACGAATCAGGACAACTACGTCAAAGGCAACGACTACCAGATCCTCGCGGTGCTCCTGGGGAAGGGGCTGCTCACGAACTTCGACCTCGAGCACTGGCAACGCCAGCGCAAGCTGGTGCAGCCGCTGTTCGCCAAGCGCCACCTCGCGCCGATGGCGACGAGCATGATCGGCGGCGCCGACACGTGGCTCGACGGGATCGCCCCGGATGCCGCGGCCGGGCGGACGATCGACGTGAACTCGGCGATGATGGCACTCACCCTCGACGTCGTCTGCCGCGCCCTCTTCGGCACCCGGATCGACGGCCCGACCACGAAGACGGTGGGCAAGTCGATGGACACGCTCCTGCGTGCGGCGCAGGCGAACTTCAAGCTCGCCGGCGTGTACGACGTGATGGAGGTGGCCCCGAAGGTCACGTTCGCGGGGCTCCTGCGTCTGCGGCGCGTGCACTGGAACCGGGCGATGAAGGCGAAGGCCGAGATGGACCGGATCGTCTACGGCCTGATCGATCACCGCGTCGCGCACCCCGATGCCGATGCGCAGGACCTGCTGTCGCTGCTGCTCAACGCGCGCGACGAAGACGATGGCTCGGAGATGGATCGCGAGCAGGTGCGCGACGAGGTGATGACCTTCCTCGGCGCCGGCCACGAGACGACCGCCAACGCCCTCACCTGGCTCTGGCTCGCGCTCTCTCGCAACCCTGAGGCACGGCGCCGCATGGAGCAGGAGGTCGACGAGGTACTCGGCGGGCGCATGCCCGTGTACGAGGACGCCGAGCGGCTGCCGTGGACGAACGCGTGCCTCCACGAGGCTATGCGGCTCTTCCCCCCGGTGCCCGCGTTCACGCGCGTCGCCGCCGGTAGCGACGACATCGACGGGCTGCGGATCGAACGCGGCGCCGACGTCGTGATCGCACCGTACCTGCTGCACCGCAACCCGCGGTTCTGGAGCAACCCGGAAGGGTTCGACCCTGAGCGCTTCATGCCGGGCGGCGAGGCGACCCGGCCCGGCCGCCCGCGCCTGGCGTTCATGCCGTTCGGCGGTGGGCGGCGGATCTGCGTCGGCCAGGGATTCGCGCAGCTCGAGGGCGTGCTGATGGCCGCCATGATCGCCCAGCGCATCCGGTTCGATCTCGTTCCCGGCACGCAGGTGCGCCACGACGTCGCGATCACGCTCCGCCCGCGCGACGGCATGCCGATGACGGTGCGCCGCCGCGACGATGCGCCCCCACTCGTGCGCTGAGCCCTCGCACGCGGGTCGGCGCCTCGTTGCCGTCGATCGGATTACTAGTCTCAGTGCCGTGGCGACCCCCGAACGCTTCACGACGATCCCTGCCGTCATCGGTGCGCCGATGGCCGGCGGCCCCACCACTCCTGAACTCGTCACGGCCGTGAGCACTGCCGGCGGTCTGGGTGTGCTCGCCGCGGGCTACCTGCCCGCCGAGCAGCTCGCCGCCGACATCGGCGCAGTCCGCGTGCTGCTGCCGCCCCGCGCGCCATTCGGCGTGAATCTGTTCGCGCCGCCACCGGGGCCGGCCGACCCCGTCGACGTCGCCGAGTACGCGACGCGCCTCGCTCCCCTCGCCGATGCGGCGGGCGTCGCGCTCGGGCGCCCGCGCTTCGACGATGACGACTTCGAGCGCAAGCTCCAGGTCGTGCGCGTGCTGCGCCCGCCGGTGGTCACGTTCGCGTTCGGCCGCCCGGAGCCGGGGCTCGTCGACGAGCTGCACGGTCTCGGCGTCGCGGTCTGGGTCACGATCACTTCGCGCGAGGAGGCCGAGCACGCCGCCGAGGGCGGAGCGGACGCGATCATCGCTCAGGGCGCTGAGGCCGGCGGCCACCGCGGAGGGTTCGAGGACTCCGACGAGCCGCCACTCCCGCTCGACGAGCTGCTCGCCGACGTGGTGCCGATCGGGACGCCCGTGATCGCCGCCGGCGGGATCATGGACGCCGGCGACGCCCGTCGCGTCTTCCGCCTCGGCGCGACCGCCGTCCAGGCCGGCACCGCCTTCCTGCTCACGCCGCAGGCGGGTACCGCGGCCGTGCACCGCACCGCCATCGCGGCGCCGGGCGACACCGTCCTCACGCGCGCGTTCTCCGGCCGCCGTGCCCGCGGCATCGTGAACGCGTGGACGACGCGAATCGGTGCGGAGGCCCCGCGCGCCTACCCTGAAGTGCATCACCTCACGGCCTCGCTTCGGGCCTCGGGCCGTCGCGAAGGCAACGCCGACCTCGTCAACCTCTGGGCCGGCACCGAGCACGTCCGCGCGCTGCCAGTCCCAGCGGCGAAGGTCGTCGCCGAGCTCGCGCGCGGCCTGACCTGATCCCCGAGAGCACTTTCGTGGAAGTCCGCGTTGACGCGAAAGTTCTTTCGTGTCAACGTGCACTCACATGAAAGCTGGGCGACCATACGTGCAACGCGCTCGCGCGGACGCGTCGGCACAGACCCGTGCGCGCATCCTCGGCGCGGTCCACGAGCATGCGCAGGCGACGCTCGACCTCGACCCGACACTGGCGGCGATCGCCGACCGCGCCGGCGTGAGCGTCCAAACGGTGCTGCGCCATTTCGGATCGCGCGACGCGCTTCTGGATGCTGCGATCGATGCCGTGGGCCGCGAGGTGGCCGACGAGCGCGCCGCACCACCCGGAGATCTCGACGTGGCCGTGCGCACGCTCGTCGAGCACTACGAGCTGCGCGGCGACTTCGTGCTGCGCATGCTCGCGCGGGAGCCCGACGACGCCCGTTTGGCGCGGGTCGTGGCGCTTGGCCGGGCCCAGCATCGGGCGTGGGTGGAGGCGGTGTTCGCGCCGTGGCTCGATGCCGCCGGAGAGGGGCGCGAGACGCTGATCGATCTCCTCGTGGTCGCCACCGACCTCTACAGCTGGAAGCTGCTCCGCCGTGATCGCGGCCTCTCGGCCTCCACGGTCGAGGCCCGGTTGCGCCGGCTCGTCGACGGTGTACTTCGCACTGAACGGGCTCTCGTTCCATGACGAAGGGACTGTTCGTCACCTGGGATGCGGGCGGCAATCTCCCGCCAGCGCTTGGCATCGCCCAGCGGCTCGAGCGCGAGGGCGGCACCGCGATCGTGCTCGGCGACCCCGTCCAGCGCAGCGCCGTCGAGGCCGCTGGGGTCGCGTTCTCGGCGTTCGGCGCGCCGGCGCCGTTCACGCCTGCGGCTCGTGGCTCCGTCGCGCGCGGCCTCGTCGACCTGCTCCGCACGACGACCGGCTCGGCTATCGCCGCCGATCTGCGGCGCGTCGCCGCGGCCGAGCAGCCGGACGTCATCGTCGTCGACTGCATGCTCGCCCGTGCGCTGGCCGAGGCGGTGTCCTCCGGCATCCCGACCGTGACGCTGGTGCACGCCTTCCCGTCGTTCTTCTCGGGTCCGTACGCGAGCGGCCCGGTCGGGCGTCTCTCGGCGCTGCGCGGCCTGCGCCTCTCCCGAATCTGGGGTGCAGCGGCCGCGACGATCGCCACCACATTGCCGTCGCTGGAGCCCGGACAGTCCGGGCCCTGGGCGGGCCTCGAGCTCGTCGGCCCCGTCACCCCGGCCATCGTCGACGCACCACCTGAGCAGCTTCGCCCGCGCCCCCGCGCGCTGATCAGCCTGAGCACGATCTGGTACCCCGGGCAGGAACGGACCCTCCAGCGACTCCTCGACGCTGTCGCGCCCCTCGATCTCGATGCGATCGTCACCACGGGCCGCTCGATCGATCCCGCCGCCTTGCGAGTGCCGCCGAACGCCGAGGTGCACCGCTACGTCGACCATGACGCCCTGCTGCCGACGGTCGACCTGGTGGTCGGCCACGGCGGGCATGGCACCGCGATGCGCGCACTCGCCCACGGCTTGCCGCTGCTGGTGGTCCCGGGCTTCTCGCTCACCGACCAGCCATACGTCGGGCAGCGGGTCGCTGCTGCGGGCGCCGGACGCTCGGTGAAGAAGTCGGCTGGCGTGGAGGAGCTGCGCGCTGCGATCGCGTCCCTCGCGGCGCCCGGCGCGCATCGTGACGCGGCGCGGCGGCTCGGTGCGGAGTTCGAGGCACTCGATCCGGCTGGCGCAGCCGTTCGAGTGCTCGAGCGGGTGGCGACTCAGTCGAGCAGCTTCTCGGCCCAGTGAGCGGCGTACGGGTTCCCGTTGTAGTCGGGGATCGCGTGGTAGCCGGCGCTGGTGTACAGCGCCATCGCATGGGGCTGGTCGGCGCCGTGCTGGAGCCGCAGCCGACGGTAGCCCGCGGCGCGTGCCTGCTGTTCGACGAAGTCGAGCACGTCGCTGGCGATGCCCCGTGAGCGCCAGCGCGGGACGACGTAGATCCGCTTCACCTCGGCGAGGTCGCCCTCCAGGCGCTTGAAGCCGCCGCTGGCAACGGCGTGCTCGCCCTTCCACGCGAGGAAGAACGCGCCGCCGCGCTCGGCGCTGAGCTCCTCGGGCGTCGCGGTGGGGCGGGGGCCGTCGAGCTTGCCGTAAAGGGCATCGAGCTCGGCGAGCATCGCGGTGATGAGCTCGCGCCCGGGGGAGCTGCCGGAGTCGGCGGGGCGGATCTCGAGCGGTGGATGCATTGCAGGGGATGGTCCCGGAGGACGAAGGGGTATCGTCGCAGGCCGCCATGGCTCGCGACTGGAACGATCTCGTGCTCCTCCCGGAGGGGGCGGCCACCCCGGCTCCCGTTGAGCCCGAGAGGCGCCGTGGGTTCTTCAAGCGGTTCCGTGAGGGGCTCGGCCGCACGCGCGAGGCGCTCGGCGCCGAGGTGCGCGCGACGCTCTTCGACACGCTCGACGCCGAGGCGTGGGAGCGCCTGGAGGAGGCCCTGATCGGCGCCGACGTCGGCGCTCCGGCCACGGCCCGCATCGTTGCCCGCCTCGAGGAGGTCGCCGGGGGCGGCGCCACCGGCGAGCAGCTCACCGACGAGCTCACCCGCCTGCTCGCGGCCGGCGCCACGGTCGGCACCGAGGCGGCCCGCCACATCGACCTGCGCAAGCGGCCGTCGGTGATCCTCGTCGTCGGCGTCAACGGCACCGGCAAGACCACGAGCGCAGGCAAGCTCGGCCACCACCTCCGCACCACCCTCGGCCTGAAGGTGGTGCTCGCGGCCGCCGACACCTTCCGTGCGGCCGCCGTCGAGCAGCTGCAGGTGTGGGGCGAGCGTTCGGGCTGCGAGGTCGTGACCGGTCCGCCGAACTCCGATCCCGGCGCCGTGGCTTTCAGCGCGATCGACCGTGGCCTCGCGACCGACGCCGACGTGATCGTCATCGACACCGCCGGTCGCCTCCACACGCAGGACCAGCTGATGGCCGAGCTCGGCAAGATCCGCCGTGTGATCGGCCAGCGCCTCGAGGGTGCGCCGCACGAGACGCTCCTCACGATCGATGCGACCACCGGTCAGAACGGTCTGCGTCAGGCCGAGATCTTCAGCTCCGTGACGCCTGTCGACGGCATCGTGCTCACGAAGCTCGACGGCACCGCGAAGGGTGGCATCGCCGTGGCGATCGCCGACAAGCTGCAGATCCCCGTGAAGCTCGTCGGGGTGGGCGAGGGCGTAGAAGATCTGCGCCCGTTCGACGCCGACGACTTCGCCAGCGCCCTGCTCACCTGAGCGACGCCGGCCGGCGGACCGGAGTCCGCTCGTCCCCGGTCGGGTACCGGGGGAATTCGTAGATCTGGCGGTTTGTTCGATTCTTCGGCGGGGCCGCCCGCGGCGTGGATAGGATCGCCGCAGATGTCCGTCCTCTTCTGGGTTCTGCTCGCCATCGGGCTCGCCGTGATCGAGATCCTCTCGGTCACGTTCTTCCCGATCTTCTTCAGCTTCTCGGCGCTCCTCGCGCTCGGCGTCTACCTCGCCGACGGCGAGGACTGGCTGCAATGGCTGGTGTTCGGCGTGGGCGGTCTCGTGTTCAGCGCGGGGCTGCGACCGATCGCCAAACGGCAGCTGGAAAAGGGCCCGGATCTCAAGAATCCGGTCGAGGAGATGACGGGGCAGCGCGGGGTCGTGGAGGTCCCGGTCGACGGTCGATCGGGGACGGGCACCGTCCGGCTTGGTGGTCAGGTGTGGACGGCGCGTCCCGAGGATGCCTTCGGGCAGATCGGCGCCGGCACCGACGTCGAAGTCAAAGAAGTCCGAGGCGCGACGATCGTCGTTGCGCCTCTCGACCAGTAAACGGCGCGGGGGTGCGCTGAAGCCATGGGCTACGTCTTTCTTGTCATTGCGATCTTCATCCTGTTCGTCGTCCTACGGTCGGTCAGGATCATTCCTCAGGCGAGGAAGGCGATCGTCGAGCGGCTCGGCCGCTACCACCGCACGCTCGAGCCCGGTCTGGCGCTCGTGGTGCCCTTCATCGACAGCGTCAAGCCGCTGATCGACATGCGCGAGCAGGTGGTCACGTTCCCGCCGCAGCCCGTGATCACCGCCGACAACGTCACGGTGCAGATCGACACCGTCATCTACTTCCTCGTGACCGACGCGCAGAAGGTCACGTACGGCAACGCCAACCCGCTCCAAGCGATCGAGCAGCTCACCACCACGACGCTGCGTAACGTCGTCGGTGGCATGACGCTCGAGCAGGCCCTCACCGGCCGCGACCGCGTCAACGGCGAGCTCCGCACGGTGCTCGACGAGACCACGGGCGACTGGGGCATCCGCATCCGCAACGTCGAGATCAAGGCGATCGATCCGCCGCCGTCGATCCAGGAGGCGATGGAGAAGCAGATGCGCGCCGAACGAGACAAGCGCGCGTCAATCCTTCAGGCCGAGGGTCTGCGCGAGTCGCAGATTCTCACCGCGGAGGGTGAGCGCCAGTCGAACATCCTCCGCGCCGAGGGTGAGCGGCAGGCCGCGATCCTCGCCGCCCAGGGTGACCGTGAGGCCCAGATCCTCAAGGCCGAGGGTGAGGCGCAGGCGATCAACAACGTGTTCACCGCGATCCACCAGAGCAACCCTGACC
>JAGIBJ010000087.1 GCA_017744415.1 Solirubrobacteraceae bacterium
GGGCGACGCCGTGCAGCAGACGTTCGACGAGCGCTTCGGCGGCCGGCTCGTCGGCGACTTCGACATCCCGCTCACGTCGATCGTCTACGACATGGACCGCGGCGGTGTCGAGTACTTCGGCCCCGACACGCACCCCGAGCTCACCATCGGGCAGCTCGTCCGGATCGCGATCGCTCTGCCGCTCGTGATCGAGGCCGAGGAGGTCGACGGCCACCTCTACGTCGACGGCGGCGTGATCGACCTGCTCCCCGTGAAGCCGCTCCTCGACGACGGCGGCATCGACCACGTCGTCGCCGTGAACGTGATGCTCCCCCCGCAGCTGCAGCCCGACGACCTCACCGGCTGGCAGGACCGCCTCATGGGCATCCTCGACGCCGCCCGCCAAGCCGAGCAGGCCTTCCACGTCGAGCTTGCTCGCCGCTCCCTGGAGAGCTTCGGCAGCGCCGTGACCATCATCGACGCCGCCGACCACCAGCTCCTGCGCGGCCCCTCGTTCTTCGACCTCTTCCTCGACCGCTCCCGCTGGCCCGAGCTCATCGAGCACGGCTACCGGCAGGCGACTGCCGAGCTCGACCGCCTGCGCCTCAGCGAATACGCGGTGGAGACCGCCAAGCCCGGTCGAAAGCGCGCCGCCCGACGCTGATTCTCGGGTGGCTCTCGCGCCGCAGATTTCGTTCGGGCGGATTCGGCCAAGTGCACCGCACGGGTCGGATTCGCGTGGACGGAAGATGCAAGTGAGAGCCTCCGAGAATCGGCGGCGCTAGAACTCCGCGCAGAGCTGGCGCACGAGGCCGGGCAGGCGCTCGGTGCGGCGGGCGACGCGCAGCTGGTAGCCGGCGCCGGGGGTCTCGTAGAGGTCGTTGATGGCGAGCAGGTCGTTCTCGCAGCCGAGGTCCTGCGCGTGCTCGCGGAGGATCGGCAGGAGCACGTCGAGGCGCTCGCGCAGCGGCACGCGGCGGCGCTGGACGGGATCGATGAGGGCAACGTCGACGCCGTCGCGGGCGGCGAGGAAGCGGTTCTCGTCGTGCACCTCCGGCGCGGCGTGCGACGCCTCTTCGGCCCATGCGGTCTCGTGCTCCATGCGGGCGAGGGTCTGCACCATCGCGACGAGCGCCCGGGTGGCATCGAGCGTGATCTGGGCGTCCATGATGCGGATCTCGATCGTGCCGACGCGTGGCTGGACGCGCACGTCCCACCAGAGAAACGTGGGATCGGGGAACGCTTCGCAGGTGACGAGGAGATCGAGGGTGCGCACCCACTCCTCGAAGTTCTCGAAGCGGCGCGGAATTCCAACGCGCGGGAACGCCTGGAACAGCGGGGTGCGGCTGGAGGCGAGGCCGGAGTCACGGCCCTGCCAGAACGGCGAGTTGGCCGAGAGCGCGAGCAGCATCGGGATGTGGACGCGCATGCGGTTGAACGTGCGGATCGCGGCGTCGGCATCGGCGAAGCCGACGTGCACGTGGAGCGCGAAGGTGGGCTCGCGGCGGGCGAGCTCGCGCATCGAGCCGTAGACCGCGGCCTGCCGCTCGCCGCGGCTCACCGAGATCTCGCGCGAGACGGCGAAGGGGTGGGTGCCCGACGACGCCACCTGCAGCTCGAGCGGGGCGCACGTGTCGTGCATGGCGTTGCGCAGCGTGCGCAGCTCAGCGATGGCCTCCGCGACGTTGGTGTGCACGCCGGTGGCGATCTCGACCGCGGCGGCGTGCGTCTCACGGTGGAACTGCGGCGCGACGTCGCTCGGCAGGCGTGGGATCACCTCGTCGATCGCTTGAGCCAGGTTGTAGCCAGGCGGCGCAACGAGCATCACCTCCTCTTCGACGCCGATGGTCCACGCGGGGGCGCCGGGCCGCTCGGGCCAGCTCGCCCACGCGGGCGCCGGTGCGGATTGCAGGTCGGTCATTGCAGTACCCACGTGTCCTTGCCTCCACCGCCGCGCGATGAGTTCACGACCATCTCGCCCTCCTTCAGCGCCACGCGCGTGAGTCCTCCGGGAAGCACGTCCCAGGAACGCGACCCGGTGGCGATAACGAACGGGCGAAGATCCACGTGCCGCGGGACGAGCGCGCCATCGATCGCCGTCGGATGGGTCGAGAGCGCGACCACCTCCTGGGCGATCCAGCCGGACGGCGCGGCCCGCACCTCCGCGCGCACGTCCGCGAGCTCGGCACCGGAGGCGGCGGGGCCGATCAGCACGCCGTGCCCGCCGTGGCCGTCGCGCGGTTTGAGGACGAGCTCGGCCGCGCGGTCGAGCGCCTCCTCGAGCGCCGCCGGATCGGCGAGATCCAGCGTGGGGACCGAGCGGATGAGTGGCGCCTCGCCGAGGTAGTAGCGGGTGAGGTCGTCGACGTGGGCGTGGACGCGTTTGTCGTCGGCAACGCCCGTGCCGAACCAGTTCATCAGCGACAGCGTGCCCGCTTGGAGCGGCACCGTGAGCAGCGCTCCGAGCGAGGTCGGGCGGCCGTCGTCGTCGCGGAGGCGGTCGATGTCGGTGCGGCGGTACGCCACGCCGATCGGCGCGCCCGAGTCCTTGCGGATCAGCACGTCGCCATCGAGGGCGAGCTGATCGGTGAGCAGCACCTCGACGCCGGCGAGCGCGGCGAGGGTGGTGTGCTCCCACCAGGCGGTGTTACCGGGGCCGTCCGAGAGCAGCACCGTCTCGGCACCCTCGGGCGCGTTCGCCGGCCGGCTCGCCGCGAGCGCCCGACGCAGCGCGTCCTCGAGTTCGCTGGCGAAGTTGCGAATCGGCGGGGCGTGCGGGTAGAGCGGCACGACGGCCTCGCGGGCCGCCAGCGCATATGCGAGGCCGGACGGCGTGCGGCAATTGTCCTCCAGCACCATCAGGTCGCCGCTCGCGCCGCGCACGAGATCCATGCCGGCAATCGCGATGCGCGCGGTCGGCGGATCCGGAAGACCGTCGAGGTCGGGCTCGTGGAACGGGCAGCCGTCGAGCACGTCGGCCGGGACGACGCCGTCGGCGATGCACCGCCCCGCGCCGTGAATGTCGGCGACGAACGCCTCGAGCGTCGCCGCGCGCCGCTGCAGCCCGGCCGCGACCGCCGCCCACTCGTCGGCAGCGATCAGTCGCGGCACCTGGTCGACGACGAACGGCCAGCCGTCGTCGCCGCCGAACGCCACGCCGCGCGCCGCAAGGGCCGACGCGATCATCTGCGCGCGCTCGCCGAGGTCGGCGCCGGAGAGGTCGGCGAGCACCTCGTCGTACAGCGCGCGAGGCGCGCCGTCGGGCGCGAACGCCTCATCGAGGCTCGGCCCGCCGACTGCGGGATATGGGGCGTGATGGGACACCGCCAGGCAACCGTATTCCCTCGGGGTGCGGCAGGTTTCGACACGCGACCAAAACGGGTGCCGCGCCGCTGGACGCGTGGAGGAAGGCGCCGCGCCTAGCGCGTGATCGCGGAGCCTGCCGCGGCGACGAGACCCTGGAACAACGCCAGCTGCTCGTCGCGCGCGTAGAGCGACTCGGCGTGCCATTGCACGCCGATCACGAACTCGCGCGAGGGATCCTCGACCGCCTCGACGAGCCCTTCGGGATCGCGGGCGGTGATCACGAGCCCGCTCCCGAGTTCCTCCACCGCCTGATGGTGGAAGGAGTTCACGGGGCGCTCGCCGCTGCCGGTGAGCCGTGAGAGGCCGGTGCCGGAGTCCACGATCACGTCATGCGTCACCTGCGAGCCGCGGGCCTTCTGGCGGTGCAGTTCGGGATCGGTGCCGAGCTCGCTCGGAAGGTCCTGATAGAGCGTGCCGCCGTAGGTCACGTTGAGGAGCTGCATGCCGCGGCAGATCGCGAGTACCGGAATGCCGCGCTCGAGTGCGGCGCGCAGGAGTGCCATCTCCCAACGATCGTTCGCCGGATCGATCGGGCCGAGGTCGGGGTGGGGCGGGCGCGCGTAGAGCGCGGGGTCGAGGTCGTGGCCGCCCGAGAGCAGGAGGCCGTCGAGGCGCGCCACGAGCTCGTCGGCGACATCGAGGTGGGGCGGGAGCACGACGGGCAGGCCGCCACCCGCCGCCACTGCCACGGGGTAGTCGAGGCCGAGGGCGAGCTCGCGCTGCGGCGGCTCGGCTTCGGGATCGCGGTCGACCCGGTCGGGCGTGCGGAGCTCAGAGGTCGAGATGCCGATCAGCGGAGCGCGCATGGAAGGCCGTGAACGTACCGGAACCGTCGGCCCGAACGCGCGACGAGCTTCGCTATGCTCGGCCCGTCCGCGGCGACTGGCGCCAGACGAGGTGGGGAACACCACCGGGGAGCCGCGAGACCTATGCACGCCGCGCGCCTGGGCACGAACCACCGCCGCCTCGCGAGGCTGCGGCCAGCACCAGGAGAGAGTCCAGCATGAGCACAGCACCGAAGGTCCTCGTCAAGGAGAACGTCGGCGAGAGCGGGATTCAGACGCTCCGCGACGCCGGCTTCGACGTCGAGCTCGGCTTCGACTGGGCCGACGGCGAGCTCGAGCAGCGCCTCACCGAGTTCGACGGCATCCTGATCCGCTCCGCCACCAAGCTCACGGCCGACAAGCTCGCCCACGGCGACAACCTCAAGGTGATCGGCCGCGCCGGCGTCGGCGTCGACAACGTCGACGTGCCGGAGGCCAGCAAGCGCGGCATCATCGTCGTCAACGCGCCACAGAGCAACGTCGTCACCGCCGCCGAGCACACCGTCGCGCTGCTGCTCGCCGCCGCCCGCAACATCCCGCAGGCGCACGCGTCGCTGATCTCGGGCAAGTGGGAGCGCAGCAAGTTCAGTGGCGTCGAGCTCCAGGGCAAGACCCTCGGCATCCTCGGCTTCGGCCGCATCGGCCAGCTCGTCGCCGAGCGCGCGGCCGGATTCGGCGTGAAGGTGCTCGCGTACGACCCGTTCGTCGGCGCCGATCGCTTCCGTGAGGCCGGCGTGTCGCACGCCGAGACGCCCGAGCAGATCTTCGCGGAGTCGGACTTCATCACCATCCACCTCCCGAAGACGCCGGAGACCCTCGGCTTCCTGGGCGACGCCGCGTTCGCGCAGATGAAGGACGGCGTGATCGTCCTCAACGTCGCCCGCGGCGGCCTCATCGACGAGGAGGCCCTCGGCCGCGCCCTCGACTCGGGCAAGGTCGGCGCCGCCGCCCTCGACGTATTCCCGAGCGAGCCCGTCACCGAGCACCCGCTCTTCGGGCACCCGAAGGTCGTCGTCACGCCGCACCTCGGCGCGTCGACCGCGGAGGCCACCGACCGTGCCGGCCAACAGGCTGCGGAGCAGATCGTCCTCGCGCTCACCACGGGCGCCGTCACCACCGCCATCAACGTGCCGGCCGTCGCCGAGGAAGACCTCGCCACGCTCGGCCCGTTCGTGCCGCTCTGCGAGCGCCTCGGTCGCCTGGCCGTGGGCCTCAGCGAGGGCACGGGCGTCGACGGCCTCCAGAGCGAGTTCCTCGGCCGCATCGCCGAGCGCGACACGCGCCCGCTGTCGCTCGGCGTGCTCGTCGGCGCGCTCTCGGGCAAGACCGAGGAGCACGTCAACCAGGTCTCGGCCGTGTCGGTCGCCGAGGAGCGCGGCATCGAGCTCTCGACCTCGACGAACAGCCGCGCTCGCGATTTCGCCGACATCGTCCGCGTGAGCGTGAAGAGCGGCAGCGCCACCACGCGCGTCGCCGGCACGCTTGTCGGCGAGCGTCAGCGCCCGCACCTCATCGAGGCCTGGGGCTGGCGGTTCAACGTCCAGCTCGACGACCACCTCACCGTCCTGCGCTACCGCGATCAGCCGGGCATGCTCGGCAAGATCGGCACCGTGCTCGGTGAGGCCGGCGTGAACATCGTCTCGGCTGCCGTGGGCTACCGCCCGGGCGACGAGCCCGTCGATTCGGCCGTGATGGTCGTGAGCAGCGATCAGGCCGTGCCGGCCGCCGCGATCGATCAGCTCCTCGCCACCGAGGGCTTCGAGAAGGTGCGCACCGTCAGCTTCTAGCGACGGCTCCCGCTCGCTGCTCAGGCAGCGGGCGGGTCCTTCAGCTGCTCGGGAGTGATCTCCGAGCGGTCGATCTTGAGGCCGAGATCCCGGCCGGCGGCGAGCAGCGACTCGAGCGATGCCGTACCGCCGGCGATGAAGGCCTGGGTCGGCTTGCCCGTCGAGACGACGGTGCTCACGGCGTTCAGCGACGCTCCGGCCGCGGCGGTCTTCTGGGCGAAGCTCGCGAGCTTCGCGTCGGGAGCGGCCTCGGTGCGCGCCGCCTCCACCGAGAGCACCACGTACTTCGCGGCGACGGCGGCCTGTTTGGCGACGGGATCGGTCGGCGCGGTCGACGGGCCGAGCTTGCCGGCCTGCGCCGGCTCGGCGACGTACGTGAGGTAGGCGCCGTAGGCGTCGCCGAGGTGCTGGGCGATCTGACCGCGATCGGCCTCGACCTTCCCGCAGCCCGCCGCCAGCACGACCACGACCGTGACGATCAGCGCGGCGACGGTGCGGCGGCCGAGGCGGAGAGCGGTCGCGGGCGTCGTCATGACGAGCAGTATCAGGGCACGATGCCCGTCGATGCGCCACGACCCCGCCGCGCGCCCGTGGTAGCCTCGCGAGTGATGGCTCTGCGCTCGCTCAGCTCGCGACTTCGCCGACTTCCCCGCTCGGGGAAGTAGTCACGCCTGCGGTCGCGTCAATGACCGCCACGAGCAGCACCAGCCAATCCTCTTCTCCCGGGCCCGAACACGATCGGCGGCCCGGGGCACTCCGACGGAGTCACACACCGATGTCCAGCAGCGACCAAGTCCTGATCTTCGACACCACTCTGCGCGACGGCGAGCAGTCGCCGGGCATCTCGCTGAACGCCAGCGAGAAGCTCGAGATCGCGCAGCAGCTCGCCCGCCTCGGGGTCGACGTCATCGAGGCCGGCTTCCCGATCGCCAGCCCCGGCGACTTCGAGGCCGTGCAGACCATCGCCCAGCAGGTCGAGGGACCGATCATCTGCGGTCTCGCGCGTGCGCAGCCGGCCGACATCGCCCGCGCCGGCGAGGCGCTCGCCGATGCGGCCCGCCCGCGCATCCACACGTTCATCTCGACGAGCGACATCCACATCGAGCACCAGATGCGCAACACGCGCGACGACGTGCTCAAGGGCACCGAGGCGGCCGTCTCCCAGGCGAAGGCGATCGTCGACGACGTCCAGTTCAGCCCGATGGATGCCACGCGCTCGGATCCGGCCTTCACCGCGAAGGTGCTCCAGATCGCGATCGAGTGCGGCGCCACCACGATCAACATCCCCGACACCGTGGGCTACGCCACGCCTGACGAGTATGGGCGCTTCCTGACGACGCTCTACGAGCTCACCCCGGGCCTGCGGGATGTCGTCGTCTCCGTTCACTGCCATGACGACCTGGGCCTGGCCGTCGCGAACTCGCTCGCGGGCGTGATCGCGGGCGCTCGCCAGGTGGAGGGCGCGATCAACGGCATCGGTGAGCGCGCCGGCAACACGTCGCTGGAGGAGTTCGTGATGCTCCTCGACACGCGCGCGGACGCGCTGGGCCTGCACACGAAGGTCGTGACGACCGAGATCGCGCGCACGAGCCGCATGATCTCGCGCCTCACCGGCTACCCGGTGCAGCCCAACAAGGCCATCGTGGGCCGCAACGCGTTCAGCCACGAGTCGGGCATCCACCAGGACGGCGTCCTGAAGAACCCGTCGACCTTCGAGATCATGGATCCGCGGAAGGTCGGCCTCGACGACTCCAACCAGATCGTCCTCGGCAAGCTCTCCGGCCGCGCCGCGCTGCGCGACGCGCTCGAGAAGATGGGCTACCAGCTCAGCGGCGACCAGCTCGTCGCCGCGTTCAAGCGCTTCAAGGTGATCGCTGACCGCAAGAAGCAGGTCACGGCGATGGACCTCGAGGCGCTCGTCACCGACGATCTGCGCACGATCGGGGGCGCGAGTTTCGAGCTGGTCGACTTCGAGGTGCAGAGCACGAGTGCCGAGGATCCGCACTCGACGGTCACGATCACGCTGCCCGACGGCACCGAGCGCAAGGGCGACGGCACGGGCGACGGCACCGTCGATTCGGTCTTCGCGGCGATCAACCAGGCGGCCGGGGTCGAGGCGCGGCTGCGGGAGTACCGCGTCGAGGCCGTCAGCGGTGGCCAGGATTCGCTCGGGCACGTCTCGGTGGTCGTCGAGCTTGGCGATGTGGGCGACGCACTGCGTTCCCAGATCCCCGGCGTGATCGCCGGCGGCCGCACCATCGGCCAGGGCAACGCGGTCGACACCGACGTGATCTCCGCGAGCGCCCAGGCGTACCTGCGCGGGCTCGCCGCCGCCCTCCGCGCCGCCGAGGTCGGCCAGGAGGCCACGGCCGAGCCGATGCGCTGAGCCGTCCGCGCGCGGACGCGCCATCCCTTGACCGAGCCCGGCCCGCGCCACCGCGCGGCCCGGGTGTCGGTCCGGCCACCGCCGGGCGCCGCGAGCGCGACCGGCCGCGGCCTCGACAAGCTGGCCGGTTGACGCCCGCCGACTTACGAGGCGATGAAACCCATGTGAGTCCAGGCAGAACGCTGCGTACGTTCGAAGTGGCCGGCGCCGTTGCCGGATCCACGGAACGTGAGGAGCGCGCCGATGACCGCACATCTTGATCTCAACCAGCTCGACCCGACTGGCGACCTACGCACCGCGGCGGCAGACGCCGGCGCGTTCGACGACGCGGCGATCGAGCGGCGGGCGGTGCTCCGCCGCGGCGCCGCCGCCGCAGCCGGCGTCGCACTCGGCGGCGGGCTGTTCCAGGCGATGCTCGCGCCCGCCGAAGCGGCAATCGTCAAGGGCAAGCACTCGAAGGGCAATGACGCCGCGATCCTGAACTACGCCCTCACGCTGGAGTTCCTCGAGTCCGCGTTCTACGCGCAGGCGACCGCCAACATCAAGTTCGCCGACCCGAACCTCGCGTACTTCGCGCAGACGGTCGGGGCGCACGAGGCCGAGCACGTCAAGGCCCTCCAGGGCGTTCTCGGGTCCAAGGCGATCGATTCGCCTCAGTTCAACTTCGGAGCGGCGGTCACCGACGAGGCGACCTTCGCCAAGACCGCGGTCGTGCTCGAGGACACGGGCGTCGCGGCATACGCGGGCCAGGGCACCAACATTTTCCAGGCCGCGGTGCTCAAGGCCGCGCTGAGCATCCACTCCGTCGAGGCGCGGCACGCCGCCTGGATTCGCGCGCTCGTCGGCGGCACCGCCACGCAGGCATTGCCGCTCCAGCGGGTCAACCCGGCGCCGGCGCCCTGGGCCTACGACAAGGCGCAGACCGAGAAGCAGACGCTGCGCGCCGTGACGGCCACCAACTTCATCGTCGGCTGAGCCGTCGGAACGGAACCACCATGACTACGCACCACACTCTCGAATCCATCGATGCCGGCGGCGCCGTGCGCGAAGCCGCCGAGCAGGCCGGCGCGATGCGCTCCGATCGGCGCGAACTGCTCCGCCGAGGCGCACTTGTCGGCGGCGGGGCCGTTGCCGCCACCGCGTTCTTCGGCGAGATCCTGTCGCCCGCTCAGGCCGCGATCGTGAACGGCAAGCGCTCCGCTGGCAACGATGTCGCCGTGCTCAAGTACGCCCTCCTGCTCGAGCAGCTCGAGAGCGCGTTCTATCTGCAAGCCGTCCGCAACATCAAGTTCTCGGTGCCGGAGCACGAGTTCTTCGCGCGGGTCGTCGCCCAGCACGAGAAGGACCACGTGAACACCCTCGCGACCATCCTCGGTCGCAAGGCCGCGGCGCCCCCGACCTTCGCCTTCGGCGCGGCGGTCACCGACGAGAAGATGTTCCTCGCGACGTCGCAGATTCTCGAAGACACGGGCGTCGCTGCCTACGCCGGCCAGGGCGGAAACCTCAAGGCGCGCTCCGTGGTGATCGCCGCCCTGAGTATCCACTCCGTCGAGGCTCGCCACGCGGCCTGGGTTCGCTACCTGCTCGGCGGCTTCGCGCCGGGCTCGGGTGACAAGGCGCCGGCCCCCGTGGCCTTCGACGCGCCGCTGACCGAGCGGAAGGTCCTGGCGGCCGTCGGAAGTACCGGGTTCATCGCGGGCTGACGGCGAGCGGTGGGTCGCGCGGTCGCGGCCCACCGCTCGTCGGCGCTCAGTGCGGTGCCGTCGCTTGACCGGGCGAAGTCTGAACAGTCGGAAACGGGCTGGTGACGAGGCGCTTACGGGCCGATGAACGGTCCTCGCACATCTCCCGAGCCAGGCCTACGGTCGACCTGAGCTCGCTCGATCCGGAGCGCGCACCGACCCGGGAGGACAACCCACATGTCCGAGCATCTCGACATCGCCACCATCGATCCGTCGGGCGACATCCGCACCGTCGCCGCCGACGCCGGCGCGTTCGCCGACGCCGGCTTCGACCGCCGCGCCGCGCTCCGCCGCAGCGCCGCAGCCGGGGGTGGTCTGCTGCTAGGCGCGGGGCTGTTCCAGACGATGCTGTCGCCGGCCGAAGCCGCGATCAGCAAGACGCGCAAGTCGAAGACGAACGACATCGCGATCCTCAACTACGCGCTCACCCTCGAGTACCTCGAGGCGGCGTTCTACGCCCAGGCCGTCGCCAACATCAAGTTCGCGAACGCAAACCTCGCCTACTTCGCCACGACGACCGGCAAGCACGAGGCCGACCACGTCACCACGCTCAAGTCGGTGCTCAAGAAGAAGGCCGTCAAGGCGCCCGAGGTGATGTTCGGCGCGGCGGTCACCGACGAGAAGACCTTCGCTGCGACCGCACAGGTGCTCGAGGACACGGGTGTCGCCGCCTACGCCGGCCAGGTGACGCACGTCTACCAGGCGGCCGTGCTCGAGGCAGCGGCTGCCATCCACTCGGTCGAGGCCCGCCATGCCGCCTGGATCCGCTTCCTTAATGGCGGTGGCGTTCCCGGTGCGGATCCCAAGTCGGCGCCTGCGTTCACCTCGTTCGACGTCGCCCGCAGCGAGAAGTCGACCCTCAAGGCCGTCAAGGCCACGGGCTTCGTCCCGGGTCTCTAGCCCGCCGCGCCCTCCGGGCACGGACCGGGGCGCCCGCCCTCTAGCACTGCGGGCGCCTCATCCCCGAGCGGCCCGGTCGCGCTTCGGCGCGGCCGGGCCGTGCTCGTTGCCGGCCGGGGCAAATAAGCCCACGAAAACGTACGTACGTGATAACGTACGTACGCGATGACAGACGCTTCGACACTCGACGCCCAGGACGCGGGCCCGGCGACGCTGCCCAGCGATGCCGCTGCGGCGATGTCGATCGGGCCGCGCGTGAAGGCGCTGCGCGAGTCGATGGGTCTGTCGCTGCGCGACCTGGCTGCCCGCTGCGGCGTCAGCGCCCCGATGCTCAGTCAGGTCGAGCGCAGCGAGACGAGCCCGACGCTTCAGGTGGCCGCGAAGATCGCGAGCGGACTGGATCTGCGGCTCAGCCAGCTGCTGCGCCTCGACGAGGGCGGCGCCGTCACCGTCGTGCGCGCCGATGAGCGCCGCACCGGCGGTGGGGTAGGCGGTCACGCCTTCGAGATCCTCACGCCGGCGCTGCCCGGTCAGCGCCTCGAGCTCTCCCGCCACGAGCTCCAGGCGGGCGCCACCACCGGCGGCCCCGGCGATCCGCCCATGCATGAGCCCGGTAGCCGCGAGATCGCGCACGTCGACCGTGGCAGCGTGGTGCTCGAAATCGACGGCGAGGCCCACGCGCTCGCCACCGGCGACACCGTCACCTTCGACGCCGACCTTCCCCATCGCTTCACCAACCCGGGCGACGAGCCCGCCATTCTGCTCGCGGTCGTGAGCGCCGGCCTCCGCCGCTCCTGACCGCGCCCCGACACTCTTCAGCCTTTCCACGCCCGCACGCACCGGCGGGCCAGCCTTCGACCAACGAGACGACGAATCACGCCGATGACCCCAAGCACGCTCTTCGACAAGATCTGGGCCGCCCACGAGGTGGCCTCCGAGCTCATCTACATCGACCTCCACATGGTCCATGAGGTGACGAGCCCGCAGGCCTACGAGGGCCTTCGCAACGCCGGCCGCAAGGTCCGGCGCCCGGATCGCACCTTCGCCACCGCCGACCACAACGTGCCGACCGACGGCTCGACCCGCGCCGAGCAGATCAAGGATCTCCTCTCGCGCAAGCAGGTCGAGGCGCTCGAGAGCAACTGCAAGGAGTTCGGGGTGCCGGTGCACTCCATCGGCTCCAAGTACCAGGGCATCGTGCACGTCATCGGGCCCGAGCTCGGCATCACCCAGCCCGGCATGACGATCGTCTGCGGCGACTCGCACACCGCCACGCACGGCGCGTTCGGGGCGCTGGCCTTCGGTATCGGCACGTCTGAGGTCGAGCACGTGATGGCCACCCAGACGCTCGTGCAGCGCCGCCCGAAGACGATGCGGATCAACTACGTCGGCGAGATGGGCCCGGGCGTCACCGCCAAGGATCTGATCCTCGCGACGATCGGCCAGATCGGCGTGTCCGGCGGCAACGGCTACGTGATCGAGTTCGCCGGCCCGGTCATCGAGAGCCTCTCCATGGAGGGGCGCATGACCATCTGCAACATGACCATCGAGGGCGGCGGCCGCGCGGGCATGATCGCCCCCGACGAGACGACCTTCGAGTACCTCAAGGGCCGCCCCGGCGCGCCGCAGGGTGAGGCATGGGACGTCGAGGTCGCGAAGTGGCGCGAGTTCAAGACCGACGAGGGTGCGACGTTCGACACCGAGGTCACGGTCGACGTGAACGCGATCTCGCCGATGGTCACCTGGGGCACCACGCCCGGCCAGGTGGTCGGCGTGGCCGGCACCGTGCCGGAGCCCACGAGTGATCAGGACCGTCGCGCGCTGCAGTACATGGCGCTCGAGCCGGGCACCCCGATCAGCGACATCAAGCTCGACCGCGTGTTCATCGGTTCCTGCACCAACTCGCGCATCGGTGATCTGCGCGTCGCCGCCGAGGTCGTGAAGGGCAAGCGCGTCGCGGATGGCGTCATCGCCATGGTCGTCCCGGGCTCCGCCCAGGTGAAGGAGGCTGCCGAGGCCGAGGGTCTCGACAAGATCTTCACCGACGCCGGCTTCGACTGGCGCGGCGCAGGCTGCTCGATGTGCCTCGGCATGAACCCCGATGTCGCCGCTCCCGGTGAGCGCGTCGCGTCGACCTCGAACCGCAACTTCGAGGGCCGCCAGGGCAAGGGCGCCCGCTCGCATCTCATGAGCCCCCAGATGGCCGCCGCGGCCGCCATCGAGGGCCACTTCGTCGACATCCGCTCCTGGAACTAGGGAGGACACCGTCATGGATCCGTTCAAGACCGTCAACGGCGGCGTCTCCGTGCTCATGCGCGACGACGTCGACACCGATCAGATCATCCCCGCGCGCTACATGAAGAAGATCGAGCGCTCCGGCTTCGGCGAGCACCTCTTCGCCGACATCAAGGAGACGCCCGGCTTCAACGTGCCGAAGAACCCGATCCTCGTGAGCGGCGTGAACTTCGGTTGCGGCTCGAGCCGTGAGCACGCGCCGTGGGCCCTCGAGGACTTCGGCTTCCGCGTGATCATCGCGAAGTCGTTCGCCGACATCTTCCGCGGCAACTCGCCGAAGATCGGGCTGCTCCCGGTCGTGCTCCCGGCCGACGACGTCGACTTCATCGCCACGCAGAGCGAGGCCGAGGTCGACCTCGAGGCGCAGGAGGTCCGGGCGGGCGGGAAGACCTTCCCGTTCGAGTTCGACGCCGAGATCAAGCACCGGCTGCTCAATGGCCTCGACGACATCGCGCTCACGCTCCAGCAGAGCGCCGCGATCGACGCCTACGAAGCCGAGCGGGAACGCTCGGGCCCCAACACGCTGCAGTTCAGCTAAGGAACACATGACCAGCACCACCACCGGGCCCGGCAATCGCGACCAAGGCCCCGGTGGTGGGGCCTGGTTCGATCGCTGGGCCACCCAGTACGACTCCGAGCGCCGGCTGCTCATCAGCCCGTTCGACGCCTATTACGGGGCCGCCGCCGAGGCCGCCTCGATCGTGCCGGGCAATCCCAAGCAGCGCCGTCAGCACGGTGTGGGCGAGGGGGGCGCGATCCGCGTGCTCGACCTCGGCGCCGGCACCGGGCTGCTCACGGCGGCGCTCGTCGAGGCGCTGCCCGGCGCGCACCTCACGCTGCTCGACGAGGCCGAGGGCATGCTCGCCCAGGCCCGCGACCGGCTCGCCGCTCGCACCGACGGCGCCCTCGAGGTCATCGTCGGCGACCTCCTCACCGATCTGCCCGATGGGCCGTTCGACGTGATCGCCTCCGCGCTGGCGATCCACCACCTCGACCCGGCCGACCAGGCCCGCACCTACGCGGCGGCGCGCGAGCGCCTCGCTCCCGGCGGCGTGTTCGTCAACGCCGAGCAGCTCCACGCCCCGGGTCCGCAGTGGCTCGAAGACCATTACAAAGAACGCGAACTCGTCCATGCCCGCGCGGGTGGCTTCACGCCGGAAGCCGAGGAGCAGGCCTGGCTGCGCTGGTCGGTCGATCAGCACGTCGATCTCGAGACCCAGCTGCGCTGGCTCCACGAGGCCGGGTTCGGGCTCGTGGACTGCGTCTTCAAGAGCTGGCGGTTCGCGGTCGTCGCCGGCTGGACGTAGACACGACAACATGACCAGTTGGGACCGGGCGCACGACACCCCGTCATGGCCTATTGACACCAACTCAATAAGGCGCCATCGGGCTTCCTTGAGTGACCAAGGTCCCGTAAGGTGCGTGATCCAAGACACAGAGTCTTCCAAGTGTCCCCCCGGCGTCACGCCGGGCCCCGCGGAGCCGAACGTACGGAATGTCCCACGTACGTTCGGGCCCCGGGTGACTTTGGTCCCGACAGCGCGCCCTACCCGGACGCGAGTCCCATGTCCCCAGTCTTCGTTCCTGCCCGTGCCAGCAAGCGGGCAGGAACGAAGGCCTGTCGGTTCCTCCCCGCACGACGCGCGAACCCCTTGTCTCAATAGGCTTCCTCGCCTATGACGACCATCGCAGTCCTGCCCGGCGACGGCATCGGCCCCGAGATCGCAGCCCCCGCCGTCCAGGTGCTCGGCGAACTGCTCGGCTCGCAGGTCGAGTTCACCGAGTTCGTCTTCGGTGGTGCGAGCATCGACGCGCACGGCACCGCCCTCACCGACGAGACGCTCGCCGGCTGCCGCGCGGCCGACGCCGTCCTCCTCGCCGCCGTCGGGGGCCCCAAGTGGGACACCACCGATCCGAACGCCCCGCGTCCCGAGCAGGGCCTGCTCGGCATCCGCAAAGAACTCGGCCTCTTCGCGAACATCCGCCCGGTCCGTCCGATCCCGGCCCTCTACTCGGCGTCGGCGCTCAAGCCCGAGATCATCGAGGGCACCAACCTCGTTGTCGTGCGCGAGCTCACCGGCGGCATCTACTTCGGCGAGAAGACCCGCACCGCGACCAGCGCGAGCGACCTCTGCAGCTACACCACCGACGAAGTCGACCGGATCGCGCGCGTCGCCTTCGAGCTCGCGGGCCGCCGCTCCGGCAAGCTCGCCTCGGTCGACAAGGCCAACGTGCTCGAGACGTCGCGCCAGTGGCGCCAGGTCGTGCACGAGGTCGCCGCCGACTACCCGGCCGTCGAACTCGAGGACGTACTCGTCGACAACTGCGCGATGCAGCTGATCTCGCGTCCCTCCAGCTTCGACGTGATCGTCACCGAGAACCTCTTCGGCGACATCCTCTCCGATGAGGCCGCAATGCTCACCGGCTCCATCGGCATGCTCCCGAGCGCCAGCCTCGGTACCCCCGGGACCCCCGGCCTCTTCGAGCCCGTCCACGGCTCTGCACCGGATATCGCAGGACAGGGAATCGCCAACCCGCTGGCCATGTTCCTGTCGGCGGCGATGCTGCTCCGTGACGGCCTGGGTCGACCGGTCGAGGCCGCCGCTCTAGAATCAGCGGTCGACGCCGCGCTCGCCGATGGTCTTCGCACCGCGGATCTGGGGGGCAGCGCGACGACGGCCGAGGCAGTCACCGACGTCCTCGGCCGCCTGCACTAAGGAGAGTTCCGTGGAAACTGCGCCCTACATCTGGCTCGATGGTGAGTTCGTCCCGTGGGACGAGGCGCAGGTGCACGTTCTCACGCACGCCCTGCACTACGGCACGGGCGTGTTCGAGGGGGTCCGCTGCTACGACACGGAGATCGGCCCCGCCGTCTTCCGTCACCCCGAGCACGTCGAGCGCCTCTTCGCCTCGGCCAAGCTCTACTACCTCCACGTGCCATTCACGCGCGAGGAGATCCGCGCGGCAACGCTCGAGCTGATCAACAAGAACGAGCAGCGCGAGTGCTACATCCGCCCGCTCGTGTTCCGCGGCGACGGCGAGATGGGCCTCTTCGCCCAGGGCTCACCGATGCGCGTCGCGATCGCCTCGTGGAAGTGGGACTCGCTCCTCGGCGAGGTCGGCCAGCGTGAGGGTGTCCGCGCGAAGGTGTCGTCGTGGCGGCGCACCAGCCACCACTCGCTGATCCCGCACGCCAAAGCCTCGGGCCACTACCTCAACAGCGTCCTCGCGAAGAACGAGGTGAGCCGCCGCCGCAAGCCGGATGGCTCCCCGTACTACGAGGAGGCCTTCCTGCTCGACGAGCGCGGCTTCCTCTCCGAGGGCTCCGGCGAGAACCTCTTCGTCGTCAAGGGCGGCAAGATCTACACGCCGCCGCAGACGGCCGGCATCCTCGACGGCATCACCCGCAGCGCCGTGATGCAGATCATCAACGACGCCGGCTACGAGCTGATCGAGCGTGACATCGCCCGCGCCGAGGCCTACCTCGCCGACGAGGTGTTCATGACCGGCACCGCCGCGGAGCTCGTCCCGGTGGTCGAGATCGACGACATCGCCGTCGGTGACGGCACCCCCGGCGCCGTCACGCGCGAGATCCAGAGCATCTTCCAGGACGCCCTTCACGGGCGCGACGCCCGCTACACGGGCTGGCTCGACCCGGTTCCGGCACGGACGACGGCGGCCTAGGCTGATGCGCGTGCGCACCATCCTGCGGCCGGCGATCCGGCGAATTCGCTAGGCGACGCGGTCCCCGCTGGGCGGGGGCAGCGCCGCCTGCCCTTGCATTCGCCCAACGATCGCTGAACTCAGCACCACCGCACCATGCCTACGACCTCCACCACCACTTCCCCCGATCCCGCATCGACGACATCGCCTGCCGGTGCCGTTGAGATGTACGACGCCACGCTCCGCGACGGCATGCAGGGACAGGGGCTCTCGCTCACCGCCGCCGAAAAGCTGCGCGTCGCCTTCGAGCTGGATCGCCTTGGCGTCGGCGTGATCGAGGCCGGCTTCCCGGCCTCCAATCCCAAGGAACTCGAGTTCTTCTCGCTGCTCCAGCGGGAGACGCTCTCCACGAGTACTGTCGCCGCTTTCGGGATGACTCGCCGCCGCGATGTCGGCGCCAGCGATGATCCCGGCCTGCGGGTGCTCGCTGACAGCTTCGCCCCGATCGCGACGATCGTCGGCAAGACCTGGGGCTTGCACCTTGAGAAGGTCGTTCGCGTCGACCGCGACGAGAACCTCGCGATCATCGCCGACTCCGTCGCTTTCCTCGTCGCCGAGGGCAAGCGCGTCACCTACGACTCCGAGCACTTCTTCGACGCCTACCGCGACGATCCGGCTTACGCCCTCACGTGTCTGCGGGCGGCCGTCGAGGCCGGGGCGGAGGTGATCTCGCTCTGCGACACCAACGGTTCGTCGCTGCCGTTCCAGATCGCCGATGCCACGGGCGCGGTGTACGCCGAGTTCGGCGCGCACGTCCGCATCGCCGCGCACTGCCATAACGATCTCGAGTGCGGCGTCGCCAACTCGATCGCCGCCGTCCAGGCCGGAGCGACGCAGGTGCAGGGCACCATGAATGGCATCGGTGAGCGCACGGGCAACGCCAACCTGACCTCGGTGATCGGAGCGATCGAGGTGAACCTCGATCGCCGCGCGCTGCCCGAGGGGCGGCTGGTGCGCCTCACGAGCGTCGCTCACGCCGTCGACGAGCTCCTCAACCGCGCCCCGTCGGCGGCGCAGCCGTTCGTCGGCCGCAACGCGTTCGCCCACAAAGGCGGTCTGCACATCGCCGCCGTCCGCACCGACGCCTCCACGTTCGAGCACGTCGATCCGTCGGCGGTCGGGAACCAGCGCGAGCTGGTGATCAGTGAGCTCGCGGGCCGCGCCACCGTGCTCGACAAGGCCGACGACGCCGGCATCGAACTCCGGCCCGGCCAGGCCGAGCAGATCCTCGAGAAGGTCAAGGAGCAGGAGCACCAAGGCTTCCAGTACGAGGCCGCCGATGCGTCCTTCGAGCTGCTGCTGCGCCGCGAGACCGGCAACTACACCACGCTCTGCACGCTCGACAGCTGGCGCGTCATCGTGGAGCGCCGCGCCGATGGCGTGCTCGTCACCGAGGCGACCGTCAAGCTCCTCGCGGCCGGCGAGCGCGTGATCCGCACCGCCGAGGGCAATGGCCCGGTGAACGCGCTCGACGCGGCCCTGCGCGCCGCGATCAGTGAGGTGCACCCGCACGTCGCCGACATCGAACTCGTGAACTTCAAGGTGCGCATCCTCGACGCGGAGAAGGGCACCGGCGCGATCACCCGCGTGCTGCTCGATGCCTCCGACGGCCAGGACACTTGGGGAACGATCGGCGTCAGCCCGAACCTCATCGAGGCCTCGTGGCAGGCGCTCGTCGATTCGCTCGCCTACGCGATCCAGGATCGCCCGCACACCGCCGACGCCGGATGACGGAGAGCACCGACCAGATCCCGATGGCGCAGCCGGTGATCGGCGCGCGCGAGGAGGAGCTGGTGCTCGAGGTGCTGCGCTCCGGCCAGCTCTCGCTCGGCCGGAAGACCGTCGCGTTCGAGGAGGGCCTCGCGGCACGCATCGGCGTGCCGTACGGCCGCGCCGTCTCCAGCGGCACGGCCGGCCTGCACCTCGCGCTCCGCGCCGTCGGCGTGGAAGCCGGCGACGAGGTGATCACGAGTCCGCTCAGCTTCATCGCCAGCGCCAACTCGGTGCTGTTCGAGCGCGCGATCCCGACGTTCGTCGACATCGACCCCGTCACGCTGAACATGGATGCCGCGGCGGTCGCCGATGCGATCACCCCGGCGACGAAGGCGATCCTGCCGGTGCACATCTTCGGCTACCCGGCCGACACGCCCGCGATGGAGCGCCACGGCCTGCCGATCGTCGAGGACGCGTGCGAGGCGCTCGGGGCGATCCATGGCGACGGGGTCCCGGTCGGGGGTCGCGGGCACCCGGCGGTGTTCGCGTTCTACGCCAACAAGCAGCTCGCAACCGGCGAGGGCGGCATGGTCGTCACGAACGACGCGGCGATCGCCGAGCGGATCGGCAGCGAGCGCAACCAGGGCCGGGCGCCCGACATGGGGTGGCTCGATCACGACCGTCTCGGCTTCAACTACCGGATGAGCGAGCTCCAGGCGGCCCTCGGCGTCGCGCAGCTCGAGCGCCTCGACCAGATGCTCGCCGACCGCGCGAAGGTCGCCGGCTGGTACCGCGAGGCGCTCGCCGAACTCTCCGCGCAGACCGGCCTCGCGCTCCCCTGCGAGGACCGCGGCACGGAGCGGCGCGGCTGGTTCGTGTTCGTCGTGCAGGTGCCGCGCGGCGTCGACCGGGACGACGTACTGCGCGGGCTGCGCGCCGTGGGCATCGACGGCAAGCCCTACCTGCCGCCGATTCATCTCTTCTCGTTCTACCGCGAGCTCGGCTACCGCGAGGGGATGTTCCCCGTCACGGAAGACATCGGCGGGCGCTCACTGGCGCTGCCGTTCTTCCCGGCGATGCAGCAGTCGCAGGTGGCTCGGGTGGCGGAGCGGCTCTCCGAGCTGCTTCTGGGAAACTAGCTCGCAGATGTCGCGATTCAGCCAGCCGCAGGACCCGCTCTTCCAGGCCCTCGACCGGTCGCTCGACGTCGACCGGCGCCTGTGGCCCTACGACGTCGCCCAGTCCCGTGCGCACTCGGCGATGCTCGCCGCCCAGGGCATCATCAGCGACGCCGACAAGACGGCGATCCACACCGCGCTCGACGAGGTCGAACAGGAGCTCGCGCAAGGGCGCTTCCCGTTCCGCGCCGACGACGTCGACATCCACATGGCGATCGAGCGGCGCGTCACGGAGCTCGCCGGCCCGGCCGGCGGCAAGATCCACACGGGCCGCTCGCGCAACGACCAGGTCGCCACCGATCTCGCGCTCTACGTCCGCGATCACGCCGTGCGGCTCGCCGACCAGGTCGAGGTGCTCGCCCGCACCTTGCTCGATGTCGCCCAGCGCCACCTCGACTGGGCGCTCCCCGGTTACACGCACCTGCAGCGCGCGCAGCCCGTCTACCTCTCGCACCACCTGCTCGCGTACGTGTGGATGCTGGTGCGCGACCGTGAGCGCTTCCGCTTCGCCGCCCGCCAGGCCGACGTGCTGCCGCTCGGCGCGGGCGCCCTCGCCGGGGTGAACTTCGACACCGACCGCACGCTCGTCGCGCGCGACCTCGGCTTCGCCGGCGTGGTGCCGAACTCGATCGACGCCGTTTCCAACCGCGACTTTGCCCTCGATCTGCTCCAGGCCTGCGCGGTGCTCTCCACGCACCTCTCGCGCCTCGGCGCGGAGATCGTGCTCTGGACGAGCTCGGAGTTCGGCTTCATGGAACTCAGCGACGCCTGGTCGTCCGGCAGCTCGCTGATGCCGCAGAAGAAGAACCCCGACTGCGGCGAGCTGCTGCGTGGCAAGGCGCCGCGGGTCGTCGGCCACCTCGCAGCGCTCCACGGCGTGATGCACGCACTCCCGCTCACCTACAACAAAGATCTCCAGGAGGACAAGGAGCACGTGTTCGACGCCGTCGACACCGTGTCCGTCTGCCTGGACGCGGCCAACGGCATGCTCTCGACGGCGAGCTTCCGCCGGCAGGCGATGTCGGCGGCGGCCTCCGACGAGAACATCGCGGCCACCGACATCGCCGACTGGCTCGTCAAGCGCGGGCTGCCGTTTCGCGACTCGCACGGCGTCGTCGCCGGCATCGTCCGCACGGCGGTTGAAAGCGATCGCAACCTCAGCTCACTCACGCTCGAGGAGTTCCGCGGCCACAGCGAGCTCTTCGACGAGTCGATCTACGAGATCTTCCAGCAGTCGGCCTGGCTCGAGTCGAAGGTGTCGCTCGGCGGCACCGCGCTGCCGCGAGTGAGCGAGCAGCTTCAGCAGGCTCGCGCCGTCCTGGATCTCTAGGCCGGCGGCGGCGGTGCGCGCGTTCCCGCCCGGTGACGAGCCCACGCTTCGCGCGCTGCTCGCAGGCGAGGTGGTGGAGGCGGCGACCGGTCTGCTCGGGTGCCGGCTCGTCGCCGGCGGGCGGATCGTCGAGATCGTCGAGACCGAGGCCTACCACCAGGATGAGGCGGCGTGCCACGGCTACCGGGGCACCACGCCGCGCGCGGCCAAGCTCCGGCGCCCGCCCGGATCGTCCTACGTCTACCTGTCGTACGGGATCCACCGCCTGCTGAACGTCGTCACGGGTAGCCAGTCGGTGGCCTCGGCGGTGTTGCTCCGCGGCGCCGTTGCCGACGATGCCCTCGAGCCGGCGGAGTTCCCCGGACCGGGGCGGCTGGCCTCACACCTCGGGATCGACCTCGTGCACGACGGGCTTGACCTCCTCGACCCTGCCTCGAGCGTCCGCCTGCTCCCGGCCACGGCGGAGCTGGCCGCGGCGGGCGTCGAGGCCCTCGCCGGACCGCGCATCGGCATCACCAAAGCCGTTGAGCTGCCTTGGCGGTTCGTGGTGAGCGGCAGCCCAGGCGTGTCGCGGCCACGGCCCGAGGGCTGGCCGGCCGTCCGCGCCCGACGCCCGTAACTGCCCGGTAGCGACGCCGCCGCCACCGGTGGCCGCGCCACCGCTGGAATCGGTGCCGCCGCCCGCGGCGCCGGAATCGGTGCCGCCCGTCTGGCCCTGGGGCGCCTGCTGCTGGGAGGGCGCGGTGCCGGAGCCAGCGCCGGTGCCGCCGGCCGGCCCGCCCGCGGTGCCGCCAGTGGAGCCCGTCGATCCGGTGCTCCCGGCCGATCCGGTGCCGCCGGTGCCGCCCTGGGTCTGGCTGCTCGTCGCGCCCGTGCCACCGGTCGAAGGCGTGGTGCTGCCGGTGCCGCCGGTCGTGGCGCCCGCGCCGCCCGACGTGACCGGGGTCGTCGGCTCGACGTCCTCGGCGCACTTCTTGCCCTTCTTGGAGAGCTCGGCGCACACCTCTTCGCGGCGCAGCTGTTCCTGGTCGAGCGCGCGCAGCATGAAGGTGCGCCAGATGTTCGCCGGGTAGGTGCCGCCCGCGACGGGCTCGCCGCGGAACTCGGTCTCCATGGCGGTGGTGCCGTCGGTGTAGCCCACCCAGACGGCGACGGTGAGCGTGCCGGTGGAGCCGACGAACCAGGCGTCGCCGTAGTTGTCCGTCGTGCCGGTCTTGCCCCACACGTAATGCCCCGGGATGTTGGCGGCCTTGCCCGAGCCGACCCGCACGACGCCCGTGAGGATGTCGGTGGTCTCCTTGGCGATCGAGTTGGGGATCACGCGGCGGGTGACGGTGCGGTTGTCGATCTCCTCGCGGTCGCCCGTGCGGTAGCCGATCGACTTGATGCCCACGGGGCCACGGTTCGGGGCACCGAGCGTGCCGTAGGTGAGCTTGCCACCCTGCGCGAACGTCTCGTACGCGTGCGCCATATCGAGCGGGCTGACGCCGGTCTTCAGGCCGCCGAGCGTGATCGCGAGGTTCGACGACACCGGCGTCCTGATGCCCATGCGCTCGGCGAGCCCGGCGATCTGCTTCGTGCCGACCTTGCGGCCCACCTGGGCGTACACCGAGTTGTCGGAGAAGGCCGTTGCGTGCGCGAGCGTCGTGATCCCCGCGTAGGCGTCGTCGTAGTTGTTCACCTCGAACTTCTCGCCGGACTTCTTGCTGATCGTGAACGTGAGCTTCTTGGACTCCCACGTCGAGCTCGGGCTGATGCCCTCTTGGAGCGCCTGCGCGAGCACGAACGGCTTGAACGACGAGCCGGGCTGGCGCCGGCCTTGGGTCGCGATGTTGAACGGGCTGTTCTTGAAGTCCTGGCCGCCGACCATCGCGCGCACCTCACCGGTCTTGTTGTCGATCGCCACGAGCGCCGCGGACGGCCCGGCACCGTTCATCCAAGCGCCGATCGAGTCTTCGGCGGCCTTCTGGAGCTTGGCGTCGAGCGTGGTGCGCACCTTCAGGCCGCCCTCGAAAGCGACGCGCGGCGTGTCCTTGTAGCGCTCGGCGAGCTGCGCGCGCACCCAGCCGACGAAGTAGCCCGAGCCCTCGTTCTTGAGCTGGATGCTCGGTGGCTTCACCTGCTCGGGCGCCGGGATCGGCTCGGCGAGCGCATCCTGGTACTCCAGCGGGTTGAGCAGGCCCTGCGCGCGCATCGCCTGCAGCACGAGATCGCGGCGCTTCTGGGCGGCAACGGGATGCTCGACGGGGTCGTACGCGGTGGGCGAGTTGATGATTCCGGCGAGCAGGGCGGCCTGCGCCGGGCGGAGCTCCTTGGCGCACTTGTCGTGGCGCGGGGTGCCGCAGTCGTTGCCGTTCATCTCGGCGAAGTAGGTGCGCGCCGCCGACTCCAGCCCATAAGCGCCGTTGCCGTAGTAGATGGCGTTCAGGTACTCGGTGAGGATCTTGTCCTTCGACCACTGGTGCGAGAGGTGGTACGCCAGCGCGCCCTCGCGAATCTTCGCGCTGAGGGTTCGGTTGTTCACGTCGTCCGAGGCGACTTTCACGAACTGCTGCTCGATCGTCGATGCACCCTGGGCGGCACGCTGCTCGACGACGTCGACGAACAGGGCGCGGCCGATGCCGCGGAGATCGACGCCCTTGTGCTGGTAGAAGCGCTTGTCCTCGATCGCGACCACGGCGTGCTTCATGTCGGGGTCGATGTCGTCGGACTTCACGATCACGCGGCCGTCGTCGCCGGTGAGCTCGGCGAGGAAGCGGTTGTCGCGGTCGAAGAGCTGGGAGTTCTGGCCAGTCTTGAACTCGGTGCCGGCCTGCAGGCCTTTCACCTGCGGAGCGACGGCCATCATCATCCCGAAGAGCACGGAGACGCCGGAGAGCCCGAGCAAACCGAGCACGACGACGAAGATCCGGATGAACTTCAGGCGGGTGCGCGTGGGCGGCTCCGGGCCGCGGGGACGGCGTGGCGTGCGGACGCTACGAGGCATGGCGGTCGGGGTCGTCGGCGGGCGGAAGCGCGGGGGAGGCTCACCTGACGGAGCCCGCGACTCTACCATTGGGGGCGATGTCCGAACCCCAGCGCGTGCCCAACGACGACGACCTCCGGGTGGCCGCCTACCTCACGCGCAACGTGGAGGACGCCCTTCCGGCCGAGGCCCTGGCCGCGCAACTCGCGCGCGCACGTGAGACGGGCGAGCCGCTGCGCTGCAAGCTGGGCCTCGATCCGACTGCCCCGGACATCCACCTCGGCCACACCGTGGTGCTCCAGAAGCTTCGCGAGCTCCAGGACGCCGGCCACCTCGTCGTCCTGCTCATCGGCGACATGACCGCGAGGGTGGGGGACCCGTCCGGGCGCGATTCCACGCGTCCGGTGCTCGACGACACCGCCATCGACGCCAACGCCGCGACCTACCAAGAGCAGGCGTTCAAAGTGCTCGATCCCGCGCGTGTAGAGGTGCGCCGCAATTCCGAGTGGCTCGACATGAGCTCCGCCGACCTCTTCGGGCTGCTGCGCACGACCACCGTGGCGCAGCTCCTGGAGCGCGACGACTTCAGCAAGCGCTTCGCCGCCGGACGCCCGATCACGGTGCTCGAGCTCCTCTACCCGATCATGCAGGCCTACGACTCGGTGGCGCTGGAGGCCGATATCGAGCTCGGGGGTACCGACCAGAAGTTCAATCTGCTCCTCGGCCGCGACATGCAGCGCACCTACGGGCAGCGCCAGCAGTCGATCCTGACGATGCCGATCCTCCCCGGGCTCGACGGGGAACGGAAGATGAGCAAGTCGCTCGGCAACCAGGTCGGCGTTCGGGATGCCCCGGACGAGATGTACGGGAAGCTGCTCTCGATCCCGGATGCCGCGATGCCGCAGTACTACGACCTGCTGCTCGGGGAGCCGATGCCGGAGGGCGTGAGTCCGAGAGATGCCAAGCATGCGCTGGCGCACCGAATCGTCGAGCGCTTCCATGACGCCGCAGCGGCGGCGGCGGCCTCGGCGTCGTTCGAACGTGTCTTCGTCGCCAAGGAGATCCCTGACGACATCCCCGTGGTGGAGATCCCGGCGGGAGAGGCTCATCTTCCGGCTGTGCTCGGTGCGGCGTTCGGCGAGTCGCGGTCATCCGCGCGGCGGTTGCTGTCGCAGGGCGCGGTCAAGTGCGACGGCGACGTGCTGCCCGGTGAGCCGCTCGACGTGCCCGCGGCAGACCTTGACGGGCGCGTGATCCAGCTCGGCAAGCGACGGTTCGCCCGTCTGAGGGTCGGCTCCTGAGGCCGTAGAGCCGTCCAGAGGCCTCGAACGGACGCTCCTCGAAAAATTCTTTCACGAGATTTTCGCCCGGCGTTGCTGAGGATCTGCTCCTCGGAGCGGCCAAAAGGGGCAGAAACGGGTGGGGTCGCAACGCACGCCCGAAATCGCCTTGCTACCTTTCTTCACGCGTTGGAGGTCAGCACTGACCGACAGCGCCGGCCAGCTGGCCGAGCAGGGAACTTGCTAAGCTCCCCGCCCGGCCAGTCAGACCGGAGCGAGACCTGCTAAGTTCCTCGCCCGGCCTGAAAGAGCGGCCCGGAAGAAACTCTGCTAGAGTCTTCTGCCCGGGACGCACCGAGCTGAGGAGCCTGATAGGTTGCCTCGCCCGGTGAGCCGGAATCCCTCGCGGGATCAGATGGGAGAACCCCATCCGATGGAGCGCGACGGTCCTTGAAAACTCAGCAGAATGCATTCTCCTGTCCATGAGTGGCAGGAGAGATGACGAGCTTTAGTTCCCGGCTGCGCCAGCGGCCGGGAAGATCAATGAATAACCGTCAAGGTGCGAGGTTCTGGTGTACCCAGCCTCGTACATAGCCTTGACAACTCTTACCGTGCCGTCCGAGCCTCACGGCTCGTGCGGTCTGTCACGGAGAGTTTGATCCTGGCTCAGGATGAACGC
>JAGIBJ010000088.1 GCA_017744415.1 Solirubrobacteraceae bacterium
ACAGGATCTATACTTCGGGCACCGTCGTGCGGCGCGGGCGTGGCCCGGTATCCGCGCCCGTGCCGACGCCCCCGCCCTCGCTGGACCGGGCCTTCAACTTCGGCCCGGCGGGCACGCCGGCCGTCGCGGGCTACACGCTGGAGACCGGCTCGGCCTGGGACGCATCCCGCGGCTATGGCTGGGTGCGTCAGGACAGCGTCGCGCAGCCGTCCGAGTCGCACGTGCCCTACTCGATGGAGCCGCAGACCCGCGACCGCAACAAAGTCGCCGACCAGCGCATCGACACGCTCATTCAGCTGCAGCCGACGACGGGCGACCTCACCAAGGGCGCGTGGGAACTCGCGGTCCCCGACGGCCAATACACCGTCACCGTTTCTGCCGGTGACGCGAGCTACGTGAACTCGGTCCACACCGTGCGGGCAGAGGGCCAGAAGGTGCTCGACGGCGTCGTGCCGACGACCGCTTCGCTGTTCGCGAGCGGCTCGGCGACGGTGACGGTGGCCGACGGCCGCCTCACCATCGACGGGATCGGAGGCACGAACGTGAAGCTCAACTGGATCCGCGTCCGCTCCGTGCTCACGGGTGGCGGGACGCCCTCGATCGCGGTGGCGAGTACTCAGGCCGCGGCCTTCCCGGACCGTGTCGTCTTCAACCGATTCCAGCAGGTGCCGAGCGACTGGCCCACGGTCCGCCCGCTCAACTCGGCGACGGTGCGGCTCCGCAACACCGGGAGCACCCCGGCCGACGTGACGGCGATCACCACCAGCGACCCCACCTCGTTCGCCGTCGACACCCCGCCGGCGGGATTCCCGATCCGGCTCGCCCCAGGCGAGAGCGCCGACGTGAACGTGCGCTTCACGTATTCCGATCCGTCCCGCGCGCTCGTCAACGGTGAGAGCGAGCTGCGCTCCGGCGATCTGATCGTCACGGCGCAGGCCGACACCACGGTCGAACAGCGGATCGGGCTGCGCGGCTGGTGGCAGTCGCGCCCTGAGCGCGGCACCGAGCCCTCGCTGGCCAACATCGTCAACGGGATGTTCGGCTTCGGCACCACGATCCTCAAGCCGGGGCAGACGCTCCGCAACAACGGCCGGATCGAGACCGTTGGCGACGAGGTCCTCGGGCCCTACTGGTCGCGCCGCGATCCCACGCGGCGTGTGCGCGTCACGCAGCTCGCCGCCTTCCACGGATCCGGCAACACCGAGAGCGTGTACTGGTACGAGCGCGGCGCGCCCGACAACGCGCGCACCATCGGCGTACAGACCGCGACCGACGCGCAGCGTCCGCTCCCCGCGGCGATCGGTGGCAGTGGTCAGTCGTTCGTCACGAGCTTTGCTCCGGTCACGTCGCAGTTCGGCTTCCGCGTGGCCGGCGGCGAATGGAGCGACCCGCTGCTCAACTCGACGGGTCAGGACATGGCCAACGGCTGCCTGACCAACTGCGGCCATCACGTCCGCTTCTGGCCCGCGAAGGATCGCACCGGTGCCGTGATCCCCGGCGCCTACCTGATGACCATGGACTACGCGAGCGTGTCGGCGGTCAACTACGACTTCGAGGACAACGTCTACCTCCTCGAGAACGTCGAGCCCGCCGCGTCGTCGTAGAGTGAGCGGGAGATGGACGACCTCTACCGCGAGAACATCCTCGAGCACTACAAGCGCCCGCGGAACTGGCAGCTGCTCGACCCCGCCGACCTGCAGGCGCACGACAAGAACCCGTCGTGCGGCGACGAGTTCACGGTCACTCTGCGCACGGACGACGCGGGCAAGGTGACGGAGATCGGCTTCACCGGCAACGGCTGCGCGATCTCGACGGCCGCGGCCTCGATGGCCTCGGAAGAGCTCATCGGCCTCACCGCCGACGAGATCCTGAAGCTCGACAAATCGTTCGTCCTCGACCTGCTCGGCATCGACATCTCGGCGACGCGCATCAAGTGCGCGCTGCTGTCGCTGAAGGTCGTGAAGTCGGCCGCGCTCGGAGGCAAGGTCGTCGACTGGGAGGACGACCTCCCAGATGCCGTCGCGCCGCACGGCGGCGGCGGCGCGAACTTCTAGGGTCGCACAGCCCGCGGGCTGCCCTGCGGTCGGCGCTAGCCGGCCTTGCCGACGACCACGACGCGCCCGCCGCGCTGCGGGATCATCGTGACGTTGCGGTGCAGCGGCGCCTCGGCCTCGGGGCGATCCGGCATCAGGTCGAAGCGCTTGGCGATCGCGGGGATCGCGACGCGCAGCTCGGCCATCGCCAGCGCGGCGCCGAGGCAGCGGCGAGTGCCACCGCCGAACGGCAGCCAGGTGTAGGTGCCCGGCTTGTGGCCCTCCCAGCGCTCGGGGAGGAACTCCGCGGCGCGCGGGTAGAGATCTTCGCGGTGGTGCACGAGCAGGATGCTCATCGCGATCGCAGTGCCGGCGGGCACGCCGAACTCGCCGAGCTGCCAGTCGACGGTGGGCCGACGGCCGACCATCGGGATCACAGGGCGCGAGCGCATCGTCTCGTTGATCACGCGCTCGGTCATGGCAGCGGCCTCGTCGGCGTCGTCGCCGCGCACGGCGTCGCGGAAGTCGGCGTAGGCACGCGGCGAACGCGTGAGGCGCTCGAACGCCCAGGCGACCGTGTTGGCGGTCGTCTCGTGCCCCGCGAGCAGCAGGGAGACGAGCTCGTCGCGGAGCTCGTGGTCGCTGAGCGGAGCGCCGGTGTCGTCGGTGGTCGCGAGCAGGAGGGAGAGGACGTCGAGGCGTTCCTCGCCGTCGGCCATCTGCTGGCGGCGCTCCTCGATCACGTCGTAGACCGTCTTGTCGAACGCCTTGAGCGCCCATGCCATACCGCCGAACGCCTCGGTACGGCCGATGTGCATCACCTCGGCGAGCTGCGCGAGCGGGGTGGTCGACGCCTGCATCAGCCAGGTGACGGCCTGCGTGAGCACCTTCTCCTTGCGGCTCGGATCGTCGCCGACGCCGAAGACGCCCGCGAGGATCACGTCGAGCGTGAGGCGCTGCATCGCGAGGCTGAGATCGAGCGTCTCGCCCATCCGCCAGCGGGCGAGCTCGCGCTCCGTGGCCTCCTCGATCACGGCCGAGTAGTTCGCGATCGACTTGCCGTGGAACGGCGGCAGCAGCATCTTGCGCTGCGCCATGTGGCGGGCGCCGTTGGTCGTGAGCACCGAGTGCGGGCCGACGACGGGCGCGAGCGCCGACTCCGTGGTGATCGTCGGGACGAGCTCCGGCTTGGCGGTGAAGAGCGACTTCACGTGATCCGGGTGACACGTGATGGTCGCGCCGCCGGCCACGGTGCCCTTCATGTGGAACACGTCGCCGTAGTTGCGCGCGGCCGCGAAGACGAAGTCCTTGTGGCGCCGGTTGAACCGCAGGATCTGCGAGGCGAAGGGGAGCTCGATGCCCGGTGCTCGGCGAAGGCCGGCGATGCCGTCGTTCGCGGGGCCTGCGGCGGAGGCGTTCACCTCGCCGATCAACGGGGACACGAGCATGGTCATGGGACTGACGTTACGCCTCTGTAAGTTTCACTTGTGAAAGCTCGCGCACGGTACGCGAGCGTTCACCGTCGTCTCCACGTACTCGGCCGGAAAGCGGCACGCTGGCATCGTCCAAGTGGCCAGGCGCCGTGGAGGCCCGTTCTGGCGCGGTCGGTGAGCGCGGCTCAGGGGCGGCGCGCCACGCCCCGGCGCACATCGGCATGATGGGGCGCCTCCCGCCTTTTGGCTCCAGGCATCAACGGACGCAGGACGAGCATGACCAAGACGAACCCGGGCAACTTCTTCGAGGACTTCAGCGTCGGCCAGGTGATCGACCACGCCACCCCGCGCACCGTCACCGAGGGCGACCGGGCCGTCTACGGCTCGCTGTACCCGACCCGCTTCGCGCTCCCGTCATCGGCCGAGTTCGCCGCTGCCTCGGGCCTCGCGGTGCATCCGGTCGAGGAGCTGATCGGCTTCCACATCGCCTTCGGCAAGACCGTCCCGGACGTGTCGCTCAACGCGGTCGCCAACCTGGGTTATGCGGAGCTGCGCTTTCACCAGCCGGTGGTGCCGGGCGACACGCTGCGCACGTCGTCGGAGGTGATCGGCCTCAAGCAGAACAGCAACGGCAAGAGCGGCGTCGTCTACGTGCGCTCGACCGCGACCAACCAGCGCGGCGAGGTCGCGATCGACTGGGCGCGCTGGGTGATGGTGCACAAGCGCGACCAGGAGCTGCCCGCCCCGGAGACCGTCCTGCCGGAGCTCGCCAAGGTCGTCGCGCCCGAGGATCTGATCATCCCGGCCGGCCTCGACTTCACGGGCTACGACTTCGCCGCCGCCGGCGAGAGCTTCACGTGGGACGACTACACGGTCGGCGAGAAGATCGACCACGTCGACGGCGTCACCCTCACCGACTCCGAGCACCAGCAGGCGACGCGCCTCTGGCAGAACACGGCCAAGGTGCACTTCAACAGCGAGGCGCGCCCCGACGGCCGTCAGCTGATCTACGGCGGCCACATCATCTCGATGGCGCGCGCGCTCTCGTTCAACGGTCTCGCCAACGCCCAGCTGATCGTCGCGATCAACGGCGGCGCGCACACGTCGCCGGCCTTCGCGGGCGACACCGTCTACGCGTGGACCGAAGTGCTCGACAAGGCCGAGACGAGCGCTCCGGGTGTCGGCGCGCTGCGCCTGCGCCTCGTCGCCACGAAGGGCCGGAGCGAAGACATGGTCCTCAAGAACGACGAGGGCAAGTACGCCGACGGCGTGCTCCTCGACCTCGACTACTGGGCACTCATCCCCCGCTAGGTCGTCGCGCCCACTAGCGTCGGCGGCATGAGCGCGCAGCAGTACGACGTCGTCGTGATCGGGGCGGGGCCGGCCGGTGAGGTGATCGCCGGCCGTCTGGCGAAATCGGGGCTGGATGTCGCGATCGTGGAGAAGCACCTCGTCGCCGGCGAGTGCTCGTTCTACGCGTGCATGCCGAGCAAGGCGCTCGTGCGTCCCGGCCACCTGCTGGCCGAGGTGCGGCGCGTGCCCGGCGCCGCGGAGGCCGTCACCGGGACGATCGACGTGCCCGCGGCGCTCGTCCGCCGCGACGAGGTGATCCATGACCTCGACGACTCGGAGCAGACGCCGTGGCTCGACCACATGGGCATCGACCTCTACCGCGGCACGGGCGCGCTCACCGGCGAGCGCGCAGTGCAGGTGACCGCCACCGACGGTTCGACCACCGACCTCGAGGCGGGCACGGCGGTGGTGCTCGCGACGGGCTCGACGGCCTCGGTGCCGCCGGTGCCTGGCCTGCGTGAGGCCGCCCCGTGGACGAACCGCGAGGCCACGACCACCCATGAGATCCCCGCGCGCGTGGCGTTCATCGGTACCGGCCCGGTGGGCTGCGAGCTCGCCGATGCCTACGCGCGCTTCGGCGCGAAGGTGACGTTGCTCGGCCAGGAGGACCGCCTCCTCGCGCGCGAGGAGGCGGTCGCCGGCGAACAGGTGGCTGCGGTGCAGCGCGAACTCGGGGTTGACCTGCGCCTTGGCGTGAAGCTCACCAAGGTCGAACGGCCCGAGCCTGGCGGCCCGGTGACCATCCACGTCACGGCACCCGACGGCGGTGAGAGCGTCGTCGAGGTCGACGAGGTCGTCGTCGCGGCGGGCCGGGTGCCGAACAGCGCTGGACTCGGGCTCGACGCCGTCGGTGCCGAGCCGAACGCCCACGGGTATGTCGACGTCGACCGCCACCTGCGCGTCGGCGAGCTCGACTGGCTCTACGCCATCGGCGACCTCAACGGCCGCGCCCTGCTCACCCATGAGGGCAAGTACCAGGCTCACGTCGCCGCGCAGGTGATCCTCGGCGCACCGGGCGCGCTGCTCCGCGACGACGGCCCGCCCGTGCGCGTCACCTTCACCGAGCCCGAGGTCGCCGCCGTCGGCCACACCGAGGCCACCGCCAAGGAGGCCGGGCTTGACGTCCGCGCCGTGGACGTACCGACCGACTCCACCGCGGGCGCGAGCTTCGTCGGCAAGGGCGCGCCGGGGACCTGCCGGATCGTCGTCGACGAGGCCCGCGGCGTGATCGTCGGCGCCACGTTCACCGGCGTCGAGATGGGCGAGCAGCTCCACGCCGCCACCATCGCGATCGTCAGCGGCATCCCGATCGCGCGCCTCTGGGATGCCGTGCCGGCTTTCCCGAGCCGCACCGAGATCTGGCTGCGACTGCTCGAGGCCTACGAGGGCTGGTAGACGGCGTCAGCTGGCCGCGGGCCAGGCGAGCTCGATGGTTTGCCCGCCGGTCAGTCGCCGGCGAACGAGACGTGCCGCCACGGGCCGTCGAGGGCGCCCTTCGCGTGCACCTGCATCGGCACGGCGCGCAACGTCTGACCGCGCGACCAATGGTCGGTGCTCCAGCTGGCGTTGAGCGGCCGGGCGGCTTTGCCGGTGACGAGCACCGGGAGGTGGCCACCGCCGATAATGCCGGTCGCCACCGAGGGCATGATCGACACCGGCGTGGTGGGGAGGAAGAGCTCCGGCAGAGTGTCGGCGTCGGGGCCATCCGGGCCGAACAACGGCTCTCGCGTTCCGTCGTCCTCATCGAGCTTCGTCGCCGAGCGCACCGTGCCGTCAGGGCGGAGCCGGTACGCCCAGGTAAAACACTGGCCGGGCACGATCGTGTCGCTGATGCATCCGGCCGCGGTGCTGAGGACGAGCAGGTCGCCGGAGCTCGGGTCTCGGTCGGCGAGGCGTGGGCTGCCCGGGACCGTGAAGGCGGGCGTCTCCCACTCGATCACCCCGCGCGCATTGCGTCGCTCGACTGCCACGAGCGAGCGGTCGCTGAGGCGCGTGGCCCGGCGATCGAATCTGAGGCGGTAGAGGCCACCGCCAACGGCGAGGGGCGGCGGGTCGGAGTCGACGACGGGCGATGCCGAGGTCTCGCCATCGGGCTCCGCGTCGTCGAAGTCCGTCGCTGCGAACGCGACCTCGGGCACGGCATGCGACGCTCCCGCGGTCGCGGCCTGCGATGCGATCACGAGCGCGGCGCCGCCCCTGACGAGCGCGAGCTCCGGCCGGCCGTCTCCGGTGATGTCGTCGAGCGGGCCGACGGCGTCGGGTCCCGCTCCGCTCGGGCTGTCTTGAACGCCGCCCATCCGCAGCTGGGCCACGCGGGCGCCCACCTTCGCGGGCGGCACGCCGCCGGCGACCCACGGTCCCGCGCTGTAGGCGAGGAAGCCGTCGGCGAGCAGGAGCTCGGAGCGTCCGTCTCCGTCGAGGTCGCCCGGCAGGTGGATCGGCGCGATGACGGAGCGTGAAGCTCGAGTCGAGGTCGACGGCCCGCTCAGCCAGAGCGTGCCGTCGCTGAACTCGGCCCGCCCGTCGCCGTTGAGGTCGCCGATCGGCGCTGCGGACCAGCGGACGCCCGTGCGCTTCACCGCGACGCGCAGGCGCGGCGTGGCAGCGGCCGCCGTTGCCAGCGGCCTCGGCAACGTCTTCTGGGCCGGGCTTCGTGTGGAAGCCGGCATCGCGAGTCGGCCCCCGAGCCGGAGGGCCTTCGCCGCCAGCGTGCGCGGCCGGGCATCCCACGCCGCGCCGTCGGCCCGCGTCGTGCGGGTGCACCGTCCGACCTTCACGGCCGTCGCCCCCACGCGCAGCGAGCAGTGGTAGATGAGGAAACGGCGCGTCGTGGTGTCACCCCAGTTCAGCTCGAACGTCCACCTGCCGGTCCGGACCTTGGCGAACCGGAACAGCGCGCTGTCGGCGACGCGATCGCCGGAGGGCGTCGCCTCGTGGTCGCCGAGCTCGGCCCAGGCGATCCCGGCCGGCAACCCCGCGACTCGCACGTCGACACGCCGGCCGCGCTTGGTGGCCGTGATCGTGGGGGTCGGTTCGGCGACGAGCTCCACGCGCCGTTCGACGCGCACGCCGTCGGCTCGCTCGAGGATCGCCGTGCGGCCTGTCGCATCAGCGGCGACGCTGAGCCGGGAGGTGCTCGTTCCGTCGCCCCAGCCCTCGAAGCGCACGGTGCGCGTGCCGTTCCCGGCGAGGACCGCGACGTCGAGGACGCTTGCGCTGTCGGCCGCGGGGATCGTGAGCGCGTCGCCTGCCGCGAGGCCGCCACCACGCAAGGGTGCGATGTCGACGTCGTCGCTCTCGTCGTTCAAGACCGGAGCCGAGAGCTGGCGGTAGCCGAACCCGACGCTGTCGGCGAGCGGGCGGGCATCGAGCAGCGTCCCGGAGATCCCGAGCCCGGGCAGACCGGCGGCCCGGCGGGCCGGATCGCAGACCGCGACGACGGGCCGGGGGAGCAGGAGGGCGAACACCGCGGCGTACTGCCCGTACTCGAGGTCGTTGCCGGCAGCCTTGATGAACGGCCCGGCGAGGTCGTCGATGGCGCCGCAGGCTGGCGCCTCGGTGTCGGGGAAGACGCTCAAGGGCTCGATCGCCTGGAACGGTGTCGGCGCGGCCGCGGCGGCCGCAGGCATCAACGCCGTCGTTGCGCATGCTGCGGCGCACGCAACCGCCGCTGCTCCCCCGAGCCTCATGCCTGGGCAGTCGGCGGCTTGCCTCGTTCCTTGACAGGCCGCACGCCGCGCGCCGGCTGAGTCTGGGGGCTCACTGCGATGCCGGCGCGCTGGCGTGGCGGGGGTGGGTGTCGGATCGGCACCGCGGCAGCGTCGCAGACGCCACTACGGCGCGAATCGGGGGATTCCCTACATCTGCGTGTGACGGCGCACCTCGCGAAAGGTCACTCCATCCATCGCGAAGTGCGCCTGCACGCCTACGGGCGCGCAGCGTCCGAGCGGGCCGCGCTACCGTCCTCGCACCTATGGCCGATCGCTACGACGTCTGCGCCACCGCCGAACTCGCCCCGGGTGCGCGTCGCCGCATCGACGCCGACGGCATCACGGTGATCGTCGTCAACTGCGATGGCGACTACCTCGCGATCGAGGACGTCTGCAGCCACGATGGAGCGCCGCTCGACGACGGCCCGGTCGACTGCGCGGCCGGCACCATCGAGTGCCCGCGCCATGGCTCCCTCTTCGACCTGCGCACCGGCCGCCCCAAGACGCTCCCGGCATACATGCCCGTGGAGACGTTCGAGGTCGAAGTCGACGGCGACCGAATCGTCGTGCTCGTCGACTGACGCGCGCGGCGCGCCCGGACTCGCGCAGCGGCGCGACGCCGCCATCCTGACGCCCCGTCGGCCCCTTCCCCTCCGTGACCAGCGCACACATGGGCGGGGCGTGTCCGACCGCTAGAATCGGAGATCAGACCAGGTGGAGCCCGGGGGCATGAAGTCTCGGGTCGCCACACCTGAGCACCCCCGGAAGGATCCCGCCACATGTCCACGCCTGAGGTGATCGCAGAGCAGGAGTCGCTCCAGACGCTGAACGCGGACTACACGGAGCGCTACGGCTTCCACGACGCCGAGAACTACCTCTACAAGGCCCCCAAGGGCCTCACTCGCGAGCTCGTCGCGAAGATCTCGGAGTTCAAGAACGAGCCCGGCTGGATGACCGACTTCCGGCTGAAGTCGTACGACTACTTCATGGCCCGCGAGCAGCCCACCTGGGGCAGCCCGATGCTGGCCGAGGTGGACTACGACGACATCCACTACTTCGTCCGCGCCAGCGACAAGGCGGAGCGCTCCTGGGACGACGTCCCCGAAGACGTCAAGAAGACCTTCGACCGCCTCGGCATCCCCGAGGCCGAGCGCAAGTTCCTCGCCGGCGTCGGCGCGCAGTACGAGTCCGAGGTCGTCTACCACCAGGTGAACGAGGAGCTCGAGAAGCAGGGCGTGATCTTCACCGACATGGACACCGCGCTCCGTGAGCACGAAGACCTGGTGAAGCAGTACTTCGGGACGATCATCCCGCCGAACGACAACAAGCTCTCCGCGCTGAACAGCGCCGTGTGGTCGGGCGGCTCGTTCGTCTACGTGCCGCCGGGCGTGCAGGTCGAGATGCCGCTGCAGGCCTACTTCCGGATCAACACCGAGAACATGGGCCAGTTCGAGCGCACGTTCATCCTCGCCGACGAGGGCAGCTACGTGCACTACGTCGAGGGCTGCACCGCCCCGACGTACTCGAGCGATTCGCTGCACTCCGCGGTGGTCGAGCTGCTCGCCAAGCCGGGCGCGCGGATTCGTTACACGACGGTGCAGAACTGGTCGGCCAACGTCTACAACCTCGTCACCAAGCGGGCCGTCGCCGAGCGCGACGCCACCGTCGAATGGGTCGACTGCAACCTCGGCTCGAAGCTCACGATGAAGTACCCCGCCGTGTACCTCACCGGTGAGCGTGCCCACGGGGAGATCCTCTCGATCGCGTTCGCCGGCACCGGCCAGCACCAGGACGCGGGCGCGAAGATCGTGCACGCCGCGCCCAACACGACGAGCAACATCTTCGCGAAGTCGATCTCCAAGGACGGCGGGCGGTCCAGCTACCGCGGCCTGCTCGAGATCGCACCGGGCGCCCACGGCTCCCGCTCCAAGGTGGTGTGCGACGCCCTCCTGCTCGACGAGGAGAGCCGCTCCGACACCTACCCGACGATTCGCATCGGCGAGGACGACGTCGACGTCGGCCACGAGGCCACGGTCTCGAAGGTCGGTGAGGAGCAGCTGTTCTACCTCCAGTCCCACGGGATCGGCGAGGAAGAGGCCTCCAAGATGATCGTCAACGGCTTCATCGAGCCGATCGTCAAGGAGCTCCCGATGGAGTACGCCGTCGAGATGAACCGGCTCATCGAGCTGCAGATGGAAGGATCGATCGGTTGACCCAGGTCGCGACCCCCGCGGAGCCCACTTCGGTGTTCCTCGACGATCGCCGCGCCGCGGCAGCCGAGCGCGTCCGCTCGATCGATCTCCCCAGCTTCCGCGGCCGCACCGGCTGGGAGTACACGAGCCTCGAGAAGCTCGACCTCAGCCTGCCCGTGGCTCTCGGCGGCGATCCGTCGCTGGCGCCGAGCGTGCCCGAGATCGAGGGTGCGTCGATCGTGCTCACGCAGGTCGGCGACCAGGTGTCGATCGTCGGCGAGGCCCCCGAGGGCGTCACCGTCTCCACCCTCGCCGACGCCGCCGTTTCGCACCCGGAGGTCGTCGAGCAGTTCCTCGGCACCATCGTCGACGAGGAAGACCCGTTCGTCGCCCGCGCCGAATCGCTGTGGACCGGCGGTGCCTTCGTGCACGTGCCGCGCGGCGTGCAGGCCAGCGAGCCGATCGCGTTGCGCCTCCACCAGGATCGCGCCGGCCACCAGCAGGCGTTCCGCGTGCTCGTGGTCGTCGAAGACGGTGCGCGTGCCGAAGTGCGCGAGCTGTGGGACACCGCTGAGGGTGTAAGCGGTGGGGGCATCGTGTACCCGGTCACCGAGCTCGTCGTCGGCCAGAACGCGCACCTGCGGTACCTCTCGGTGCAGGAGCTCGACGAGCAGACGTGGATCCTCGGCAGCCAGCGCGCCGCCGTCGCCCGCGACGCCAACCTCGACTGGGCCGTGCTCGGCCTCGGCGGCGGTGGCGGCCGCATCCACCTGGATGCCGCGCTCGATGGTGAGGGCGCCGAAGCCCGCATCACCGGGGCCTACGCCACCCGCTCGCGTCAGCACCTCGACTACGCGACCAAACAGATCCACGCCGCCCCGCGCACCGTCAGCGATCTCGCGTTCCGCGGCATCCTGAACGGCCGCTCCACGGCCGTGTGGTCGGGCATGATCGAGGTCGTCCCCGGCGCCCAGAAGATCGACGCCTTCCAGGAGTCGCGTAACCTCCTCGTGAGCAAGAAGGCCCACGCGGACGCGATCCCCGGCCTGGAGATCCTGGCCAACGACGTGCGCTGCACGCACGCCGCGGCGATCGCCCAGCTCGACGAAGCGCAGCTCTTCTACCTTCGCTCCCGCGGGCTCCCCGAGGCCGCCGCGAAGCGCCTCGTGATCGAGGGCTTCCTCCAGGCGACCGTCAGCCGCTTCGACGAGGGCTCGTTCCGCGAGCTCGTCGCCGGCGCGCTGGATCGTCGCTTGGCCGAGGTCTTGGGCTAAGGACTGAGCTTCAGCGTTCCGCGCCTCGCGTACGCGCGGGCCCGTTCACGGAAGTAGCCGCCGTCGTCGTCCGCCACGCGGGCACGGCGGCGGTTCCCGTTGATGGGGCTGGGATTGGTGGCCCCGTCGTTGCGGGCGTCGAGCACCGACGTGTCGTCGCCCTGGCCGCCGCCGAAGAGCAGCGACACGAGCCCCGCGTCGCGGTAGGCCCGAAGGTGGACCCAGCGCTTGCGGGCGTCGAGGAGCCACTGCACCTTGTTGTCCTGGTAGTGGCCGGTGGTGTCGTTCACCGAGCGCATCACCGTGTTGCCGACCGGGATCTGCCACAGCACGAGCGGCATCGGCGACGCCTGCCGCATCGCTGCGTAGAACGCCGCATGCCGGCGGAAGTCGGCCGCGTTCCACCATGCGGTCGAGCGCGGCGCGCCCCACGCGACCGCGAGGCCGGAGTCCTTGTCGGACATCTCGCCGAAGCGCACGTCGAACGCCGCGCCGAGCGAGCGCTGGAACGCAGCCGCGCGGGCGGCGAGCTGGCGCGTCGCGGACAGCGAGTCGTTGGTGATCACGATGTCGCGATTCGTGCCCCAGATCGACACGTGGTAGCCGAGCCGTACCTGCGGAGCGAGCTGATCGCGGAGCCTCACGAACGCCTGAGCGAATCCGGCGGCTGTGTTCGGAAGGCCCGCGACGTCGGACGCTCCGCTCGACGCCACCGACACCGGCGCCTTGGTTGCGTCGTCGCCATAGGCCTGCTGCAGGTAGCCCCACATGTCGGGCTCCACGTGCACGACGGCCGGCCCGCCCTCCTTGCCGAGGCGCGTGAAGAGCTCGCGCACGTTCTGCCAGTAGGCGCGCATCGTCGCGGTGTTCTCGAGGTTGGAGAGCACGGCCTTCGGCTCGTCACCGTTGTTGCCGCCCGGTAGCGACTGCCGGATCTCGTAGTACGTGAAGACGGGCAGCATCTTCGCCTTCCGCGACTCTTCGACGTAGCTCTCGACGAAGCGGTCTCCCCACGTCGTCCACACTGCATCGGTGTTCACGCCGCCCGCGAGGTACTGGTAGCGCAGCTTCAGCTTGTAGGCCTTGGCGAGCGTGCTCGCCGTGCCCGGCTGGCTCGTCGCGCCGAGCTCGAGGCGGGGGAGCGGCCATTCCAGCGGCGCGGCCGACGCCGCGGCAGGCGTCGTGACCCCGGCGATGACGGTGGCGAGAGCGGCGACGAGCGAGCGGGGCAGGCGAACGGTGACGCGCATCGCCCGACCGTAACCCGGCCACGGGCCGTGCACTGCGGTCGCTGGACGATCTGCGGGCCGTCGCCGCCACCGCGGACGCAACGCACGACGCAGCGGCTGCGCCGCTGCTCCCCGATAGGGTCGGGGGCATCGCCTCGCTCGATCCCCTCGCCCTCGCTCCCGCCGTCGCCGAGCACGCGCTGCGGCTGCTTCCGGTGCTCGTCGACATCAGCTCGACGTTCGGTGACCGCGAGGGCGCGAGCCGGGCCATCGCCTGCTCGATCGCCGCGGTGCCGCACGCCGAGGTCGACCGGCTCCCGTCGTCGACCGACGGCAACGAGGACGACCTCCTCCTCACCGTCCGCGGTACGGGCCGCGCGCACGTCGTCCTCCTGGGCCACCTCGACACCGTCATCCCCAGCGCCCAGCACCGTCCGTTCACGCAGAACGGAGACGTGCTCGGCGGCTCAGGCACGATCGACATGAAGGGCGGCGACGCGATCGCGCTCGCGATCCTGGCGGAGGTGAGCCAGCACCCCGAGTGGCGCGAGCGGTTCGCGCAGCTCGACCTGCTCCTCGTCACCGACGAGGAATGGCGCCACGGCGCAATGCACCATGCCGCGCGGTTCGCGGGCTACGACGCGTGCCTGTGCTTCGAGGCCGGTGAGCGCGACGACGCCGGCGACGAGGCCGTCGTCGTACGCCGCAAGGCCGCGGGCAGCGTGGAGGTGGAGGCCACCGGTCGCGCCGCGCACGCCGGTGCGGCACCCGACGAGGGCCGCAGCGCACTCCTCGCGCTCGCCACCACCGCGCTGACGCTCGCCAGCCTCCACGACCCGGGCGGCGAAGAGCAGCGTTCGGTGGTCCCGTCGATCCTGCAGAGCGGCGAGGGCGTCAACATCGTGCCCGGCTCCGGCAGCCTCACGGTCGACGTGCGCGCCCGCAGCGAGGCGGCGTTCGACGCCGTGATCGCCGCCGTGCCCGAGGAGCTCGGCGAGGTGCGCCTAGAGGCCCGCCTCGGCCGCAGCTGGCCCGGCATGGACGCCGCCGCCGCGGCCGCACCGGCGCTCGCCTCGGCCTCGGCGCTGCTCGGTCGCCCGATCGTCCCGGCGTCGCGCGGCGGTGCCAGCGATGCGAGCCACGTCGCAGCCGTCGTGCCGCTCACGGTCGACGGCCTCGGACCCCTCGGTGCGGGCTCCCACGCCGCCCACGAGCACACGCTCGCCTCGAGCTTCCTGCCCCGCAGCGAAGTGGCGCTCGCGCTGCTCGCCGCGATCCTCGGCGCCTGACCGCGCCCGCCCGCCGGGCTGCATTCGCCGGTGCACCAAACAGGTGACGATCGACTCCGGCGCCTGTGCCACGATCGATCCATATGACGAGCGACGACCACATCATCGAGAACGGCGGCGACGATCCCTCGGCGCCGCTCGACACCGAGCAGTGGCTCGACGTCGAGCTCGATCCCCGCGTCGCGCCGCTGCCGCCCGAGGAACTCCCGCGCAAGCCGCAGACCGTCGACGAGGAGCTCATCGCCGCCGAGGAGATGGCGGTCCTCAGCGAGACGACCGACGAGCAGCGCATCGAGCGGATCGCCGCCGAGCTGCGCTGGGCGTGGGGCCTGCTCCGACCGATCGGCCACGGCATCACCGTGTTCGGCTCGGCCCGTTCGAAGGAGGGGACCAAGGACTACACGCTCGCGCGTGAGGTCGGCGCTGCGCTCGGCCGCTCCGGCCACACGGTGATCACCGGCGGCGGACCTGGCGCGATGGAGGCTGCGAACCGCGGCGCCCGCGATGTCGGCGCCGGCTCTGTGGGCCTGCGCATCGAGCTGCCGTTCGAGCAGGGCACGAACCCGTACGTCGACCTCGACGTGAAGTTCAAGTACTTCTTCACGCGCAAGGTCTGCTTCGTCCGATACGCCTCGGCGTTCGTCGTACTGCCCGGCGGCTACGGCACGCTCGATGAACTCTTCGAGACGGTCTGCCTGATCCAGTGCGGCAAAGTGCGCCAGCGCCCGGTGCTGCTGATGGACAGCGAGTTCTGGGGCGGTCTGCTCGACTGGACGAAGGAGTCGCTGCTCGGGCGCGGCATGATCTCGCCCGACGATCTGCACCTCCTGCGCGTGGTCGATTCGATCGACGAGGTCGCGCACCTGTGCACCGAGGCGAGCAACGCCGTCGGGCTCTCCGGCAGCGACTGAGCGCGGCTCCAAGACCGCGTGCGACCGCTCGGAGCGAGCGGTGAGGCGCCATCAGTATCGGGCGGTCGGGGGACGCGGATGTTGATGGCACGACAGAAGCGCTCAACCATTCTGCTGCGGCGCCGAAAGTATGAATGGACCTCTGCCGACCCGAAAAGCCGCGGACGTGCGCGCATTCGGTGGTATGAGTGGACCCTGACTCGTCGTGCAGCCCCCTCCAGACCACGCTTTCGCCCCGGCACCGCCGAACGTGTTCGGCGACGCCGTGCGTGCGACGTTCGACCTCTCACCGTCTCCGATGGCGCTGCTCGACGTGTCGGGCCGCATCGTCCGCACGAACTTCCGCATCGCCGCGCTGCTCGGCACTCCGCCTGAGGGCCTGCTCGGCCGGCATTGGTCCGACTTCGCCGAGCCGGCCGACCGTGCTGCCGCAGACCGCGCGCTCGCCGATCTCGTCGACGGCCGCCGCGCGATCCTCGAAGCCGCCGAGTTCGAGTTCATCCGCCCCGACGGGCAGCTGGCCTCGTTCCGCAGCTCGACGAGCGCGGTGATCGAGCCCGGCGAACCGCCGCTCCTGCTCGTGCAGCTCACCGACCTCGGCGAGGAACGCCGCGCCAGCCGCGCGCTCGCCGAGCTGGCCGAGCAGCACGACCACGTTGCCGCGGTGCTTGCCTCGTCGCGTCAGGCGCTGCTGGCCACCGACGTGCGTGGGATCCTCACCACGTGGAACGACGCGATGGCCGAGATGCTCGGCTGGAAGGCCGAGGAGGTGATCGGCCGGCCGCTGGCCGCGCTCTTTCCGGGCGGCGGCAAGCAGGCGCAGGATCTCGTCGACGAAGTCGTTGGCGGGATCCTCATTCCGCGTTTCGCGAGCTTCTTCCCGCGCAAGGACGGCGAGCACATCGCCGTCGACTGCGACGCCGGCCCGGTGTACGACACCGAGGGTGACGTGATCGGATTCTCGTGCGTCTTCCAGATGCACGACCCCGAGGCGCCCGACGCGCGCCTGCGGTGGGTGAACACGCAGGTGCGGTTGCTCTCCCGCCTGCGGGCGCTGATCGTTGCCGGCGGCACTCCCGACGAGGTCGAAGGTGCCGTGCTCACCGCCGTGGCCTCGACCACCTTCTCCACGCACGTGCTCATCGTCGACGTGCGCGAGGACGGCCGGTCGATGAACATGCGCGCCCAGCTCGGCTGGGAGCCCGGCGTGCTCACGAGCGTGCTGCAGATCGACGAGACCACGCTCATGGGCTCGGCGCTCAGTAGCGGGAGTCTTCTCACCGAGGACGACCTCGAGAACTCGAAATACACGTGGCGCAACGACAACGGCGTGCTGGCGATCAACGCCGGCCTCGCCATCCCCGTCACGCGTGACGGCAAGGTGATCGCTGGCATCTCCGCCTACCGCGCCACCGGCGGCTGGGCCGAAGAGGATTTCGAGTACGTGCGCGAGATCGCGAGCATGTACGCCGACGCGCTCACCCGCTGGGAACAGGACGCCGAGCAGCGACGCACCGAGCTCCATGACCGCCTCACCGGTCTGCCGACGCTCACGCTCCTCACCGACCGCCTCGAGCAGGCGCTCGAGCGCGACCGCGCAGACGGCGTTCTCACGGCGGTGATCGTTCTCGACGTCGACCACTTCAAGCGGATCAACGAAACGGTCGGCCACGACATCGGCGACCGCCTGCTGCAGGCGGTCGTCCCACGGCTGCGCGCCGTCGCCGGCCCGGGCGACACGGTCGGCCGGCTCTCCGGAGACGAGTTCGTCGTCGTGCTCGGCGAGCTCGAGACCGAGGCCGAGGCGATGCACCGTGCCGAAGCGCTCCTCGAGGCCTTCGTCGATCCCTTCGCCGCCGCCGGCGAAGAGCACCTGCTCACCGTCTCGATGGGCCTCACCCTCGCTGAGGACGGCGCCTCCGCCCAGCAGCTGCTGAGCGACGCCGATGCCGCGGCGTTCCGCGCCAAGGAGCTCGGCCGCAACCGCATCGAGGTGTTCGACCGCACGCTGCGCGAGCGCGTCACCGAGCGCGTGAAGACGGAGCGTGAGCTGCGCGGCGCCGTCGACCGCGAGGAGCTGACGCTCCGCTACCAGCCGATCGTCGATCTGCGCACCGGCTTCCTCGAGGGCGTCGAGGCGCTCGCGCGCTGGCAGCATCCTGAGCGCGGCCTCGTCGGCCCCGGCGACTTCATCGAGATCGCCGAGGAGTCGGGCCTGATCGTCGGCCTCGGGGACTGGGTGCTCCACACCGCCTGCCACCAGGCCGCGCAGTGGCTCGAGGAGCACGAGCTCCCGCGCCCGTTCAAGCTGTCCGTCAACCTCTCGGCCCGCCAGCTCGCCAACCGCGGGCTCGGCGACTCGGTCGTCCGGGCGCTCGAGTCGTCAGGACTGCCGCGCGGCGCCCTCGGGCTCGAGGTGACCGAATCGGTGCTGCTGCAGCCCGACGCGATCGACGTGCTCACCGAGCTCCGCACCTACGGCGTGCGGATCATGCTCGACGACTTCGGTACCGGCTACTCATCGCTGTCGTACCTGCGGCAATTCGAGGTCGACGCGCTGAAGATCGACCGCTCCTTCGTCTCCGAGCTCGGTGAGCGTCGCCGCGACGCCCTGCTCGTCTCCGCGCTGGTCCAGATGGCCGGCGCGCTCAACATCGACGCCGTCGCCGAAGGCGTCGAGACCGCCCAGCAGGCTCAGATGCTCCGTGTCCTCGGATGCGGGCTGGCCCAGGGTTTCCACTTCGCACGACCACTCACGATCGAGGACGCCACCGCTCTGATGCGGGCGGGCGGCGTCACGGCAGGAGGCCGATCTACATGACCCAACCCCACGTGCTCGTCGTCGACGACGAGCCAGACGTCCGCAGCCTGGTGCGCCTGCTCCTCGAGCGGGCCGGTTACCACGTGTCGGAGGCCGTCGACGGCCGCGCCGCGCTGCGCCACATCTTCAGCGAGGTCCCCGACCTCGTCCTGCTCGACGTCACCATGCCCGACATCGACGGCTGGCAGACCCTCCAGCGGATCCGCGACGTCACCGACGTCCCGGTGATCATGCTCACCGCCGCGAGCACCGAGCTCGAGAAGGTTCGCGGACTCAAGAGCGGCGCCGACGATTACGTCACGAAGCCGTTCGGCCGCCAAGAGCTGCTCGCCCGTATCGACGCGATCCTGCGGCGCTCGGTCGACCGTGACGAGGACGCCCCGCAGGCGATCGACGACGGCCTCGTCGCGATCGACCCGGTCAGTGCCGCCGCGACGGTGAAGGGCACCCCGGTGCATCTCACGCCGCTCGAGTTCCGCCTCCTCCACACCCTCGTCCGTCATCCGGGCGAGGTGATCGGCCGCGACCGCCTGCTCGAGCTCGTCTGGGGCAACGACCGTGCCGCGCCGGAGCAGGTGAAGCTCTACGTCGGCTACCTGCGCCGCAAGCTCGAGGGCGTCATGCCCGCCGACGAGGTGCCGATCGAGACCGTTCGCGGCTTCGGCTACCGCTACCTCGGCCCGGGCGTTCCCGATGCCGAGCCGGTGGCCGCCGCCGTGCCTGGCGCGCAAGCCGCCGCGGCGCCCGCGCCCTCGGCCGCTCCGCGCAGCCGGTTCGCCGACCCCTCGCCGAACGACGACCACGGCTTCGGCATGGAGCCCGGCGGCATCCTCTAACCCGCCGCCGCCCGGCGGGACCTCCCCGCCATATCGGCGCGCAGGACGCGCCGACCCACGCATCAGACGCACGGCCGGTCCCGCAGGGGGCCGGCCGTCGTCGTTCCCGGCCGCTCGAAGCTCCAACGTGCCTCGGCCGTGTGAGCTGGGGGATGTTGGAGCTTTCCGCGGCCGTGCTCGAAGCTCCAACGTGCCTCGGTCGTGTGAGCTGGGGGATGTTGGAGCTTGCGGCCGCAGGTCGAGGCGCGTAGCGCCCGTCTGACCGCGAAACGGTGCTTACGCGTACCGGAGTGCCGGATTTGCCGCGGAGCGGCTCAGACGCCCGGCGGGACGGCCGTGGCGGCGTCGTAGATCGGCACGCCGATGGCGGCGCGGTCGCGCTCGCGGGGGAGAGTGACCGTGAAGGTCGACCCGCGGCCGAGGCGGCTGGTCACGCGAATGGTGCCGCCGTGCGCCTCGACGATCGAGCGCACGATGGTGAGGCCGAGGCCCGCACCGGGCACCGCGCGCCGCACGACGCGGCCCGAGCGGTAGAAGCGCTTGAAGATGTTGTCGATCTCGTCGGGATCGATGCCCTCGCCGGAGTCGACGACCTCGATGACGACGCTGTCGCCGCGGTCGCGCATGCGGAGCGTGATCTCGCCGCCCTGGGGCGTGAACTTGATCGCGTTGTTGATCAGGTTGTCGACGACTTGGCCGAGGCGGTCGCGATCGGCGGAGATCACGCCGCTGCGGTCGGCGTCGAGCTGCAGGTGCACGTTCGCGCGATCGGCCGCGGGGAGGGCGGCCGCGATGGCCTCGTCGCAGAGCGGTCGCATGTCGATCTCGGCCTCGAGGATCGGGATGTGACCGGCCTCGAAGCGCGCGACGAAGAGGAGGTCGCCGACGACGCGCTGCAGGCGCAGGGCGTTGCGCTCGATCACGTCGATGAACTCGGAGGCATCCTCGGAGAGTTCCTCGTCGCGGACGAGGTCGAGGTAGCCGAGCATGGAGGTGAGCGGCGTGCGGAGCTCGTGGCTGACGAGCGCGAAGAACTCGTCCTTGAGGCGGTCGGCCTCGCGCTCGGCGGTCACGTCACGCAGGGCGACGAGGCGCCCGATGGGGCGGCCCTCGCCGTCGGTCACCGGCGTGGCATAGCGGGTGAGGATGCGGCGGCCGGCGTCGGTGACGATCTCGTCGCGGATCTCGCCCTGGCGCATCGCCTCGGGCACGTCGACCGGGAGGGCCTTGCCGCGCAGGAGCGCCATCGGCGGGTTCTCGACGAGCACCTTGCCGCTGGCGGAGAAGAGCGCCACCGGATCCGGGGCGTGCTCGATCATGATCTGGGAGATGCGCGCGGCGTCGATGGCGCGCGCGAGGGCGCTCGCGCCGGTGATCTCGGCGGCGACGAGGTCGGCGATGCCGCCGGCGGTCGCGAGCTCCGGCACGCTGAACGGCTGGCCCTGCGTACGGGCGGTCCACACGAGGCCGATGGCCCGGCCGCGGCGCACGATCGGGATGAAGCCCTCGACGCGGATGCGGTGGCCCAGCTCGTGGGTCACGCCGCTGGGGCCGTGAGTCGTCGCCATCGGGCGCAGGGAGCCGAGCGCCTCGCGGCCGGCGCTGTGGGTCACGAAGGAGAGGGGGGAGGGCACCCGCTCGGGGCCCATGCCGCGCACGCCGGCGAGCTGGAAGTCGTCGCGGTCGTCCGGGCGCAGGTAGATCGCGCCGCAGTCGGCGCCGGAAGCGGTGGTGATGAGCTCGAGGCCGGCGACCGCGATGGCACCGATCTCGCGCTGGCCGCGCAGCCCCTCGGCGGCGCGCTGGAAGAGCGCGACGCGACTGCGCTCCCGCTCGAGCGCGTGCTGGGCGTGCACGAGCTGGCGCTCGCGGAGGCGGAGCTCGTGCTCGCGGGCGATCATCGCGGTGCGCCGCGACTCCTCGCGGCGGTCGGTCATGACGATCGTGATCGCGGCGGTGAAGGCGGCGGCGAGCAGCGCGACGGCCACCTCGCCCGGTACGACATCCGGGAAGAACGCCCACGCGATGAACGCGCCGAGGCCGACGAGCGAGAGCGCACCGCGCCAGAGCAGGGAGACGGGCGTCGTGCCCGGGCGCGGCGGCACCGCGGCTGCGGCGGCCGCCGGGTCGGCCGGATGCCCGAGCGATTCGGGTGCGGGCTGCGGAGTGCCGGGCAGCGGGATCGGGCGCTGCGACGGATCGGGAGCGCCGGGCGGCGTCACGGCACGCGGCGGCGGCGCACCGCGCCCCGACTGCGGGCCGCCGTTACCCCTCGGCTGCGGTGCCGGATGCGACATCGTTGGCCTCCTCCTTCGGGGTGTGCAGGATTGCCATCGGGGTCATCGCGATGGTCAGCAGGTCCAGGCCGAGAGACCAGTTCTGGATGTACCAGTTGTCCCACTCGATGCGCTCAGCGATCGAGGTCTGGCCGCGCAGGCCGTTCACCTGCGCCCAGCCGGTGATCCCGGCGCGCACCAGGTGGCGGTCGTCGTAACGGCGCACCCGCTCGCCGAACCGGTCAGCGAACTCCGGGCGCTCGGGGCGCGGGCCGACGAGCGACATCTCGCCGCGCAGCACGTTCAGCAGCTGCGGCAGCTCGTCGAGTCCGCTGCGGCGCAGGAAGCGGCCGAGCGGCGTGCGACGGTCCTCGCCCTCGATGCCGCCAGGGCCGAGCCCGGCGATCTCGAGGCGGTCGAGCACCTTCGGATCGACGGCGGCGCCGCCAGGGCGCATCGACCGGAACTTCAGCAGGCGGAACGAGCGGCCGTCGCGGCCCACGCGCTCCTGGCGGAAGAGCACCGGACCGGAGGTCGTCAGGCGCACGGCGAGCGCGATGGCCGCGAGCAGCGGCGAGAGCGCGATCAGGAGGAGCGCGGCGACGATCCGGTCGCTCGCGTGCTTCACGAGGAACTGCCACGAGCGCGGGTTGGTCTGGCGCAGCGCGAGCAGCGGCAGGCCGGCGAGCTGCTCCACCCGCACGCGGCCGTTGACGTTCTCGAAGAGCCGCGGCATCACCGACACGTCGATGCCGAGCCGCTGGCACTCGCGCAGGAGCGGGAGCACCTCGGAATCGGGGGCACGGGTGAAGGAGAAGACGACGTGGCGAGCGCCGCTGCGCTCGATCATCTCGGGGAGCGCCGCGGTCGGGCCGAGCACGAGCGCGCCGAGCTCATCGCCTTCGGGAATCGGTGCCGGGTCGTCGTCGAGGTAGCCCACGGGCAGGAAGCCGAGCTCCGGGTGCTGGCGCATGCGCCGCTCGAGCTGGCGGCCGACGGTGCCCGCGCCGACGATCAGCGTCGGGATGGTGCCGGCGCCACGACGGCGAGCGCGGCGTGACATCGACTGCACGAGGAACCGCACGAGCACGAGCAGGACGCCGGTGACGGCGCCTTGGCGCAGCAGCTCGGGCGCTGGCGGACCGGCGGGGGCGAGGCTGCGGAGAGCGAGCACGGCCGTGGTCGCGGCGAGCGTGCCGAGCGCGATCGCTCGCACCATCACGGAGGGACGCATCCGCGCCGACGAGTGGCGCTGCGCGCGCTGCCAGGAGAGGCCAGCGAACACCGCGAAGCCGATGCCGATCCGCCAGCCGGTGGTGAGCGCCCCCGGTGCCATCGCGCCGACGAGCAGGATCACGGCGAAGTCGACGAGCGTGACCAGCGGGGCCGGCAGCTCGCCGAGCATGCGCCGCGCCACGCTCGAATCGTCCACGGGGGCCAGGGCATGACGGATCTCGCGGGGCAGTGCCGGGGCGTCGGCCGTGCGCGCGAGCGGTGAGGTTGGCGTCGAGGTCATGCGTAGCGGAGGGCGAACCTGGTTGGTCCACCACCACTTCAGTCGGCATCAGCCGGGCCGCATCGACACGCCCTGCGACATACGTCCAGAGCCGGCCGCCCATGGTCGCCCGGGGCGCGCGTGAGCCGATCACCGGTGCATGCTGCTCGCCGCACTGCTCACGACGATCTGGGTCGGTCTGGCCCTCGTCGTCATCCGTGCAGCTCGTCGCTCCAGCGCTTTGGCCCGCCACATGCGAGAGCTCGAGCTCACCGAGTGCCACGGGAACGCCAGCGCCTGCGCCCACGCACGGAATTCCGGTGCCGCCGCCGCGCTTCGCAGCCGCCGCGCGCCCCGCACCGTCGCCCGCAGCCGCCGCCCCGCAGCCACCGGCCACGCCGCGTCGTCGCCCCGCCGCTAGACCCGTCCGAACGTCCGCTCAAGGGCGCGCCTCGACCTCGTGGACGCGCCGGTACCGGAGACTGACGGTCCGTCAATGAGTGTTGCGATCCAAAAAAGTGTGACGTAGCTTGCAGTCTTGCCGGTGCCACACCGGCATCGTTGTCCCACACCACGCCCGTGTCCTCACCTCCCGAGATCGTCGAACGTGCCCGTCGCAGGGCTCTCCGCCTAGGTACGGCACCTCGACGCCCCGATGGCACGGCCGGTCCGGCGCACGGTGAGCCGCCCCACGCGGCAATGCCGACGGAGGAGATCCTCGCCCGCCGGCCCATTGTGGAGCGCTCCGGTGACCGCATCACCGGCCGCCGCGACCGCATCTACCGCCGGTCGCTCGCGCTCTCCGACGCGCTCGCGATGCTCCTCGCGCTCTTCGTCAGCACGCAGCTCGTCGGCGGAGTCGTCCCGCAGGTCACCGCGCTGCTCGCCATCCCGGTCGTCGTGGTGGTCGCGAAAACCATCGGTCTCTACGACCGTGACGAGCTCCTGCTCCGCAAGACCACGCTCGACGAGGCCCCGCAGCTCTTCCACGTCGCCACCGTCGTGGCCCTCGTCGCGGCGCTGCTCGACGACCACCTCGTCTTCGGCGAGCTCAGCAAGATCGCGATCGCGACCCTCTGGGGTTCCAGCTTCACCGCGCTCCTGCTCTTCCGCTATGCCGCCCGCGCCATCGTCAGCCGCAAGGTCGTCCCCGAGCGCTGCCTGATCCTCGGCTCCGAGGCCACCTACGAAGAGGTCACGCGCAAGATGGCCGACACGCACGCCGTGAACGCGCGCGTCGTCGACCGCATCTCCTTTGAGCCCGGCCAGATCGACACGCTCATCCCGCGCCTCGAGCGCGCCATCGCCGAAGGTGGCATCAGCCGCGTGATCGTCGCCCCCGAGCAAGTCGAGCAGGGCGAGATCCTCGACGTCGTCCGCGCGATCAAGGCCGTCGGCGTGAACGTCACGCTCGTGCCGCGCATCTTCGAGGTGCTCGGCTCGTCCGTCGTGTTCGACGACCTCTCCGGTCTGCAGCTGCTCGCCATGCGTCGCCTGCGCATGTCTCGCTCGTCGCTCCTGCTCAAGCGCTCCCTCGATCTCGCGGTCTCCGGTTTCGGTCTGCTCATCGCCGCACCGGTGCTGATCGCCATCGCCGCAGCGATCAAGCTCGACACGCGCGGCTCGATCTTCTTCCGTCAGACCCGCGTCGGCCGCGACGGCGAGCGCTTCGAGATCCTCAAGTTCCGCACCATGGTCGACGGTGCCGACAAGATGAAGGACGAGCTCCGCAGCGACAATGAGACCAACGGCCTCTTCAAGATCGCGAACGACCCGCGCATCACCCGCGTCGGCAAGCTCCTTCGTAAGACCTCGCTCGACGAGCTCCCGCAGCTCATCAACGTCTTCAAGGGCGACATGGCCCTCGTCGGCCCCCGCCCCCTCGTGGTCGACGAGGACTCGCAGGTCGTCGGCTGGCACCGCCGCCGCCTCGCCCTCACCCCCGGCATGACCGGCCAGTGGCAGATCCTCGGCTCCGCCAAGATCCCGCTCCACGAGATGGTCAAGATCGACTACCTCTACGTGACCACCTGGTCGTTCTGGACCGACATCAAGATCCTGGTCCGCACCGTCCCGTACGTCCTGCGCGGCGGGGGCCTCTAAGCGGCGCACGCTGTGGCCGGCGCCTCGCACGTGCGCTGAGCCACCGCCGATCCTCAATGGGCCAGAGGCCCACCTCCGGTCGTCGCCGGCCCATCGCACGCACGATCCACCAACCTCAGCGCACGCCGCGCTGGCGGTGAGTTGCGTAGGCGCGCGGATCTCGTACGCCCGGCGGCGTTCTGTCGAAAGATCATGTTCGCCATGGGCGTGATCTTTCGACAGAACGGTCTGGCGTGGGCTGATCTTTCGACAGAACCGGCGCCGCGGGGCCCATACGAGCGATCGCTCACTTCCGAACGTTCGTTCTGGCATGGGTACTCGTCGGTCCGTAGAGTGAGCGGCATGTCCGAGCTCGCTGCGATCGCCCCGTACCTGCTGCCCGACGAGATCATTGAGCTCCAGCAGCTCGTCCGCGACATCGCGGTGAACGAAGTGGCCCCGCGCGCGGCCGAGCTCGACGAGAAGAGCGAGTACGGCTGGGAGATCCGCAAGATCCTCAGCGAGAACGACATCTTCGGCCTTCCGTTCGAAGAGGAGCACGGCGGCACGGGCACCGGCACGCTGATGCTGAACATCGCCATCGAGGAGCTGGCCAAGGCCGACGGCTCGACGGCTCTACAGCTCATGACGCAGGAGCTCGGCACGCTCCCGATCAAGCTCTTCGGCAGCGACGAGATGAAGCACCGCCTGCTCCCCGGGTGCGCGAGCGGCGAGACGATTCCCGCCTTCGGCCTCTCCGAGCCGGGCGCAGGCTCCGACCCCGCCGGCATGGTCACCAGCGCCCGCCTCGACGGTGACGAGTGGGTCATCAACGGCACCAAGAACTGGATCACCAACACCGGCATCGCGCACTTCTACGTCGTCTTCGCCGTCACCCAGCGCGAGCCCAAGCGCGAGATCACCGCGTTCGTCGTCGAGTCCGACCGCGAGGGCTTCTCGTGGGGGCCGCTCGAGCACAAGCTCGGGATCAAGGGCTCGCCG
>JAGIBJ010000089.1 GCA_017744415.1 Solirubrobacteraceae bacterium
GACGAGGGCTTCGTCAAGGCGGCCGGCGTGAAGGCGGCCGAGGACTCGCGCCTCACCTGCCCGTGCGGCCCGGCTCCCGAGGACTTCACCGCGAAGTACAAGGCCGTGAACGACGACAAGGAGCCGAGCACCTACTCGGCAGAGGGCTACGACGCCGCGAAGATCCTCCTCGACGGCATCGCCGCGGGCGACACGGATCGTCCGAAGCTCCTCGACTTCGTCAACAAGTACGACGCCGAGGGCATCACGAAGCACCTCAAGTTCGACGCGACCGGTGAGTCGTCCGAGACCGTGATCTACGCCTTCAAGGTGGATCCGGCCGGCGACATCGTCCTCGACACGACCATCAAGTAGGCCGGTAGTCACCGACCTGCTTGCACACCCCCGCGGCCCGGCGCACGGCGCCGGGCCGCGGGTGGCGTGCTGACTCCCCTCGTCCCACCCCGCGCGTGCAGTTCCTCGTCGACCACTTCTTCGAGCTCACGATCACCGGTCTGGCCCTCGGCTCCGTGTACGCCCTCGTGGCGCTCGGATACACCATGGTCTACGGCGTTCTCCAGCTCATCAACTTCGCCCACTCCGAAGTCTTCATGTACGGCACGTTCGCCGTCGCCTGGACCTTCACGCTCTTCGGCGCGACCGCCTCCACCAGTACCGCCGGGATCATCGGCCTGCTGATCGTCGCGCTGTTCGCCGCCATGGCCACCTCGGCCGGGGTCGCGCTCCTCGTCGAGCGCACCGCCTACCGGCCACTCCTCTCTCGCGGCGCGCCGAAGCTCGTCGCCCTGATCTCCGCGATCGGCGCCTCCTTCGCACTCTCCGAGGCGATGGGACTGCGCGACCGCATCACCGGATTCGTCGGCCTCGACGGGCCGCTGCGCGACTACGTGAGCGGCGCGCGTGACAACCAGTCGCTCCCGGTCTCGCTCGACCCGGCGCCCGTCGTCACCATCGGCGACTACACCGTCACGACGATCGACACGCTCGTGATCGTCTCGGCGCTGCTGATGATGATCGGCCTCGACCAGTTCGTCCGCCGCTCGCGGATGGGCCGCGGCATGCGCGCCGTCGCGCAGGATCCCGAGTCAGCCGCGCTGATGGGCGTCGACTCCCAGCGGGTCGTGCGCGTGACGTTCCTCCTCGGCGGCCTGATGGCCGGCGCCGCAGCGACGCTCTACATGATCCGCATCGGCACCACCCGCTTCGACGCCGGCTTCATCCTCGGCGTCAAGGCGTTCACCGCCGCCGTGCTCGGCGGCATCGGCAACCTCAGAGGCGCCTTGCTCGGCGGCCTCGTGCTCGGCGTCGCCGAGAACTGGGGGTCGGCGATCGTGGGCACCCAGTGGAAGGACGTCGTGGCGTTCACGCTCCTCGTGGTGATCCTGCTCTTCCGGCCCACCGGCCTGCTCGGTGAGTCGCTCGGGAAGGCCCGCGCATGAAGTCGCTCAGCGCACTGCTCCCGCGCAACGTCGGCCGCCGCGGAAAGATCATCTGGATCGTCGTCGGCGTGCTCTTCGCCTACTCGCTCCCGCTCCTCGAGCTGCCGCTGATCTCGACGCCCGACGTCGACTTCGCCGGCGTGCTGTTCACGATGGCCATCTACGTGCTCGTCGCGCTCGGCCTGAACGTCGTCGTCGGCTACGCCGGGCTCCTGGATCTCGGCTACGTCGGCTTCTATGCGATTGGCGCCTACAGCGTCGCCATGCTCACGGCCGAGCACGGCTCGCTCGGCTGGTTCGCCGCGCTGCCCGTCGCGGTGGCCGTGGCAATGGTCTCCGGGGTGCTGCTCGGCGGTCCGACGCTGCGCGTGCGCGGCGACTATCTCGCGATCGTCACCCTCGGCTTCGGCGAGATCATCCGCCTCATGGCCGTGAACTCCGACTGGCTCGGCGCCGCGGCCGGCGTCACGAAGATCCCTGCCCCGCCGAACATCGGCAGCGACTCGGCCGGCATCTTCGCCATCCCGCACCTCAACTGGGATGCGGGCTACCCGCTGATCGACCTCAGCAACAAGACCGAATTCCTGAAGTTCGGCGTGCTCGATGCGACGCCGTACTACTGGCTCGCGCTCACCTTCGTGATCCTGATCCTCATCGCCGACGTGCGCGTGAAGGACAGCCGTGTCGGTCGGGCCTGGGAGGCGCTGCGCGAGGATGAGGACGCCGCCGAGCTCATGGGCGTCCCGACCTTCCGCTACAAGCTCCTGGCGTTCGCGCTCGGCGCGTTCGTCGGCGGTCTTGCGGGCGCGCTCTTCGCGACGCGCCAGGGCTTCGTCAACCCGCAGTCGTTCCAGCTGCTGCTCTCGATGCTCTTCGTCGCGGCCGTCGTCGTCGGCGGCCAGGGCAACCGGTGGGGGGTGATCGTCGGGGCGATGCTCGTCGTCTACATTCCCGAGCGGTTCCGCGGGTTCGCCGACTTCCGCGTGCTCCTGTTCGGCCTCGCGCTGATGCTCCTCGCCACGTGGCGCCCGCAGGGCCTGCTCCCGCCGCTACGCACGATCAAGGCGCGCGCGATGAGGGAGAAGCTCGCCGACCTGGAATCCGGCGACGACCCGGAGGCGAGCAATGCCTGACCTCGAGACGGAGCAGCCGGTGGCGGCCCCCGCCGGGCGCGAGGCGATCCTCGTCGTCGACGACGTGACGCTGAAGTTCGGCGGCGTGACCGCCCTCGACGGCGTGAGCTTCGAGATCGGCAAGGGCGAGATCCTCGGCCTCATCGGTCCGAACGGCGCCGGCAAGACCACCTGCTTCAACGTGATGACCGGCGTCTACAAGCCCACGTCCGGCGAGGCGCGGTTCCTCGGCAAGCCGCTCACCGGCCACAAGCGTTTCGAGATCACCCGCATGGGCGTCGCGCGCACGTTCCAGAACATCCGCCTCTTCCGCGCGATGACGGCGTTCGAGAACGTGCTGGTCGGTGGCGACACCCACAGCCGCACCGGTCTGCTGCGCGCGCTGATCCGCACGCCGAAGCAGCGCGCGGAGCAGCACGCCAACGAGGAGCGGGCGCACGAGCTGCTCGAGCTCGTCGGCATCGCCCATCGCGCGAACGAGCTCGCCGCCAACCTCTCCTACGGCGATCAGCGTCGCCTCGAGATCGCACGTGCGCTGGCCACCGGGCCGCAGCTGCTGTGCCTCGACGAGCCCGCCGCCGGCTTCAACCCGGCCGAGAAGCAGGCGCTCGTGCAGCTCATCCGCAAGGTGCGCGACGAGGGCTACACGGTGCTGCTCATCGAACACGACATGGGCCTCGTGATGAACGTCTGCGACCGCATCGTCGTGCTCGAATTCGGACGCAAGATCGCGGAGGGCCTGCCGGCGGAGATCCGCGAGGATCCGGCCGTGATCGCGGCCTACCTCGGCCTCGACGAGGACGAGTACGAGGAGCAGGTCGCGGAGGGCGACGCATGAGCGTGATGCTGGAAGTCGAGGGTCTGAGCGTCAACTACGGCCCGATCGAGGCGCTGCGCGACGTGAGCTTCGCCGTCGAGGAGGGCCACATCTGCACGCTCATCGGCGCGAACGGTGCGGGCAAGTCGACCACCCTCAAGACCATCTCCGGCCTGCGCAAGGTCCGCGAGGGCAAGATCGTGTTCGAAGGCAAGGACATCACCGGCTCGACACCCGTCGACCGCGTGCTGATGGGCATCAGCCAGTCGCCCGAGGGCCGCGGGATCTTCCCCGGCATGACGGTGCGCGAGAACCTCGACATGGGCGCCTACACCCGCAAGGACACGAAGACGCCTGCCTACCAGCAGGACCTCGATCGCGTGCTCGCGCTGTTCCCTCGCCTCGAGGAGCGGATCGACCAGTTCGCCGGCACGATGAGCGGTGGCGAACAGCAGATGCTCGCGATCGGCCGCGCCCTCATGGCCCGCCCGCGCCTCGTGCTCCTCGACGAGCCCTCGATGGGCCTCGCCCCCAAGCTGATCCAGCAGATCTTCTCGATCATCCGCGAGATCAACGAGCAGGGCACCACGGTGCTGCTCGTCGAACAGAACGCCAACCAGGCCCTCAAAGCGGCCCAGCAGGCCTACTGCCTCACCACCGGCGAGATCACCGCCGCCGGCACCGGCGCCGAGCTCGCCGCCGATCCGGCGATCCGCGACGCCTACCTCGGCGGCGGGCTCTGAGCGCACCGCCTGGGATTCCGAATGCTTGGGCCCTCCGAGGGACCGACCGTTCGGAACTCCCGCTCAGCCGTGCTTGCGCGGCACGGCGAGGCCGAAGGCCTTGCCGCTGAGGCGGTGGATCGCGCCGCACGACGACGCTCCGCGTTGGGGATCGCGGCCTACTCGGCGCCGCAGCGCATAGAGGCCTTCGCGGCCTTCATCGCCTTCATCTGCGCGAGCGTCGGCGGGGGCTGCGGCAGCGGATGGGCGCCCTGCGGGCGCAGGCCGTCGAGCACGAAGCCGAGGTAGCGGCGCCAGAGATCCGGCGAGGTCCCGACGACGGAGGCCGGCGCGCACGACTGGGTCGCTCCGCCGATCGCCGAGATCAGGAACGGAAGGTCTTCGGCGGCGAGATCGTCGCGCACCACGCCCGCAGCCTTCGCACGGTCGAGGAGCCCCGACATCCGCACCATCATCCGTTCGTTGCGTTGCTGCAGCGACTCGACCGCGAAGAGCTCCGGACCGACGGACGCGAGGAACGCGGCGTCGCGCGCCTGCATCTCGGCGGTGGTGGTGAGGAGGGTGACGAGGCCCTGCCATGGGTCCTCGTCCTCGAGCGCCGCGACGATCTGGTCGTCGAGCTGATCGAAGGTCTGCTCGAGCACCGCGACGAGGAGGTCCTGCTTCGTCGGGAAGTGACGGAACAGCGTGCCGGAGCCGACGCCCGCGAGCTTGAGGATCTCCGAGATCGCAACGTCCGGGCCCTGCTGGGCGAAGGCCGTGCGGGCCGCCGCGAGCACCTTGTTGCGGTTTCGCAGCGCGTCGGCGCGGAGCGGCTTCTCGCTCTCGGTGACGGTGTCGGGACTCACACCTTCAGGATACGCCTGCACGCCCCGGCGTCCGCCACCCGCCGCGGTCGGCGGCAGGCGGCGGACGCCACTGGTGTGCGGCGGGGCATCCCAGCTCGGCAGCACCATCGGGCCGGCCGGCTAGGCGGCGACGAGGACTTGCTGGTCCTCGACGTCGATCGTCTCGACGTGCTCGCGGCGCAGCAGCGTCAGCACCAGCCCGATGGCGACGGCCATGAACGCGGCGCCGATCACGAACGCGAGGTGGTAGCCGGAGAGCAGCGCGTCGAGCTGTTCGGCGCGGGTCGGCGCGCCGCCGCCCAGGTTGTTCAGCTGGCCGCTGGTGTGCGAGGCCGCGATCGTCGAGAGGAACGCAAGGCCGAGCGCCCCACCGAACTGCTGCGACGTGTTGAACAAGCCGGACGCGAGACCCTGGTCGGCGCCATCGATACCGGCCGTGGCCAGCAACGTGAGCGGCACGAACACGAGTCCCATGCCGGCGGCGATCAGGATCATCGCGGGCAGCAGCTCACCGGCGAACGAGCCGCCGGGCGTGATCCGCGTCATCAGGAGCAGGCCCACCGCGGCGAACGAGAGGCCGGCGACGATCGACGTCCGCACACCGAGGCGGGCGATGATCGTTTGCGAGGCGACCGAGCCGCCGATGATGCCGACGGTGAACGGCAGGAACGCGAAGCCGGTCTTCAGCGGCGAGTAGCCCTGCACCTCCTGCAGGTAGATCGTCGCGAAGAAGAACATCGCGAACATGCCCGAGATCGTCAGGAGCATCGCCGCGTTGGCCACGAACAGCGACCGCACGCGGAAGATGCCGAGGCGGACGAGCGGCTGCACGTGCCGGCGCTCGATCGCGACGAACGCAGCGATCAGGACGGCGGCGACCGCGCCGAAGCCGAGCGTGGCGGTGGAGCCCCACCCGTCCTCGCCGGCCTTCACGACGGCGTAGACGAGGGCGACGATGCCGCCGGTGACGGTCGCAGCGCCGGCGAGGTCGAACCCGTCGACCCCGTGCTCGGCCTTGCTCTCCGGAATGAGCCGGAATGCGGCAACGGCAGCGGCAATGCCGACCGGCACGTTGACGATGAACACCCACGGCCAGCTGAAGGCGTCGACGAGCACGCCGCCGAGGATCAGACCGACGGCGCTGCCGCCACCGGCGATGGCTGCCCACACGCCGAGCGCCTTGGTGCGCTCGGGGCCTTCGGCGAAGGTAGTGGTGATGATCGCGAGCGCGGCCGGCGAGACGAGCGCGCCGCCCAGGCCCTGCAGGGCGCGGAAGGCGACCAGCTGGCCGGGCGTCTGCGCGAGGCCGTTCAGCAGCGAGGCCAACGTGAACAGGCTGACGCCGGCGATGAAGAGGCGCTTGCGACCGAACAGGTCGGCGGCGCGGCCACCGAGCAGCAGGAAGCCGCCGAACAGGAGGGTGTAGGCGTTCAGCACCCAGGCGAGGTTCGTCGGGGTGAAGCCGAGATCACGCTGGATCGAAGGCAGTGCGACGTTCACGATCGTCGCGTCGAGCACGACCATGAACTGGGCGAGGCAGACGAGCACGAGAATCGTCCAAGGGCTCACGGCCCGTGGCGCTCGTTGGGGAACTGGTTCGAACATGGTGGTACCTTCTTGAAAAGCGGATTGGCTGATCCGGTTGCAGAAGCTAGCAAAACGGATCGCTCGATCCGCTTAATCCGCTGAAGTTGGCGCATAAACCGGACTGCGTACTCCGCTTATTGCCCGATGGTGGGGCGGGAGCTGAGCTGTGGACCGATCGGTCGCCGGCTGCGGGATCGGTCCACACGTCGGCGCTGGTGGCGGCGCGACGGTCCGGAGCCCGCGGGGCAAGGTGCGCTGTCCCGCGGTGTGCGGCTCCGGGAAATGTGGACGTTCCTCCGCTGGCTAGGATCGGGCGGTGCCCGTGCTGTCTGCGATCCGTCGCTACCCGGTGAAGTCGTGCCGGGGGTGGGACGTCGACGAGGCCGTGGTCGAGCCGTGGGGGTTGCTCGGTGATCGGCGGTGGCTCGTCACCGATCCAGATGGCACGTTCTTCACGGCCCGCGAGCACCGCCGCCTGCTCCTTGCCGAGCCACGCAACGCCGCCGATGGCGGCCTCGAGCTCAGCGCGCCGGGGCTCGAGCCGCTCGCTGTTGCCGTGCCCGACCCCGCGGCCGCCCGGCGCACGCCCGTGACCGTCTGGAGCAGCAGGCTCGATGCCACGCCGGCGGCCGACGCGGCGGGGGTGTGGTTCAGCGAACTCCTCGGCGCCGACGCCCGGCTCTTCTACCTGGACGATCCGACGCAGCGCACGATGAACCCGGCGTTCACGCGGCCGGACGATCGCGTCGCATTCGCCGACGGCTATCCGCTGCTCGTGGCGACCACGAGCTCGCTCGACGCGCTCAACGCGTGGATCGCGGATGGTCCGCGAGCCGACGAGGGGCCGATGGCGATGCTCCGCTTCCGGCCGAACCTCGTCGTCGACGACTCCGAGGCGTGGGCCGAGGACGGCTGGCGCCGGCTCCGCATCGGCGACGCCGAGTTCCTCGCCGTCAAAGGCTGCTCACGCTGCGCGATCACCACTACCGATCCGCACACGATCGAACGTCGCAAAGAGCCCCTCGCGACGCTCGCCCGCCACCGCCGCTGGGACGGCGAGACGTGGTTCGGCATGAACCTCGTGCCCGCCGATCCCACGGCCCGGCCGACCATCAACGTCGGCGCTGAGGTCGAGATCCTCGAGGCGGTCGAAGCGCCCGACGGCCCACCGCGGTAGCGCGGGTCACCGACGGCCCACCGCGGTAGCGCGGGTCACCGACGGCCTACCGCGCTGAGGCCGCGCGGGCGGGAGGCCTAGGCCTCGATGCCGAGGCTGCGGCCGATCACGAGCTTCATGATCTCGTTGGAGCCCGCCCAGATGCGGGTGACGCGGGCGTCGGCGTAGGCGCGGCCGACCGCGTACTCCTCCATGTAGCCGTAGCCGCCGTGGAGCTGGACGCAGGTGTCGATCACGCGACCCTGCACCTCGGAGGAGATGAGCTTCACCTTCGCGGCGTCGATGGCGGTGAGCTTGCCGAGGTTGTGGAGCTGGACGCAGTGGTCGACGTAGGCCTGGCACTGGTCGAGCTCGGTGGAGATCTCGGCGAGCTTGAACTGGCTGTTCTGGAAGCGGCCGATGGGCTGGCCGAACGCACGGCGGTCCTGGGAGTACTTGAGCGTTTCCTCGAAGGCACCCTGCGCGTGCGCGAGGTTGGCGATGGCGCACGAGAGGCGCTCCTGCTCGAGGCGCTCCATCATGTAGACGAAGCCTTTGCCCTCCTCGCCGATGAGGTTGTCGGCCGGCACGCGGCAGTCGTTGAAGAACAGCTCCGCCGTGTCGGACTCCTGCTGGCCGATCTTCTTGAGCTTGTTGCCGCGTTCGAAGCCCGGGGCGTCGGTCGGGACGACGATCATCGAGATGCCCTTCGGGCCCGGACCGCCGGTGCGCACGGCGGTGATCACCGTGTCGCAGGAGCCGCCGTTGGTGATGAACGTCTTGCCGCCGTTGATGACCCACTCGTCGCCGTCGCGCACCGCGGTGGTCCGGAGGTTGGCGAGGTCCGAACCCACCTCGGGCTCGGTCATGCCGATCGCGCAGAGGTTGTCGCCCGTGCAGAAGTCAGGAAGCCAACGGGCCTTCTGCTCGTCGGTGGTGAGATCGGTGAGGTAGGGCTCGCAGATGTCGACGTGGATGCCCACGCACGAGCCGTAGGCGGCGCCGACCTTGCTGAGCTCCTCGTTGAGGATCTGGTTGAAGCGGAAGTCGTCGATCTCGCTGCCGCCATGCTCGGCGGGCACGGCGATGCCGAGCAGGTCGAGCTCGCCGGCGGCCTTCCAGAACGCGCGATCCAGGCCGTGCTCCTCGCGGAACCGCTCGCCGTTGGGGAGCACCTGCTGGGCGATGAAGCCCTGCACGGCCTCACGGAACGCGTGATGGGTGTCGTCGAAGATCAGCCGGTGCATGGCGGACATGGTACGCATCCGTTCCGTGCGCGGCGGCACGGCGGACGGGGAACCTGCGTGCGGGATCGGCGGGGGCGCGGCGCCCGCGTTGGTAGGCTCGCGGCCCGCCGCCGTGTGCGCCCGCGCACGCAGGTCGCCGCCCCACCGTGTCCCGAGGTAGCAACGTGCAGCTCACCACCCGCGCCTTCGCCAGCGTGCTCATCGCCACCGCTCTCGGGAGCGGCCTCTCGGCGTGCGGTAGCGACGACGAGAACCGCCCCGGCGCAAACCCTGCCGCGAACCCCGGCTCCGGTGCGTCGGGCAACGAGGCCGCTGGGCGCGGGGTGGGCGTGAACGAGGTCGACGCCGCCTACGTGCGCCAGATGATTCCGCACGACGCCCAGGTGGTCGTGATCGCGACCCGCGCGGCCGCCTCGAGCACGCGTGCCGAGGTGAAGGAGATCGCGCGCGAGGTGCGCGAGTCGACGCTGGAGGAGCTCCGCGCGCTCCAGCAGTTCGCGACGAAGCACCGCTACGACCTCAGCAAGCCCGACACCCGCAAGGACGCCGACGCCCAGGCGCTGCACACCACCGCCGAGAAGCTCGGGACGCCCATCACGCCGAGCACCGACGGCGACTTCGACAAGGACTTCGTCGAGCTCGCGATCACGCACCACGAGGGCTCGCTCGTGATGAGCCGCGCGGTGCGCAAGCACGGCGTCGACGAGGAACTCGCCAAGCTCTCCAAGGAGCAGGTGAAGGCGCTCAACGCCCAGCTCGAGCAGCTCGAGTCGGTCGCCAAGGGTCTCTAACCCCAGCGGGTCCGGCGGAGCCCCGCGCGCGTCAGCGCCGGGTGCGGGCGGCCTTCTCGCCCGGCTTCGCGCAGCGGTCGCCGATGGCCCCGTGTGCGCAGAAGTTCAGCGTCGTCTCGCAGTTCTTCGCCTTGTACCGCCCGGTGCCGAGCCGGATCTTCACGCGGTCGTAGCGGCCCGCGCCGCAGTCGATCGTGCCGTGGCCGTAGTAGGCGTCGATGAAGTCGTTGCCGTCGCCGCCGGTGACGGTGTTCGTGCCGTGGCTGGTGTAGATCCAGTCGGCGCCGCCGTCGCCGCTCAGGCGATCGTGCTGCGACGTGGGGTTGCTCTTCGGATCCCAGTCGCCCCAGATGATGTCGTTGCCGTCGCCACCGTTCACGGTGTCGCTCGCATGGTGCGAGAGCAGCTCGTCGTTCTGCTCGGTGCCCTCGTAGGTGCGGGCGTCGGCGGTCTCGGCGATCCAGAGCAGGCCCGTCACGGCCGGCCAGCCCTCGTGGCTCACCTTGCCGCCGCCCCCGGCCACCCGGCGGCCGTTGCCCTCCTGGCAGTTCGTGCCGCTCGTCACGCGATCGGCGCAGCGGCCGTCGTCACCGCGTGCGGTGGCCAGCGAGGTGCAGGTGGTGAGGAGGCCGATGGTGGCGGCCAGCGTGACGACGACCGCGGCGGGACGCATCTACGCGGCGTCGGCGTCGATGTCGGCGAGCTGGATCGGGCTCGCTCGGTGCACGGCGCGCTTGGCGGCGTACATGCGCTGGTCGGCGAGTCGCACCACGTCGCGCAGGCTGCCGCCCTCGGCGGGCCAGCGGGCGCTGCCGACGCTGCCGAGCGATCGTGCGCGGTCACGCTCGAGCGTGGCTCGCACCCGCGCGGGCACGCCGCTCCCAGGCGTGGCGAACAGCGCGAACTGATCGCCGCCGGTGCGGTAGATCGTGGCGTCGTTGCCGACGGCCGACTGCAGATCGGACGCCACGGTGATCAGCACGGCGTCGCCGGCGTCGTGGCCGAGACGGTGGTTGATCTCCTTGAACTCGTCGAGGTCGCAGAGGATCACCTCGAGCTCCTCGCCGGCGGCCTCGCGCTCGGCGAGGTCGAGGCCGAACTTCAGGCGCGTGGGGAGGCCGGTGAGGCTGTCGCGCTCGGCGGAGGCGGCAAGCTCGGCGGCGCGAGCGCGCTCGACCTTCACCATCATCTTGCGATCGCGGTGGATCAGCAGGCCGACGCACAGGGCGCTGAGAGCGAGGACGAGCCACCCGCCGATGGTGCGCACCTGCGTGGCACGGTCGGCGCGGGCGCGCTGGGCGGCAGCGACCTCCTCGGCGGTGTTGGCGACGCGCGCCGTGGCGGCGATCGCGCCGACGAGCTGCGCCGGTGAGGGGCGGTCGGTGCGGGCGAAGCGCTCGAGCTGAGCGAGGGAGCGTTCCACGAGCAGGGCCTGCTCGGGCGCGATTCGCTGGAAGTCCGTGCTCTCGGAGCGCAGGAGCTCGGCCGTGCGCGCGATCGTGCGGCGCAGAATGGCTGGGTCGGTGCGGGCAAGCTCCACGCCGAGCGGCCGCAACATGCGGATCGCCTGCTCCACGTCGGTCTGGTAGATGCGGGCCGTGGCCGACTTGCCCCGGGCCTCACGTTCCTGGTGCTGCAGCGCCATGAGCGCCACGCACCCGAGGAGGCAGACGACGAACGAGAGCGCCAGCCAGATCCTGGTGCGCCGTTCACGACGCTGGCGGGCCCTCTCCATACCCACTCCGTCGGCAGGCGTCCCCCGACCATTGAGGCCGCGTCCGCCGTTCTGGACTCCCTGGTCGACCTCTTGGAACCGCGTTCCGGGGTAACGGCGGGACCCAGGTCGCTCACGGGTCGGAGCGTGAGCGCTGCCGGGTGGCCGCCCGCTCGATACGGGCGGCCACCCGATGGCTCAGCCGGCGTCGCCGGCTGCGACGGGCGTGGCCCGCTGCGTCGTCCGCGGCGACTCCGCCGCGACCGGCAGCTCGGCCGTCCCCTCGAGGCTCGTATGCGGCAGGCGTCGATCCAGCCATCCGGGCAGGCGCCAGGCGCGCTCGCCCATCAGTTCCATGAGCGCGGGCACGAGGAACAGGCGGATCACCGTGGCGTCGATGAGGATCGCGCTCGCCAGGCCGATGCCGATGAGCTTGAGGAACACCTGGTCGTCGAGGGCGAAGGCCCCGAACACGGCGATCATGATCGCGGCGGCCGCGGTGATCACCCGCGCGGTCGCGGAGAGGCCCTCGGTGACGGCGCGCGAGGCGTCGCCGTGCGTGGCCCACAGCTCGCGGATGCGGCCGACCAGGAACACCTCGTAATCCATCGAGAGCCCGAACAGGATCGCGAACATCAGCACCGGGATGAACGGCGGAATCGGTACCTCGCCGTTGATCCCGAACAGCTGCCCGAACGCGCCGCCCTCCGCGACGGCTGCGACGACGCCGTACGCGGCGAAGATCGACAGCAGGTTCAGCACGGCGGCCTTGATCGGGATCAGGATCGAGCGGAACGCGACGAGCAGCAGCAGGCTCGAGAGCCCGGCCACGCCGAGGAACAGCAGCGGAAGCCGGTCAGCGGTCGCCACCGACTGATCCCGGGTCTGCGCCGTCCAGCCGCCCACCTTCGCGGCGACGCCCGAGCCGGGCACGTACTCGTCGCGCACCGCGTTCAGGAGATCGGTCGACTTGGCCGACGTCGGGCTGGTGCGGCTCTGCACCGTCATCAGGCCGAGCTCGCCATCCTGCGAGGGCGTGACGGGGCTGACGAGCGCCACGCGCGGATCCTTCGCGATGCGGGCGCCGAGCGCCTCGAGCTTGGCCTTGCCGTCGGCGCCGCCGATCGGCGCGAGCACCTGGAGCGGGCCGCCGACGCCGGCGCCGAAGCCCTCGGTCATGAGCTCACTGGCCTCGCGCGACTGCGTGCCGACCGGGTCGTTCTGCGCGCCGGGGAAGCCGAGCCGCACGCCCGCGACGGGCGAGGCGATCGCGACGAGCACGACCAGCGCGGCGATGCTCGCGACCCACGGTCGGCGCTGCACGGTGCGGCTCCAGGCGGCGAAGCGCGGGCTTCCGTCGTGCGTGGCGCCGGCCTGGGCGGCGGCGAGATCGCGGTCGGTGGCGACGGCAGCGGCGGCCGCACGGCGCCGCGCTCCCGGCAACGGGACGCGCAGGCGCTCGATGCGCGGGCCGGCGAAACCGAGCAGCGCGGGGAGAAGCGTGATCGAGGCGAGCATCACGGTCAGCACGCTCACGCTCGCGGCGAACGCAACGCCGACGAGGTAGGGCAGGCCCATCAGCAGCAGGCCGAGCATCGAGATCACGACGGTGCCGCCGGCGACGACCACCGAGCGGCCGGCGGTGCCCATCGCGTAGGCGATCGCATCGTCGGTGCGGGCCCCGGCGCGCAGCGCGGAGCGGTAGCGCGTGAGGATCAGCAGCGCGTAGTCGATGCCGACGCCGATGCCGACCATCACTGCGACCGACGAGGCCCAGTCGGGCGTATCGACCACGTTCGCGATCAGCCCGACGAGCGCGCTGCCCGTGCCGATGCCGAAGAGCGCGACCGCGAGCGGGAGCCCGGCCGCGATCACCGTGCCGAACGTGAGCAGGAGGATGATCAGTGCGACCGAGAGGCCGACGCCCTCCGACGACACGGCGCCGCGCTCGGCCTCGGTCATCACCTGACCGCCGAAGCGCATCGTCACGCCCGCGCCATCGGCGGCGTTCGCGACCTTCAGCATGTCGGCGCCCTGATCGAGCGCGACCGTGGACGCGTGATCCTCCAGCGGCACCTCGAGGAAGCCGTACTTGCCATCGGGCGAGGTGCGGGCCGCCTGGAGGTCGGCGTCGGAGACGTTGTCGATCGCGCTCATCTGCGCGAGCACCTCGCGCACATGGGCCTCCGCGGCCGGCGACTTGACGCCGCCGGGCGCCTTCCACGTCACGAGGAGGCTGTCGAGCGTCGCGCCTGGGAAGTCCTTGGCGACCGACTGCTCGACGGCCTTGGAGTCACTGCCCGGCGTGCCGTAGTCGACGCTCCAGTCGCCGGCGACCTTCGGGCCCACGACGATCGCGACGACGAGCAGCAGGAGCCACGCGACGAGCACGGGACGGCGACGGCGCGAAGCGGCGCGTCCGAGCCGGCTGAGCGGCGGCTCCTTGGGAATGGCGAGCGGTGACATGAGGGCTCCTGGCAGGCGAGTCCGGTGGCTTGGCGCGGCAGCGATGGCCCGATTTCGAGAGAAATGGTTTCCATGGCAACCGTTGGAAGGAAAAGTACCAGGGATGGTTTCCGTGTCAACCCTCGGCTACACTCAGAACATGGGTGAGGCTCTTCACGACCCCGCATTCTTCGCCTGGTACGGCGTGCTGCAGCTGCAGGCCCGCACCATGGAACGCATCGCCAAGGAACTCGAGGAGCGCATCGGCATGCCCGCGAGCTGGTACGAGGTGCTCGCCTGCCTGGGCGGCGAACACGATGGCGAGGGCTGCCGGATGAACGAGCTCGCCGATGAGCTTTTGATCTCCCGCGGCGGCGCCACCAAGCTGATCGCGCGGCTCGAGGAGGCCGGGTACGTGCGCCGGGTCACGCCCGACGACGATCGTCGCGCCACCTTCGCCCAGCTCACCGATGCGGGCCGCGCCGCCGCCGAGGCGGCCCATCCGCACCAGCTCGAGCTCACGCGCGAATACTTCGGCAAATACCTCACCGACGAGGAGCTCGCGCAGAGCATCGCGATCTCCACCAAGGTGCTCCGCGGGATCGGCGCGGAGTGCGGCTGGCTCGAGATGCAGGCGGGCGTCGAGGATGCGGAGCAGGCGGTCGGGGCTTCATCTGGCCTCCTCAGCGCGCCTGCCGCCGAGGTAGCCTGAACTACGTGCGTGTGCTCGCAATCGACGGCGGCGGGATCCGCGGGATGCTGCCCGGCGTCGTGCTCGCCGAGCTCGAGCGACTCACGGGCCGGCCCACGCACCAGCTCTTCGATCTGATCGCCGGTGCGTCGGCGGGCGGGCTCGTCGCTGCGGCGCTCTGCGTGCCGGGCGAGCAGGACGGCGCCCGCTGGACGGCGACCGAGGTGACCGGCCTCTTCGAGCGCGAAGGCGCGCGGATCTTTCAGCGCTCGCTGCGCCGCAGCCTCCGCACCCGCTTCGGCTTCTCGCGGCCCAGGTACTCCGACCGGGTGCTCAACGAGGTGCTCACCGACTACTGCGGCCAGGTGCGCATGCGGGAGTCGACGACGGGCCTCATGATCTGCGCGTACGACGTGGAGCGCCGCATTCCGGTGCGGTTCACCTCGTGGGCCGCGAAGGAGAGCGACGCCCACGACCGCGCGCTCTGGCAGGTCGCCCGGGCAACGATCGCCGCACCCACCTACTTCGCGCCGATGCGCCTCACGCCGCCCGGCAAGCACGCGCCCGGCTCGCTCATCGACGGCGGCATCGTCGCCCACAACCCCGCGCTGCTCGGGGCGATCGAGGGCGCGACGATGCGGCCGCAAGAGCCGGTGACGATCGTCAGCCTCGGCACTGGTGAGCTCAACAAGCGCCTGCGCTGGGAGGACGCCTCTACCTGGGGCTCCGTGCGCTGGGCGCGTCCTATCATCGACATGTTCTTCGATGCCTCGTCCGCGATCGTGCAGGAGCAGCTCACCCGCATGCTCGGGGAACGCAACCACCGCTTCCAGATCCCGCTCACCGGCTGCACCGAGGCGATGGACGACGCAAGCCCGCGCAACCTCGCCGCGCTGCGCCGCAACGCCGAGCTGCTGATCGAGCAACGCCACGACGAGCTCGTGCAGCTCGCCGAGGAGTTGCTGCCCGAGCGCAACCCGCCGGTCGACGGTGATCGCCGCGCCGGCGACCGTCGTCGCATCCAGTAACGCCTCGCGCACCCGGCCAACGCGAGCCCATGCACGCCCGGTCGGTGCTGGGCGCAGCGCCGATGCGCCCGGCACCCGGCGGTCAACGCTCCGTGGTGCGTCGCGGCGCGTTTTGCTGAGTCATGCACATCGATCGACGCCAGCTCATCCAAGCGGCCGCGTGCGGTGTCGTGGCAGTCGCCTCGTCGGGATCTGCCACCGCGGCGCCCGTGGTTCCAGAGCAACCCATCTCGAGCTTCACCGTGCCCAGCGCGCTGAGCAGCGACGAGCCGCCGACGATCTCGGCGGGCGCCGGGGTGGTCGCGTGGAGCCAGCCGACGCAGAGCGGACGCTGGGGGCTACGGGTCGGCACGTCGGCCAAGGGCGACCTCGGCCACACGTTCGACGCGCAGCCGTGGCCGGTCGACGTGTCGGTCGGTGCGCTGCGCGGCGAGCCGGAGATCTTCTGGTCGCACTGCCCCAAGACATCGAAGGCGGTGGCGCGGCGAGTCGCCGACGGCTGTGACGTGGTGCGGCTGCGCGACCTCGCCGCGAACGCGCCGATGGTGCGATTCCCTGGCGCGAGTTCGCGGACGTTCTCCGAGACGGCGCCCTCCCGCAACGGCAACCGGCTGGTGTTCGCACGCCGCTCGCGTGACAGCAGCCGGGCGTTCGCGATCCTGCGCGACATCGACCACCACACCAATCGCACCCTCGCCGGCGGCCCGACCGGCACGTGTCCCACGCTCGCACGCTGCGAGGAGTCGGGCTTCCTCTCGGCCGGGCCCGACGAGCTGAGCATCGACGGCGTGCGCTGGGCGATGCGCTGGCGCACGTACGGCGGCGACGACCGGATCGGCATCTCCGACAACGACCGCGTGCTCGGCGGCCGGATCTTCGGCACCACCTCCAAGGTGCTCACGACCGGCGCGACGGGGCTGATCTCGGGCACCTGCAGCGAGCGGCGGTTCGGCTCGGTGCAGCAGATCGGGACGGTGGTGCAGAGCGTCCGGCACCTCTTCGATTGCGACAGCACGCCGCCCACGGGCAGCGACGTGGTGCTGCGCACGTCGTCGACGCGTGACTCGGCCATCTACGCCGATCCCGCTCACCGGCGAATCGTGGCGGCCGCCGCCGACGGCGGCCGGCTGTGGCTGGTACGCGAGGTGCGGGCCTACGACTACGCGTCGTCGCCCGAGCGCCCCGGCTACTGCGCGGAGGAGGTCGGCGGCTGCGACATCGTCGCGGTCGACGAGCCGTCGTTCGCACCGGAGGCCTGAGCGCGGACGGACCGCCGACGGCGCCATCCCGAGGCGGTACGGTTTCGTACCTATGAGCGAGTTCGCGGCCACGGCCACCTCAGAGCCGGTCACCTCGACGATCGAGCTGCCCGACGGCGGCGGCGAGCGCGTCGTCTGGCGACAGGGCACGGGCAAGCCGCTGCTCCTGATCCAGGGGATGAGCGGCACGCACGACCACTGGGGCGATGGGCTCATCGAGCGGCTCGTGGGCGACGGACGCGCGCTCGTCGGGATCAATCATCGCGGCGTCTACGGCACCGCGCGCCCCGAGGCCGGCTATTTGCTCGCCGATCTCGCCGACGACCAAGCCGCCGCGCTCGATGCGCTCGGCGTCGACGAGCCGATTGACGTATTCGGCATCTCGATGGGCGGCATGACGGCCCTCAACCTCGCGATCCGCCACCCCGAGAAGGTGCGCACGCTCGCGCTCGGCTGCACCACCGCCGGCGGCGCGCTGATGACGTTCCCCTCGCAGGAGGACATCCAGATGCTGTTCGCCGCGCAGCAGTCCGGCGATGTCGAGAAGGCGCTGCGCGCCGGCTACGAGGTGAACTTCAGCGAGTCGCTGTGGGACGACGAGGACACGTACCTCACGTTCAAGCGCGCGACGGTGCGCTCGCCCGTGCCGGTGCCCGTGATCATGGGCCAGGCTCAGGCGATCTCAACGCACGACGTCGGCGACCGCCTCGCCGAGATCACCGTGCCGACGGCGGTGATGCATGGCACCGCCGATCGCATGCTCCCGTATCCGAACGGCGTCGCCGTCCACGCCGGCATTCCGGGGGCCACGCTCGACACGTTCGAGGACGCCGGCCACCTCTATTTCTGGGACCACGCCGAGGCTACGGCCGACATCCTGCGCGACCTCTCCGCGCGCTCGCCCGAGTAGCCGCATCCGCAGCCGCTGCCCGCGGCGTCGCGGGCAGGCGGCGGGCCGGTTGCGGCCCCACCGAAGCCGCCTGCGGTGAACCCCGCGGTTTTGGCGCAGCCTCATAGTTCTCGCCGCAAAACGTGCCAAACGGCGGTGCGTTCCTGTTGCCTACGGTCCACGCAGTTCCACCAACTGCGGCCCGCCGGTCCCGAGGGTCGCCACCACCCGCAAGGAGGGCGCATGGAGCCACTGATCGAGCAAGGCGCGCAGCCCCAGCTTCCGGCCGTCGGCCGACGCCTCATGGCGGTGGCGAAGTCGTTCACGACGCCCCACCTGCCCGACGACTACCTCGCGCTGCTGGATCCTCGCTGGAGCCTCGAGGAGGCCGTCGCCACCGTCGAGCGCCGCATCGTCGAGGCCGAGGGTGTCGTCACGCTCGTGCTGCGGCCGTCGTTCCCATGGCCCGGGCACGAGGCCGGGCAGTACGTGCGGGTGGGCGCGGAGATCAAGGGCATCCGCCACTGGCGCGCCTTCACCGTCACGTCGGATCCCGGCCACCCGGAGGGCCTCGTGAGCATCACGGTGCAGCGGGTCGACGGCGGGCTGATGTCGGGCCATCTCACCGACGACGCGGCCTGCGGCGTCGGTGCGCGCGTGTGGCTCGGCCAGGTGGAGGGCGAGTTCACGATGCCGCCAGGCCCGGTCGGCACGCCGCTGCTGCTGATTTCCGCCGGATGCGGCGTGACGCCGATCTGGGCGATGGTGCGCGAGCTCGAGCGTCGCGGCGCGCTCCACGACGTGGTGCACCTGCACAGCGCGCGCGATCCCTCGCGGTTCGTGTTCGGACGACCGCTGCGTGAGTTGGCGGGACGCACACCGGGGTACGCGCTCCACGAGCACCATTCCGGAGCCGACGGGCGGCTGCACCGCCAAGACCTCGACCGCCTCGTGCCCGATTGGCGTGACCGGCAGGCGTTCCTCTCCGGCCCCGGCGAGATGCTCGACGATTTCGAGCGCCACTGGACCGAGCACGGCGATCCGGCGCTGTTGCACCTCGAGCGCTTCCGGCCGAGCATCGGGCTAGGCGGCGGCATCGGCGAGGGTGGCACCGTCACCTTCGGCGTGAGCCGGGTGTCGGCTGAGGCCGAGCCCGGGGTGTCGATCCTCGTCGCCGGCGAGCGCGCCGGAGCCGCGCTCCCGAGCGGCTGCCGGATGGGGATCTGCCACTCGTGCATCGGGCGCCTCAAGCAGGGGCAGGTGCAGGACCTCCGCACCGGGCTCGTGCACGGCGAGCCGGGGCAGCCCGTGCGCACCTGCGTGAACGGCCCGTGCGGCGACATCGAGATCGAGCTCTAGGAGTAGCCATGACCACCACGAACGGCGCGCCGCGTCATGCCGGCGCCTCCACCGCGACCCTCCCGCCGACCCTGGCCGGCACGGGTGGCCCGGGTCACGCTCCCGCCGACCCGACGTCGAGCAACCCGCTGCACCGCCTCACGCCCGAGGAGATCGAGCGCATCGGGGATGCGTTCCAGGCGATCCACGACGAGGTGCGCGCCGACCTCGGCGAGCGCGACGTCACCTACATCCGCAACCTCATCACGTTCCAGCGGCGCCTGGCCGTGGTGTCTCGCGCGATGCTCACGGCGAGCCGCTATCCGCCCGCCTGGCTCGCGGGCACGCTCGGCCTCTCGGTCGCAAAGGTGCTCGAGAACATGGAGCTCGGCCACAACATCCTCCACGGGCAGTGGGACTGGATGAACGATCCGAAGATCCACAGCTCCACGTGGGACTGGGACAACGTGTCGACGGCCGCCGGCTGGAAGCACAGCCACAACGTCGTCCACCACACGTACACCAACATCCTCGGCAAGGACAAGGACGTCGGGTACGAGGTGATGCGCGTCTCGGCCCGCCAGAAGTGGTATCCGTGGTTCCTCGCCCAGCCCGGCCTGAACCTCTTCCTCATGGCGTTCTTCGAGTGGGGCGTGGCGTTGCACGACTTCGACTACGAGGGCATCCGCCGCGGCGACCCTGAGGCCCGTTCGGCGGCGCGGCGGGAGCTGAAGGCGCTCGGCCGCAAGGCCGGCAAGCAGATGCTGAAGGACTACGTGCTCTACCCGGCGCTCTCTGGTCGGCACTGGCGCAAGACGCTCGCGGCCAACGTGATCGCCAACGTCGCGCGCAACGCGTGGGCGAACGCGATCATCTTCTGCGGGCACTTCCCGGACCAGTCGTACGTGTTCACCGAGGCGGAGGTGGCCGGCGAGACGCGCGGCGCGTGGTACGTGCGTCAGATGCTCGCCTCCGTGAACATCGAGGGCGGCGACGCGTTCCACCTGATGAGCGGCAACCTCAGCTTCCAGATCGAGCACCACCTCTTCCCGGACATGCCGAGCAACCGGCTCAAGGAGATCGCCCCGCGGGTGAAGGCCGTCTGCGAGGAGTACGGCCTGCCTTACAACTCGGGGCCGTTCCTCCAGCAGTGGCTCATGGTGCAGCGGTCGATCCTGCGCTACGCGTTCCCGGGCGGCGATGAGCGCCCGAAGGCCGAGCCGTACGTGGCGCCGCCGGTGCCGGAGGCCGTCGTGCCGACCGTCGAGGGGGTCGACGGACCGGTGGTGGCGTTCCCCTAGGCCAAGTGCCGGTCGATGAACGCGCCGATCTCGCGGGCGCTCTGGCGGGCGGCGCTCAACCCGCCGATGGCGGTCCACGCGTGCGGGGCCGTGGGGTGCTCGACGAGCGTCACGTGCGCCCCGCTTGCGCGGTAGGCGTCGGCGAGCAGCTCGGCATCGGATCGCAGGATCTCGACGGCCGACACGTCGATCCGCAGCGGTGGTGAGCCCGGGTAGGTACCGAACGCAGGGGAGAGGAGCGGGTCGTCGCGCTCCACCCCGGCCTGGGCGGCGAGCCATTCGGCGGTGTGCTCGATGAGGCCCGGGCCGAACATCGCGTCGGCGTCGACGTTCGCGGCGTGGGAGGGGCCCGAGCAGGTGAGATCGTCCCACGGCGAGATCACGGCGGCGCAGGCGGGCTGCGGGAGCTCGAGCGCGGTGATCTGTTGCAGCAGGGCCATCGCCACGCCGCCGCCCGCGGAATCGCCGGCGATGGCGATACGGCCGGGGGCGATGCCGCGCACTTCGATGAGGTCGCGATAGGCGTCGACCGCATCCTCCACCCAGGCGGGGAACCGGTGCTGAGGCTCCATCCGGTAGTCGACGGAGCACGCTTCCACCCGCGCGGCGCGCATGAACCGGCTCAGCGCGCCGATGTGGGTGTCGGTGGAACCGCGCAGATACGCGCCGCCGTGGAAGTACAGGAGCACGTGGCCCTTGCGCGACTCCGGCAGCGTGAGCCACTCGGCGGAGCAGTGCGGGAGGGCGATGCGCTCGCGCCGCATCGCGCGCGGCGACGGATCCAGCAGCGTCTGCTGGCGGTGCATCAGCACGCGGGTGCGGTCGATCGCGCGCTCGCTGAAGTTCAGCGGCCGCACCGAGCCGTCGGCATTCGTCACCATGCCGCCGCGCATCCGCCGCAGCGCCCGGTCAACGACGAACGGCGGCACCACCGGCCGCCACCGCGCGAGGTGATCCAGGGGTCCGGGCAGACGCACGCGGCCACCCTACCGCCGGGGCCCTGCGGTCACGCGCGTGGCGAGCGTGCCCCGGGGTACGTCAGGCGGTGGGGGCCTCGCGGCCGGGCACGTAGTCGTCGATCGGCGTGGCGTCGAGCACGTGCCAGGCGAGGCGGCAGGCGGCGGTGCGGTGTGGGCGCCAGGCCTCGGCCATCGCGACGATCTCCTTCGGCGTGGGGCGCGGATCGAGGCCGAAGATCACGGCGAGGCCGTTCTGCACACCGACATCGCCGGGCGCGACCACGTCCGGGTGGCCGAGGACGAACATCAGGAACATGTGGGCCGTCCACGGGCCGACGCCGGGGAGGGCGACGAGGGCGGCCTCGGCCTCCTCCTCGGGCAGGTGGTCGAGCGCGTTGAGGTCGATGTCGCCGGCCTGGACGGCGCGCGCGATGCCGTGCACCGCGCGGATCTTCGCGCCGCTGAGCCCCGCCGCGCGAAGCGCCTCCTCGGTTTGGGCGAGCATCAGCTCCGGGGTCGGGTGCCCCCCGATCAGCTCGACCACCCGGCCGTGGATGGTGCGCGCCGCCTTCACCGACAGCTGCTGCCCCATGATCGAGCGCGTGAGCGCGGCGTACCGCGACGGGTGCTCGAGCCGGCCCGGGCCGGGAATCGGCTCGGGCGTGCCCCATTTCGCGAGCGCGGCGGTAAACGCCGGATCGAGCTCGGCGAGGGCGGCGAACTGATCGCGGTCGGCAGGCATCGGCCGCAACGCTAGCGCCCCCACTCGCGGATTCCAGACGCAGTACCTCCCGTCACGCGCGTGACGACAGGGCCGCCGCGGCAGTTGGTTCCTCGGCCGGTCAGGAGGGCAGCGAGGCAGGCGGGGCCCCGCCTCGCTGCCCTCCGCACCGGTCGAGGTCAGCGAGCCTGCTCGCCGTCGGCCGGCGTGGTGGCCGGCGTGCCGCGACTGATGCCCGGCTCGTACTTCCAGCCGGTCTTGCGGCCCGCCCGGATGATCCGGTTCATCTCGTCGGGCGTGAGCAGCTCGATCGTGCCGTCGGGCACGCCGTGCGGCGGGAGCTCGGCCGGGAACGCCACCTGGGCGCGGAAAGTGAGCGGCCCCTTCGGGATCGCCACGTCGGCGGCCCAGAGTACGAGGTCGACGGAGTCCGGGAAGGTCGCGATCAGCCTGGCGTCGGCCTTTGAGAGGCCGTCGGGCGACTTGTTCACGTGGAACCGCAGGTAGTGCTCGGCCGCCTGCATCTTCTGCGGTGCGCCGTCGGTGCCCCAGCGCACCATCGGCGTAAGGCCCCTGGGCGCGAGCGCGTACACCAGCATCCGCGTCGGCAGGTCGTCGGAGACGGGAATCATCTCGCCGTTCGGGCCCTCGGTAAACATGTTCACGTCGGGCGAGCCGTCGAGCGGCGCGTTGCCGGCGAAGGTGGCGCCCGGGTAGGCCGGATCCACGAGCGTCTGCGCGGCCTCGTCGGGATCCAGGCAAGTGCGCACCGTGGCGGGCGGGTTGTTCGAGTCGCCCTCGGTCGGCGTCGCCGCGGGGTTCGTCCGCGGGTCGCGCGGCCCGCCGGTCATGCAGAGCTTGCCGTCGCGCTCGATCTGGGCCACGACGCGGAACGCCGCGTCGTCGCCCCCGGGCTGAAGGACGAGCGTCGCCGCGGCCGAGCGCAGCGGGCCGTCGCCGTCGAGGTAGCTGAACGGCCCGAAGTGCGTGACCGCCGTCGCCACGCCGACTCCGGTCGTCGCCAGCAGCGCGCTAAACAGCACCCAGCCGCGCGTCCACGGCCGTCGGCGGCGCACGCGCTGGGGCTCGAGGCGCTCCGCCGCGGCGATCAGCTCGCGTTCGAGGTCTGGCAGCAGGCTGAGGCTCATCGGGGCACCTCCAACGTGTCCCGCATCGCGCCGAGGCCCCGACTCACGCGTTTGCGCACGACGCTCTCCGAGCAGCCCAAGCGGCTCGCGAGATCGTCGTAATCCTGGTCATCAATGACGCGCCCGGTGATCGCTGCGACCTGATCGGCCGGCAGCGTCGCGAGAAGGTCGACGGCGGCGCCGGCCCCCTCGTCGATCGCGCGGATCTCCTCGTCGTACAGCTCGATCGGCTGCATCCCGAGGCGCTGGCGCACCTCGTCCTCGACCCGACCCCGCTCGAGACCGCGCGCAAGCACGTTGCGTGCGATCCCGAACAGCCAGGCTCGCGCTTCTCCCTTGGCCGGGTCGTACGTGTTGCGTCCTTGGAGGGCGCGCGCGAACGACTCGGCGGCGAGATCAGCAGCGAGATCGGCGTGGCCGGTGCGCTTGCGCAGCCATCCGACGAGCACACCTTCGTGGCGTCGGTAGAACACGCCGAAGGCTTCGGCGTCGCCCGCAAGGAGCGTGGCATCGCTGGCGCGATCGAGGCGTCGGTTCCGGCGCATCGTCATCTACCACCCACTTGCGGAGTGTCCCGCGATTTGTGACCGCACCGTCGCGTGGCCCTGCGGTAACGCGCGTGACGGGAGTGCCCGGCGGGGGACCTGCGGTAACGAGGGTGACGGGAGGGCCCTGCCATGCTGGGTGGGTGACGCGGCCGCGCAACCCACCCCCGGGCGTGCTGCCGCCCGATGGCTGGCCGGGCGACGGCTCGGCGCCGCAGGAGCCACGGCTCCTCGCCATCAGCGATCTGCACGCCGCGCACCGTGGCAACGAGGAGGTGGTCGCGGCGCTCGCGCCCGGCCATCCGGACGACTGGCTGATCGTGGCGGGCGACGTCGCCGATGGGATCGACGAGGTGGCGGGCGTGCTCGCCCAGCTGCGGGAGCGTTTCGCGCGCGTGCTGTGGACGCCCGGCAACCACGAGCTGCTCGCGGGCAAGGACGCCGGCCGGGCCGAGCGCGGGGTGGAGCGTTACGACCGCTACGTCGAGCGGCTCCGCGCGGTCGGTGTCGACACGCCGGACGATCCCTACCCGCGCTGGGAGGGGCCGGGTGGCCCGGCGATCGTCGCGCCGCTCTTCACGCTCTACGACTACGGCTTCGGCGCGACCCGCTTCGGCGCGACGGCTGCCGAGCGGCTCGAGCGTGCGAAGGCTGGGCGGGTGGTGGCGGTCGACGAGTACCTTCTCGATCCGGCGCCGTTCCCCTCACGCGAGGCGTGGTGCGCGGCACGTGTGGCGGCGACGAGCGCCCGGCTCGACGCGCTCGATCCGTCGCTGCCGACCGTGCTCGTCAGTCACTGGCCGCTGCACGAGCACCCCACGGAGATCCTGCGCCACCCCGAGTTCTCGCTCTGGTGCGGCACGCCGCGCACCGCCGACTGGCACGAACGCTACCGCGCGCTCGCGGTGGTCTACGGCCACCTCCACATCCCGCGCCGTACGACGCTCGGCGCGACGCGGTTCGAGGAAGTGAGCCTCGGCTACCCGCGAGAGTGGCGGCGCTTCGGCGGCCCGCGCCGCCCGCGCGTGATCCTGCCTGCTCCGCCACCGGGCCCGTTCGCGCCCGACGTGCCCGAAGGCTTCAAGCTCCCGCCGCCCCGCGACTGACGATCCCGAGGGGACCCGCAGGTGGATGCCCGCTGGACCCTAGGCGGCGGCGGCCGCCACGCGACCGCGGCGCGCCATGAACGCGGCGAAGAGGCCGCCCGTCACCACCATCACCGCGCTGTAGACGCTGGCCGGCAGCGCGAGGCGCTCGTCGACGGCCGCACCGATCGCGACGGCCAGCGCGGCGTTGTGGATGCCCAGCTCCATGGCGATCGCCGTCGCCTGCGGTGCGTCGAGCCGGGCGGCCCGGGCCGCCGCGAAGCCGATCGTCATCGCCAGCACGTTGAGGAGCACCGTCGCGACGATGAGCTCGCCGAGGTTGTCGAGCACCGGGCCCGTCTGGCTCGCGATGGCGACCACCACGACCACCGCGAAGGTTGCAACCGCCACGCGCTCGAGGCGCCGCCGGTGGTGCTCGACCCATTGGGGCCGCCGCGCCGCCAGCCACATGCCGGCGGCGAGCGGCACGGCGATCCCGATCAGCACCCGCGCGACGATCGGGCCCATGTCGAGCTCTACGTCCGACGGCACGTCGAACGTGGCGAACGCGACCCCGAGCCAGATCGGCACCGTGACCACCGCGAGCGTGCTGCTGATCGCGGTCATCGAGATCGATAGCGCGGTCGCACCGCGCGCGAGGTGCGTGAGGAGGTTCGCGAACACGCCGCCCGGCGCTGCGCCAAGGAGCATGAGCCCCGCGGCCAGGAGCGGATCGAGACCGGTGAGCTCGGCGACCCCATAGGCGAGTGCCGGCGCCACGACCAGCAGATTGAGCAGGCCGACGAGCACCCCGCGCGGCTGCGTGAAGACGAGTCGGAACTGCTCGCCACGCAGCGTGGTGCCGAGCGCGAGCATGATCACCGCAAGCGCGGCCGTCAGGAGGGCGGCAGCAAGCGGCGACTGCTCCATCGCGCGAGCCTATCCGCACGCCGAACGGCGTGCGGCAGGCCGCAGGCCCTACGCCCCCGAGGGCGTCTCGACCGCGCTGCCCGACTCGTCCTCGACCGCACCCTCGTTCACGTTGTCGCTCTCGAGGAGCTCGGTGCGGATGAGGGTGGCGTCGCGGCTCGTGCCGCGGATCACTTCGTCGGGCGAGCCGTCGGGGAGGAAGCGGCCGTTGCGCATGCCGTAGTAGATGCCCTGCGGGTGGTGCACGATCATCGCGAGCGTCGACTGCTCCGGCACGGGCGAGTAACCGTCGGTGAGCGTCATGCCGATCTGCGCGAAGTCGAGGAGCCCCTCGACCTTCTCGTGCTCGGACTGGTCCGGCACGGCCGGGTAGCCCCACGAAAGGCGGCGGCCCTGGGTCTCGGGGATCCCGAACCAGCCTCGCACCTTCCAGTGCAGCCATTCGCTCAGGCCCTCAGCCGTCTGCACCCCGAGGCCGTGCACGAAGAGCTGCTCGGCGAACTCACCGTTCTTCTCGAGCTCGGCCATCAGCTCCGTCACCTCGCTGCCGACGGTGAGCGCCTGCACGGCGATCACGTCGAGCTCCTCCGGCGGCGTGCCATCCGGGTTGGCCGGGCGGAAGAAATCGGCGGTCGCGATGCGGTCGCCCTTCTGCTGGCGCGGCGTGACGAAGCGGGTCAGCTCCGTCTTGCGATCTTCGGGATCGAGCACGACGATGTCGTTGCCCAGGGCGTAGCAGGGGAAGAAGCCGATCAGCG
>JAGIBJ010000090.1 GCA_017744415.1 Solirubrobacteraceae bacterium
CGACGGGACGGCGATCGGCCGCACGGCGCGCGGCGCGCCGCCGCCGGGCTGCTCACTCGGGCTGCCCGTCCGCGTGTCGCCAGCGCTACCGCGGTCGCGGGGCGGCGCAAGATCGGGCGAGGGCTCCCAGGACGGCGCCGATGTCGGAGGCGCCGTCGACGGGCGTTCGTCCTCGGGCTCGGGCGCGCCCCGTCGGCCGACACCATCCTTGGTGCCGGCCGAGTCGGCGCGTCCGCCGCCACGAGGGCCGGATTCCCCGCCGGCCTCCGCGGTGTGGTCGGGGTGCGCGGCATCGTACGCCTCATCGGCGTGATTGGCATCCAGCCCGTTCTCGATTCCGGTGTGACCAGTCGATGCATCGAGCGCTGCATCGATCGCAGGCTCCCGTCCACCGGTCGGCGGCGGCGCCAGCGGATCCCTGCGCAAACGGTGCCTCAGCGCCAGGTGGGCAGCGCGGGCGACGTGATCGGCAGCCACCTCCGGCGCACCGTCGAGCGCGGCGAGTGCACGAGCCGTCTGGGCGCACACGAGGTCTCCTCGAACCCCGTCAAGATCGAGATTCGCGCAGGTCGCGGTGACGCGTTCGAGCATCCGGTCGCTCAGCCGCACGCCGCCGAGGCGCTCGCGCGCGGCGCGTAGACGCTCGACGATCGCGGCATCCTTGTCGGCCCAACGGGCGACGAACGCAGCGGGATCGACGTCGAAGTCCATCCGCCGTCGCACGATCTCGGCGCGCACCCTGGGGTCGCGCGGCCCGGCCACCTCGACGCCCAGCCCGAAACGATCCAGCAGCTGCGGGCGCAGTTCGCCCTCCTCGGGGTTCATCGTCCCGACGAGCAGGAACCGCGCTGGGCTCTCGACCGAGATTCCGTCGCGCTCGACCACCACGCGGCCGGCCGCCGCCGCATCCAGGAGCGCATCGACGAGGTGGTCGCCCAGGAGGTTCACCTCGTCCACATAGAGCACCCCGCCATGGGCCCGCGCGAGCAGCCCGGCCTCAGCGCGGTGCTCGCCGCCCAAGGCTGCGCGCACGTCGAGCGAGCCGACGAGGCGGTCGAGCGTGGCGCCCAGCGGCACCTCGACCAGCGCTGCCCCTGCCGTGCCCGGCGCGTCGTCGTCCGCAGCGAGCATCGGCGCCAGCGCGCGCACCGCCGTCGACTTCGCCGTGCCGCGCTCGCCGCGCACGAGCACGCCGCCCACCGACGGGTTCACCGCGCAGACGAGCAGCGCCTGCACGAGATCCTCCTGGCCGACGATCGCGGCCAGCGGGTACTGCGGGGCCGCGGGGCTCATGCCTCGGCCGCCATTGCTTCCAGCGAGTCCTCGAGCGCGAGGTAGCGGGCCTTCACCGCCTCGAACTGCTCGGTGTCGGGTTCGGCCCAGAGCCCGCGCTCGGCCGCCTCGATGAGCCGCTCGGCGATGCCGCGCGCGGCCCACGGGTTGGCCTGGTCGAAGAACGCGGCGACCGCCTCGTCGAGTAGATAGCGCTCGGCGATCTCGCCGTACATCCAGTCGCTCGCCACGCCCGTGGTGGCGTCGTAGCCGAACAGGTAGTCGACCGTCGCCGAGAGCTCGGCCGCGCCCTTGAAGCCGTGACGCGTCATCGAGCCGATCCAGCGCGGGTTGCTCACGCGCGCGCGGAAGATCCGCCGGGTCTCCTCGGCGAGGGTGCGCATCTTGATCCGCTCAGGATCGGCGGAGTCGCCGAGGTACGCCGCGGGCTCCTTGCCCGCGAGCGCCCGCACCGTCGCGACCATGCCGCCGTGGTACTGGAAGTAGTCGTCGGAGTCGAGGTGGTCGTGCTCGCGCGAGTCGACGTTCTTGACGGCCACGTCGATCTGCTCGAAGCACGAGCGCATCGCCTCGGCGGCCGGCGTGCCGTGGAGGCCGCGGCCATAGGCGAACCCACCCCACGCCTCGTAGACGGCCGCGAGATCGCGGTCGTCGCGCCAGTCGCGCGTCTCGAGCAGCTGGAGCAGCCCGGCGCCATAGGTGCCGGGCTTGCTCCCGAAGATGCGGGTGGTGGCGCGACGCCACGCCTCGGCGTCGTCGAGCTCGCCGGCCAGGCGGGCGGCTTCCGCCTTCGCGTTCGCCCGCACGAAGTTCCGCTCGTCCGACTCGTCCTCCAGGCCCGCGACCATCGTGACCGCGTCATCGAGCAGCCCGAGCAGGTGCGGGAAGGCGTCGCGGAAGAAGCCACTGATGCGGAGCGTGACGTCGATGCGGGGGCGGCCCAGCTCCTCGAGCGGGATCACCTCGAGGCCGGTCACGCGGCGCGAGCTCGGGTGCCACGTGGGCCGCACGCCGAGCAGGGCCAGCACCTCGGCGGCGTCGTCGCCCTGGGTACGCATCGCGGCCGTGCCCCAGGCGACGAGCCCGACCATCCGCGGCAGCTCACCGGTGTCGGACACGTGCCGCTCGAGCACGGCGTCGGCGAGCTTCACGCCCGTCTCGTAGGAGAGCTGGGAGGGCAGCGCGCGCGGATCGACGGCGTAGAAGTTGCGGCCCGTCGGGAGCACGTCGAGGCGGCCGCGGGTAGGCGCGCCGCTCGGGCCCGCTGGCACGTGCTTGCCGCCCAAGGCGCCGATCACGTTGCCCATCTCGTCGGGCGTCTGCTGCAGGCGCGGGACGATCTGCTCGCACACGTGGGTGAGCGCGCGACGCAGGCCGGCAAGGGCATCCGCACGCGCTGAGCGGGACGTCACTGTGGTCCCGGCAACGGTTACGTCCCGCTCGGCCCGGGGGCCGACGACGCGCGCGAGCACCTCGTCGACGGCGCCGGGCGCCCAGCCGGCGTCTGCGAGCCCCTCGAGCAGCGCGTGCTGCGCCTCTTCGAGACGATCGATGAGGTCGCTGCCACGGTACGCGGTGCCGTCGAAGCGGGCGATCAGCGCGGCCGATTCGTCGGCCGGCACGCGCGCACCGGGATTCGCGACGAGCGCCGGCTCGTCGAGCCCGAACAGCGCCCCGACGGCCTCGCGCAGGCCCGGCACGTCGCCCGAGCCATGGCGTGCGATGGCGGCGGTGAGACCACGCAGCTGCGGCCCCTCGGGCGTCGCGCCGAGCACGTGCAGGCCGTCCTTGATCTGCACGTCCTTCACCTCGCAGAGGTAACCGTCCAGATGCTCGACGAGCGTGCCCGCATCCTCCGGCTCGTGCTCGGCGTCCAAACCAAGGTCTTCGTGCAGGTTGGCCCGCTGGATCGCCGCCCAGATCTGCGCACCCAGGCCCGGGAGCTTGCTCGGATCGAGCACCTCCAGGCGGGCGTACTCGTCCATCAGCGCCTCGAGGTCGGCGAGCTCGTCGTAGCTTTCGGCACGCATCATCGGGGGCACGAGGTGATCGACGACGACGGCGTGCGCGCGGCGCTTGGCCTGCGCGCCCTCACCGGGATCGTTTACGACGAACGGGTAGATCAGCGGCACGTCGGCCAGGGCCGCGTCCGGGGCGCAGCTCGCCGAGAGCGCGAGCATCTTGCCGGGGGTCCACTCGAGCGTGCCGTGCTTGCCGAGGTGCACGATCGCGTCGGTCCGCCAGTGATGCTCGAGCCAGCGGTAGGCGGCGAGGTAGTGGTGGGCCGGGGCGAGCTCCGGGTCGTGGTAGATGCCGACCTGATCGTCGCCGTAGCCGCGCGGCGGCTGGATCAGCACGACCGCGTCGCCGAGCTCGATGCCCGCGACGACGAGATCGCCGTTGGTCGGGTCGACGTAGCGGTCGCCCGGGGCGGCGCCCCACTGGTCCTCCATCGATTCGCGCAGATCCTCGGGGAGCGTGCCGTACCAAGCGAGGTAGTCGTCGGCCGCGATGCGCAGCGGGGCGCTCGTGAGCTGCTCGTCGGTGATGAACTCGGGGTCGTGGCCGCCCGCCGCGATGAGGCGGTGCATGAGCTCGTCGCCGTCGGCCGGGATGTCGGCGACGTCGATGCCGTCGGCGGCCAGCGCGTGGAGCAGGCGGATCGCGCTCGCGGGCGTGTCGAGGCCGACGGCCATGCCGACGCGCGCGTGCTTCGTCGGGAACGCGGTGAGGATGATCGCGACCTTCTTGCCACCGGCGTGCGGCGTGTCGGCGTCGCCCGCGGGGAGGTGCGTCTCGGGGTCGAGGAATCGCCGTGCGGGGCCGGTCTTGAGGCGCGCGTGACGGATCGCGAGGCCGGCGAGGCGGTCGCAGCGCTCGGCGTCGGCGACGTAGCGCGGCACGGCCGTGCCGACGGGCGAGTCGGCTTCGTCGCCGACCTCCTTGAAGCAGATCGGCCCGCCGATGATGCGGCCGTCGAACTCGGGGATCGCGACCTGCGTGGCGGCGTCGATCGGGCGCAGGCCCTCGTCGCCGTCCGCCCAGGCCGCCCGGCTCATCGTCACCGTCAGCGCCTGGATGACGGGGATGCCGAGCTCGTCGATCGCGCCGGCGTCCCAGTCCATCTGGTCGGCGTGACCGCCCTGCTCGGGGCTCAGCGGGTTCGCGGCGTCGGCGGCGCCGGAGCCACCCGTGGCCAGCATCGTGGTGACGAGCGCGTCGCAGTGCGGGCCGAGCAGGTCGAGGGCCTCGACGCGACCGCCGGCCGCGGCGCTGCGGCGAAGCGAGTAGCTCCACACGGCGAGCGGGTGGCCGCCCTGGCGCTCGATCGCGGCGCAGAGCTCGTCGACGAAGGCGGTGTTGCCGGTGAGTCGGTGCGCGCGGTAGAAGCAGAAGCCGATCACCGGGCGCCCGGGGTCGCGGCCGGCGAGGGCTTCCTCGATCGTGCCGTCGCGGCCGGGTTCGCCGTTCTTCGCCGGGAGGTAGACGCCGAGCTGCTCGGCCGGGCGCGGCGGCTCGAAGCCCCAACCGCCGAGCAGGAACGTGTCGGCGAGGAAGCGCAGGAGCTGCTCGACGTTGTGCACGTCGCCGCCGGCGAGGTATTCGCCGGCCTCGGCCACGGCCCCGGAGGGCGCCGTCGAGAGGGCCGTCATCTCGGCATCCGGCGCGCGCTCGCCGCCGAGGGCGATCAGCGCGATGCCCTGCTCGCGGCAGCGCTCGGCGAGTCGGTCCACCCCGCCCTGCCAGCCGCGGCGGCCGCCGAGCACGCGGATCACGACCACGCGGGCATCGTCGCCGAGCACGTGGTCGAGGAACGGGTCGAGATCCGCCGTGCCTTTCGGGTTGGCGCAGCGCACGGCCGGGAAGTCGTCCGGGAGTCGCTCGACGGCGGCCGCCGTGGCGAGAATCTCGGTGTCGGCGGTGGTGATGAAGCGGATCACGAGCGTGCCTCCGGGAACAGGGACGAGGTCGGGGGCGGGGCGTCGGCGGTGGCGGCCGGGCTGCGCCTCGGCGCGGACTCGGCGCTCCTGGGTGCGGGCCTCGCGCGCGTTCCGCGGCTGCGGCTCGCTGCGGGCGGCACGGGGCTCAGCTCGAGCGCGAGGCTCGGCAGGCCTGTCGGTACGCCGCCGTCGATGAGGTCGAGGATGCGATCGGTATCGAGGTGCTCCTCGACGAGGTCGGCGAGCTGGTCGAGGGCGCGCTCGCGCTCGGCCGCGAAGTTCGTGTCGGGCGCGGGGACAAAGTCGAGGCGGCGGAGCTCAGCCACCCAGCGCAGGAGGCCGCGCCGCGCGTCGTCGTGCTCGAGCAGGCCGTGCCAGCTGGTGCCGAGCGTGGCGCCGTACACGCAACCTTCGAGGTGCTCGTGGCCGCCGGTGCCGGCAGCGCGCGTGCCGTCCGCGCCGGCGCGGGGTGTGCCGCCTGCGGTTGGTGGCTCGCCGTCGGCGGCGACGCGGTCGAGCTCGATCAGCGCGGCGCCGCCGTGGGCGACCGGCCGGCCGTGCCGGATCTCGTAGCCGCCGACCTCGGCGCTGAGCAGCGCGCTGCGGCCGGTGACGTCTCGCAGCACCTTGTCGGCCGCGAACCGCGTGGTCACCGGGAGCAGGCCAAGGCCGTCGACCCGCCCGGCGCCGCTCTCGACCGGGTCGTCGATCCACTCGCCCAGCAACTGGTAGCCGCCGCAGATGCCGAGGATCGGCCCGCCGGCCTCCGATCGCTCGCGCAGGGCGACGTCGAGGCCGTCGCGTCGGAGGTAGGCGAGGTCTTGGACGGTCGCCTTCGTCCCGGGGATCACGACGAGGTCCGCGCGGGCGATGTCGACCGGCGAGCGCGTGAACCGCACCCGCACGCCGGGCTCGCGGGCGAGGGCATCGAGGTCGGTGAAGTTGCTCATCCACCGCAGCTGCACGCACGCGATGTCGAGCGTGCCGCGGGCCGCTCCGGTGCGGTCGGGGCGCGGGCGGGTGACGGCGAGCGAGTCCTCGGCGTCGAGGTCGAGGTCCTCGGCGAAGGGGAGCACGCCGTAGGTCGGCCGACCGGTCTGCGCTTCGAGCATCTGGAGACCCGGCGCGAGCACGGAGGCGTCGCCACGGAACTTGTTGATCACGTAGCCGGCGAGGTGACGCTGGTCGTCGGGGTCGAGCGCCGCGAGCGTGCCGATGAGCGACGCGAACACGCCTCCGCGGTCGATGTCGCCGACGAGCAGCACCGGTAGGTCGGCGGCGCGGGCGAGGCCCATGTTCACGAGGTCGCGGTCGCGGAGGTTGATCTCGGCGGGGCTACCGGCGCCCTCGCAGATCACCACGTCGTGCCGGGCCCGCAGGTCGGCGAGCGCCCCGGCGACGATCGGCCGCAGCGCGTCCTTGTGGTCGAGGTAGGCGCCGTGACGGTGCAGCTCGGCGTAGGGCTTGCCCATCACGATCAGCTGGCTGTGGCCCTCGCCGCTCGGCTTGATGAGGATCGGGTTCATCGCGACCTCGGCCGGCACGCCCGCCGCCGCGGCCTGCATCGCCTGCGCCCGGCCGATCTCGAATCCGCCCCGCGCGACGACGCTGTTGAGCGCCATGTTCTGCGCCTTGAACGGCGCGACCGTCCGGCCCGTCCGCCGGATCCACCGGCAGAGCCCAGCGGTGACGAGCGACTTTCCAGCATCGCTGTGCGTGCCGGCCACGAGCAGCGCACCGCTCATCGCAGGCCCCCGCCCCGGCCACCCGCGACGCGCGGTCTGGAACCAACCCGCGTAACGCGCCCAAACCAGCCGAGGCTTCGGCCACCCGCGACGCGCGGGCTGGAACCAACCCGCGTAACCCAGCTAAACCAGCCCAGGCGGGCGGCGATGACGACGCCGAGCGTCGCGTAGCTCACAGCCCGCGAGAGGCGCACGGCATCGCGCAGGCCCTGGGCGTCGGGGTCGCGGCCGTCGGCGTTGAGCGTGCCGCGCACCTCGGGCCGGTCGCCGTACATCAGCGGCCCGCCGAGCCGCACGCCCAGCGCCCCGGCGAACGCGGCCTCCATCGGCCCGGCGTTCGGGCTCGGATGGTTGCGACCATCCCGCCACAACACGCGAGCGGCCGCCCATCGCGAGCCGCCGGCCCCAGCCCGGCGGCCGCCCGTCTGCGTCCTAACAGTGTTCGTCGTCGAGGGGGTGCCGACGAACGTAGTTAGGTCGCCGGGGGAGGCTGAGTTGGTGCTTGCGTCGACGACCGGGGCGAGGAGCACGGCCAGCCAGGCGCCGAGGCGGGCGGGCAGGAACCCGAGGGCGTCGTCGAGGCGTGCGGCCGGGGTGCCGAAGCGGGCGTAGCGCGGCGAGCGATGGCCGTGCATCGCGTCGAGGGTGTTGGCGGCGCGGTGGACGACGGCGCCGGCCGGGCCGAGGGCGGCGCCCCAGACGAGCGTGCCGAGGATCGCGTCGGCGGTGTTCTCGGCGATCGACTCGGTGGCGGCGCGGGCGATGCCGCTGGCGTCGAGCTGGCTCGGGTCGCGGCCCGCCAGCGACGGGAGCAGCCTTCGGGCCGCCTCGAGGTCGCCCCGCTCGAGATGCCCGGCGAGCTGATCGCCGATCGCCCACAGCGAGCGACCACCGAGGCAGCTCCAGACGACGGCGGCACCGGTGGCGGCGCGAGCTATCGAGGCACCGGCGAGGCGGCGGTCGGCGACGAGCACCGGCAGCGCTGCACCCGCAATCGAGAGCGCGGCGACCAGTGCGCCGGCCTCGATCCGCGGCGCGTAGAGCCGGGCCTCGAGCGCACCAGCCGATGCACCGAACGCGGCCACCGGGTGCCCGCGCTCGGGATCACCGAGCGCGCGGTCGACGGCGACGCCACCAACGAGTCCGAGGGCCACGCTCACGCGACGACTCCGCCGTCGGCCGGAGCCGAACGTGAATCCGGTGCGGAACGGGTCGCACGTGATGCACGTTCGGCCCCTGACGACCGCCCTGGCTTTGGGCTTGGCGCGAGCGGCGCGTTGACCGAGCGCACGGTCCAGCGCCCGTCGTGGGCGTGGAGGACGGTGGCGTGGAGCGGGGTCGTGTCGATCCGCCAGGTGGCTTCAGGGCCGGCGCCGAGCGCGTGCACGACGGCTGCGCGGATCACGCCACCGCTCGTCACGGCGACGGTCCAGCCGTCGATGCTCGCGCGCTCGTCGAGCCAAGCACCTACCCGCGCGCCGAACGCGATCAACGATTCGCCGCCATGCGGTGAGGAGCCCGGCGCCTCGAGCCAAGCGCCCACCGACTCCGGCTGCTCCTCATGGAGCTCCTCGAGCGTGCGCCCGCGCCACGCGCCGAAGTCGCACTCGTCGAGCGCACGCACCGGCTCGGCGTCGAGGCCGAGCAGGCGGGCGGTTTCGCGGGCACGCCGCGACGGCCCGCAGAGCGCCTCCCCGCGCCCTGCCTGACCCTGCAGCGCCGAGGCGGCCGCGCGTCCCGCGTCGTCGAGCGGCTCGTCGACGGGGAACGCGGCAGCGCGGACGGCGGCGGTCGTCGCGTGGCGGATGAGCGTGAGTCGCTGCACGCGTGCTGACCGCCTCGGCTAGGAGCGGCTGGCGCGGGTCGCGTGCGATGCCGGCGGCCGGCTCACGCCGCGACGGGCTCGCTGGCGGCGGCGGGCGCCGCAACCTCGGCCGGACGACGATCGACGAGCGTCGCGAACGCGATCGTGAGCACCGCCCACAGCGTGCCCTGTACGCCCGCCGACGCCAGGCGGAAGCGCCAGAGCAGATCAGCCGGGAAGCCAGCCGGCGGCGTGGCCGGCGCCGGAACGACGAGCCAGAGCAGCGCGAGGCCCGCGACGACCGTCAGCGCGACGGCCGCAACGGGCTGCCAGCGCGGACGACCAGCGGGCAGTGCGCGCACGAGCCGCGAGGCCAGCCATGTGACCGCGACGCCGCCGGCGACGGCACCGAGGTAGCCGTAGGTGCGCTCGCTGATCGTTGCCGGATTGCCGATGCCCGGCGGGTTCGGCGGCGTGAGGATCAGCGGGAACACGAGCCAGGCGAGGGCGCCGGCGAGGCCGAGCCAGAGGGCGGCCGTCCAGGCGTCCTCGTCCGGGCGGCGGGTGCGGCGGAACGCGTAGACGAGCGCGAGCAGCACGCCGATCGCGCCGCCCGAGAGCGTGGTGGCGAGCACGAGCCCGAACCGCTGCCAGGGGCGGCTCACGAGCTCCTCCTCCTCGCCGTGGCTGTGGCCACCGGCGGCAGCCACGGCCTCCTCGCCATGGTCGTGACGAGCGGCTGTGTCGTGGCCCGCGGCGGCGTGGTCGTCGGCCGGCGCGGCGGCGTCGACCTGGGTGGTGACGGCGGCGGTCGACCCCGTCTCCTCGAAGTTGATGGCGTGCTGCAGAGCCGATTCGCCCACGGCAAGACCGACGAGCCCCGCGAGGAGCCCGGCGATGATGCCGGCGATCAGGCCCCGCCGAAGCAGAGCGAACATGTCAGAGCGTCAGTGCTGGTCGCGAAGCGCGATCAGTGGCACGGGATGCCGAGCAGGTGGCGGCCGTCGTGCATCAGCTCGTGCATGAACATGCCGCTGCGCGAGATCGCGCCCTGGTCGAACTGCACCACGTAGACGACGAGCAGCAGCACGAGCAGTGCGGCGGCGGCGATCAGCTGATCGCGCGACGTGAGGGTGGTGCGGGGAGCGAGTGCGCTCATGGGGGCCTTCCTCGGGATCTGGCGTCCCGTCGGGAATGGTCGGCGAACGAGTTCCTGACTCCCGGATCTCTGCTCGCTCCGCCTTCCCGCCGCAGTGGCAGTGGCTTCTCGGAGTTCGCTCCCCGGTCACAGTGGCGCGACCGTCCCGGTTTCTCACCGGGTTCCTCGCGTCGCCGAATCTGACCGGCCGGACCGTACCGGAGTCGGGCGGGTCGCGCCAGCCCGACCGACCCAGCCCACCGGCCGCTACCGTTCGCCGCCATGTCCGGCCCTCCGAGCACGCCGCGGCCGCCGACACCGGCCGGATTCGACCCGACCCGCGCCGCCGAGCGCGCGGCCGATCCGCGCGGCTGGCGCTTCGAGGACGACGCGATCCGTGCCGTCTACGACGTGATCGCCGAGCGTCGCGACATCCGCAAGTTCCGACCCGATCCGGTGCCGGACGACGTGCTCGATCGGGTGCTCGGCGCTGCCCACCGCGCCCCGAGCGTCGGCCTCATGCAGCCGTGGCGGTTCATCGTCGTCCGCTCGGCCGATGTGCGCGGCGAGGTGCGGCGCCTGGCGCAGCGCGAGCGGCTCCGCCAGGCCGACAGGTTCGACGAGCGCGCCCGGCCGTTCCTCGACCAGAAGATCGAGGGCATCGTCGAGGCGCCGCTCGGGGTCGTCGTCTGTTGCGACCACGGCGACGACCAGATCGAAGTGCTCGGCCGCGGCACGATCCCCGAGACCGACGTGTACTCCACGGCCTGCGCGATCCAGAACCTGTGGCTCGCCGCCCGCGCCGAGGGCCTCGGCATCGGATGGGTGAGCTTCTACCGCCCGCCGGATCTCCGGGCGCTGCTGCGCATCCCCGAGCGGGTGAGCCCGATGGCCTACCTCTGCCTCGGCTGGCCCGACGAGCGGCCGGTGCGCCCGGGCCTCGAGGCCAGCGGATGGAGCGCGCGCACCGATGCGTCGGCGGTGGTGATGCAGGAGCGCTGGGAGGAGCGCGCCGAGGCGACGCCGATCGCGCTGCGCCCCCGGCCAGCCTCACGTGCGGTGCCCGCCGATGCCGCACCGCGCCCCGATCGCGACGCCGCCATCGCGGCCCGCGACCGCGCCGACCGCCTCGTGCGCCCGGCCGGCAGCCTCGGCGCGCTCGACACCGCCCTCGAGCGCTGGGCCTCGATGACCGGCGCGCCGCCGCGTCCCGGCCTGCGAGCCGGCGTGCTCGTCGCCGCCGCCGCCCATGGCCACACCGCCCGCGGCACGAGCCTCTTCCCGAGCGAGGTGAGCTCGCAGGTCGCGGCGGCTGCGGCCCGCGGCGAGACCGCGGTCGCCGTGCTCGCTCAGCAGGGCGGCCATGCCCTGCGCATCCTCGACGTTGGCCTCGACGGCCCGACCCCGCCGGGCGCCGTCGACCGCAAGGTGCGCGCCGGCACCGCCGACCTGCTCGACGGCCCGGCGATGAGTCCCGAGGAGCATGCCGCGGCGGCTCGTGCGGGCGCCGAGCTCGTCGACGAGCTCATCGACGGCGAGCGCATCGACCTCCTTATCCCCGGCGAGATCGGCATCGGCAACACGACCACGGCCGCGATCCTCGCCGCCGCCCTCCTGCAGGTGCCGCAGACCGATGCGATGGTCGGCCGGGGCGCAGGCGCCGACGCCGCCGGGCTCGACCGCAAGCGCGCCGTCGTAGAGGCGGCGCTCGACCACCACCGCGAGGCCGTCGACTCGCGGGATTCGGACACGATCCTCGCCGCCCTTGGCGGGCTGGAGTTCAGCGCCCTCGCCGGTGCGATCACGGCCGCTGCACGCAGGCGGATCCCGGTGCTGCTCGACGGCTACGCGACCGGCATCGCCGCCCTCGCCGCCGTCCGCCGCGAGCCCTGGATCGCCGAATTCCTCCTGGCCGGCCACCGCTCCGCCGAACCGGGCCACGGCGCGGTGCTCACCGAGCTCGGCCTCGAGCCGCTCCTGGATCTGCGTCTCCGGCTCGGCGAGGCCTCCGGAGCCCTCCTCGCACTGCCGCTCCTGCAGTCGGTCGGCGCGCTGCACCACGGCATGGCGACGTTCGCCGAGGCCGGGATCAGTGGTCCTCAGGTGGGCGGCGCGTCCCCTGCCACGGGTGCCTCTGATCCTGCCGCCGCGGTCGTCGCCGACCCGGCCTCGACCGTCCGCTGATGCGCGCCGCCCGCGCGGTCGCGGCCGCCTGGAGCCTGCTCACGATCCTGCCGCTGCCACGGTCCGTGAGCCGTCGCCTCGAGGCCTCCGACTGGGCGCGCTGCGGGGCCGCCTTCCCGCTCGTCGGGCTCGCCCTCGGCCTGCTCGTCGCGGCGATCGCGCACGTGGGCATCGACCTGCTCGGCACCGAGGCTGGCGCCGCCGTCGCCGTGATCGCGAGCGCGATCCTCACCGCCGGGCTGCACCTCGACGGGCTCGCCGACTGCGCCGACGCGCTCGGCGCCCGCGGCTCGGGTGAGGCCCAGCGCCGCCGCCGCCTCGACATCCTGCGCGACAGCGCCACGGGCGCCTACGGTGCGCTCGCCCTCATCTCAGCGCTGCTCCTGCAGACGACGACGATCGCGAGCCTCTCGCTCGCCGGTGCCACGGGAATGGTCGTCGCGCTCACCCTCGCACTGCCGCTGGCGCGCACCGCCGGGGTGGTGCACGCGGCCCTGCTCCTGCCCGCGCGCCGCTCGGGCCTCGGCGCCTCGTTCGCCGTCTCCCGCGGCGCGCTCATCACGGCGCTCGTGGGCGCCCTCCTCATCACGGGCGCGATCAGCGCGGCGTGGGTGGTCGATCAGCACGAGCTGCGAGGCCTCGCCGAACCGGTCGCCGCGCTCGTCGGCGCGGCCGTCGCCGTCGCCGTCACCACGCGCCTCGCGGCCGCCAAGCTCGGCGGCCGCACGGGCGACACCATCGGTGCGACCATCGTGCTTGCCGAGACCCTCGCCCTCCTGGGCTTCCTCGCCGCCCGGTAAGCCCCCGACCCGCGTCAGCGGCGTCAGCGGCGCCGCCTGGCCACTGCCGGACGAACGGACGTCGTACGGGGTCGGTGCACCGCACGACGCCTGCCCGCGCCCGTGCCGGGCGTGGCCGTCGATGCCCGATGCGGGCGCCCGAGCATCGCACTGCGCTTCGTAGCTTGGTCGCCATGCGGAGGTTCCGGCGCATGGTGCAGACGGTCGTCCCCGCGTACGTCGGAGCGTGGGGCGGGAACGGCGTGGCGTGGATCGTCGGCGCAGAGCAGGAGGCGCTGCTGGCCGTGATCGGGATGTGCGTTGGCGGAGGAATCGGCTGGCGCGCGAGCCGCAACGTCGCTCCGTGGACGCCCCAGGTTCTTCGCGACGGCGCGATCGGCCGCGCGGACCGCCTCGGGGTGCCCGCGGCATGAGGCGCACCCGTCGCCCATGGTCCGAGGTCTCGAGCCTGATGGCCCGCATCATGCTCGGCTGGCTCCCGGCCGGCCTGCTCGCCGAGGGCATCATCGGCGATCGCCATGACCATGCGGTGGCCTGGATCCTTGTCGCAGGGGTGCTCTTCGGCACCGCGTTGTGGATCGCCGACCGGCTCAGCACCCTGCCGATCTCCGCCGGGCGCTGGTGGCTCGTGCTGGCGGCGGTTCATGTTCCCCTGCTCGCCCTGCCGCAACCGGCGGATCTCGTACTCGCGGCGGTCACCCTCGCCGCCCTCACGGTGATCGCGGCCCGCGCACCGCGTCACCGTGTCGACGCGGCGACCCCGGCACGCGGGTAGCGGCGAGCCAGCTCATCGAGGCGGGCGGTCCGGGGACGACCACCGTGGCCGTGCCGTGGCGATGCCGGCCGCGCGGCGTCACCCCCGCTCGGCGGCCTCCTCGGCGAGGATCGTGTCGATCTGGCCCATCGCCTGGCGCATGCCCTCGTCCATGCCCATCTCGAGCATCTCGGCAAGCTGGTCGGCCGAGTTGAACCGGTTGACGAACACGGTGACCGTGCCGGCGACGCCGCCGTCGAGCGTGGCGGGCTCGAGCGTCGCCGTCATGCTCGTCCACCCCTTCTCCTCGTTGGGCGTGCCGGACTCGTCGGCAAACGCGTCCTCGATGCTGAACGAGACGCCCGGGTCGACCTCGAGCGTGCGCCAGACGCCGTAATACCTGGTGCCGTCCTCGCCCTGCATGAAGTAGTGGCTCTTGCCGCCGGGGGCGAGCTCGTGCTCGAGGAACGTGGCCGGCCAGCCGGGCGGGCCCCACCAGCGCTCGATCTGACGAGGATCGGCGTAGAGCTCCCACACGCGGGCGGGATCGGCGGCGAATTCGGCGGTCACGGTGAAGGTGAGCGCCGCCTCGTCCTTGGTGACGTCGATGACGGGCATCAGTCGGCCTTTCGTTCGGAGAGGGTCGGGGGTGAAGTGAGGAGGTCGTCCATGGCGGCGACCCGGTGGCGCCACAGCTGTTCGTAAGCGTCGAGCTGCTCGCGGACCGCCTGGATGCGCCCGCGCACCGCGTGCACGCGCATCTCGCGACCCACGCGCTCGCGCCGCACGAGGCCCGCGCGCTCGAGCACCGCCACGTGCTTCTGCACCGCGGTGAGACTGATCGCGTAGTGGCGGGCGAGCGCGGAGACGGAGAGATCGGTCTCGATCGCGCGGCCGAGGATGTCGCGGCGCGTGGCATCCGCCAGCGCTTGGAACAGGCGGTCGACGTCGTCGGGCGGCACCGAACTTACAACCATTTGGTTGTAAGTTACCGCGCACATCCAGCCGGAGCAACCACCCACGCCACACGCCGAACAGGCTTCCTCTGTAGCCAGGACTACAGAGGAAGCCTGTTCGATGCCGGTGGGTGCAGGTTGCCGCCACACATCGCCCCGCCCGCGCCAGTCGATAGCGTCGGATCCGTGCCTGCCTCCGAGGTGATCACGCGCCGCGCCGTCCTCGACCTGGGATCGAACAGTTTCCGGCTCGTCGTGTTCGAGTCCACCCCCACCTGGTGGCGGCGCTCCGACGAGATCCGTGAGCCCGTGCGCCTCGCCGGCGGGGTGAACGAGGACGGCTCGCTCGGCAAGAAGGCGGTCGAGCGCGCGCTCGACGTGCTCGACGTGTTCGCCGGCTTCCTCCGCGCCACCGAGATCGAGCCTGATCAGGTGCACGCGATCGGCACGAGCGCGATCCGTGAGGCCACGAACCAGGCCGAGATCCTGCGGCTCGCCAAGGAGCAGTGCGGGATCGACATCGACGTCATCACCCGCGAGCGCGAGGCGTGGTACGGCTACGTGGCGGCGATCAACTCGTCGACCCTCACCCACGGCACGGTGCTCGACATCGGCGGCGGCTCGCTCCAGCTCACGGGCGTCAAGAAGCGCACCCCGCTGCACGCGAATTCCTGGCTGCTCGGCGCCGTCCGGATGACCGCCGCGTTCCTGCCGCCGGGCGGGCCGGTGACCCGCTCGCAGGTGCGCGCGCTGCACGACCACGCCCTCAAGGAATTCTCGCGCGCGGACTGGCTCGGCAGCACCGGGAGCCGGCTCGTCGGCATCGGCGGCGCCGTCCGCAACCTCGCGACGGCGTCCCTGGATCTGCACGGTCACCCCGAGGTCGGCGGCGCGCAGGGCGTCGTCGTGGATCGCGACACGCTCGACGAGCTGATCGAGGAGATGCGCCGGCGCCCCTCGGCCGACCGCGCCCGGCTGCGCGGCATCAAGCCGTCCCGCGCCGACATCATCCTCGCGGCCGCCGTCGTGATCGCCGCGGCGGTCGAGGCGTGCGGCGCCGACGCGATCGAGGCCACCGAATACGGCCTGCGCGAGGGCGTGATCCTCGCCCAGGAGCTCTCCGGCAAGAATGGCCCGCCCGGCGACGACGCGCTCGTCGGCAAGGACACCCGGCAGCCGCTCGTGGACGACGTGCGCCGCAGCGGCGTGGAGAACCTCCTCCACCGCTACGACACCGGCATCAAGCACGTCGACCACGTCACCGATCTCGCCCTCTCGATGTTCGACCAGCTCGTCGAGCTCGACCTCCAGGATCCCGATCCCGTCGAGCGCGAGCTCCTCTGGGCCGCCTGCCAGCTCCACGACATCGGCATGAAGCTGGACTACGACGACCACCACAAGCACGTCCGCTACATCCTCACCAAGGGCGGGCTGCCCGGGTTCAGCCCGGCCGAGACGGCCGTGATCGCGCAGGCCTGCCGCTACCACCGCCGGGGCCTCCCCGGCCCGGGTTGGCTCGCGCCGCTCATGGGCCCAGGCGACAACGGCCGCCTCCAGCGCATCGCCACGCTCCTGCGGCTCGCCGAGGGCCTCGAGCGCGGCCGCGACGGCACGGTGAAGGCCGTGCAGTTCAAGAGCACCGGCAACGGCTCGGTGCAGCTCATGCTCAAGGCGCGCGGCGAGGCCCAGGTGCCGATGTGGGCCGCGGCTCGCGAGACCGAGATCTTCGAGCGCGCCTTCGGCACCTCGCTCGAGGTCGGCGTCGGCTGAGGCGGCCGGGTCGGCAGGTCGGCGGGCCGGCGGGCCGGCAGGTCGCAGGTCGGCGGGCCGGCGGACTCGAGTTTGGTGCCACGGCCTCCGCTGGTCTCGAACTGGAGTCAGCGATCGTCTGCCGCGAGGGCGGAGGCCGGACCTAGCTCGTCGGCGAGACGTGCCTGGGTTGGCGGCCGGTCGTCGGGCGACGCCAACACGTTTTCGGGATCAGGACACGTTTTCGGGCCACCGACCCGATGTCGCCGCGGCCGACACTCGCCGATGGCCATCCCCGTGCACCATCTTGGGCCGCATGGGCGGTGACTATCCCCGCCCAGGCGGCCCAAGATGCGGGGCCGACCCGTGGGGACCGGCTGGGCCGTTCGATCGCTGACGTGCCGGCCCGCCGCCAACTCAGGCACACCTCGCCAACCAACCAAGTCCGGCTTCCGCCCTCGCCGCAGACGATCGCCGACTCAGGTTTGCGAGCAGTGGAGGCCGTGGCACCAACACGGGTCATCCGCCGCCAGCAGCGCCGTCGACCAATCAGTACCCACAACCTGGCCTGCCGACACAGCCCCCGGCCGCCGCCACCCAGACCCGACGATCGACTGCTGTGCAGGGCCCCGAAACGCCCTTGTAACACGGGCGCAACCCTCGGCCCCGGATGCTCCGCCGGATGGCGTCCAGGGGTGCGGCCGATTTGCTCCCGCGGGGAGTAGTGTCAGATCTGATGGATCTCACCCCCGGACTCCTCGCCCATGGGCATTGGACCGCGGACCAGGTGAAGGTCGACTGGCTCGAGGACCACTTTGAGCCGACCCCGGAGCAGGCCCAGCGCGCCGACGAGAAGATCGCCGAGCTCGCCCGCCGTGGCTCACCGAGCCACGATGGCGTCGCCGCGCGGTTCGTCGACCTCACGCAGGCAGCCGACGGCACGGTGCAGCTCACGCTGCAGCCGACCCGCTGGGCGCTGCGGCTGGTGGAGAACGACGGCGGCGGCGCGCTGAGCGCGCTCTGCATCGTCCGCCGGGCCGACGGTGCGTGGCTCGCCGGGCGCCGGGCCATGTGGCTCTCCACCTGGGCCGGGCGCTGGGCGCTCGGGGCGGGCGGAGCCGTGGAGGTCGGCGAAAACCCGGCGCTCACGCTCACGCGGGAGTTGCAGGAGGAATGGTCGCTGGTACCGGAGCGTCTCACCGTGCGTGCGGTGGTCCGCAACCCGACTAAGATGGTCCTCGTCGTCGGTGTCGCCTGGCTGCCAGAGGGCGCCGACGCCCATCTCGTGATGGACGAGGAACACGACGAACATGCGTGGTGGCCGGCGAACCCGGCTGATTGGCCCGCCGAGGCCGACGCGCCCCTGCGCGCGATGGCGGAACTGCTCAAGTGACCGTCGCCAGCACCCCTCTCGAGGCTCGAACGGACCGCGTGGTCCGGGTGCTGGCGCCAATCTCGCTGGTGCACTCGCTGATCTACGCCACGCTGCTCGTGGCCATGTTCACCGACGGCCCCGAATCGCTGCGCTCGGTGCTGGGCTGGAGCCACGGCCTGCTGTGGATCGCGATGTCGCTCGTGTGCGTCACCGCCGCGTCGCGCCGCCTGCTGCCCGTCCGCACCGCCCTCGCGGTCGCGGTGCTCGGCGGCGTCGGCCCGTTCATCGGAACTTACGAATTCATTCGACTGCGCCGGGACGCCGGCGCCACGATCAGGAGCAACTGATGGCCACCCAAACGACGATCGACGTCGTCATGCCGCAGATGGGCGATTCCGTCACCGAGGGCACCATCCTCGAGTGGCACGTGCAGGAGGGCGCGACGATTGCCGTCGACGACATCCTGGTCGAGATCTCAACCGACAAGGTCGACGCCGAGATGCCGTCGCCGGCCTCGGGCACGCTCGTCGAGATCCTGGCGAAGGACGGCGAGGACGTGACCGTCGGGCAGGTGCTCGCACGCATCTCCACCGAGGGCGGAGCGGTGGCGACGAGCGCCGGTGGATCGGGTGGCGAGGACAGCGGCGATAGCGAGGCGACGGCCCCGCAGGTGTCCGCATCCGGCGAAGGCGCCGATCCCGCCGTTCCGCACGAGGGCGCGAAGTCCGACGCTGCCGAGGCTCCCGGCACCGGCGTGCTCCACGACATCATCGCGCCGAGCGGCGGCGAGTCGGTCACCGAAGCCACGGTGCTCGACTGGATCGTCGAACAGGGCGCCACCGTCGCCGATGGCGATCCGCTCCTCGAAGTCTCCACCGACAAGGTCGACATGGAGCTGCCGGCGCCGGCCGCCGGCGTGCTCGTCGAGCAGCTCGTCGCCGCGGGCGACACGATCGTCCCCGGCCAGGTGCTCGGCCGCGTGCAGGCCGGCGCGGGCGCAGGGGCCGGTGCCACCGCGCCTGCCGCCGCACCCAGCGCCGGCAATGGCTCGGGCAACGGCACCACCGTCCCGGACGACCTGAAGATCAGCCCGATCGCCGCGCGCAAGGCGCAGGCCGAGGGGATCGACCTCGCCGGCATCAGCGGCTCCGGCGCCGCCGGCCGCATCACCGTCGCCGACCTCGAGCAGGCGACGACGGGCGCGAACGGCGCCGCCGTCGGCACCGGCTCCGGTCAGACGACGAACAGCACCGTGCTGCGTGGCGGCGCGGGCGCACTCGCCCGTTACATGGACGAGAGCCTCACGGTCCCGACCGCGACCTCGTTCCGCACCATCACCGTCACCCAGATGGCCGGCCGCCGCGAGCAGCTCAAGGCCGCCGGCAAGAAGGTGAGCTTCACGCACCTGATCGCCTACGCGATCGCGCGCGCGGCCACCGAGACCATGCCGGTGATGGCCTACCGCTACGAAGTGATCGACGGCAAGGCCACGCGTCACGACGACGGCCAGGTGAACCTCGGCATCGCCGTCGACGTCGAGAAGCGCGACGGCAGCCGCACCCTCATGGTGCCGGTGATCCGCGACGCCGGACGCCTCGGCTTCCAGGGCTTCCTGGATGCGTTCAACGACCTGATCACGAAGGCCCGCGACAACAAGCTCTCCGCCGACGACCTGCAGGGCGGCAACATCTCGCTCACCAACCCCGGCGGCCTCGGCACCATCGCCTCGGTGCCGCGCCTCATGGCCGGCCAGGGCACGATCGTCGCGACCGGCTCGATCGACTACCCGGTCGGCCTCGGCGCGATCGGCAAGGAGCTCGGCGTCGAGAAGGTCATGACGATGACCTCCACCTACGACCACCGCATCATCCAGGGCGCGGAGTCGGGCCGGTTCCTCAAGGTCGTCGAGGAGTACCTGCAGGGCGAGCACGAGTTCTACGAGCAGCTCTTCGCCGACCTCGGCGCTGCGCTCGGCGCCAAGCCGGCGACGCCCACGCTCAACCTGCAGAGCGCGCCCGCCGCGGCCGTCGCCCCGAGCGGCGGCATCGACCTCGATCTTCTGCGCGCCGTTCAGGCCGGCACGTCGGTGATCAAGGCGCACCGCACGCACGGCCACCTCGCCGCGCGCCTCGATCCGCTTGGCACCGAGCCCAAGGGCGACCCGTCGCTCTCGCCGGAGGCCGTCAACCTCACCCCCGAGCTCATGGCCCGCGTGCCGAGCTCGGTGCTGCGCGTGCACGTGGAGGGCGAGTCGCTCGCCGAATCGCTGCCGAAGCTCCGCGAGGTGTACTGCGGCACGCTCGCCTATGAGGTCGAGCACATCTCCAGCAGCCGCCAGCGCGTGTGGCTGCGCGAGCAGATCGAGAGCGGCGCGCACCGCCAGCCGCTCGCGCCCGAGGAGAAGCTCCGCCTGCTCGATCGCCTCGTCGCTGTCGACGCGTTCGAGCGCTTCATGCACAAGGCCTACCTCGGCCAGAAGCAGTTCTCGATCGAGGGCCTCGACATGACGGTCCCGATGATCGACGAGCTCATCTGGAAGGCCGCCCACGACGGCGCCCAGGAGGTCGTGATCGGCATGGCCCACCGCGGCCGCCTCTCAGTGCTCGCCCACAACCTCGAGCGGGCCTACGACTCGATCTTCGCCGAGTTCGAGGGCGCGTCCGACATCTCCGCGGTGACCACGATCCCGCAGGGCGGCACGGGCGACGTGAAGTACCACCACGGTGCGGCCGGCAGCCAGACGCTCGCCGACGGCACGCAGATCCGCGTGCACCTCGAAAGCAACCCGTCGCACCTCGAGTTCGTGCACCCGGTCGTGCTCGGCGCCGCCCGCTCCGTGCAGACCACGCGCGACGCGGGCCGCATCGCGCGCGACACGCGACTCGCCCTCCCGATCGTCCTCCACGGCGATGCGGCCTTCCCGGGCCAGGGCGTGGTCGCCGAGAGCCTCAACCTGCAGGCGCTCGACGGCTACAACGTCGGCGGCGCCGTCCACCTGATCCAGAACAACCAGGTGGGCTTCACGACCGATCCGGACGATTCGCGCTCCACGCACTGGTCGTCCGACCTCGCGAAGGGCTTCGACGTCCCGATCATCCACGTGAACGCCGACGACGTGGAGGCCTGCATCGCAGCCGTCCGCCTCGCCTTCGCGTTCCGCAAGGAGTTCGGCCACGACGTGGTGATCGACCTCATTGGCTACCGCCGGTTCGGCCACAACGAGGCCGACGAGCCGGCCTACACGCAGCCGATGATGTACCAGCGCATCAAGGACCATCCGCGCGTCACCGACATCTGGAGCGAGAAGCTGGTCAGCCAGAACGTGCTCCACGCGGAAGACGTCGAGGGCAAGAAGAGCGCCATCTGGCAGGAGCTCACCACGCTCCACCAGGACCTCAAGGAGCGCATCAAGGCCGCCGGTGGCGACGTGAGCCAGGCGACGGGCCAGACGACTGGCTCGTACATGATCGACACCACGCCCGGCGAGACGGTGAACACCGCCGTCCCCGCCGACGAGCTGGTGGCGCTCAACGAGGAGCTGCTGCGGATCCCCGAGGGGTTCACGGTGCATCCGAAGCTCATGAAGACCGTCATCGACAAGCGCCGCAAGGCGCTCGGCGACGACGGCGGCATCGACTGGGCGCACGCCGAATCGCTCGCGTTCGCATCGCTGCTGCGCGACGGCGTTCCCGTCCGTCTCACCGGCCAGGACGCCGAGCGCGGCACGTTCAGCCAGCGCCACGCCGTGCTGCACGACTACAAGAACGGCCAGACCTACTCGTCGATCCAGGCCCTGCCCGATGCCAAGGCCACCCTCGAGCTGCACAACTCGCCGCTGAGCGAGACGGCCTGCCTCGGTTACGAGTACGGCTACGCCGAGGACGCCCGCGAGGCGCTCGTGCTGTGGGAGGCGCAGTTCGGCGACTTCGGCAACGGCGCGCAGGTGATCATCGACCAGTTCATCGTCAGCGGCATGGCGAAGTGGGGCCAGACCTCCCGCCTCACCCTCCTCCTGCCGCACGGCTACGAAGGATCCGGTCCCGAGCACTCCTCGGCCCGCCTCGAGCGCTTCCTGCAGCTGGCCGCCGAGGGCAACATCCGCGTCGCCAACCTCACGACGCCCGCGCAGTACTTCCACCTGCTGCGCGCCCAGGCGCTGAGCGATCGCCTGCGCCCGCTGGTCATCATGACCCCGAAGTCGCTGCTGCGCCTGAATGCGGCGACCAACCGGATCCAGCACCTCTCCGACACGAAGTTCTTCTCCGTGCTCGGCGAGCCGCGCGTCGATCACGAGAAGGTCGAGCGCCTCGTGCTCTGCACCGGCAAGGTCTACTACGACCTCGTCGGCCACCCGACCCGCGCCGGCAACGAGAGGGTCGCGATCGGCCGCGTCGAGCTGCTCTACCCCTTCCCGGAGGAGCAGCTGCGTCAGCTCGTCGACAGCTACCAGAACCTCAAGGAAGTCGTCTGGGCCCAGGAAGAGCCGCGCAACATGGGCGCCCGCGCGCACATGTTCCCGCGCCTCACCCAGATGCTCCAGGATCGCGAGCTGCGCCTCGGCTACATCGGCCGCCCGGAGCGCGCGTCGCCCGGCGAGGGCTACCCGGCCGCGCACCTCACGGAGCAGAACCGCATCGTGGAGACCGCGCTCGACATGGGCATCGCGGTGTCGCCGCATCCGCGGCGCTCGCCCGGCCGCCGGTAACGCGTTTGCTGGGTCGTCTCCGCGTGTTGGCGTGTCGAGTTGCCGCCGCCCGCGCTTGCGCCGTCGTCGCGGTGCCATCGCGTGCTGCCCAGGGGTCTCCCGCGATCTGGTCGGTCCGAGCCTGCGACGCCGTCTGCGTCCTAACTACGTTCGCCGGCACCCCCTCGACGGGGAACACAGTTAGGTTGCGGACGTTTGGTGGTGCGTAGGCGCTCAGTGAGCGCGGGCGTGACCGTCCGTGGCCGAGGCGCGGGGGTTGGGCGTCCGTAGCGTGCACTGCATGTTGTATTCACTGCTCGTTCTGCTTGTGATCGTCGCCGTCGTGCTCTTCCTCGCGAAGGTCGCCGTCGGCGGTGGCATCGTCGGCGTGCTGGCGATCGTGCTGCTCGTGTGGCTCGTGATCGGTGGCCCGCGCCGCGGCGCCGTCTGATCCTGAGCGGCCGCCTGCCGGCCGCCCCCAGCGCTCCTGCCGGCAGCCATTCGCCGACCGAATGTGAGTCCCGCGTGGCCGCGTACACGCGCGCCGCGGGGCTTCTTCGAAGGCCGCCTCTCGAGGCGGCCTTCGGCCGTTCTAGGCGGGCGCTGAGCCCCGCGCCCCGGCGGCCGTTCTCGGCGGACTTGGCCCCGGACCCTGCGGCCGCTAGGCCGGTGCGGAGCCCGTGGCCGCGGGGGGGCCGGGCTTCGGGTCGGTGGCGCGCTTGTTGTTGTCGCCAGGCTGTCTGCGCCGAAGCGGGAGCTCGGCAGCCAGGGGCCTTTGCTGCGTCTGGTTAGAGGGCGACCGGCGAACGAAGTACGCTGCACAGCCCGGTTATGTCGATGTCGCTCGAGCAAGTCGCCCACCTGCTCCGCGGGAAAGCGTCGATCATCGACGCCGCGACAGCGATGGGCGCCCAGCTCCTCGAAGACCAGGATCTTCGGCAAGCCGCATCATCGTCGGAGTTCGCCGCGGAGATGCGGTCGGTAGAAGCCGCGTGTGCGGCGACCACCGCGGCGCCATGGATCGAGTCGCGTGCGGCACCTGATCTAGCCGTGGCACTCACGACGGCCTCAGCAAACGCGGACGCGCTGAGCAAGTCCCTGGAGCGGCTCGGCATGGTGCCGGAGCTGCTCCTAATCGCGTTGGTTCGTGGCCTGTGCGCAGGCCCGCTGCTTCGGCATTACGACTCATGTGACGAGGTCGTCCGACTTCGCCGTGGCACGCCGTTTCCTATGCCTCGCCGCGAAGCACAGCTGGTGTTCGGGCGCGGTAACACGACGCCCAACCCGTCGACGCTCAACCCTCATCACCCACTGACCGGAACGCGGTTTCGGCTCTGCCCGGTGGAGACGTTTGATACGACGCGCGTAGAGCTGGACTTCTCTTGCGCCGACGCGATCGACGCCTGTACGTGGGACGACACTGACGATCTCGCCCCGGTCATCCCGCCAGTCGCGACCGTCCACCCGTACGAGAGCGGGAGCGAGTTGTCGATTGGATTCATATCCGCTATCGCCTTCTTCGATGTCCGGCCGGTTGCGTGGGACGAAAACTCGGTTCTCGAGCAGCTACGGACAGCGAAACGCGCGGGAGCGCGGATTGCGGTGATTCCGGAGCTCACCCTCGATCAGCCGGATTCGCTTGAGACGGGGCTGGCGATGAACCGAGAGGACGTACCGCGAATCGTCGTGGCGGGGAGTGCTCACGTCACGATCGAGGGTGAACGGCGCAACGAAGCCCACGTCTATATCGACGGAGCGTGCGTAGCCACGCACAAGAAGATCCGCCCGTTCGTCGCGAGATCGCTGCCCGTCGAGGTGACTCATGCGCTCGACCCAGCGGATCGTTCAGGTCCCTGGACCGAAGACCTGACCTCCGAGCCCAAGACAATCAAGATCTTGTCCGGTCGGGACGGTCGGCTCGCAACCGTGATTTGCGCAGACTTCAACGACCCGGCGATCGTCTCCGCTCTTTCGATGTCAGGCGTCAACCAGCTATTGGTACCCGCGCTGACGACAGATCAAGGAGCCTTCGCCCAGCACGCCGGGCAACTCGCGGCTGCTGGTCAGGCCGTTGTGGTTGTGGCCAACGGAACGTTGGCCACAGACGATGCGTCGAGCGACTTGTTTCTGACGCTGGCGTCCACTCCTGTCAAGGAAGCCGCGGCCCAAAGCTACGCGCCCACTGGTTCGCGGAGAGCGGTCGTCCTTATTTCCTTTGCAGATTCGCCCCCGGTGTCGTTCGCATCGGCATAGCGGCGTGGTTCACCAGCCATGGGGTCTGGGAAACCCCGGTCCTCGACGGTTGCCGCGAGCGGCTCGCTTAGGGCTGAGTCCAAGTCGTCAAGCGTTTCCCACCGTTGGCGGAGCGGTGGCGAACCGCCAGCGACGAGCATCCTGGCCGAACTCTCCGCGAGGGCATCCGCCCCTACGCTTTCCGCAAACTGTAGAAGCAGGCGCGGGACCCATGGATCGCGTTCGATCAGCAATTCGTTGCGTTCATTCCACCAAGACCGCTTCGATAGCCAGCGGGTTACGAACTCAACCGCCGGTTTCGTGTCCAACCCGCGGGCCCGAAGCGACTCTCCCCACT
>JAGIBJ010000091.1 GCA_017744415.1 Solirubrobacteraceae bacterium
CGCCCCACCAGCGTCAGACCGCGCCGGCGAAGCCTCGCCAGACCGCTCCCGCCGAGCAACGGCCCGCGCCGCAGCGCCCGGCTCCCGCGGCGCCGCAGCGTGCCGCGGCCGCCGCTCCGCAGACGATGCGCTCAGGCGTGCGCGTCATCGAGGAGGTCGCCGGGCTCCAGCTGCTGAGCGACGGCACGGTGCGTCTCCCGAGCGGCCGCATCGGGCGCCCGAAGACGCCGATCGCGCTGCCGGACGGCCGCGTGCTGCTGCCCGACGGGCGGCTCGTCTCGCGCGAGCGGGCGACGCTCGCCGCGAGTCGGCAGAATGCCCGCCGTTGAGCGTGCGCGTGATCATCGCGGCGGGTGGCACGGCCGGCCATGTCGTCCCGGCGATCGCCGTCGCCGACCGGCTGCGTGAGGCCGGTGCCGACGTGCGCTTCATCGGCGGCGACCGTGCGGAGGTCGATCTCGTGCCCGCCGCCGGGTATCCGCTCGACCAGCTCGACATCCGTGGCCTGAGCCGCACGAGCAAGAAGGCCGCGGCGAAGGCGGCGGTCCAGGCCGTGGGCGCCTACCGCGCGGCGAGCCGCCTGCTGGGGCAGCACCGCCCCGACGTCGTGATGGGCGGCGGGGGCTACGTGGCCGGCGTCGTCGGCGGCGCAGCCGTGCGGAGGCGCATCCCGCTCGTGCTCACCGAGGCCGACAGCCACCTCGGCCTCTCCAACCGCCTGCTCGCCCGGCGCGCGCGTCGCGTCTGCCTGGCCTTCCCGGTGCCCGGCACGGGCGGCGACGACACCTTCCTCATCACCGGTCGCCCAGTCCCGCCGCCGGCCACCGATCGTGCCGCTGCCCGCGCCCGCTTCGGCGTGCCCGAGGGCGAGCCGCTCGTGCTCGTGTTCGGCGGCTCGCTCGGCGCCCGTTCGATCAACGAGGCTGCGATCGAGGGTCTCGCCGGCGGCCCGTTCCACGTGCTCCACGCCGGCGGCACCCGCGACGACGCGATCCTGCGCCCCCGGGTCCCCGCCGAGCGATACGAGCTCGAGCCCTACATCGACCGCTTCAATGAGGCCCTCCTGGCCTGCGACCTCTGCGTCGCCCGCTCCGGCGGCTCGGTGTTCGAGATCGCCGCGCACGGCAAGCCTTCGATCCTCGTGCCTTATCCCCACGCCGCCGCCGACCACCAGCGCGGCAACGCGATGGCGCTCGTCGATCGCGGCGCGGCGATCCTCATCGACGACGCCGAGCTCACCGCGCCGGTACTCCGTGCCGCCGTCGACGAGCTCCTCGCCGATCCGGCACGCCTTGCCGCGATGGGCGAGGCTGCGCTGGCCTTCGCCCGCCCCGACGCCGCTGAGGCGATCGCGGCCGAAGTGCTCGCGGCGGCCGGTGCGAAGTAGCCCGCGCGGGGGTCACCAGCCGACCAGGCCGGTACCGTTGAGCGCCGCATGACGGCGACCGACTGGCAGGGGCAGCGCCTCCACTTCCTCGGGATCGGCGGCTCGGGCATGAGCGGCCTCGCCCGGATCGCGCTGCAGCGCGGCGCGACCGTCACCGGCAGCGATCGCGCGGAGAGCGGTGCCGTCGAGGCGCTGCGCGCGATGGGGGCCGTGATCTCGATCGGTCACGACGCCGGCCAGTTGCCGGCCGGTCCACTCACGGTGGTGCGCTCGACGGCGATCACCGAGGACAACCCCGAGTACGCCGCGGCCCGCGACCGTGGCGACGAGCTGCTGCACCGCTCCGAGCTGCTGGCCCGGCTCGTCGACGACCGGCGCACGATCGCCGTCGCCGGCGCCCACGGCAAGACGACCACGAGCTCGATGATCGCCCACGCGCTCAGCCAGCTCGGACTCGATCCCTCGTGGGTGATCGGTGGCACCGTGCGCAGCCTGGACGGCGTGAGCGCGCATTGGGGCGCCGGCGACGGTTGGCTTGTGATCGAGGCCGACGAGTCCGACCGCTCGTTCCTGCGGCTGCACCCGACGATCCCAGTCGTCACGAACATCGAACTCGACCACGACGCGCGCGATCTGACCGTGCTCGAGGCCGACTTCACCACCTTCCTGAACGGCTCTGCCGAGGCCGCCGTGCTCCCGCGCGGGCTGGCCCGGGTCGCGCCGACGAGCAAGCCGGCGCCGACGCTCGTCGACCTGCCCGCCGGCGACCCGCTCACGGGCGTCGCCTACGACGGCCTGACGATCCGGCTCTCCGTGCCCGGCAGCCACAACGCCGGCAACGCCGCCCTCGCCATCGAGGCGCTCGCCCGGGCGGGCGTGGACCGCGCTGCTGCCGCCGATGCCCTCGCGGGGTTCGTCGGGGCAGGGCGCCGCTTCGAGCCGCTCGGCGCCTCCGCGGGCGGTGCCCGCGTCGTCGACGACTACGCCCACCACCCGACCGAGGTGGCCGCCACGCTCGAGGCCGGCCGCGCCTGGGTGGGGGAGGGGCGCGTGATCGCCGTCTTCCAGCCGCACCTCTTCTCACGCACCCGCGACTTCGCAGGAGAGTTCGCCGAGGCGCTCGCGAGCGCCGACGAAGCCATCCTCGTGCCGATCTACCCGGCCCGTGAGCAGCAGGCCGATTTCCCCGACGTCACCAGCGCGACGATCGCTGCCGCCTGGCCGTGGCACGCGTCCGCCGAGGCACGCCTCGCCAGCGGCTTCGACGATGCGGTCGCGCTCGCCGCCCAGCTCGGCGGACCCAGCGACGTGATCCTCGTGATGGGCGCGGGCGATGTGCGGATCGTCGGCGAGCGCCTCGCCGCGGGCGAAGCCGGCCACTGGGTCGACGACGAGACTCCGCCGGCGGCCGCCACCGACGCCATCCCCGAGGGCGTGCACGTGGACCATCCGCTCGAGCGCCTCACCACGGTGCGGGCCGGCGGCAACGCCGACTACTTCGCGCGCGTCGGCGATCCCGCCGAGCTCGTCACGCTTCTGGCCTGGGCGCGCGACCGTGGCCTGCCGGTCCATGCCGTTGGCTCCGGCTCCAATCTCCTCGTCGCCGACGACGGCGTGCGCGGCCTCGTCGTTCGGCTCGACGGCGAGCTGGGCGGAACCAGCTTCGACGGCCACGAGCTCACCGCCGGCGCCGGCGCGCGCTTCCCGCAGGCCGCTGCGGCCGCCGCGCGCCTCGGGCTCGCTGGCATCGAGTTCGGCGTGTCGATCCCGGGCACGGTCGGCGGAGCCGTGCGGATGAACGCCAACGCCTACGGCGGCGCACTCGCCGAGACGCTCCAGTGGGTCGAGGTCGCTACGGCCGACGGCGTCGAGCGTCGCGATCCCTCCGCGCTCGGCTTCAGCTACCGCCACTCGGCCCTCGACGACGGCGAGATCGTCACCCGCGCGGCCTTCAAGCTCACGCCGTCCGATCCGGACACCGTCAAGGCCCACCTCGCCGACCTGCGCCAGCGCCGCAAGGACACGCAGCCGTCGGGGATCAAGACGTTCGGCTCCACGTTCAAGAACCCGCCGCCGTGGCCCGACGGCCCGAGCGCCGGGCAGCTCTTGGAGGCCGCCGGCTGCAAGGGGCTCGAGCATGGCGGCGCGCGGCTCTCACCGGTGCACGCGAACTTCACCGAGAACACCGGCTCGGCGACGACCGCCGAGATCATCGCCCTCATGCAGCTGGCCCGCGAGCGGGTGCACGCCGAGCACGGCGTCTGGCTCGAGCCAGAGGTGCAGGTGCTCGGCGACCTGGCCCTGCCGTGGGCCGCGCAGCCCACCAGCTGACCCGCACCGCCTCCGGCTGCCCCGATCCGCCGACTTGGCGGCAATCGGGGGAGGGAAGCGCCGCGCCCCGGCGAAACCGCCTCCGATGCATGCCCCTGCCTCGCTCACCGGTGCCGGCCGACGCCTCCTCAAGGTGCCGGTCCAGCTCCGCCGGAAGCCAGGCGTCCCCGGTGGCCGGCCCGCCGCCGTCGCGGCCGCCTGCATCGCGGGGCTCCTGCTCTTCCTCGCGCTGATCCTGGTCTACACCCCGATCGCGCACCCGAAGACGCTGGTGGTCAGCGGCGTCACCGGTTCCAGCGAGGCTCGGATCACCCGGCTCCTCGAAGAGACCGGCGCGAAGCAGTCGACGTTCGCCGTCGACCATGACGCTCTCATGCGCGCGGTGCGTGCCTACCCGGAGGTCGCTGCGGTCGAGGTCGCCAGCCACCCGCCGTTCCGCCTCGAGATCCACGCGGTGATGCGCCCGCCGGTCGGTCGCATCGAGATCGGTGGCCGCGCGTTCGTCGTCGCCGCCGACGGCACCATCCTCCAGCGCGCGGCCAACGCCGACGTGCCCAAGCTCGATGAGACCGTTGGCGATGTCGCCGTGAAGGACGGCCACATCAGCGGCGCCCGTGCCACTCTCCAGGTGCTCGCGGCCGCACCCGAGGCGCTGCTCGCCGTCGCCCGCACGGTGCGGGTCGGCCACGCCGGCGTGGAGATCGAGATGAGCCGCGGACCGCGGCTCGTGTTCGGCAGCGGCGAACAGGCCGCCGACAAGTGGGCCGCGGCCGCCGCCGTGATCGCCGACGGCTCCGCCGACGCCGCCACCTACATCGACTTGCGCGTGCCGGCCCGCCCCGCCGTCGGCGGGCTCGGCGGCAGCAAGACCGCGGCCTCCACCGACCCGCCAATCCTCACGAACGCGGCGCCGATCAACGGCGATCCGGACGCGGCCGCCGCTCCCTCCACGGGCACCGTGGCCCCCGCGACCGGTACCGGGACGACGGGCACGGGCACAGGCACAGGTACGACCGGTGCGACGGGAACCGGCACGACCGGCACGGGAGCGGGCACCACCGTCATGCCCCAGGCCGGCACGACCACGGGCGCCACCGGAACCGGAACCGGCACCGACGCGACGGGCACCGGCTCCGCCGGCACCGACGCCGGCACCGCGGGCACGGCGACCGGGACCACCGGCACCGGCGGAGCGGCCATCGCACCGGCGCCATGACCGCCCGCTCCCAGTACCCTCGACTCATCATCGAGGCTTTGCCCACGGCGCTGAATGGTCCCGCCCAACCTTCGACCTCGACTCGACCCCTTCCGAAAACCCCTGCAAGGAAGCGTGCGTCGAGCACGACTTGATTGACCCAGGCAGGCCCTGCCCCTACGGTCGCGAAGCTCAACAAGGAGTGGAGACCGGCAGACCTGTCAGAATCACCCAACCGCTCCGGATGGAACCAACCCATGGATAGTGCAGGCAGTTATCTCGCCGTGATCAAGGTCGTCGGCGTCGGCGGCGCCGGGACCAACGCGGTCTCGCGCATGGTCGATGCCGGACTTCGGGGCGTCGAATTCATCGCCGCGAACACCGACGCGCAGGCCCTCGCGACCTGCGACGCCGACATCCGCCTGAACATCGGCACCGAGCTCACCCGCGGCCTCGGCGCCGGCGCCGACCCCGACGTCGGCTTCTCCGCGGCCCAGGAGTCGCGCGACGAGATCCGTGAGGCGCTCAAGGGCGCTGACATGGTGTTCGTCACCGCCGGCGAAGGCGGCGGCACCGGCACCGGTGCTGCGCCCGTGATCGCCGAGATCGCCAAGAGCGAAGTCGGTGCACTCACCGTCGGCGTCGTCTCCAAACCGTTCGGCTTCGAGGGCAGCCAGCGCTCCCGCGCCGCCGAGGAGGGCATCGAGCGCCTCCGCGAGGTCGTCGACACCCTCATCATCATCCCGAACGACCTGCTCCTGCAGTCCGTCGAACGCCGCACCAGCATCGTCGACGCGTTCGCCGCCGCCGACAACATCCTGCGCCAGGGCGTCCAGGGCATCACCGACCTGATCACCATCCCCGGCCTGATCAACCTCGACTTCGCCGACGTCCGCACGATCATGCAGGACGCTGGCTCGGCGATCATGGGCATCGGCGAGAGCTCCGGCGAGAGCCGCGCCGCCGATGCCGCCAACGCTGCCATCACCTCGCCGCTCCTGGAGCAGTCGATCGACGGCGCCACCGGGATCCTCTTCAACATCACCGCGGGTCGCGAGCTCGGGCTGTTCGAGGTCAACGAGGCCGCGGAGATCGTCCACGGCGCCGCCGACCCGAACGCCACGATCATCTTCGGTGCCGTCATCGACGAGTCGCTCGGCGACGACGTGCGCGTGACCGTGATCGCGACCGGCTTCGACGACGACCGCCGCCGCGCTGCCCAGCGTGGCGCCGACTCGTACAGCCGCGGCCGCATCGCCCGCGAGCCCCGCGAGTCCAGCCGCCGCGCACCGCGCGACAGCGGCCGCGACACGGGCCTCCGCGAGCCCCGGGACCGCCGCCCCACGATCGACTCGTCGACCCGCTCCAGCCTGGAGATCTCGGACGACGAGATCGACATCCCGCCGTTTTTGAAGTAGCCGACTCAGGCCCATTCGCGGGCCTGCGAGCGGCGCCTCGCACGGACCAGGCGCCACATGCGAGCCTCGATGAAGCAGAGCTTCACCTACGTTCGCCTGCGGCGTCTGGCACGCACGATCCACCACTCTCGGCACCACGACTGGACCTGAGCCGACTACTGAGGTGTCTCGGTTGATTCGGGAATCGTTCGTCGGCTTGGCGTTGTGTACGGATCTGGGCGCGAGAGCTATGCGCCTGTCACTCGCCGGGCGCGCGCCGCAGGCTTAGGTTGGAGGGATGTCATCCCTCGCGACGGTCATCCCGCACTTCATCAGCGGCCAGCGCACCGAGCCGACCTCGGGCCGCACCGCCGACGTGTACGACCCCAGCACCGGCCAGGTGCAGGCGCAGGTGGCGCTCGCGAGCAAAGCCGAGGTGGATGCCGCCATCGCCTCGGCGGCTGCCGCGCAGCCCGGCTGGGCCGCGCTCAACCCGCAGAAGCGCGCGCGCATCCTCGTGAAGTTCGTCGACCTGCTCTACCAGCACAAGGACGAGCTGGCGGTGCTCCTCAGCAGCGAGCACGGCAAGACGGTCGAGGACGCCAAGGGCGACCTCCAGCGCGGCATCGAGGTGGCCGAGTTCGCCAGCGGCATCCCGCACCTGCTCAAGGGCGAGTACACCGACAGCGCCGGCACCGGCATCGACGTGTACTCGATGCGCCAGCCGCTCGGCGTGGTTGCCGGGATCACGCCCTTCAACTTCCCGGCGATGATCCCGCTCTGGAAGCTCGCCCCGGCGATCGCCGCCGGCAACACCTTCGTGCTCAAGCCGAGCGAGCGCGATCCGTCCGTGCCGATGCGCATCGCCGAGCTCGCGCTCGAGGCCGGTATGCCGCCGGGAGTCCTGAACGTGGTCAACGGCGACAAGGAGGCCGTCGACGCGATCCTGGACTCGCCGGTCGTGCAGGCCGTCGGCTTCGTCGGCTCCACGCCGATCGCCCAGTACATCTACGAGCGTGCCGCGGCCACCGGCAAGCGCGCGCAGTGCTTCGGTGGTGCGAAGAACCACGCGATCGTGATGCCCGATGCCGACATGGACGTCGTCGTCGACGCCCTGATCGGTGCCGCCTACGGCTCGGCCGGCGAGCGCTGCATGGCGATCTCGGTCGCGGTGCCCGTCGGTGAGGAGACCGCCGACAAGCTCATCGCCGCGCTCATCCCGAAGGTCCGCGAGCTCACCGTCGGCGCGCCGACCGATCCCGCCAGCGACTACGGCCCGCTCGTCACCCGCGACGCCCTCGAGCGCGTCACCGGCTACATCCAGCAGGGCGTCGACGAGGGCGCCGAGCTCGTGGTCGACGGCCGCGAGGGCGAGATCGCCGGAGACCCCGACGGCTTCTACGTCGCCGGCTCGCTGTTCGACCGCGTGCAGCCGCACCACAAGGTGTACCTCGAGGAGATCTTCGGGCCCGTGCTGAGCGTGATCCGCGCGGCGAGCTTCGACGAGGCGCTCGGCCTCGCGAACGACCACGAGTACGGCAACGGCGTCGCCATCTTCACCCGTGACGGCCACACGGCGCGCGAATTCGCGCGGCGCGTGCAGGCCGGGATGATCGGCGTGAACGTGCCGATCCCGGTGCCGATCGCCTACCACACGTTCGGCGGCTGGAAGGCCTCCGCGTTCGGCGATCTCAACCAGCACGGCCCCGATTCGATCCGCTTCTACACGCGCACGAAGACGGTCACGAGCCGCTGGCCCACGGCGCCCGACGAGGGCTCCGCGTTCGTGATGCCCCAGATGGGCTAGACCTTCGGTCATGAGCAGCACGCCTCCGCCGTCCTCTCAGCAAGCGGGCGGGCGCTTCGGGCTGACCGAGGAGCAGGACGACATCGCCCGCATGGTGCGGGCCTTCGCCGACGACGAGATCGCCCCGCACGCGATCGACTGGGACGAGCGCGAGCACTTTCCCCGCGAGGTGCTCGTGCAGGCCGCCGGGCTTGGGCTCGGCGCGATCTACACGCGCGAGGAGCACGGTGGCTCCGGCATGAGCCGCATGGATGCTGCGCTGATCTTCGAGGCGCTGGCGACCGGTTGCCCGACCGTCTCCGCGCATCTCTCGATCCACAACATGGCGACGTGGATGGTGGATGCGTTCGGTAGCGACGAGCTGCGTGCTCGCTACATCCCTCGCCTTGCGGCCATGAACCTGCTCGGCGCCTACTGCCTCACCGAGCCGGGCGCGGGCTCGGACGCCTCGTCGCTCCAGGCGCGAGCTACCTACGACGCCGCGGCGGACGAGTACGTGCTCTCCGGGGTGAAGCAATTCATCTCCGGCGCCGGTGCGGCGGGGATGTACGTGGTGATGGCGCGCACCGGCGAGCCCGGCAGCGGTCCGCGCGGCATCACGGCGTTCGTCGTCGACGACGGCACGCCCGGCCTCTCGTTCGGCAAGCACGAGCGCAAGATGGGCTGGCGCGCCCAGCCGACCGCGCAGCTGCTGCTCGACGATGTGCGCGTGCCGGCGGCCAATCGCCTCGGCGATGAGGGCACCGGCTTCCGCATCGCGATGGCCGGCCTCGACGGCGGCCGGATCAACATCGGCGCCTGTTCGCTCGGCGGCGCGCAGTCGGCCCTGGAGAAGAGCGTGCAGTACACCCGCGAGCGCGAGCAGTTCGGCGCGCCGATCGCCGAGCTGCAGTCGGTGCAGTTCACCCTCGCCGACATGGCCACCGACCTCGAGGCCGCGCGGGCCCTGCTGTGGCGGGCCGCCGCCGCGCTCGACGCCGGCCACCCCAGCAAGACGCGACTCTGCGCGATGGCGAAGCGCACTGCCACCGACCTCGGCTTCGACATCGCCGATCGCGCCCTGCAGCTGCACGGCGGTTACGGCTACCTCACCGAGTACGGCATCGAGAAGCTCGTGCGCGACCTGCGCGTGCACCGGATCCTCGAGGGCACCAACGAGGTGATGCGTCTCATCGTCGCCCGAGATCCGCTGGGGACGGGCGCATGAGCATCGGCGCGTGGGAGCCGCCGCACATCGGCCCGGCGGCGATGGGCACCGACGTGCTGCTCTGGCGGGAGGGTCCGCTGGGGCGCATCCGTCTCAACCGGCCGAAGGCGATCAACGCCCTCACGCTCGAGATGGTGCGCCAGCTGCACGTCGCCCTCGACGAACTCGCCGTCGACGACGCCGTCGACCTGGTCCTCCTCGACGGTGCCGGCGACCGCGGCTTCTGCGCCGGTGGCGACATCGTCGCGCTGCAGCGCTCAGCGATCGATGGCACCGGTGAGGCGCGCACGTTCTGGAGCGAGGAGTACGCGCTCAACGCCCGCGTCGCACGATTCTCCAAGCCGGTCGTCGCGGTGATGGACGGCATCGTGATGGGCGGCGGCATCGGACTCGCCGGCCACGCGAGCCACCGCCTCGCGACCGAACGGCTCGCCGCTGCCATGCCCGAGGTGGGGATCGGCTTCGCGCCGGACGTCGGCGGCACCTGGCTGCTCGCCCACGCTCCGGGCGAGCTGGGCACGCACCTCGCGCTCACCGCCGGGCGTGCAGGCGCCAGCGACGCCGTGCTGCTCGGGCTCGCCGATCGCATCGTCCCGTCGAGCGCGCTCGAGCAGCTCTCCGGCGACCTGCGAACCGGCGAGCCGAACGCCGCGATCGAGAAGGCGGCCGGCCGCGCCACCGACGCCGACCTCGCGCCAGGCGTACTCGGCGGGCAGCGCCCGTGGATCGACGCGGCGTACGCGGCCGACACCGCCGAGGCCATCGTCGCTGGGCTCGACGCTCGCCCCGAGGAAGCGGCCGCGAAGGCCGCCGCGGCGATCCGGCGTGCCTCGCCGACCTCCGTGAAGGTGACCCTGCGCGCGCTGCGCGAGGCGGCGAGCCTGCCGTCGCTCGAGGCGGCGCTCGAGGCCGAATTGCGCATCTCGTGTGGATTCCTCGGCACCCCGGACTTCCCCGAAGGCATCCGCGCACAGGTGATCGACAAGGACCGCGCTCCGCGTTGGAACCCGCCGACGCTCGAGCAGGTGGGCGACGTACTCGTCGAGCACTTCTTCGCGCGCGAGGCCGATGCCTTCGCCACGCACCACACTGGAGGGAGCACGACATGAGCAGCGCGTCACCGATCGCACCGGGCGCCACCGTCGCGTTCATCGGCCTCGGCCACATGGGCGGTCCGATGGCAGTCAATCTCGCTGCGGCGGGGTATCGCGTGCAGGGCTATGACCCGGTGCCGGCCGCCTGTGAGGCCGCAGCCGCCGAGGGCGTGACGATCTCCGGCTCGATCGCGGCGGCCGTGCGCGACGCGGTCGCCGTGATGACGAGCCTGCCGAGCGGCGCGCTCGTGCTGCAGGTCTACCGCGGGCCCGACGGTGTGCTCGCGAACGCGGCGCCGGGCACGCTGCTCGTCGACACCTCGACGGTCGACGTCGACGAGGCGCGCACCGCCGCCGGTGAGGCGCGGACTGCCGGGATGCTCGCGCTCGACGCACCGATCTCTGGTGGCGTCGTCGGCGCGAAGGCTGGGACGCTCGCCTTCATGGTCGGCGGGCCGCAGGAGGCCTTCGATCGCGCGCAGCCGCTCTTCGAGGTGCTCGGCGCGCGTGCCGTGCGCTGCGGCGACTCGGGCGCGGGCGAGGTCGTCAAGCTCTGCAACAACATGCTGCTGGCGATCCACCAGGTCGGCGTCGCCGAAGCACTCGCGCTGGCCCAAGGCCTCGGCGTGGAGGCGCAGGCGTTCTTCGACGTCGCCTCGGTCGCCACCGGTGCGTGCTGGGCGCTCACCACCAACTGCCCGGTGCCCGGCCCGGTGCCGACGAGCCCGGCGAATCACGACTACGAACCCGGCTTCGCCGTCGACCTCATGAACAAAGATCTCGGCCTCGCCATCGCGGCCGTCGAGCGCAGCGGCACCGATGCCGAGCTCGGCCGCCACGCCCAGGCGATCTTCCGAGCGGTCGGCGACGACGGCGACGGCGGACGCGACTTCTCAGTCGTCTACCGCGGGATCGCCGAGCGCTCGGGCCTCTGACCCTGGCCGCTCGGGCCCAGCGATAGAGGGCGTGTTCCCGTCGCGCCGGCGGGGGCACCGTCCCCCTGACGACGGTGGTGGACGACTCGGGCGAATTGCGAGTTGAATCCGAGCGATTGCTCGGATTAGCGTCGGCGCCCATGACGACGCATGAATCCTCGCCCTCGGTCACCGCCGGCTCGGTCGACCATCGACGGCCCGATCTCGTCGGCCTCCCGATCGGGCCGGGCTCGCTGACCTGGCGGATCAACGGCGACAGCCGCGCGCTGCTGCTCATCGGCCGCACCGGCGTCCTGCAGAACATGCACCCCGCCGTGAGTCAGGCGCTGCTCGATCACTCGAACTACTTCGCCGATCCGATCGGCCGCATCAGCCGCTCGATCCCGCAGATCCTCGGCGTGATCTACGACGAGGACCACGATGGCATGGGCGTACGGGTGCGCGACTGGCACCAGCCGATCCGGGCCAAGGCCGGCGCCGACTACCAGTACCGCGCGCTGGATCCGAGCGTCTTCTACTGGACCCACGCGACCTTCGTGGAGGCCGCGATCGAGACGCAGCGCCTGTGGGGCACCGCGCTCACCCGCGGCGAGCTGGAGCGCTACTACCGCGAGTCGATCACGTGGTGGCGGCGCTACGGCATGTCGATGGCGCCGGTACCGGAGAACTACGACGCCTTCAGGCGCTACTGGGACGAGATGCTCGCCAACGAGCTGCAGGCCACGCCGGTCGCGATCGACGCCGTCGAGACCGCGACCATGCCGACCCCACCGCCCGGCGTGCCGGCCGCCGTGTGGAATGCCGTCGGCGAGCGCGCCGCCGTGTTCGGCGCCCAGTGGATCACCAAGGCCACGCTGCCGCCGGCCGCCCGCGAGATCCTCGGCATCCGCTGGACCCGCCGCGACGAGCGACTCGCCCGCGCCTACGTGCGCTCGGTGCGGCTCGCCTGGCACGCCGTGCCGCCGCGCGCCCGCCGGCTCCCGCGCGCTGCGGAGGCCGACCGCCGCCTCGCCCTCGCCGCCTGATCGCCGAACAGACTTCCTCTGCACCTCTGGGTGCAGAGGAAGTCTGTTCGGCGGCTGGGGCGGGCTATTCGGCGCTGTAGAGGGCGTCGATCTCCGTCGCGTAGAGGCGGTGCGCGCCCGGGCGGCGGAGCTTGAGCGTCGGGGTGAGGAGATCTGAGCCGGGCTCCCAGACGTCGCGCACGAGGTGGTAGCGCTTCACCTGCTCCACGCGGCTCAGCCGCGCGTTGCCGGCCGCGACGGCGGCGGCGATCCGCGCTTCGAGATCGGCCGGCCACTCGTGCGGCAGCCCGACGACATCGGGGTCGGGGACGACCAGCGCGACGTTGTAGGCCCGGGCATCGCCGACGACGCAGACGTGGCCGATCTCCGGGCCGCCGGACTTGATCGCGGCCTCGATGTTCGACGGGCTCATGTTCTTGCCGCCGGAGTTGATCATCACGTCCTTCTTGCGGTCGAAGATCCAGAGGTAGCCGTCGTCGTCGAGGCGGCCGATGTCGCCCGTGCGCAGGAAGCCATCGACCGTGAACGCGTCGGCGGTCTGATCAGGAAGCCCGCGGTAGCCGCGCATCAGCACGGGGCCGCGCATCTCGACCTCGCCGTCGGCGGCGATTCGCACCTCCGTGCCCGGCATCGGCACGCCGGCCGAGCCGATGCGGATGGCGTCGCGCGGGTTGGCGGTGCAGCAGGCGGCGTTCTCGGTCATGCCGTAGATCTCGCCGAGCGGCACGCCGAGCTCGTGGAAGAACTCGATGAGCTCGGGATCGCTTGGGGCCGCGCCGATCGCTGCGACCTTGAGTTCGCCGAAACCTATGAGCTGCCGCAGGCCGCCCATCAGCCCGGGCTCGCGAGCCGCGAACGCCTCCTGTGCTTCCTCGGGCAGTCCGGCCACCTTCGCCTCGATGCCGCCGCGCAGCTTCTCCCAGAACCGCGGCACGGCGAAGAAGAACGACGGCTGCACCTGCGGCAGGTACTCCGCCACGCGCTTGGGATCGGGGCAGACGACCACCTCGAGGCCGCAGGTGATCGCCATGTAATACGACGCAACGCGCTCGGCGATGTGCGCGAGCGGCAGCCACGAGATCACGGTGCCGCCCTCCTGCATCCCCGCGAACCCGGACACCGCGGCGGCCGACGCCAGCACCGCCCCGTGCGTGAGCTCGACGCCTTTCGAGGCGCCGGTCGTGCCCGACGTGTAGATGATCGTGAGCAGTTCGTCCGGGGCAGCCGCGTGCACCGGCGCCAGCGGCTCGGCGGCGGCGACCTCCGCCCACGGCACCGTGCCGAAAACGCCCGCCTCCACGCAGACGACCGGGCAGTCGCTGCGGTCCTCGAGGCCGGCGAGCAGCGAGGGCGCGAGCGACTCCTGGGTGACGGCCGCCTTGAGGTGCGCGTCTTCGGCGACATGCGCGATCTGCTCGGGCGAGGCCGTCGCATAGATCGGAACCGGCACCGCGCCGAGGAACACTGCGGCGAGATCAGCGACGTAGAACGGGAGGTCGTTCGTGAGCATCACACCGACCGAGTCGCCCGGACCGACGCCGAGGCCCGCGAGGCCCGAGGCGAACCTGCGTGCCTGGCGGTCGAGCTCACGCCAGCTGTAGGCGGTTGAGCCGTCGAGGGTGCGGACGGCGACGGCGTCGGGCTGCGCCGCGACGGTGGTCGCGAACGCCTCGGCGAGCGTGGTGGCGGTCGCCGCACCGGGCGATGGGGAGGGCGACGGGACAGCGGTCATGTGGCGATCCTCGCCGCGGGGCGCCAGCGGCATGGGGTGGTGGTCGCCCAACGGCCCCTCGGGGCGATGAAGGATGCGCACAACCACCTCGCCCGGGTGGGCGCGGTACGGTCGGCGCCATGAGCAGCGCACCCGTGGCCGCCCCCGAGCACCTGCGCGTCGAGCGCACGGGCGCCGTCCTCACGATCACGATCGACCGTCCGGAGCGGATGAACGCGACCTCCACCGGCACCGGTCAGGCGCTGCTCGCCGCCGTGAACGAGGCCGCGGCGGGTCCGGCCGTGCGCGCGATCGTGCTCACCGGCGCGGGCCGCGCGTTCAGCGCCGGCGCCGACCTGCGCGCGATGGACGGCCCGGCGCTGCCCGACGGCCGCCCCGACCTCGCCGAGATCCTGCGCGGCACGTTTAACCCGCTCGTGCTCGCCATCCGCGCGGCGCCGAAGCCGGTGATCGCCGCCGTCGGCGGACCGGCCGTAGGCGTCGGCTGCTCCCTGGCGCTGGCGTGCGACCTCATGGTCGTGAGCCGCTCGGCGAAGCTCATCGCCGGCTTCGCAAACGTCGGCCTCTCGCTCGACGGTGGACTCTCGCTCCTGCTCGCCCGCAAGGCCGGCTCCACCCGGGCAGCGCACGCTGCACTTGTCGGCACCCCGATCGACGGCGAGCAGGCGCTCGCGTGGGGCCTGGCCAACGAGCTCGTCGCCGATGACGCCCTCCAGGCTGCTGCGGCCGCACTGGCCGCACGCCTCGCCAAGAGCGCGCCCGGCGCGCTGGCGGCGAGCAAGAAGCTCCTCGGCGCCGTGATCGACGAGGGCCTCGCCGCGGCGCTCGAGCGCGAGGCGATCTCGCAGGGCGGGCGCGTCGACAGCCCCGAGTTCGTCGAGGGCGTGAGCGCGTTCTTGGAGCGCCGCGCTCCCGACTTCGGCTAACCCCCGCCACACGGCTGATCGCCGCACCCGTCTGCTGTGCGACCCGCACAGCCGCGGCCGACCGGCGGTGCGCCTACACCCGAATCCTCTGGCCGTCCCTGGGCGACATTGAAGACATGCAGCAGCCTGAGGCCCGGCACACCGCGGACGGCTTCGACACCGACTGGGTCGTCGTCGGCAGCGGCTTCGGCGGCAGCGTGAGTGCGCTGCGCCTCGCCGAGAAGGGCTACCGCGTCAGCGTCCTCGAGCGCGGCGAGCACGTCCGCGGCAAGGCCGAGATGCCGAAGAGCAGCTGGGACACGAAGCGCTACCTCTACGCGCCGCGGTTCGGCCTGCGGGGGCTCTTCCGGATGACGCTGTTCAAGGACGTCTTCGTGATGAGCGGCGCCGGGGTCGGCGGCGGCAGCCTCGTCTACGCGATGACCCTCTACACGCCGCCGTCCGCGTTCTTCGCCGATCCGCAGTGGAGCAGCCTGCGCGACTGGAGCGCCGAGCTCGCGCCGCACTACGAGACCGCCCAGCGGATGCTCGGCGTCACCGACGTCACCGAGGACGACCCCGCCGACCAGCTGCTCAAACGCTACGGCGACGAGATCGGCGTCGGCCACACCTATCGCAAGGCGCGCGTGGGCACCTACCTCGAGACGCCCGGCGAGACCGTGCCCGACCCATACTTCGGCGGCGACGGTCCCGCCCGCACGGGCTGCGTGCGCGCGGGTCGCTGCATGCTCGGCTGCGAGCACGGCGCGAAGAACAGCACCGACAAGAACTACCTCTGGTTCGCGCAGCGCCACGGCGCACAGATCCGGGCGCGCCGCGAGGTGACCAGCGTGCGCCCGCTGACTCCCGGTGGCGATGGCAGCGAGGGCTGGCTCATCACTCACCAGGAGACGGGCCGCGGCCGCCGCAAGGTCGAGACGATCCGGGCTCGCGGGGTCGTGCTCGCGGGGGGCGCGCTGGGCACCAACGAGCTGCTCGCCCGATGCCGGTTCCAAGGCGACCTGCCCGACGTGTCGGAGCGGCTGGGCAAGCTGATCCGCACGAACAGCGAGGCGGTGCTCGCCGTGAGCGTGCCCAACGGCCGAGCCGAGGGCTTCTCCAAGCGCATCGCGATCACCTCGTCGATCTACCCGGATCCGCACACGCACGTGGAGACCGTCACCTACGGCCCGGGCGGCGGCGCGATCCGCAACCTCTTCACCGTCCTCACGGGTGGCGGCACGCGCGTCACGCGCCCGATCAAATGGCTCGCCCAAGCGGTGCGCCACCCGGGCTGGCTGCTCGAGATGCTCGTGAAGCCGCGGTGGGGCGAGCGCACGATCATCGTGCTCGTGATGCAGGCCCTCGACGGCGCGATGAGCCTGAGCTTCAAGCAGAAGCGCGACGGTCGCGTGGCAATGCAGACGCACCAGGACCCCGACCACCCGAACCCGACGTTCATCCCGGTCGCGAACGCGTTCACCGAGTGGCTGGCCCGCGAGACGGGTGGGGCGCCGGGCTCTTCGCTGCCGGAGGCGCTCTTCAGCATTCCCACCACGGCCCACCTGCTCGGCGGCGCCGTGATCGGGAGGGGGCCGGAGGACGGCGTCGTCGACGACCAGCACCGCGTGTTCGGCTACGAGAACCTGCTTGTCTGCGACGGCTCGGCGGTGCCCGCGAACGTCGGCGTCAACCCGTCGCTCACGATCACGGCCTTGGCCGAGCGGGCGATGAGCCACGTGCCGGCGGCTGACGAAGCGCACGCGGCGCTCACGCCGATCGGCACCGTGCCGATCGCCGGCAAGACGGCGAGCGGCGAGCCCGAGCCACTCCTCGACATCAGCCCCACGGGCACCGCCACCGTCTGACGGGCGACGGATCGGCCCTGGCAGGGCCGATCAGTGGCCGGTCGGGCCGCTCCTGGCTGACGGGCGACGGATCGGCCCTGGCAGGGCCGATCAGTGGCCGGTCGGGGCGCTCAGGCGCTGTGCAGCAGCCCGGGCGGGAGCGCCCCGACCTCGAGCGGCGCCTCGCCGTGGGTGCGATCGGCGATCACCAGCAGCTCGAGGGCCGCGAGGATCTCGGCCGTGCGGCCGATCGTCGGGTGGGGGAGGAGCTGCTCGGCGCGGCGGATGCGGTTGGCGACGGTGTTGTGGTGCACGCGCAGCGCACTCGCGGTGGCGCGGAGGTTCGAGCCGTGGTCGAGGAAGCTACGCAGTGTGATCGCGAGCTCGCGAACCGTCGGATCGGGATCGGCGAGATCGCCGAGCGCGGCGCTCACGAATCGCCCGGCCTGCTCGAGGTCGGCGCTCGCGAGCGCGCGCAGCGCGACGTCGGGATACGCCGTGAGCGTGCCGCCCGGCGCCTCCTCCAGCACCGCGACCCGGCGGGCGTTCATCGCCTCCAGGTAGCTCGCGCGGAAGCCGTCGATGCCCTCGTGCGCCGTGCCGACCGCGGCGCGGACCGTCGGCTCGAACGCCGCTGGCAGCGCGAGCGGACGCGCATCCTCGGGCGACCACCACACGGCGATCGACGGGCCCAGCGGCAGCATCACGACGGCTGGGTCGGTGGCGCCCGCGAAGAGCGACGGCACGGACTCCCGCAGCCGCTCGGGCCGCAGGTCGATCGACGCATCGGTGCTCCAGACGACGACGCAGCGGTGGCTTCGCTCGAGCGGGTAGCGCAGCCGCTGCTCGGCGCGCGCAAGCTGCGGCGGCTGGCCGTCGAGGATCGCGCGGATCGTCTCGTGGCGGACAGCCTCGGGGTCGCGGTTCCACAGCGAGCGCTCCTCGTTGTGCAGCGCGATCATCTGCTGCGTGAGCGTGTCGGCCCAGGCGAGGATGTAGCGGGTGCTCTCGGTGAGCGCCTCGGCGTAGTCGTCGGCGGCGGCGCGCTCGGCGAGCAGTTCGCTCCAGCGGCTCCAGAAGTGCCGCACCCCGATCCGGTAGCCGCCGGCGAGATCCTCGCTGCTGATGCGCCGTTCGACGAGCAGTCGCACGTAGCCGCGCGCTTTGGCCCCGGGGACCAGGTGGTTCTCCGGCTGGCGCTCGGCCAGCATCGCCAGGAATCGCTCGACGACGTCGGCGGAACTCGCTGTCGTCGCATCCCGCAGCTCGGGACGTGACGCGAACGCCGGCAGCTGCTCGTGCACCTTCTCGGTGATCTCGAAGCAGACCGACCAAATCCACGATTCGTCGGCGCGCGTCTCGGCGGCGAGGGACTGGGCGGCGGTCGGCATCTGCACGACGGTAACCCAATCTGTACCGATCGGTCCACTGTTGACCGAAGCGCCCCCTTCCGGACGGCCGGATGTGCGATGAGGCCACCCAGCTGGCGCCTGCCCGGTGCCACGCTCACAGCCGCACCCTCACGACCCTGCCAGTTCGAGGACGCAGACCCATGAGCCAGATCGCCCCGCACTTCGCCGGCCCGGGCCGCCACCCCGACCTCGATGCCGAGCAGGTGCGCGCCCTCGTCGATCGCTCGCGCGCCGCGCAGCCCGCCTGGGCAGCGCTCGGTTTCGACGGCCGCCGACGGGTGCTCCTCCGTGCGCGCTCGATCATGGCGCGCGACATGGACCGCTTCATCGGCGCCGTCGTGCGCGATACCCGCAAGCCCTACGAGGACGCCCAGCTCGAGGTGCTCTCCGGGGTCGCGTCGCTCGACTTCTGGGCCAAGCGCGCCGAGCACTACCTGAAGGACCAGCGCGTGCGCACGCGCTCGCCGTTCGTGTTCCGCTACAAGCTCGAGATCGGCTTCGCCCCGCGGGGCGTGATCGGCGTGATCGGGCCGTGGAACGTGCCGATGATCAACTCGTTCGGCGACTGCATCCCGGCGCTCGCCGCCGGCAACGGCGTCGTGCTCAAACCGTCGGAGCTCACCCCGAGCCTCGGGCTCGAGTGCGAGGCGCTGATGCGCGAGGCCGGTGCGCCCGACGGCCTCTACGCCGTGGCGACCGGCGCCGGTGCGACCGGCGAGGCATTGATCGACGCCGTCGACTTCCTCCAGTTCACCGGCTCGACGGCCACCGGCAAGCGGGTCGCCGAGCGCGCGATCCAGACGCTCACGCCCTACACGCTCGAGCTCGGCGGCAACGACCCGATGATCGTCTGCGCCGACGCCGACCTCGATCGCGCCGCGAGCGCCGCCGTGTTCTACGGGTTCGGAAACGCGGGGCAGATCTGCGTGTCGGTGGAGCGCGTCTACGTCGAGGAGAGCGTGCACGACCAGTTCGTCGCGAAGGTCGTCGAGCGCACCGGTCGCCTGCGCCAGGGGCTCGGCCATGGCGAGCCCGGGCGCGTCGAGGTCGGCCCGATGATCTCGCCGGCACAGGCCGACGTGGTGAAGGCGCACATCGATGACGCCGTTGCCCAGGGTGCGACCGTCCGCACGGGCGGGGGACTCGTCGAGACGAGCGACCGTTTCATCGAGCCGACGGTGCTCACGGGCGTCACCCAGTCGATGCGCTGCATGCGCGAGGAGACGTTCGGGCCGACCCTGCCGATCATGCCCGTGCGCGACATCGAGGAGGCGATCACGCTCGCCAACGACACGCCCTACGGCCTCGGTGCAGTGGTGTTCACGAGGGACCGCGCGCGCGGCGAAGCGATCGCGAAGCGGCTCCAGGCCGGAACGGTGAACGTGAACGACGCGTGGATGAGCTACTTCGCGCTCGAGGTGCCGATGGGCGGCCACAAGCAGTCGGGGATCGGCGCGCGGCACGGGGCGGAGGGGATCCAGAAGTACTGCGACAAGCAGACGCGCGTGGTCGCCCGCTTCCACCTCGGCAATGAGCCGGTCTGGTACCCGCACGACGGTCGTGTGGGCCGGCTGCTGCGGCGCGTGATCCCGCTCGTCTATGGTCGAGCCCCGAGATGACGCTTTCGACGACGGTAGGCGCGCAGCGATGACGAGCCACGCGCCGGAGATCAACCATCACCGCGGCGGCTCGGGTGAGCCGCTCGTCCTGATCCACGGGGTCGGCCACCACTGGCAGGGCTGGCTGCCGGCGCTGCCGCTGATCGAGACGCACTTCGACACCTACGCGTGCGACAGCCCCGGCTTCGGCGCCTCGCCGCCGCTCGCGCCCGGCATCCCCGCCACGATCCCGAACTATGCGACCGCCTTCGAGGCGTGGTTCGCGGCGCAGGGCCTCGATCGCCCGCACGTCGCTGGCAACTCGATGGGCGGAGCAGTCGCGATCGAGCTCGCCCGGCGCGGCGCCGCGCGCTCGGCGACCGCCTTCTCGCCGGCCGGCTTCTGGACCCCGCGTGAGCGCGCCTATTGTCAGCGCAGCCTCGGGGCGGTCGCGGCGATCCCGCGGCCCGCCCGGCCGGCGGTGCGGGCCGCCCTGCGCACGGCGCCCGGGCGCCGGGCGTTCCTCGCGCAGCTCATCAAGCGCCCGGCCGATCTGCCCGGCGAGCTCGCCGTCGGCGACGTCGACGCGCTCTGGGCGGCCCCATCGATGGCCGCCGCCCTCGCCGGCTTCACGGAGTACACCTGCGCGCCGCTCCCGCCGGAGGTCACGACGCCCGTGCGCGTGGTGTGGGGCGACGCCGATCGCCTGCTCCTCGCCCGCACCCAGCCGGCCCGCGCGCGCAAGGTGCTCCCGCGCGCCGAGCACGAGCTCATCGACGCCGGCCACCTGCCCGCCTCGGACGCCCCGCGGGCCGTCGCCGACGCCATCGTGAGCACGGCGCGAGCGGCCGCGCCCGACCCCCACGCAGGGTGAACACGGTGGGCCGGGCCGCCCTCCTACGCTCGCGCTAATCTTCGCCGCTGAATGACCGCCGTCCTGCGCCGTACTCCGCTCTACGACCAGCACGTCGCGGCCGGGGCGAAACTCGTTCCGTTCGCCGGCTGGGACATGCCCGTGCAGTACGAGGGCGTGAGGCAGGAGCACCACGCGGTGCGCACCGGCGCGGGCGTCTTCGACGTCAGCCACATGGGCCAGATCGTCACGCGTGGCCCAGGTGCGCTCTCGGCGCTCCAGCACATGACGACGAACGACGTCTCCAAGATCCAGGTCGGCGGTGCGCAGTACGGCCTGATCCTGCGCCCCGACGGCGGCGTGTTCGACGACATCTTCACCTACCGCCTGGGCGAGGAGGACTACCTCACCGTCACGAACGCGGCGAACCACCCCACCGACTTCACGTGGTTCGGCCACCACGCGCAGACGGGCGCCGGCGAACTCGATCTCGAGCTGGTCGACGCGGCCGAGGACTACGCGATGCTCGCCGTCCAGGGCCCGAAGGCCCGCGGCATCGTCGCGGGACTCGCCGACATCGAGCTCCCGAAGCGCTTCCACGTCGCCACCGGCAACGTCGCCGGTGTCTCGGCCCTGATCTGCGGCACCGGCTACACGGGTGAGGACGGCGTCGAGCTGCTCGTCGCTCCCGCAGACGCCCCCGCGGTGTGGGACGCATTGCTCGCTGCCGGCGTCACGCCGGTCGGCCTCGGCGCCCGCGACACCCTGCGTCTCGAGGCCTGTTACCACCTCTACGGCAACGACATGGATGCCGGCCGCAACGCCATCGAGGCCGGCCTCGGCTGGGCCGTGAAGGAGGCCACCGGCCACATCGGCAGCGAGGCGACCGCCCAGTTCCGTGCCGAGAGCACCGCCGAGGTGCTCGTGCCGTTCAGCCTCACGGAGACCGGCATCCCGCGCGGCGGCAACCCCGTCGTCGGCGGCGGGGTCGTCACCTCCGGCACCTTCTCGCCGACCCTCGAGAAGGGCGTCGGCCTCGCTTACGTCCCGCGCGACCGCTCGGCGGTCGGCACCGAGTTCACCGTCGACGTGCGCGGGAAGGACCGAGCCGCGATCGTCGAAGCCCGCCCGCTCTACCAGTCGCCGGACCTGGCCTAGCGCCACCGTCGCCCGACCCCGAAGGACCTTCACCATGGCCGACGCCAGCTACCCCGACGAGCTCCTCTACCACGACCAGCACGACTGGGCCCGGATCGAGGGCGACACCGCCGTCTTCGGCATCACCTGGTACGCCCAGGACTCGCTCGGCGAGGTCGTCTTCTTCGACCCGCCGGCCGTCGGCACGGTCGTCACCAAGGACGAGTCGTACGCCGAGGTCGAGTCGGTGAAGGCCGTCTCCGACGTGATCGCCCCGCTCTCCGGCGAGATCATCGAAGTGAACGACTCGCTCGCCGACAACCCCGAGCAGATCAACGACGAGCCGTACGACGGCGGCTGGATGGTGAAGGTACGCCTGAGCGATCCGTCCGAGTCGAGCGCGCTGCTCGACCGCGGCGCCTACGTCGCCACCCTCAGCTAGCGGCCAGCCGCTAGCCCGCTCCCGCGCCCCCACGCGGGAAAGCCCTGCTCCTCCGCAGGGCCGTGTGAGATTGGACGCCGGGTGCAGAAGCCCCGGCGCCGACCACGCCATACTCCTTCCCTTGAAGCTTTCCCCGAACCGAGGCCAAGCGTGAGTCGTTACACCGCAGTCACCGACGCCGATCGCGAGGCGATGCTGGCCACCATCGGCGTCAGCTCCCTCGAAGAGCTGTTCGACGGCCAGATCCCCGACGGCGTGCGCCTGCAGGGCGGCCTCGACCTCCCTGACGGCATGCCCGAGCAGGAGGTCTACGCGCACCTTCTCGATCTCGCGCGCAAGAACACCTCGGCCGAGGACGAGATCACGTTCCTCGGCGCGGGCATGTACGACCACTACGTGCCGGCGATGATCGACATGCTGCTCGGCCGCTCCGAGTTCCTCACGCCCTACACGCCCTACCAGCCTGAGGTGAGCCAGGGCGGCCTGCAGGTGATGTTCGAGTACCAGACCGCGATCTGCGAGCTCACCGGCCTCGACATCTCCAACGCGTCCGTCTACGAGGGCCCGAGCGCCGTCGCCGCCGCCGGCTACCTCGCCAAGCTCGCCAACAAGCGCCCGCGCTACCTCGTCTCGGCCGGGCTGCACCCCGACAGCCGCCAGACGCTCGAGACGCTCTCGGTCGGCTACGGCACCGAGGTCGTCGAGATCCCGCTGAAGGACGGCGCGACCGATGTCGACGCGCTCCGCGAGATGCTCTCCGACGAGGTGAGCGCCGTGGTATTCCAGCAGCCGAACTTCCTCGGCGCGATCGAAGACGTTCAGGCGCTCAGCGACGCCGCCCACGAGGTCGGCGCGCTCTCGATCTGCCAGGCCGATCCGATCTCGCTCGGCGTGCTCGAGGCCCCGGGCCGTCAGGGCGTCGACGTCTGCGTCGGCGAGGGCCAGACCCTCGGCAACCGCCTCGACTTCGGCGGTCCGTCGTTCGGCTTCTTCGCCGCCACCACCGAGCACACGCGCCGCATGCCCGGCCGCATCGCCGGTGAGACCGTCGACGGCGACGGCCGCCGCGGGTTCGTCCTCACGCTGCAGACGCGTGAGCAGCACATCCGCCGCGAGAAGGCCACGAGCAACATCTGCACCTCGCAGGCGCTCAACGCCCTCGCCGGCGTCGTCTACCTCGGCTGGCTCGGCCGCGACGGACTCGTCGAGCTCGGCGAACTACTCGTGCAGCGCACGCACTACGCCCGCCAGGTACTCACCGGCCTCGACGGGGTCACCGCCCTCCACGACCAGCCGGTCGTGCGCGAGTTCGCGATCCGCCTCCCGGACGACGTGACCACCGCCGACGTGATCTCGCTCTGCCAGGACCGTGGCGTGAACCCCGGCTTCGACCTCGGTCGCGTTCGGCCCGAGTGGGAGGGTGGCCTGCTCGTCGCCCTCACCGAGCAGCGCAGCCGCGACCACATCGACCGTCTCGCCGACGTGCTCGCCGAGGCGATCGCCGCTGCCCGCGACGGGGAGGGCCGCGCCACGAGCCCGATCCTTTCGAGCGTTGGAGGTGCCGCATGAGCGCTGTCGACACCACGTACCCGACCAGCTACGAGCGGCCGCCGGCGGATGCGTCCGCTGCGACGCCGATGCAGCGTGAGCGCGCGACCACCATCTACGAGAAGGGCGCACCCGGCCGCCGTGCGTTCACCGCGCCCGCGCTCGACGTGCCCGAGGTCGACGGCCTGATCCCGAGCTTCGCGCGCCGCGCGGAGCCGGCCCGCCTGCCGCAGGTGAGCGAGCCGGAACTCGTCCGCCACTACGTGCGCCTCTCGCGCCGCAACTTCGATCTCGACTCGGGCTTCTACCCGCTCGGCTCGTGCACGATGAAGCACAACCCGCGCCTGCACGAGCGAGTGACGGCGCTCTCCGGCCACGCGCGTCTCCACCCCCTTCAGGATCCGCGCCGCGCCCAGGGTGCACTCGAGCTGATGTACAACCTCGAGCGCGCGCTCGGCGAGGTCGCGGGGCTGCCGCACGTGTGTCTGCAGCCCTCGGCCGGCTCGCACGGTGAGCTCGCCGGCGTGCTGGTCACCCGCGCCTACCACGAGGCCCGCGGCGAGCACCGCACGAAGGTGCTCGCGCCCGACACATCGCACGGCACCAACCCGGCGACGGTCACGATGGCCGGCTACGAGGTGGTGCCCGTGAAGACGAGCGAGACGGGTGGCGTCGACCTCGACGACCTGCGCGCGAAGGCCGACGACCAGGTCGCCTGCCTGATGCTCACGAACCCCAACACGCTCGGCGTGTTCGATCCGAACATCGAGGAGATCGCGAAGATCGTCCACGAGGTCGGGGCGACGCTCTACTACGACGGGGCCAACCTCAACGCCGTCATGGGC
>JAGIBJ010000092.1 GCA_017744415.1 Solirubrobacteraceae bacterium
GACGCGGCGGCGCGGGCGGGCTAGGCTCGATCCGCCGGCTGCCGCATCCTTTCTCGATTTTCTGGCTCAAGGAACCAGCGCGGCCTTCGCCTTGAGGGCCTCGGGATCCTCGCGGTAAAGGCGCATGATCTCCTTGGCGGCGAGCAGACGCCAGTAGTAGGTGGCCGAGTCGTCCTGGAACTTGCTCAGGAGCCCGTAGGCCTTGGGCGACCGACGGGGATCGACGTCGAAGTAGAGCTGCACGTACGGCACTGAGTTGCGGCCGTAAGCGGCCAGCACGTTCTGCAGGTTGCCGATGCCCATGTGGTAGCTCGTGAGGGCGAGATCCTCGCGCCCGAGCTTGGACTTCGCGAACTGCAGGTATCGCACGGCGCCGCTGAGCGCGCTCGTCGGCACGTAGCGGGGATCGGCCTTCGCGCGGGCGACGCGCAGGTCGCGCAGCTGCTTGACGCCCTTGGCATAGGCCACACGCGAGTTGCGCGCCTTCCAGCGCAGCACCTGGCCGTGCACCTTCGCGATCCGCTTCGTGATCGCATCGGATTCGGCGGTATCGATCTGCATGCTCAAGAGCTGCGTGCCGGTGCCTGCGACGATCTGGGTGAGACCGACGGCATCGGCGGCCTTCCCGGTCGACGCCGCGTCGGCACGGCCGGAGCTCTCGAGGTAGACGAGCGCCTCCAAGGTGTCGGCGTCGACGGGCGCATCGCCGACGTCGACGGCCTTCTCGATCAGGTCGCGCCACTTGCTCACGCGCTCGGCCGTGGCGAAGGCGCCGCCGGGCACGCGCGAGTAGAGCGGGTGCGAGAAGCCCTCTGCCGCGCGCTTCGCGTACTCGTCGTCGAACCCCGGTCGGTAGCGCAGCGCGGCGAGTGCGGCCGAGCCGGCGTTGCCGCTGCTGCTGCCTGCTGCAGGGGCGACGCCGGGGCCCTTGCCGGCGCCCTTGTGCGAACGCGTCAGCGCCGCGGCGACCCCGATCACGAGGAGCAACGCGAGCACGATGAGGAAGGCGCGATCGCGCCGCGAGGTGGACGTCGGAGCCGAGGCCACGAGCGGGGATCGTCGCAGACCGGAGGCGACCGTGCGTCGGGTCGAGACCGGGCGCGGCCCGCCGATGGCCCGTGCTAGAACAGGGCCGCGTGGGTCTCTCAGCCGAGCACCTCAGCCGCCGGTTCGGCGATGTCGTGGCCGTCGACGACCTCAATTTCGAGCTCCCCGCCGGTCAGGTGATCGGCCTCCTCGGCCCGAACGGCGCGGGCAAGAGCACCACCATCCGAATGGCGATGGGCCTGCTCGATCCGGACGGCGGCTCGATCGCCTGGAACGGGACGCCGGCCGCGGGACTCGATCGGCGGATCGTCGGCTACCTCCCGGAGGAGATCGGCGTCTACGAGCGCATGACGGTGCGCGATCACATCACGTTCTTCGCCGAGCTCCACGGTCGCTCGCGCAGCGATGCGCGCGGGGCGGCCGAGCGCTGGGCCGAGCGGCTCGAGCTCCCAGCGGCCGCCGTGGTCTCTTCGCTCTCCAAGGGCAACCAGCAACGGGTGCAGCTGGCCTCCGCGCTGGGGCACGATCCCGAGCTGATCGTGCTCGACGAGCCGTTCTCGGGCCTCGACCCGATCGGGCAGACGGTCGTCGAGGATCTGATGACCGAGCTCGCCGCGACCGGCGCGACCCTCGTGCTCAGCTCGCACGACCTCGAGCGCGTGGAGCGGTTCTGCTCGTACGTCGCGCTGATCTCCTCGGGGCGCCTGCGGTACGACGGCTCCGTCGACGGCCTCCGCGCCCGCCATCCGCAGCTGCGTCGCCGAGTGCTCGAGCTCGCGGAGGCGTCGCCGGCCCTCGAATCGGCGCTGCCCGCGCTCGAGCGGGTCGATGCCCACGACCCGCTACGGCTGGCGGTGCAGCTTGACGACATGGAGCCCGAGCCATTGCTGCGGGCCGCGCTCGACCATGGAGCGCGGGTCGTCGGACTCGCCGTGGTGGAGCCGACGATGCGCGAGCTGTTCGTCCGCGAGGTGGAGGCTGCATGAGCGCACCCGCTCCTCGTCCCGGCAGCTCCTGGCGTCGCACGCGCCTCATCACGATGCGCGAGTTGCGCGAGCGGATGCACCAGCGGGCCTACCGGATCGGGCTCGTGGTGGGGGCACTGCTCGCGGCCGCCGCGGTTGCCGTCCCGACGCTCCTGGGTGCGGGCGACGACGACCCGACCCTCCAGCGCGTCCCCGTGGCCTTCGCCGATGCGGGCTCGCCGGCGGCGGCGAAGGCACGAGGCGACGCCCTTGACGCGCAGCTGCGTGCGCAGGGCAACCCGACGGTGCGGGTGCGGCTCGAGTCGGCAGAGGCGGCCCGCGAGCTCGTCTCCGACGGCACCAAGGACTTCGCGGTGATCGTGCGTGGTGCGGCGTCCGATCCGCGGGTCGCCGTACTCGCTCGCACGGGCGGCGACGGCGATCCCGCGCCCGTGCTCGCCGCACTCGAGCACCTCGCGGTGCAGGCGCGCCTCGACGCCGTGGCGCCGGGCGAAGCCGACAAGGTGCTCGCCCCGCTCGCCGTCGGCTCGCAGGAGATCGACTCCGGTGGTCCGTCGAGTGCTGCGACGGCAGTGGTCTCGGTCTTCGGGCTGATCGTCTACATCGCCGGCATCCTGTTGATGACCTCGTACGCCACCGGCATCGTGAGCGATCGTGCCGGGCGCGTCACCGAGCGGCTCCTCACGGCGGCGCGGCCGCAGGAACACCTCGCCGGCAAGCTGCTCGGCGTCGGTGCCGCGGGACTGCTGCAGATCGGCGTCTGGCTGCTCGGCGGTCTCGTGGCCGCGGCGGTGCTGTCGGGCTCGATCGGCGACACGTTCGAGGGCGTGCCGATCTCGCTGATCGTCTACTTCCCGATCTCGATCATCCTCACCTACCTCTCGTACGCCGCGCTCTCGACGGTGCTCGTGCTCCCGGTGCGCAAGACGGAGGACGTCGGCGGAGCGCTCGGCCCGGCGACGATGATCCAGATCGTCACCTTCATCCTCGCCAGCGGCAACCTGCGGCCGGGCGCCGCCGTTCCCGGCTTCGTCGAGGTGCTCTCCTACGTGCCGTTCTTCTCGCCGCTGCTCATGATGATCCGCATCGCGGCCGGCGGCGTGCCGTTCTGGCAGGTGCTCGTCTCCGCGCTGATCACCCTGATCGCGTCGGCCATCCTCGTGCGCGTCGCGGCCCCGGCCTACGCCCGCTACGCGATCGAGGCGCCGGGCGGCAAGGGCCTCGGCGCCGCGCTCGCCACCCTGCGCCGCTGAGCGCCGGGCCGCCCGAGATCCCCCAACCGCTGGCACCCTCAGGGGTTGCTGGGCGTTGGGTGATCCGGCCTTGCCGGCCGCCGATGCCGGCCGCCGATGTTGGTGCCACGGCCCATGCGGACGAGGGGTCCGGGCTGGTGGTCGTTGGCACCGAGGACCGAGAGGCGCTGGCGGCCGCTCTGCGCCGTTGGGTGGCTCAGGTGGGCGGCCGGACTGCGTGTGTCTGTCGCGGGCCGGCGATGCCGACCTCGCGGTGCGTGCTCGAGACGGGCGTCGTCGGCGCGTGCGTGTCGGGAACCCGCGTCCGGACGATTTGTGGGCCGCGTGGGCGGTGACTCTGCCCGCCAGCGCGGCCCAACATCGCCGTGTCCGATGGTGGGCCGTTTGGGCGGTGACTATGCCCGTCAGCGCGGCCCAACATTGCGGTGTCCGATCGTGGGCCGGATTCGGCGCCACTATGGCGTTCAATCCGGCCCAAGTTTGGGCGGGTGGATCGTGGGCCGAGGCGTGCCGCGTAAACCGATCCTGCACCCAGCGCACGATCTGTTTACACGGCACGCGCGACCGGCCCGAGCTGGCACGCTTCGCCAACCAGCTCGGGCCGGCTTCCGCCCTCGCCGCCGACGATCGCCGACGTCGACTTGCGGCCGCTTTGGCCGTGGCACCAAGCCAGACTCGGAGCCAGCGGCCGGCGGTCAGCGTCGCTGAGTGGTGGCCCAGTGGACCGGTGAGCGACGTTCGTCGCCGGTGGCTCCGTGAGCGTCGCTGAGTGGTGACCCGTTCGACCGGTGAGCGACGTTCGTCGCGTTCGCCTGCCGTTCAGCCCTTCGCGGCGCGGCGGATGGAGAGGTCGGTGATGCGGTGGCGCAGCGGCACGGGCGTGACGCGGGTGATGACTGAGAGCACCCGGGCCTGAGCGCTCGGGATCACGAAGAAGGAGCCGCTGTCGATGCCGGTGACGATGCCGTCGGCGGCCTGCTCGGCGGTGATCGGCCTGCCCGACATCATCTTCACGGCGCGCTGCACGGAGTCGCCGGCGGCGATCTCGGCGTCGACCATCGGCGTGGTCACCTCGCCGGGGCAGATGGCGTGCACCTGGATGCCGCGCTGGGCGAGCTCCATGCGAATCGTCTCCGCGAGACCGACGACGCCGAACTTCGACGCGGAGTAGGCCGTGTACCGGTAACCGGCGATGAGCCCGCCGAGCGATGCGATCAGCGCGAGGTGCGAGCCGCTGCGCAGGTGCGGGACGACGGCGTGGACGACGTTGAACGAACCGGTGAGGTTGATGTCGATCGTGCGCTTGAAGTCGTCCGGGCTCACCGCGTCGACCGGATCGATCGGCGGGAGCACGCCCGCGCAGTTGACGACGACGTCGATCGGCTGGCCCGCGGCGAGCGTGGTGACGGCATCGGCGGTGGCCGAGGCCTCGCGCACGTCGACGGCCGCCGTCGAGGTGGACTCGGCCGTCCCCGTCACCTCGGCCGCCGTGCCAGTCGGGTCGTTGAGATCGACGAGCAGGAGCCGCGCGCCCTCGCTGGCGTAGCGGTGCGCAAGCGCACGGCCGATGCCGCTCGCGGCGCCGGTGATCAGGACGGTGCGGGGCTCGGCCATGCGCCGATCGTACGCCACGGCGCCGCGTAACTGTCCACCGGTCAGTTACGCGGCCCGTCGGGGAGGAGCGGCTTCCGGAGCCCGCTGCTCCGGTAACTTGCGCGCCGTGATCCTCGCGAGCCTGATCGGGAACGCCTTCACCCTGCTCGCGGCCCTCCTGGCGATCTGGTCGCTGTGGTGGATCGTCCGCGGGTCGCTGACGAACACCGAAGAGCGCAACGCCGAGGACGAGGCGCGCCTGCGCGTCGCCGAGGGCAAGGGCTGGGGTGACGGCCCGCAGCCGGTGCCGTTCAGCGACGAGGAGCTGGCCCGCCTGAGCGATGCGCTCGCTCCGTCGGATCCGGCCGAGGCGGGCATCGAGGTCCGGCCGCGAGAGCCCGAATCGCGCCGCTGGCCCTGGTCCAACAGACGTCCATAGTCTGTCCCCCGATCGCGGCGAGCCGTTGGTGTAACCGACGGTTAACCGTCGGTCCGCGCACGGTTCACGTGATCGCAACGTCCGGGCCATTGACCTCTCACGGGGCCCGAGCTAACCATGAAACCTGCACGGCGTTCGAGTGCTCTCCACGGAGCACCCGGACGACGACCAAGACAACGCCGCCCCCCGCGGCGGGAAAGGCAGGAGAACCTATGACCGATCTCCAGCGAACCTGGTCGGATTCCTACTCGTCGTTCGGCGACGTGGGTGAATGGGTCGAGACCGATGTCCACGAGCCGGACACCGTGATGGGTGCCAGCGAAGAGGAAACGCTCGAGCTGACGGCGATGCCGGATGCCTTCGCCGAAGGCCTCCACAACGCTGCCGACCACTCCTAAGACGCAGCGCTTAGGGCCCGGCCGTGGGGCTCTCCACGGCCGGCGCCACTGGCGTGCGCAAAGCTGCGCGCTTCTGCGCAGTTTCGCCGCAGCCGCTTCCGCGATACTGACGTGGATGGCACGCGGCGATCTTCCCGCCCTCGAAGGAGAGGGCACGTTCGAGGGCGAGTTTGCCGTCGATCGCATCCTGGCTCGTCGCGACGAGTGGTCACTCGCGCTCGTCCGCACCACCGGTGAGGATCCGCGCGGGGCCCGCCTCGCCGGCCAGCTCTCCGGTGCCGAAGCCGGCGACCGGATCGCGGTGCGCGCCGCCTGGTCGCGCCACCCGAAGTACGGCCCCACGCTGCAAGCCCAGCAGGTCGACCGGCTCGGCATCGACGAGCGGGGCGCGCTGGTCGATGTGCTCCGCGCCATCCGCCACATCGGTCCGCGATACGCCGAAAGCCTCGTCGAGCGATTCGGCGAGTCGACGATCGCGAAGATCGACGACGATCCCGAGGCGGCCTTCAAGAAGGTCCCCGGACTCGGCGCCGTGCGCGCGAAGGAGTCGGCCCGCGCGTGGCGCAAGGACGAGCCCAAGCGTCCGCTGCGACTGCTCCTCGCCAGGCACCGCGTCGGCTGGCTCACCGACCGCCTCTTCAAGGCGCTTGGCCCCCAAGCCGTCGATCGCATCACGGCCGATCCCTACGCCCTCACGAGCGTGCACGGCGTCGGCATCCGCACCGCCGACGCCATCGCGCGTGCGGTGGGGGTGGAGCCCGGGGGCGACAGCCGCGCCCGCGCCGTGCTCGTCGAGGTGCTTCGCGAGGCCGCGATGCGCCAAGGCCACGTCGCGCTCCCCGTCGAGGAGGCCGTGCGGCGCGCCGATGCGCTCGGGCTCGATCCGCCGGTCGCGCTCCCCGAAGATCTCTCGACGCTCGCCGACGGCAAGGTGCTGATCCTCCGTGAGGGACTGCTCGCCGACGCGGTGCTCTGGAAGCGCGAGGAGGCCGTCGCCAAGGGCCTGCGCCGCATCGCCGACGCCGATCCGCACCCCGACCTTGCGGCCATCAAGGTGCCCGATCCGCTCGAGATCGACGGCAAGGTGCTCGACGACGAGCAGCGAGCCGCCGTCGTCGCGGCGCTCCAGCATCCGCTCTCCGTCGCCACCGGCTTGCCCGGCACCGGTAAGACGGTGCTGATCGAGGCGCTCGCGGGGCTCGGCAGCAAGGCGCTCAGCGAGGATCTCGTGGCGCTCGCCGCACCCACCGGCCGCGCCGCGCGCCGTATCGAAGAGGCCACCGGCCACGACGCGCGCACGATCCACCGCATGCTCGGCTGGGTGCCGGGGCAGCGGGCCGAGCGCGACGCCGACGATCCCGTCGAGGCGAACCTGATCGTCGTCGACGAAGCCTCGATGCTCAGTCTCGACGTGCTCGAGGTGCTCCTCAATGCGATCGCCACGGGCACTCAGCTCGTGTTCGTCGGCGATGTCGATCAGCTCGAGCCCGTCGGGGCCGGCAAGCCGCTCGACGACCTCATCGAGAGTGGCGCCTGCCCCGTTGCGCGCCTGCGCACGATCAAGCGCCAGTCGCAGCGCTCGATGATCGTCCACGCCGCCCACGCCATCAACCGCGGCGAGCGCCCCGAGTTCAACCTCGATGCGCTGCGCGAGCAGCTCGCCGCGGCGGCCGGCGTGCCCGTCGACGAGGCGCCGGAACTCGATCGCGACGTGTTCTGGATCGAGCGCCACGGCCCCGAGGCGATCGCCGACGAGATCGTCGAGCTCGTCACCGAGCGCCTCCCCAAGTACGCGAAGGTCGACCCCGTCGGCGGGCAGCAGGTGCTCGCCCCGGTCTACCGCGGGCCGTGTGGCGTGACCGAGCTTGGGCGCCGCATCCGTGAGGGTCTGCTCGGCGATGCCGAGCCGCTTGGCAAGACGGGGTTCGTCGCCGGTGAGAAGCTCATCGCCACCGCCAACGACTACGAGGCCGGGCTCGTGAACGGCCAGGTGCTCCGCGCGATCCGCATGCTCGGCAAGGGCACGCTGCTCGTCGAGCAGGAGGACGGCGGCGAGCTCGAGGTGCCGCGCGCCTCGCTGCCGACGCTCGAGTCGGCGTTCGCGATGACTGTCCACAAGGCCCAGGGCACCGAGGTACCGGTGCTCGTCATGCCCGTCGCTTCCGCCCACCGCTTCCTGCTCGACCGCAAGCTGCTCTACACGGGCGTCACCCGCGCGCGGCAACTCTGCGTGCTCGTCGGCGAGAGCCCGGCGCTGGAGGCTGCTGCCGCGGGCCAGCACCGCGAGGCGCGCATCACGCGCCTGCGCGAGCTCCTCGCCGTCTGACCCCTGAACGCCGCAGGGCCGGGGCCGCGTCGCGCAAGCGCATCGCGGCCCCGGCCGTTGGGTGACGAGATCCGGGAGCCGGCGCCCACCCAGCGCCGTGTCATGTGCCCCGGATCAGCGGAGCTCCGAAGAGACGGAACTCCCGATGAGTGATTCCACGGCAGCGTGCAGACGCAGCGCGGGGTCGTGGAATCGCTCATCTAGTGCGCCATTGGGAGCAGGTCGGGGCCGGCGGGCGCGCCCTCCTGCTTGCACATGCCCCCGCACGACTTGTTCAGCGTGCAGCAGAGCGAGCAGATCGCGTTGTCGATCGACGGGCACGAGGCCATGTCGGGGAGCTCGTAGTCCTGGTGGCACATGGCGCAGGTGACGTGGAGCGTGGAGCGCTCGGCAGGCGGCACGCTCGGCGTGCGCGCCAGCGCGTACTTGTCCTTGAAGATCAGGCTCAGGGCGGGGGAGAGCACCATCGCGAGGCCAAGCGCCACGAACGGCGACCACGCGGCCATGAGGTTGCCGAATTCGCCGTGCCCGAACCCGTGGTAGAAGGCGAAGATCGAGACCACCGATGCGGTTGCGAACGCTCCGAATCCGACCGGGTTGAAGTTCCGCAGGTGTGCGCGCTTGAACTCGATGAAGCTCGGGCTCGTCTTCAGGATCGGCTTGTTGATGACGAGATCGGCGACCACCGCGCCGATCCAGGCGATCGCGACGTTCGAGTAGAAGCCGAGGATCGTGTTCAGGAACTTGAACATGTTGGCTTCCATCAGCGCCAGCGCGATGCCCACGTTCAGCAGCACGAAATACACGCGGCCGGGGTACCACTTGAACGTGCTCGAGAAGAAGTTCGTCCAGCGCAGCGAGCCCGAGTAGGCGTTCGTCACGTTGATCTTCACCTGCGAGAGGACCACGAAGAACACGGCGACGCCGAGGGCGAGGCCGCCGGGAAGGAAGCTCTCGAAGCCCGCGCGGAACTGCTCGACCGGCTCGAGCGCCTTCGCCTGACCCACCTCGTCGATGATCCAGAACGCGAGGAAGGCACCGCCGAGCTGCTTGAGGGCGCCGAGGACCACCCAGCCCGGGCCGGCGGCGATCACCGCAGTCCACCAGGCGCGGGAGTTCTCCTTGGTCTTCGTCGGCATGAAGCGCAGGTAGTCGACCTGCTCGCCGATCTGGGCGATCAGCGAGAGTGCGACGCCGGCTGCGGCGCCGAGGGCGAGCATGCTGAAGCCGCTCTGGTCGCCGGTGCCGTTCCACCCGGTGAAGTCACCGAAGGCGCCGCCGTCCTTGAACGCGATCACGATGAACGGCAGGAACATGCCGATCAGCCACAGCGGCTGCGTCGCCACCTGCAGCTTGCTCAGGAGCGTCATCCCGAACACCACCAAGGGCGGGATCATCAGCGCGCTCACGCCATAGCCCAACCAGAGTGGAAGCCCGAGTCCCGCGTGGAGGCCTTGGGCCATGATCGACCCCTCCAGCGCGAAGAAGATGAACGTGAACGTGGCGTAGATGATCGACGTGATCGTCCCGCCGGAGAAGCCGAAGCCGGCCCCGCGGGTGATCAGGTCCATGTCGATGTTGTACTTCGCCGCGTAGTAGGCGATCGGGAACGACGTCAGGAAGATCACCGTCGCCGCGAGGAGGATCGCGAACAGGGCGTTCTGGAAGCCGTAGGTGACGGCGAGTGAGGAGCCGATCGCGAAGTCGGCGAGGTACGCGATGCCACCGAGCGACGTGTTCGCGACGACGAACGAGCTCCACTTTCGGTAGGTCGACGGCGCGTACCTCAGGGAGTAGTCCTCGAGCATCTCGCTCGTGGCCTTCCCGACCGTGGTGTGGTCGAGATCTGGGGGAAGGCTCTGGTGTGGGTGATCCGGCACGATCGTGGTCATGCCGGGCACCATCCGCTCCGGACGGAGGCGTCCACATGGACCGCGGTCCATGACCGCAGCGCGTGCTCATGGCCCGGCGTCCAAGACTTGCCCGCGCCCCGGAATGGCCTGGATTGTCGGGGGACTGCGTTGCGCCGCGGTTGCGCTGGAGTTGCGCCAGCGGTGCTAGTGCGGCGCTGCCGGAACGTCTCGTGGAAGGTGTTCCGACCCGGCGCCGCAGCGGCTCAGTCGGCCCACCAACCCATCTCCATCTCGCTCTCGCCGTCGCCTTCAACGTGCGTGCCGAAGGCGATGAGTTCGAGCCCGTCGTCGCCTGCGCGCCAGCCGCGCCACGCCTCGGGCGCGACGCGCACCACGTCGCCGGGTGCGAGATCGACGATGTCCTCATCGATCTTCAGCTGACCGCTGCCGCCGGTGCAGAGGTAGAGCTCCTCCATCGTCTTGTGGCGGTGCCCGAACTCGATCGTCTTGCCGGCGTGCACCTCGTACTTGGCGATGCCGATGCCCTTGGCGCCGAGCGCCGTGCGCGCAAACCGTGCCTCCTGGCTCTCGAGGCCGTTCTTCGCGGCCGAGTCGTCGAGCTCGGCGAAGTTGACTTTGGCGTAGCTGCTGGACATGCCCGCGACGCTACTGCCGGCGCGCCAGACGCGCGGGGCCGCCGGCCGGGCGACCCCTGTCGCTGCTGGGGTGCTCAGAGGCCCATCGTGCGGCCGATGAGCTCCTTCATGATCTCGTTGGTGCCCGCGTAGATGCGGTTCACGCGCGCGTCGGTCCAGTACTCGGAGATCGGGTACTCGGTCGTGTAGCCGTAGCCGCCGTGGAGCTGGAGGCACTGGTCGGCGATGTCGCTGAAGAGCTCGGTGGCAAGGTACTTCGACATCGCCGCCTCCTGCACGGTGGCCGTGCCGTCGACGTGGCGCTGGATCGTGCGGTCGATGAACACCCGGGTCGACTCGATCTTGGTGATCATGTCGGCGACCATGAAGCGGCTGTTCTGGAACGTGCCGACCGGCCGGCCGAACGCCTTGCGCTCCTTGATGTAGTCGAGCGTGAAGGTGAGGCACTGCTCCGCAGCCGCGACCGACGTGACGGCGAGGGAGAGGCGCTCGGGCACGAGGTGGGCCATCAACTGGCCGAAGCCGGTGCCTTCGTCGCTGAGCATGTTGGCGGCAGGCACGCGGCAGTCGTTGAAGAACAGCTCGGCGGTGTCGTTCGCGTGCTGGCCGATCTTGTGGATCTGCTTGCCCCGCTCGAAGCCCTCCATGCCACGCTCGATGACGAACATCGAGAGGCCCTGGTGCGGGTGGTCGCCGGTGCGGACGGCCGTGACGACGAGGTCGGCGTTGATGCCGTTGCTGATGAACGTCTTCGCGCCGTTGATGATCCAGTCGTCGCCGTCGCGCACGGCGCGCGTCTGGATGCCGGCGAGATCGGAGCCGGTGCCCGGCTCGGTCATGGCGAGCGCAAGGATCGTGTCGCCGGCGGCGACGCCCGGAAGCCAGCGCCGGCGCTGCTCCTCGTTGGCCGCGGCGAGGATGTAGGGAAGACCGAGGTCGTTCACGACGCTCGGGCCCATCCACGAACTCATCACGCCCGCGTATGCGCACTCCTCGCAGAGGATCGCGTTGAGTCGCCAGTCCTTCACGCCGGCGCCGTCGTACTCCTCGGGGATCGCCATGCCGATGAAGCCACCCTCGGCGGCCTTCTGGAAGAGCTCGCGCGGCACGATGTGCGCGGCCTTCCACTCCTCGTGGTGGGGCGCGACCTCGGCCTGCAAGAAGGCCTTGAAGCTCGCGCGGTATTCGTCGTGGAAGTCCTCGAAGATCTCCCGCTTGACGCCCAGTGTCGTCGTCGCCATCGCTGCCCTCTCGTCGCTCTTTCCGGCGGGGACGCGCCGGCGCAATGCACCGTAACCGGCGCATGACGCCGTTATAGCAGGATGCGAGAAGCGGTCGCGTCGTTCTGTCGCTGAGTGCGTAAACGCGAGCGGGCCCAGAACCTGGTTCATCCGCTGCGCACGCGGTCGCGCCGCGCAAATCCCGACTCGTGCGTATGGTATTCGGCGACCCTAAACCCGACTGGGCCAATCGGAATACCACTTCACGGTCTCCGCCCGCTCTCGACCCCCGCTCCGCATGCCGACCACACTCCCCTCCACCTGCTCGTCGCCGCGCGCCGCGCGCCGCGGGCGTGGCGTCATCCGCTCGCTGCTGTTCGCGCCCGCCGGACTCATCCGCTCGCTGCTGTTCGCTTCCGCGGGACTCGCCCTCACCGCGCCCGTCGCCTCGTCGGCGGTGCCGAAACGGATCATCGCCCTCACGCCGTACTCGGCCAACACGATGACCCTCCTCGGCGTGAAGCCGATCGCCGTCGGGCAGGTGAGCAGCGGCGAGGGAAGCGTCTACTCGGCGGCCCTCAACACGGTGCCGCGCCTGCCGCTCTCGCACCCCTCCGGCCCGAACCTCGAGCAGCTCACCACGCTCAAGGCCGACTTCGTGTTCTCGAGCCAGGCCTGGGCGCGTGGCAAGAAGGGCATGGAGCGCATCGGGCTGCGCGTCGCCGAGCGTGAGCCGCGCACCGTGAGCGAGGTGCCGCGCCAGACCAAGCGGATCGCGAGCATCCTCGGCCGCTCGGCGCAGGGTGCCAAGCTCGCGAAGGCGCAGGAGGCCCAGATCAAGGCTGCGACGAAGGGCATCAAGAAGCACCCGAAGGTGCTCGTCGTGCTCGGCGTCGGCAACTCCCCGTACGCGTTCCTCGAGAACAGCTGGGGCGGCGACGTCGTGAAGCGCGCCGGCGGCACGCTCATCACGGCGGGCCTGAAGGCGAGCGGCGGCTTCGCCCGCATCTCCGACGAGGCCGTGGTGGCCCGCAACCCCGACGTGATCATCGCCGTGCCGCACGGCGCCCCGGGCGACATCAAGAAGATCGCGGCGCAGATGCGCGACCGTCCGGGTTGGCGCACGACGAACGCGGCACGCACCAGGCGCATCTACGTGTCGACGAGCAACACCCTGCTCCAGCCGATCTCGGGCGCCGGGACGACGATCGCCGGCGTCCGGAAGATCCTCGGGAACTAGCCCGTGCGGAGTCGGCACAGCCTCGTGCTCGCGGCCGGTCTGGCCGTTCTCGTGCTGAGCTTCCTCGCGTCGCTCGCGTTCGGTGCCGTCGCGCTGCCCATCAAAGAGGTGGCACGGGCGCTCGCCGGCGGTGACGTGAGCGGACAGGTGCACGAGATCGCCGTCGGGCTGCGCCTGCCGCGCACCGCGTCGGCGGCGGCAGTAGGCGCGGCGCTGGCCGTGGCCGGCGTGCTCTTGCAGGGCGCGCTCGCCAATCCGCTCGCCTCGCCCGACGTGATCGGTGTGACGGGTGGCGCGGGTTTCGGCGCGACGCTGATCCTCCTCGCATTCCCCGATCAAGCCCCGCTCGTGCCGCTCGGCGCGCTCATCTTCGGGCTCGTGGCCGCGGGGATCGTACTCACGCTCGGCAGCGCCGGCCCGCGCGGCGGATCGATCGAGCGCGTGGTGCTCGCGGGCATCGCGATCGCGGCGCTGTTCGGTGCGGCCACCACCTCGTTGATGGTCGCGTACCCGGATCGCGTCTCCTCGGCGATCGGCTTCCTCGCCGGCGGGCTCGTCTCCGACGGCTGGAGCTCGCTCGAGACGAGCGGCCCCTACCTCGCCGCCGGCTTCGTTGGCGCAGTGCTCCTCGCGCGGCCGCTCGACCGGCTCTCGCTCGGTGACGATCTCGCTGCGTCGCTCGGCACGTCGCCCCGCCGCACCCGGCTGCTGGCCGGTATTGCCGCCGCGGCACTCGCGGCCGCGGCCGCCTCGATCGCAGGCCTTCTCGGCTTCCTCGGGCTGATCGTCCCGCACCTCGTGCGGCTGGCCGCGGGCACGGCCACCCACCGCTTCTTGATCCCCGCGTGCGCGATCGTCGGCGCTGCCGTGCTCCTCCTCGGCGACACGCTCGCGCGCACGGTCGTCGCGCCGATCGAGCTTCCGGTCGGCCCGCTCATGGTGGTGCTCGGCGTGCCGTGGTTCCTCTGGCTCCTGCGCAAGACCGCATGACCGCCGCCCACCTCCTGAAGGCCGAAGGCGTCCGCGTGGAGATCGCCGGCCTCGAGATCGTCGAGCACGCGGATCTCGAGCTCACGGCGGGGCGGATCCTCGCCATCGTCGGGCCGAACGGCGCCGGCAAGAGCACGCTCGCCCGCGCACTCGTCGGCCTCCAGGGTGCCGCGGGCGGATCGATCGCCTGGGCCGGCAAGCCGCTCGGCAAGTGGCGCCGACGCGAGCTCGCACGCACCCGAGCCTTCGTGCCGCAGCGCGCCCCTGTTTCCGCCGGGCTCACCACGCGTGATGCCGTCGCCATGGGCCGCGCTCCGCACCTCGGCGCCCTGCAGCGGCCGACGGCGAAGGACGCCGCCATCGTCGAGCGGGCGATCGCGCGCAGCGGCGTGGAGCATCTCGCCGAGCGCAGCCTCGCGACGCTCTCCGGCGGAGAGCTTCAGCGCGTGCGCCTCGCGGTCGCGCTGGCGCAGGAGACGCCTGCCATCGTCCTCGACGAGCCGACCGCGAGCCTCGATCTCGGCGCCGCCGCCGAGATGGGCCGGCTGCTCCACGACCTCGCGGCCGAGGGCTTGGCCGTGCTCGTGGTGGTCCACGACCTCGCGCTCGCGGCTGCCATCGCCGACGAGGTGGTCATCGTCGACCGTGGCCGTACCGTCGCGCACGGCGAGCCCGCCGACGTGCTCACGAGCGAGCGCCTGCTCGAGACGTGGGGCGCGGCCGCCACGCTCGACATCCGCCGGGGCGCGACCGTGTTCGAGGTCGACTGGCTTGCGAGCGGCGCCCGTCCGGAGGGCGCCGCGTCCACCGAAGGAGGCCTGGCGTGATGCCGACCGCACCGTCCCGAGGCCGCGCGCGCCTCGCCCTCGTCCTCGGCACGACCCTCACCGCGGGTGCGGTGGTGGGGCCGGCCAGCGCCGGGGCAACCACCGTCGCCGGTCTCGGCAAGCTCAGCGCCGACGGCGCCGCCTACCGGTCGCTCGCGCGGCAGGGCGTGAAACTCGAGCCGAGCGGCGACGCGGCCGTCACCAAGACGGCCGGCGTCACCACCTTCCTGCTCCCGACGACCGACGTCGACTTCGCTGCGACGACGCGCACCAAGCTCGGCGGCTCGATGGTCCTGCGCCGCAAGAGCGGCGGCAAGACCCGCACCGTGCGCCTCGAGTCGCTGCAGCTCCGCCTCGGGAAGGCCGCGGCCTCGCGCGCGCTGAGCGCCAAGGTCGGGGGCAAGCGAATCGACGTGCTGCGCCTCGACCTGCGCAAGGGCGAGTACACCGTCGATGCCAAGTCGCTCGCGGTGAAGGTCGGCGGCACCCGCGCCTCGCTCACGAAGGCCGCGGCCACCGCGATCGGGGCGAAGCTCGCGCTGAGGACCCGCACGCGCGGCGCGTTCGGCGTGCTCTCGATCGCAACGAGCGCGCGAGTCGCCGGCCCGAGCACACCGGCAGCGGGCACCGGAACCACCACCCCCGGCACCGGTGCTGGGACGGGCACGACGCCGGGCACCGGCGGCTCGACCGGCGTCAACACCTCGCCCACGGCCTGCACGACGACGCTCCCCGGGACGACCAAGAACACCGACGGCACGCCATACGTCGCCCCGGTGCCGCTCGCTCGCCCCGCAGGCGCCGTCGACGTCATCTCCAGCACGCTGCGCTGGCACCCGCGCGAGTCGTTCATCCGCTACATCACCGGCGGTGGTGAAGGCGTGACGCCGTCGGCCGGTGCCACGGGCGGCCCCGCGACCGCCGACGGCAAGGTCGACGTCGACTTCACCCCGGCCGCGGGCAGCTGGTACGACCGCGCCTCCGGCCAGGGCCGCCTGCTGTTCAGCGGCTGCGTCACGTTCAGCTACAAGGGCCACGGCATCAACCTGCAGGTGAGCAACCCGCAGATCGAGCTCAATGGCTCGAGCTCCCGGATGCTCGCGACCCTCACCGGCGCCACGTCCGCCGACTTCACCGGCCTCGGCGAACTCACCGCTCTCGAGCTCGTCTCGGGAGGAGGCCAGACCTCAGGCAGTACGCCGACGCTCGTCGTCCGCACTGCCGTGCCGACCCACCTCACCGCCTGGGCCAACGACGTGGTCCTCGGCGGCTTCTACCCGGCCCCGGACGACTCGTTCGGGCAGATCACCGTCACCGCAGGGCTCCCCGCCTGACCGGGCCGCTCCTCACCAGTGGCCACCACCCCCACAACACCACGAGAACCGTTCCCATGCTCCGCTCCACTCGCTCCGTCCTGATCACTTCTGCGACCGTCGCCGCCCTCGGCGCGATCCCCGCGCTGGCCGGCGCCGCGCCGGCCACCGTCTACGGCGGCGCGACCGCCTGGACGACGGCCAACGTCTACGACCTTGCGTCGCCGTCCACCACGAACCGCACCTGGCTCGGCTATGTCACGTCGGCGTTCGGAGCTCCGGCCGGCAACTCGACGATCGCCGACGGCGCCACGCTCAGCGGTCCGACGGGCGCCCCGGTGTCGATCATCGACGGCACCACGCTGAAGAGCCTCGACGCGTACACCTACGGCTACAACGTCGCCGCCGGCACGGTCGACCCGGAGGCCGGCACCCTCGACGTGACGACCACGGGCACGGTGAAGTTCGAGACGCACGGCGAGACCGTCGCCCTGAGCAACGCGCACGTGGTCGTGAACGCCGGCGGCACCGGGTCGATCAGCTTCGGTGGCGGCAAGACCACCGCGGGCGTCACCACCGCCTACGACGCCGCGACGCCGCTCTTCACCGTCACCGGTGCCACCTTCCGCCGGCTCAGCCCGAGCGTGATCGAGGTGACGGGCCTCGCGCCGACGGTGGCCAAGACCGAGGTGTTCGGCGTCGCCTACCCCGCGGGCGTCGCCGGTCCGAACCGCACCCCGAACGTGTTCGGCGAGTTCCGCCTCACGCTCGACACGTCGACACCCACCCCGAAGGTGGTCGAGGTTCCGGTCGAGAAGGTGGTCGAGAAGACCGTCACGGTCACGCAGCCGGTCGACGTCCCGGCCGTGCGCACCGTGAGGACGCTCAGTGCCCGCCCGTTCGCAACCAGCGCCACGGTGGACGTGACCATCCGCAAGAGCGGAAGCACGACGGTGCTCGGCGAGGGCTACGTCGCCGGCAAGAAGCTCGTCGTGTTCCTCGCGAAGGGGACGAAGCTCGATGGCAAGTACGTGCTGAGCCGTCAGAGTGGGAGCAAGCAGCTCGCCAAGACCAAGACGGTGAGCTTCGGCGCCGCCAAGCAGGGCGCCAAGAAGGCGAGCAAGTGAGCACCATGGACACCCGCGCCATCGACGCATCCCTCGGACGGCCCGACGGACAGGACCACCAGGGAACGGGCGCGAACCTGAACCAGTTCCCGCGGCCGCTCAGCGAGCCCGAGCTCGGCGCCCGCCGCACGCCGGCGGAAGAGGCGCGCACGATCGTGGCCGCAACGCGTCTCGCGGCGCTCGCCACGCTCTCGGAGGACGGCTCGCCGTGGTCGTCGGTCGTCGGCTACGGCGTCCAGCCTGACGGTGCGATCGCGCTCGTGGTCTCGACCCTCGCCGAGCACGGCCGCAACCTCGAGCGCGACGCGCGCGCCAGCGTGTCGGTCGCTGCACCGGTGCCCGACGGTGTGGACCCGCTCGACGCCGGCCGCGTGACCCTCCTCGGGCGCGTCCATGTGCCCGAGGGCGCCGAGGCCGACGCGGCGCTCGCCGCCCATTGCGAGGCCTACCCAGCCGCGCGCGCCTACGCGAAGTTCGGCGACTTCACGCTCTACCTCCTGCGCCCCGAGCGCGTCCGGTGGGTCGGCGGATTCGGGCGGATGGACTCGGCCACCGGCGCCGATTACGCCGAGGCCGAGCCCGATCCCGTCGACGGCGAGCGGGCCGAGAGCGCCCGCACGCACCTCAACGAGGACCACGCCGACGCGCTGCTGCTGATGGCGCAGGAGATCGCCGGCTATAGCGATGCGACCGCCGCGTTCTGCGAGCGGCTCGATCGCTATGGCATGGATCTCAAGCTGCGCACCCTGCGCGGCACAGCCTGGGCACGGGTCGGCTGGAAGTCGCGTGCCGAGGAGACGGCGGATCTGCGCAAGCTCTCGGTCGAGCTCGTGCGTTACGCCGAGGCCAAGCGCGCCGGCGGGGAGAGCGCGCCCGCGTTGTAGTCATCGACGAGCGCTGCGACCGTGTCTTGGGCGCAGCGCTTGTTGGTACCGATGAAGCCGGTCGGGCCGCGCTTGATCCAGCCGACGACGTAGGTGCGTGGCATCGCCTCGCCGGTCGCCGGGTCGATCACGCGGCCCTCGGCGTTCGGGATCGTGCCCGTCTGCTCGTCGAATGGCAGATCGGGCATGGCCGTGCCTCGGTAGCCGATTGCCGTGAGCACCAGGCCGGCGTCGAGGTGTACGTGCTGGGATCCGGCGACCGGCTGCGGAGCGCCGTCCTCGGTGAGCTGCTGCGGGGTGAATCGGATCCCCTCCACGCGCTCGGCACCGTTGATCTCGGCGGGCGCGAGGAGGTAGCGCAGCGTGATCCTGCGCCCGCCGTTCGCCGGCCCCAGCTCGCGCAGGAGCGCGAGCTTGGGATCGTGGTCGTCGGCCTCGACACCCGCGGCGTCGGCGACGAGCTCGATGCCCGGCGTCGCGGCGAGACCGATCAGCTCGGGCAGCGTGAACGACGACTGGGCGGCCGCACGCCGACCCACCACGACGACCTCCTCGATCTGGCTCGCGCGAAGGGCGGCGAGGGCGGCGGGGGCGATCTCGGTGTCGGTGAGCGACTCCGGGTCGACGGTGAGGATCCGCGCGACGTCGAGCGCGACGTTGCCGTTGCCGATCACGACCGCTCGGCGGTGCGAGAGATCGAACGCGCGCCCGGCGAAGTCGGGATGGCCGTTGTACCAGCCCACGAACGCCGTCGCTGAACTCACCCCGGGCAGCGCCGCGCCGGGCACGTCGAGCGGGCGGTCGGTGATCGACCCGACCGCATAGATCACGGCGTGGTGCGATGCATGGAGCGCTTCGTGGGAGATGTCGCGGCCCACCTCGACGCCGAGCCGCATGGTGAGGCGCGGATGGTTGCGGATCCGCTCGAGCTGGCCGGCGATGCGGCGCGTGCGGCGGTGATCCGGGGCGACGCCGCTGCGCACGAGGCCGTACGGGCGGTCGAGGCGCTCGTAGACGGTCACGTCGGCGACCGGAATGGTGAGGATCTCCTCGGCCGCGTACATCGCCGCCGGCCCAGAACCGACGATCGCCACGTGGATCCGCTCTCCACGGTCGCGCACGCGCAGCCTCGGGCGCACCGGCGCGAGGCTCGGCCGGTCGCGGCGCTCGGCGAAATGCGCCGCGTTGATCTCCAGGAACGCGCGCTCGGACTCCTCGAGGTAGAGGTGCGGCTTGATCGCATCGACCGGGCAGGCGGCGACGCATGCCCCGCAGTCCACGCACGCGGCTGGGTCGATGAAGAGCATCTCGGCGAGCTCGAACGCCGGGTCGTCGGGCGTCGGCTGGATGCAATTCACCGGGCACGCGTAGACGCACGAGCCGTCGCCAACGCACGACTGCGTGACGGCGTGGGGCATCAGCCCTGGACCATCTCGGCGTCGCGGTTGGGCTCGCCGCGGTAGGCGCTCGGCGGCCCCCAGATGCCGAGACGACCCCACAGCCGCTTGCTTACCGGGTTGATGAGGCCCGTCTCGTCGGCGAGCGCGCGCATGTCGCCGAAGTACGACGCGAGGATCTCCCGCGACTTCGCGCTGCGCCAGAAGGCCTCGCGGTACACGTCGTCAGGCACGCCGAGCTGGCGGGCGAGCGGCTTCGGCATCGTCATGATCTCGCCGGCCAGCCAGCGCATCGTGACGGGGAACATGAGCGAGATCGCGAAGCGGTGCAGCCGGCCGGTACGCGGGATGCGCAGCCGCAGCCAGGCGCTCGCGAACGAGATGTGGCGCGCCTCCTCGGCGATGTGGATCTCCATCGGTCGCTTGAGCAGCGGGGGCAGCTCCTCTCGCTCCCGCATCGCGGCCTTCTGGTAGTGGTCGATCGGCTCCTCGCCGCCGAGGATCCCGATCATCAGGGCCATCGGCGCGTAGCCGCCGACGAAGCCGAGGATGGGCAGGAGCAGCCGGAAATGCAGGCGCGTGCCCGGCACGTCGAGGCCCGAGCGGTTGACGGCCTCCTGGAACATCTGGATGTGGTTGCACTCCTCCGTCATCTCGTGGACGCAGTAGCGGAACTCGGGGTTGCCGTTCGGGAGTTCCATCGCGTAGTGCATGAGCCCGCGGATCAGCGCGCTCTCGAATGCCGCGCCGACGCGCAGCACGTTCATCAGCCGCCACTGGCCGACCTCGATCTGGCGCTCGGTGGGGAGCGACTGGTACCACGACGTGGCGGCCAGCGGATCGAGGTTCGTCGGCAGGATCCAACGGCGGTCGGCGGGGTCGACGGCCATGTCGGGCGCATCCCAGTCGATGTCCTCGTAGGGATCGAAGTGCACATGCACCGAACCCTCGGAGAGGGTGCGGAGCATCCGGCGGTACTCCTCCGCGAACCCGGCGGAGGAGGACGCAGTCATCGTGGCCATGTGGAGGTCCCTTCGAGCGCGCAGGGGGAAGCGAACTTGCGGGACCGTAACTTACGCCAGCGTAACTGTCTAGCGGTCAGTTTGATTACCTGGAGCAATGGCGCGGACGCGCTCGCTCCGTGTTCGGCGCCTAGGCCAGACCGACCTCGGCCGCACCGGGCACGTCGGCGACGGCGCGCGGGCCGGGTCCGACGTAGATCGCGCTCGGGCGGATCAGCCGCGCTTCGCGCTTCTGCTCGAGGATGTGTGCCGACCAACCGGCCACGCGCGCGCACGTGAACATCGGCGTGAAGAGCTCGGCGGGCACCTCGGCGAAGTCCAGCACGACCGCGCTCCAGAACTCCACGTTGGTCGCGAGGACGCGGTCGGGCTTGCGGGCCCGCAGCTCGGCCAGCGCGGCCTGCTCGAGGGCCTCCGCGACCTCGACGCGCGCAGCACCGAGTTCCTTGGCCGTGCGGCGCAGCACGCGGGCGCGCGGGTCCTCGGCGCGGTAGACGCGGTGGCCGAAGCCCATCAGGCGCTCGCCGCGATCCAGCGCGTCCTTCACCCACTTGTCGGCATCGCCGGCGGCTTCGACGTCGTCGAGCATCTTGAGCACGCGCGAGGGGGCGCCGCCGTGCAGCGGACCGCTCAGCGCGCCCACGGCGCCGGACAGCGCGGCGGCGACGTCGGCGCCGGTGGAGGTGATCACACGCGCGGTGAACGTGGAGGCGTTCATGCCGTGCTCGGCGGCGCTGATCCAGTAGGCGTCGATCGCGCGGGCGTGGGCCTCGTTGAGCTCGCCGCGCCAACGGATGAGGAAGCGCTCGGCGATGGTGCGGCCGTTGTCGACCTCCACCTGCGGGATCGGCGGCTGGCCGCCACCACGCGCCGACTGTGCGACGAAGCTGAGGGCCATCACCGACGCGCGTGCGAGATCGCTGCGCGCCTGATCGTCGGAGATGTCGATGACGGGCTTGAAGCCCCATTCGGGGCCGAGCATCGCCAGGGCCGACTGCACGTCGACACGCGGATCGCCCGAGCGCACCGTGAGAGGGTGCGGCTCGGCCGGTGCGAGGCCGGGCGTGAAGCCGGCATCCACGAGGAGGCCCCAGACGTGCTCGTAGGGCACATGCCCCACGAGATCCTCAATGTCGACGCCGCGGTACCGGAGGTTGCCACCGTCACGGTCGGGCTCGGCGATGTCGCTCGCGAAGGCGACCACGCCCTCGAGGCCGGACTTGATCTCGATCTCGCTCATGGGGGCCCTCACACTACTCGCGTGACCGGGCCTGCCGAGCCCTCCCGGGGGACGTGTCGCCCGCAAGGGGTTGAATGACTCGATGACTAGGGCGCCCGAAGGGACATGGGTGCCCCTGCTCTCCCGCATTCGTGGACGAGGCTCGCAGGGACACCGAGCCCATTCGCCAGGCGGGACGGGCCAGGAGCGACTCGGGGTGGAGTCGCACGCTGGCCCGGCCGATCCGGGGTGAGGCGTTTCCCCTTCGCCTCACCCCATCGGCGTACCTGATGCCCGGCTTCGCGGCGTCACGCCGCGAGCTCGTTGATCGGCTTGCGGCGTAACCCTGCCGAGGCGCCGATCAACCCATGACTACGACGAGGGCGTCAGCTTCGCCTGGATGCTGTTGCCATTCCCCGCGGTGAGCGGCGAGACGATGCCGTTCAGGATGCCGCACCCGTTGAGGTCGCTGATCGCGAACGTGCCGCCGATGTTGCCGCCCGTGCCCGTCGGGTCGAACGAGTCCGTGCTCTTGAGCGCGATGTCGGACAGCTTCGTCGTCTGGCAGTTGTTGCCGCCGGCCAGCGGGATGGCGCCGAACAGCTTCACCGAGGTCACCTTCACGCGGATCTTCAGGTTGGCCGTGAGCTGGTCGTCGACGAGCTTGCCCGTCGTCGGGCCCGAGGGAACCATGGCGATGCCGACGGTGACCGGGAGGATCCCGAGCGCCGTCAGGCGGCCCTGGGTCGGGTTCAGGACGGTCGTCGCGGTGTAGTCACCGGTGGCGACGTTGAGCGCGGCGTCGATCGAGCCGGTGAGGGGCATCGTGCCCTTCGTGAGCGTATTCACGGCCGCGGTGCCCTGGAGGGAGTACTTGAACTTGGCGAGCACAGGGGTCGGCGTCGCGCCACCGGGGGTCGGCGTCGGGACGACGGGCGTCGGGGTCGGGACCACCGGCGTCGGGGTCGCGCCGCCGGGTGTGGGGGTCGGGCCGGGCGTGCTGCCATCGTTCACGATCTCGAACGAGCCGAGGGTCGTGTCCTGGCCGGCGTCGAGCTTGCAGTACACGTCGAACGTATTCGTGTTGCCGTCGCTGTCGGAGACGGCGACCCCGTCGATGTCCTTCGTCACCGGCGGGAGCACGATCGGTGCGCCACCGGCGTCGAGGGCGGTGAGGTTGATCGCGAGCTTGTCGAGGACGATCTTCTCGACGCCGGGCTCGTCGAAGGTCAGCGCCGGGGTCGAGCCCGTGGCGGTGAGGACGAGCGGGTTCGGGACCGGGTTGGGGAGGGTCGTCTTCGCGATGGTCGCGACGGTCTTGGCCGGGACTGAGAAGCCCTGGGCGGTCTTCACCGTCGCGAAGGCGGTCGAGGTGCCTTCGATGGCGGTGAGGCCGTCGACGGCCTGGAGGCCGGCGGCCATGTCGAACGCCGAGGCAGTCGCGACGATGCCGAACGGGTTCGTCGCTTGGCCGGCGGGCCAGGTGTTCGGGATATCCAGGTCGATCTTGATGCTGAGGGCCTTGATGCCGATCAGCGGGTACTTGCACTTGTACGTGAGCGTCTTGCTCTGAACGGCGCCAGCCGGAGCGGCGACGGCGAGGGTGAGTGCGGCCACGCCGCCGGCAGCAGCCAGCGCGCGAGAGGGGCGGAGGAAGCGGGACACGATGCTCCTTGGGACAGGATCCCGGCCACGCTGGCCGGGACTTTTGGACAACCGTTTTTTGGGACGGTCCGCACAGCTTCCCGCCGTGTGTGATGGCAATCACCATTACCTGAATGAGCGCTCCTCCAGTAATCGCGATGTCCCCTCTCTGGCCTTGGACTACCTCGATTTCCTGGCGAAGGTGAAGCACGTTCAGTGCACACGGCGAGATGGCACGAAGCGTGGCGCGCGAATTCCGACGACCCGCCTGGGCGGATCTGCCCCGCTTCTGGCGCATGCCGTGCTCGGCTCGGAAACGCCAGCACCCCCGCCGCCTGGGGGCGACGAGGGTGCTTGATGGCGTGCGCGCGGTCCCGCCCCGGTTCAGCCGGAGTGCGTGATTCCCGGGGAGCGCGCTTGCCCGCCCGGTGGCCGGCGAGATGAGTGGTGCCGAGGGGTCCGCGGCACCACGCGTCAGGCGGCCGGGGTGAGCTTCACCGAGATGGTGTTGCCACCGCCGGCGGTGAGGGGCGAGACGAGACCGTTCAGCGGGCCGCAACCGTTCAGATCACTGATCTTGTAGGTGCCGCCGAGCGAGCCGCCGGTGCCCGTGGGATCGAACGAGTCGGTCGACTTGAGCGCGATGTCGCTCAGCTGCTTCGTCTGGCAGTTGTTGCCGCCCGCGAGGGGGATCACGCCGAACGCCTTGACCGACTTCACCTTGATGCGGAGCTTCAGGTTGGCGGTCAGCTGGTCGTCGTCGAGCTTGCCGGTCGTCGGGCCCGAGGGCACGAAGCCGACTCCCACCGTCACCGGCAGGAAGCCCAGCGCCGTGAGGCGGCCCTGCGTGTCGTTCAGAACGGTCGTCGCGGTGTAGTCACCCGTCTTGATGTTCAGCGTCGCGTCGATCGCGCCGGTCAGGGGCAGGGTGCCCTTGCTCAGCGTGTTGATCTTCGTGCTACCCGCCAGCGAGTACTTGAACTTCGCCACCGGGTCGTTGGTCGGCGACGGGCTCGGGCTCGGGCTCGGGCTCGGGCTCGGTGACGGGCTCGGGCTCGGGCTCGGGCTCGGCGACGGCGACGGCGACACGCTCGGGCTCGGCGAAGGCGAAGGCGACGGCGACGGCGACGGCGACACGCTCGGGCTCGGGCTCGGGCTCGGGCTCGGCGACGGTGACGGGCTCGGGCTCGGCGACGGCGACGGACACGCTCGGC